>PAJO01000010.1 GCA_002706085.1 Alcanivoracaceae bacterium | reverse complement strand
TCGAAGGCAACGGCAGAGCCGCCCCACACTTCCGCACATACGCGAGTCAGCGCAGCGGTCAGGGTGGTTTTACCATGGTCAACGTGACCGATGGTGCCTACGTTTACGTGCGGTTTATTACGTTCAAACTTTTCCTTTGCCACGGTTCTATACCCTTAACAATTAACCGTAAATTTAAGATTTCTTGCCGCTGATCACTTCTTCAGCGATGTTCTTCGGTGCTTCAGCGTACTTCAGGAATTCCATGGAGTAGCTGGCGCGGCCCTGAGACATGGAACGCAGATCGGTAGCGTAACCGAACATTTCAGAGAGCGGAACCTCAGCGCGGATCACTTTACCGGCCATGGTGTCTTCCATGCCCTGTACCATACCGCGACGACGGTTCAGGTCGCCCATCACGTCACCCATGTAGTCTTCCGGGGTTACCGCTTCCACCTTCATGATCGGCTCAAGCAGTACCGCACCGCCAACCTGGGCAGCATTTTTCACCGCCAGGGCACCCGCCATACGGAAGGCGTTCTCGTTGGAATCCACCTCGTGGTAGGAACCATCGTACAGAGTCGCTTTCACGCCCAGGATCGGGTAGCCCGCCAGAACACCGGCTTTCAGCTGCTCATCGATACCTTTCTGTACAGCACCGAAGTATTCCTTCGGAACGGTACCACCGTGAATTTCTTCGGCAAACTGGAACTCTTCATCACGATCGATGGGCTCGAAACGCACCTTAACGTGACCATACTGACCACGACCACCAGACTGCTTCACGAACTTGCCTTCCACGTCGGACGGCTTGGTGAAGGTCTCGCGGTAAGCCACCTGCGGCGCACCAACGTTACACTCAACCTTGAACTCGCGCTTCATGCGGTCAACGATGATGTCCAGGTGCAGCTCACCCATACCAGAGATGATGGTCTGACCGGATTCTTCGTCGGTCTTCACACGGAAAGAGGGATCTTCCTGAGCCAGACGACCCAGTGCCAGACCCATCTTTTCCTGGTCCGCTTTGGACTTCGGCTCAACGGCAACGGAAATTACCGGATCCGGGAATTCCATACGCTCCAGAACGATGACGCTATTCAGGTCACACAGGGTGTCACCGGTGGTGATGTCCTTCAGACCTACGCAAGCGGCGATGTCACCAGCGCGCACTTCCTTGATCTCTTCACGGGAGTTCGCATGCATCTGCAGCAGACGACCCACACGCTCTTTCTTCTCACGCACAGAGTTCATCACGCTGTCGCCAGAGTTCAGAACACCGGAGTAAACGCGGATAAAGGTCAGAGAGCCCACGAACGGGTCGGTGGCAATCTTGAACGCCAGCGCAGAGAACGGCGCGTCGTCAGAAGATTCACGGGACTCAACGGTCTCGCCATCTTCCAGAACACCCTGGATCGCCTTCACTTCGTCAGGCGCGGGCAGGAACTCGATAACGGCATCCAGCAGAGCCTGTACGCCCTTGTTCTTGAACGCAGAACCATTCAGAGCCAGAACGATTTCGTTAGCCAGTACCTGCTGACGCAGACCCGCCTTGATGTCGTCATTGGAGAGATCCCCTTCTTCCAGGTATTTCTCCATCAGCTCTTCAGAACCTTCTGCGGCAGCTTCTACCATCTGCTCACGCAGTTCGTCACAACGGTCCTTGATGTCGTCCGGGATGTCGCGCTCTTCATAGGTCATGCCCATGTCTTCTTCGTTCCAGAAGATCGCCTTCATCCGGATCAGGTCGACAACGCCCTTGAAGTCATCTTCTGCACCGATGTTGTACTGGATAGGTACAACCTTGGCGCCCAGACGGTTGCGAATCTGCTCGCAAACGCGATCGAAGTTGGCACCGGCACGGTCCATCTTGTTCACGAATACGATACGCGGTACTTCGTATTTGTTGGCCTGACGCCATACGGTCTCAGACTGGGGCTCAACACCGGAAGAACCACAGAACACCACCACAGCACCATCCAGTACACGCAGGGAACGCTCTACCTCAATGGTAAAGTCCACGTGTCCGGGGGTATCAATGATGTTTACACGGTGCTGTTCGTACTGCTGGTCCATACCCTGCCAGAAGGTGGTGGTAGCAGCAGAGGTGATGGTAATACCACGCTCCTGTTCCTGCTCCATCCAGTCCATGGTGGCGGCGCCGTCATGTACTTCACCGATCTTGTGGGAAACACCGGTGTAGAAAAGAATTCGCTCGGTAGTGGTGGTCTTGCCCGCATCTACGTGCGCACAGATACCGATGTTGCGATAGCGATTGAGAGGAGTCTTACGTGCCACGCTGCATACCTCGATTCACTGGTTCATATACAAAAACCGGCCTGAACGCAGGCCGGTTTGACTCGAATGCCTTCTGCCTTAGAAGCGGAAGTGGGAGAACGCCTTGTTGGCTTCGGCCATACGATGCACGTCTTCACGCTTCTTCATCGCTGCACCTTTACCTTCGGCGGCATCCAGCACTTCACCAGCCAGGCGGGCCGGCATGCTCTTCTCGCCACGCTTACGGGCAGCGTCTACCAACCAGCGCATGGCCAGCGCGGTACGACGGCTCGGGCGAACTTCAACAGGAACCTGGTAGGTAGCACCACCCACACGGCGGCTTTTTACCTCCACGGCCGGACGGATATTGTCCAGGGCCTTTTCGAACAGCTCCAGGGAGTCACCGCCCTTGCGCTCTTCGATGATGTCCAGTGCACCGTAAACGATACGCTCGGACACAGACTTCTTACCGCTGACCATTACATGGTTCATGAACTTGGCCAGCAACTGGCTTCCAAACTTCGGATCCGGAAGGATCTCACGTTTGGCAACAACGCGACGTCTTGGCATCGGATGTGTTCCTCTAACGTTCCCGCTTTGGGCGGGGAAAGCTTCAGGTAATTCCGGAACGGTGTCCGGCCCTTACTCATCCCTCCGCAGCTCATTGAGCTACGGCATTCAGAAAAGGTAGCTCAATTACTTCTTGGGACGCTTGGCGCCATACTTGGAACGACGCTGTTTGCGATCCTGCACACCTGCCGTATCCAGGGTTCCACGAACAGTGTGGTAGCGCACACCGGGAAGGTCTTTTACACGACCGCCACGGATCAGAACCACGGAGTGCTCCTGCAGGTTATGACCTTCACCACCGATGTAGGAAGATACTTCATAACCATTGGTCAGACGCACACGACACACTTTACGCAGTGCGGAGTTCGGCTTCTTCGGGGTAGTGGTGTACACCCGAGTGCAAACGCCGCGACGCTGGGGGCAGCCCTGCAGGGCTACGGAGTCGCTCTTTTCTACCTTGCTTTTGCGCGGCTTGCGCACCAGCTGGTTTACAGTTGCCATGAAACTACTGCCTCACGCTTACAGTTCTGTGACAAAAACCGTCAGTTGACGGCCAATATCACCCATTTACCGCCCATAAAATATGGGGGCAGCGATTGTAGGGACACCCCGGCATCCCGTCAAGGCTACCAGGGTGTCCCTGTCCCCTCCCGAAAGAGGGGAATTCTGCAGGCCTCCGCTTCCGGAGGCCCTGACTCGCCAGCTTACTCGTCGGAGGAGCTGAGAGCCTCGGACAGGGCGGCTTCCACCTCGTCCATGGTTGGCGCTTCCGGCCCGCGCGCATCTTCGCGCTGGCGGCGGCGATCCATGTGGTAGGCATAGCCGGTACCGGCCGGGATCAGACGACCCACTACCACGTTTTCTTTCAGACCGCGCAGGTCGTCTTCCTTGCCGGTTACCGCCGCTTCGGTCNGTACCCGGGTGGTCTCCTGGAAGGAGGCCGCGGAAATGAACGACTCGGTNGCCAGAGATGCCTTGGTAATACCCAGCAGCTGACGCTCGAACTGGGGCAGCATCTTGTCTTCGGCCTTGAGGCGCTCGATCTCTTCGGTCACGCGAGCNTATTCTGCCTGCTCGCCCTTGATGAAGGAGGACTCGCCCACTTCCAGGATCTCTACCTTGCGCAGCATCTGGCGGATGATGGTTTCAATGTGCTTGTCATTGATCTTCACACCCTGCAGGCGGTAAACCTCCTGCACTTCGTTAACGATGTAACGGGCCAGCTCGGCTTCACCTTTGAGGCGAAGGATATCGTGCGGGTTCAGCGGGCCATCAGACACCACTTCACCCTTCTCTACACGCTCACCTTCGAACACGTTGAGCTGACGCCACTTGGGAATCAGTTCTTCGTAGGCATCCTCNCCGGTATCCGGGGTGATTACCAGACGTACCTTGCCTTTGGTCTCTTTACCGAAGGACACCGTACCGGTTTTCTCCGCCAGGATAGCCGCTTCTTTCGGGTTCCGTGCTTCGAACAGGTCGGCAACGCGGGGCAGACCACCGGTGATATCCCGGGTCTTGGAAGATTCCTGCGGAATCCGCGCAATCACGTCACCCACNGAGATGTCGGCACCATCCTTCAGNCCACACAGGGCGCTGCCCGGCAGGAAGTATTGAGCCGGCATTTCCGTGTTCGGCATGAACACAGCCTTGCCTTTACTGTCGACAACACGCACGACCGGACGCAGNTCCTTACCCGCAGACGGGCGGTCCTGGCTGCTCAGCACTTCAATGCTGGTCAGGCCGGTCAGTTCGTCAGTCTGGTAGTTTACGGAGATACCTTCTTCCATATCTCCGAACTGCACCTTACCTTGCACTTCCGCGATGATCGGGTGGGTATGGGGATCCCAGGTGGCCACCACCTGACCGCCATCCACTTCCTCACCTTCTTTCACGGTCACGACAGCACCGTAAGGCAGCTTGTAACGCTCACGCTCACGGCCCAACTCGTCCGCCACGGCCAGATCGGCAGAACGGGAAACGATCACCAGACCATCTTTGTGGCTTACATGTTTGGCGTTGTGGAAACGNACCTTGCCGCCATGCTTGATCTGGATGCTGGATACCGCAGACGCCCGGCTCGCCGCACCACCAATGTGGAAGGTACGCATGGTCAGCTGGGTACCCGGCTCACCGATGGACTGGGCAGCGATAACACCGACAGCCTCACCCACGTTGACCTGATGGCCACGGGCCAGATCACGACCGTAACAAGTCGCACAGACACCCCAGCGGGTGGCACAGGTGATTGGCGAGCGCACCAGCACTTCGTCCACACCCATGGATTCCAGCTGCTCAACCCATACCTCATCCAGCAGGGTGCCAGCTTCCACTGCCACTTCGTCCTGGTTGAGTGGGTTCATCACGTCACGGGCAACCACACGACCGAGTACACGCTCACGCAGCGGCTCTACTACGTCACCNCCTTCAATCAGCGGCGTCATCAGCAGGCCTTCTTCGGTCCCACAATCGATCTGGTTGACGACCAGATCCTGGGCCACGTCGACCAGTCGACGGGTCAGGTAACCGGAGTTNGCNGTCTTCAGAGCGGTATCCGCCAGACCTTTACGAGCACCGTGAGTNGAGATGAAGTACTGCAGTACGTTCAGACCTTCACGGAAGTTGCTGGTAATCGGGGTCTCGATGATGGAGCCATCCGGCTTGGCCATCAGACCACGCATACCGGCAAGCTGACGAATCTGAGCCGCAGAACCCCGCGCCCCGGAATCGGCCATCATGAAGATGGAGTTGAAAGAGCCCTGCTCTTCGTCCTTGCCTTCGCGGTTCTTGACCACTTCGACTTTCAGGTTTTCCATCATCGCCTTGGCGATCTGGTCATTGGTACGCGCCCAGATATCCACGACCTTGTTGTACCGCTCACCGCGGGTCACCAGACCGGAAGCGAACTGCTCCTCGATCTCGCGCACTTCCTCTTCGGCGGCGTCGATCATGGTGTACTTGGCATCCGGGATCACCATGTCTTCCACACCAATGGAGGAACCGGACAGGGTNGCTTCGCGGAAGCCCAGGTACATCAGCTGGTCAGCAAAGATACAGGTCTCTTTGGTNCCCAGNATNCGGTAGCAGGTGTTCANCAGCTTGNNGATGGCCTTCTTGGTCATGTTCTGGTTGACCATNTCGAAGCCCAGACCNGCCGGNACGATATCCCACAGCTTACAACGGCCGGGGGTGGTNTCGGCGATNAAGGTACGCTCTTCCACGTTACCNTGCTGNTCTTTCACCACTTCNTGAACNCGCACTTTNACNCGGGCNTGCAGGTGNACCTGCTTGTTGNCCAGGGCNCGCATCACTTCCTTGGTGTCGGCAAANACCTGGCCTTCACCCTGNGCGTTAACGCGATCNCGGCTGATGTAGTACANNCCCAGTACCACGTCCTGGGTCGGACCGATGATGGGCTCACCATTGGCCGGAGACAGGATGTTGTTGGTGGACATCATCAGCGCACGGGCTTCGAGCTGGGCTTCCAGGGTCAGCGGTACGTGCACCGCCATCTGGTCACCATCGAAGTCAGCGTTGAAGGCCGCACACACCAGCGGGTGCAGCTGGATTGCCTTACCTTCAATCAGCACCGGCTCAAACGCCTGGATACCCAGACGGTGAAGGGTCGGTGCACGGTTCAGCATGACCGGGTGTTCGCGAATCACTTCGGCAAGGATATCCCACACCTCAGCGGTTTCACGCTCGACCATCTTCTTGGCTGCCTTGATGGTGGTCGCCAGACCACGGGCTTCCANCTTGGCGAAGATGAACGGNTTGAACAGCTCCAGCGCCATTTTCTTGGGCAGACCACACTCGTGCAGCTTGAGGGTCGGACCTACCACGATCACGGAACGGCCGGAGTAATCAACACGCTTACCCAGCAGGTTCTGACGGAAACGACCCTGCTTACCCTTGATCATGTCGGCAAGGGATTTCAGCGGACGCTTGTTGGAACCGGTGATGGCACGGCCACGACGACCGTTATCCAGCAGCGCATCCACAGATTCCTGCAGCATACGCTTTTCGTTACGCACGATGATGTCCGGCGCGCTCAGGTCCAGCAGACGCTTGAGACGGTTGTTCCGGTTGATCACTCGGCGATACAGATCGTTCAGATCAGACGTGGCGAAACGGCCACCATCCAGCGGTACCAGCGGACGCAGATCCGGCGGAAGAACCGGCAGGACCGTCAGGATCATCCACTCAGGAGCGTTGCCGGANTCACGGAACGCTTCCATCAGCTTCAGTCGCTTGGACAGCTTCTTCAGCTTGGTNTCGGAGTTGGTGGATTCCACTTCCTCACGAAGGATCTTGATCTCTTCGTCCAGGTCCAGCTCCATCAGGAGCTGCTGAACAGCNTCGGCACCCATCTTGGCTTCGAATTCGTCACCGAACTCTTCCAGGGCGTCGAAGTATTCTTCGTCGGTCAGCAGCTGGCCACGATCCAGAGTGGTCATGCCCGGCTCGGTCACGACGAAAGATTCGAAGTACAGCACACGCTCGATATCACGCAGGGTCATATCCAGCATCAGGCCGATACGGGACGGCAGTGACTTCAGGAACCAGATGTGCGCAGTGGGGCTCGCCAGTTCGATGTGGCCCATACGCTCACGGCGCACCTTGGAGAGGGTAACTTCAACGCCACACTTCTCACAGATAACACCACGATGCTTCAAGCGCTTGTACTTACCGCACAGGCANTCNTAGTCNTTNATCGGACCAAAGATACGNGCACAAAACAGACCNTCACGCTCNGGCTTGAACGTNCGGTNGTTAATGGTCTCCGGCTTTTTNACTTCGCCAAAAGACCAGGAGCGNATCAGATCCGGCGGCGCGAGCGCGATGCGGATCTTGTCAAACTCCGTGACTTGTCCCTGACTTTTGAGCAGATTCAGCAAGTCTTTCAAGGCCAGTCCTCCGTAGTGAGCTTTCGCTCGAGATTCTTTCCTAAACCCGGGTACACAGTGGCTCCGCACTCATCGTGCGGAGCCCACTGCCTTAGTCGTTTTCCAGCTCGATATTGATACCGAGAGAACGGATTTCCTTCAGCAACACGTTGAAGGATTCCGGCATACCCGGATCCATGCGGTGATCGCCGTCGACGATGTTCTTGTAAACGCGGGTACGGCCGTTTACATCATCAGACTTCACGGTGAGCATTTCCTGCAGGGTGTAGGCAGCACCGTATGCTTCCAGTGCCCATACCTCCATCTCACCGAAACGCTGACCACCGAACTGCGCCTTACCACCCAGCGGCTGCTGGGTAACCAGGCTGTAGGAGCCAGTGGAACGTGCATGCATCTTGTCGTCCACCAGGTGGTTCAACTTGAGCATGTACATGTAGCCAACGGTCACCTTGCGGTCGAACTGCTCGCCGGTACGGCCATCCCACAGCTGCACCTGACCCGACTTGTCGTGGCCTGCCAGCTCCAGAAGCTCCTTGATCTCGAACTCCTTGGCGCCGTCAAATACCGCAGTCGCCATGGGCACGCCGCCTACCAGGTTCTGGGCCAGCTCGAGGATTTCCTCGTCGCTGAAGCTATCCAGATCTTCCGGAGAACCGCCCGCGCCAGCCTTGTTGTAGATCTTGTCGAGGAAACCGCGGATGTCCGCGATCTTCTTCTGCGCCGCCAGCATTTCGCCGATACGCTCACCAAGACCTTTCGCGGCCCAACCCAGGTGGGTTTCCAGGATCTGCCCCACGTTCATACGGGACGGTACACCCAGCGGGTTCAGCACCACATCGACCGGTACACCGTTCTCGTCGTACGGCATATCTTCTTCCGGCATGATCACGGAGATCACACCCTTGTTACCGTGACGGCCGGCCATCTTGTCACCGGGCTGAATGCGACGCTTGATAGCCAGGTAAACCTTGACCACCTTGAGGACACCGTGAGCCAGATCATCTCCACCGGAGATCTTGGCCTGCTTGTCCTTGTAACGCTCATCCTGTTCTTTCTTGTGCTGCTCCAGGTACTGCTGGGCACGCTCAAGCTGCTCGGCAACGTCTTCATCCGCCGGACGCAGCTCGAACCATTTCTCGGCATCCAGGCCGTCCAGCATATCGCCAGTCAGCTCAGTACCGCGCTTGAAGCCAGCACCACCGTTAACTTTCTTGCCCACCAGCACAGTGCGCAGACGCTCCAGAATATCCTGCTCGAGGATCCGGTATTCATCTTTCAGATCCTTGCGGAACTGTTCCAGCGCATCCTGCTCGATCTGCTTGGCGCGCTCGTCTTTCTCTACGCCATCGCGGGTGAACACCTGCACGTCAATAACCGTACCTTTGACGCCGGAGGAGACACGCAGAGAGGTGTCTTTCACGTCAGAGGCTTTCTCACCGAAGATGGCGCGCAACAGCTTCTCTTCCGGGGTCAGCTGGGTTTCGCCCTTCGGCGTTACCTTACCTACCAGAATGTCGCCGGCTTCCACTTCCGCACCAATGTAAACAATGCCGGACTCGTCCAGTTTGGACAGTGCCGCCTCGCCCACGTTGGGGATATCCGCGGTGATCTCTTCCGGACCCAGCTTGGTGTCACGGGCGATCGCGGTGAGCTCCTGAATGTGGATGGAAGTGAAACGGTCTTCCTTCACCACTTTCTCGGAGATGAGGATGGAATCCTCGAAGTTGTAACCATTCCAGGGCATGAACGCCACGCGCATGTTCTGGCCCAGGGCCAGTTCACCCATGTCAACGGACGGGCCGTCAGCCATGATGTCGCGAGCAGCAACCCGGTCACCCACTTTCACCAGCGGACGCTGGTTGATGCAGGTGTTCTGGTTGGAACGGGTGTATTTGGTCAGGTTGTAGATATCTACACCTGCTTCACCTTCGTTCACTTCGTCATCGTTCACTTTCACGATGATGCGGGACGCATCCACCTTGTCGACGATACCGCCACGGGTCGCGACCACACACACGCCAGAGTCACGGGCCACGTGACGCTCAAAACCGGTACCCACCAGCGGCTTGTCGGCACGCAGGGTCGGTACAGCCTGACGCTGCATGTTGGAACCCATCAACGCACGGTTAGCATCATCGTGCTCAAGGAACGGGATCAGCGACGCGGCCACCGACACCACCTGACGGGGGGAGACATCCATATGGGTAATGGTGTCACGCTCCATCACGGTAAATTCGTAACGGTGACGCACGGTAACGAAGTCTTCTTCGAAGCCGCCGTCGGCAGTCATCTTCGCGTCGACCTGGGCGATCACGCACTCGGCTTCTTCAATCGCAGACAGGTATTCGATTTCTTCGGTGACCTTGCCATCCACCACCTTCAAGTACGGCGACTCCAGGAAGCCATACTCATTGGCGCGGGCATAGGTCGCCAGCGAGTTAATCAGACCGATGTTCGGACCTTCAGGGGTCTCGATAGGACACACACGACCGTAGTGAGTCGGGTGAACGTCACGCACCTCAAAGCCGGCACGCTCACGGGTCAGACCACCCGGGCCCAACGCGGAAACACGACGCTTGTGCGTGATCTCGGACAGCGGGTTGTTCTGATCCATGAACTGGGACAGCTGGGAAGAGCCGAAGAACTCTTTCACCGCCGCCGCCACCGGCTTGGNGTTGATCAGATCCTGCGGCATCAGGCCTTCGNNTTCAGCCANNNNCAGACGCTCTTTGACCGCACGCTCAACACGTACCAGACCGACACGGAACTGGTTCTCGGCCATCTCACCCACGGAGCGCACACGACGGTTACCCANGTGATCGATATCATCGACCACGCCGTTACCGTTACGGATGTCGACCAGGGTCTTCAGTACATCNATGATGTCAGAGGAGTCTTCACCCATCTGCTCGAAGTACTGTTTGCCTTCTTCGTCGTTNCGGGAGCTGAAGTAGCGGCCATCAAACAGGATGCCCGGACCGGTCTCGTCTTCACGACCAAGACGACGGTTGAACTTCATGCGGCCCACGCCAGACAGGTCGTAACGCTCGTCGGTAAAGAACAGGTTCTTGAACAGGTTCTCTGCCGCTTCCTTGGTCGGCGGCTCGCCCGGACGCATCATGCGATAGATCTCGACCAGGGCCTCCAGCGGAGTNCGGGTCGGGTCGGCACGCAGGGTGTCAGCCATGAACGGACCGTTGTCCAGATCATTGGTGTACAGGGTTTCAAACTCGGTAACACCGCCGTTCTGCAGCTTTTCCAGGGTTTCGGCTGTCAGCTCGGTATTACACTCCACCAGGATCTCACCGGTTTCCTGGTCGATAATGGACTTGGCCAGATACTTGCCCTGCAGATACTCAGCAGGGATCTCCAGGTACTCAAGACCGGCTTTCTCCAACTGGCGGATATGACGGGCAGTAATACGACGGCCACGCTCAACCACCACCTCGCCATCGGCGAGAATATCAAACGTGGCGGTTTCACCACGCAGACGCTCCGGCACCAGCTTCATGCGGTACAGGCCGTCTTCTGCCACGATTTCATTGGTGTCGAAGAACATCTCCAGCACTTCGTCGGAGGTGTAACCCAATGCACGCAGCAGAATGGTCGCCGGCAGTTTGCGGCGACGGTCGATCCGGACAAAGACCAGNTCNTTGGGATCGAATTCGAAGTCCAGCCAGGAACCACGNTAAGGAATCACCCGGGCNGAATACAGCAGCTTGCCGGAGGAGTGAGTCTTGCCCTTGTCGTGATCGAAGAAGACACCGGGAGAACGGTGCAGCTGGGACACGATTACACGCTCGGTACCNTTAATCACAAAGGTACCGTTTTCGGTCATCAGGGGAATCTCACCCATGTAGACCTGTTGTTCACGAATATCCTTGATCGCCCCGGACGACTCACGGTCGTAAATCACGAGACGAATGCGCACGCGCAGCGGCGCCGCATAGGTCGTTCCACGAATGATGCACTCTTTCACATCAAACACGGGTTTGCCGAACTCGTAGCCGGCATACTCCAACGCTGCATTACCTGAATAACTGGCAATCGGGAATACTGACCGGAAAGCCGCTTCCAGACCGCTATCCAGACGCTCTTCTGCGCTTTTGTCCTGCTGCAGGAATTTGCGGTAGGAATCGAGCTGAATTGCNAGAAGGTAGGGAACTTCCATTACCTTCGGCAACTTGCCGAAATCTTTGCGGATCCGCTTTTTCTCAGTAAATGAGTATGCCATCTGCGTTCCTCAGCTGTTGATCTATCACCACCCGGTGATATTTCTGTATGAAACCCCTCATACAGAAACGACAAAAGGCTGGCAGCCAAAAAGCTGCCAGCCGGCGCCTTTCCGNCTCAAGACGGAAAGACATAGCGCTAATGCGCTTACTTGAGCTCGGCAGTACCGCCAGCCTCTTCGATCTTTTTCTTGATCTCTTCGGCTTCGTCTTTGCCAGCGCCTTCCTTAACAGGAGCAGGAGCGCCTTCTACCAGCTCTTTGGCTTCTTTCAGACCCAGGCCGGTCACTTCACGGACAGCCTTGATCACGCCAACTTTCTTGTCGCCGAAGCCGGTCAGGATAACGTCGAAATCGGTCTTCTCTTCAGCGGCGTCGCCACCAGCAGCGCCAGGCGCAGCAGCAACAGCGACGGCAGCAGCAGAAACGTTGAANTTCTCTTCAAACGCTTCGATCAGCTCGACCAGTTCCAGTACAGACAGTTCAGCAACTGCATTCAGGATATCTTCTTTGGACATTGCCATTTTAACTTCTCCAAATCTTGATGATGTGCGGTTCAGNAGCCGATCAGGCTGCTTCACCTTCGTTCTGTTCTTTAAGCGCAGTCAGCAAACGGCCAAACTTGGAAACCGGAGCCTGCAGTACAGACACCAGGCTGGTCAGAGCCTGTTCGCGGTTCGGCAGTTTTGCCAGTACGTCGATTTCTGCGCCAGAATAGAGCTTGCCTTCGTATAGACCGGTCTTAAGCTCCAGCTGGTCATTGTCNTTGGCGAAGTCCTTGAACAGACGGGCAGCAGCGCCCATGTCTTCCTCGGACAGCGACATAGCAATGATGGTCGGACCAATCAGCGACTCGTTCAGCAGCTCAAGATCGGTACCCTCAAAGGCACGACGAGCCAGCGTATTACGAATAACACGCAGGTAAACGTTCTGCTGACGTGCCTTGGAACGAAGCTCGGTCAACTGAGCCACGTTCAAGCCACGATAGTCGGCGACCACAGCGGAGAATGCACCCAGTGCGGCTTTATTTACCGCGGCGACAATCTCTTTCTTGTCTTCTAGTCTCAGAGCCACTGTGTAACCTCCTCGATGAATACAACCGGTCGAAACCGGCCACCCATTTATGAATTCGCTAGCGAACTCATACGCGGGGGTTACAGTGAAACCTGAACCACACCGCGTCTACGCAGGCTGATGGTTTAAGCCTTATCCGGGAGAACCCGCCAAGGCGCCTGTGGTCTTTGACGCTCCGGCAGCACGCTGCCGAAATCAAAGTCCTTGTTGGCGCACAGCTTTCGCCATGCGCCGAATGCTTTACATCGCCAGGGATGCGGGATCGATGGACAGACCCGGACCCATGGTGGTGGACAGGGTNACTTTCTTGAAGTAGGTACCCTTGGCAGAAGACGGCTTGGCTTTCTTCAGGTCAGCCAGCANCGCTTCNACGTTTTCCTTGATGGCGGTGTTGTCGAAACCTACCTGACCCACGGTGCAGTGGATAATGCCACCTTTGTCGGTACGGTAACGCACCTGACCACCCTTGGCGTTTTTCACGGCCTGGGCAACATCAGGAGTTACGGTNCCAACCTTCGGGTTCGGCATCAGACCACGGGGGCCCANGATNGTGCCGAGCTTACCGACAACGCGCATGGCGTCCGGGGAAGCAATCACCACGTCGAANTTGATNTCGCCNNCCTGAACCTGCTCGGCCAGNTCNTCNAAACCNACCACGTCNGCNCCGGCTTCNTTNGCTTCNTCGGCCTTGGCGCCCTGNGCNAANACNGCNACACGAACGGTNTTNCCNGTACCGTGAGGCAGCACGGAAGCGCCACGCACGTTCTGGTCAGATTTACGCGGATCAACACCCAGGTTAACCGCCACGTCTACAGACTCTTTGAACTTCACACCAGACAGTTCGGTCAGCAGCGCTACGGCTTCTTCAACCTGATACAGCTTGCCAGCTTCAACTTTTTCACGGATGGCGCGCAGGCGCTTGGACAGTTTAGCCATTGGTTAACCCTCCACATCCAGGCCCATGGAACGGGCAGAACCCGCGATAGTGCGCACAGCGGCATCCAGATCAGCAGCGGTCAGATCAGGCTCTTTCGCCTTGGCGATCTCTTCCAGCTGAGCACGGGTTACCTTGCCCACTTTCTTGGTGTTCGGCTCACCAGAGCCGCTCTTGATTTTCGCCGCTTTCTTCAGCAGGTAAGACGCAGGCGGCGTCTTCATGGTGAAGGTGAAAGAGCGGTCGTTGTAAACGGTGATCACAACCGGCACTGGCGCACCAGCATCCAGCTGTTGGGTCTGTGCGTTGAACGCTTTACAGAACTCCATGATGTTTACACCGTGCTGACCCAGAGCGGGACCCACCGGCGGTGACGGGTTAGCCTGACCCGCTGCAACCTGCAGCTTGATGTAGGCTTGTACTTTCTTCGCCATTTTCTAGACTCCTTGGGTGCAAACGCCACGCATCAAGCGGGCTCCCCTCAGGTTGTCAAAACGCCCCGGCCACCATTCGGCGACCAGGGCTCCCAAATTCACTTGCCGGTTTGGCTATCAGGTTTTTTCGACCTGACCAAACTCCAGCTCTACTGGCGTAGACCGACCGAAGATCATTACAGCCACCTGCAGACGGCTCTTTTCGTAATTCACTTCTTCGATCACACCATTGAAATCTGCAAACGGGCCGTCGTTGACACGGACCACTTCGCCAGCCTCGAACAGCGTCTTCGGCTTCGGCTTTTCCACTGCGTCATCCATGCGTTGCAGGATGGCATCAGCTTCTTTCTTGGTAATCGGAGAAACACGGCCCGGATTTTTCGGATCTTCACCGATAAACCCCATCACCTTCGGGGTTTCTTTTACCAAGTGCCAGGAGTCGTCGCACATCTCCATTTCCACCAGCACGTAGCCGGGGAAAAACTTGCGCTCGGACTTGCGCTTCTGGCCACCCTTGATCTCAACCACTTCTTCAGTGGGAACCAGGATGTCGCCAAACAGCTCTTCCATTGAACGCAGTTTAACGCGCTCTTCGAGGGCGCGTTTTACGTGCTTTTCGAAACCTGAGTAGGCATGTACCACATACCAGCGCTTTGCCATGTTAACCCCTTAACCAATCACCCAGGACATAAGACCACCCAGAATCCAGTCAAGCACGAACAGCAACAAGGCCACGAGCACAACAAAGACCAGAACGATCAGGGTGGTCTGCAGGGTTTCCTGACGGGTCGGCCAGACAATCTTGCGCAGCTCGACCATGGAGTCCTTGCGCAGTTGATTGAACGCTTTTCCCTGCTCAGTCTGCAGAGCAACAAAAACGGCCATTAGTGCCACTACAACGACACCAACAACCCGATAAAGAGTAGGCTGATCGGAGAAATAGCTATTGCCGATAACGGCAGCAGCCACCAGACCAACTACCAGCAACCACTTCACCGCCTCAAGGGCAGCGGAGCCGGAACCTGCTTCTGTTTTCTCGCTCATCGGACGATGCACCCTACCACCCAGGCAAAGCCTTGGGAAAATTGGCAGGCCAGGAGGGACTCGAACCCCCAACAGCCGGTTTTGGAGACCGGTGCTCTACCAATTGAACTACTGGCCTGTAACTTTGAAACTTTTAAAACAAAACAGGGTGGCAGGCCTGCCTGCCACCCCTGGCCACCGGGTAACGAATTACTCAGTGATCTTGGCTACCACGCCGGCGCCAACGGTACGGCCACCTTCGCGGATAGCGAAGCGCAGGCCGTCTTCCATGGCGATCGGAGCGATCAGCTCAACG
>PAJO01000009.1 GCA_002706085.1 Alcanivoracaceae bacterium | reverse complement strand
TCACAGCTCACAGCTCACAGCTCACAGCTCACAGCTCACAGCTCACAGCTCACAGCTCACAGCTCACAGCTCACAGCTTGCAGCTTGCAGCTTGCAGCGGTCAGCCGACAGCTTCTGCCATCATCGACCGCGCCACCTCACCGAGCTCTGGGTGCTTGGCGGCATAATGAAAAATCGCCTGCAGGTACCCGGCCTTGTTGCCGCAATCAAAGGTCTGGCCCCGCATGGTATAAGCCTCTACCACCTGATTCTCCATCAGTGTAGCAATGGCATCTGTCAGCTGAATCTCATTCCCTGCACCCGGCAGCGTATTTTGCAAAATTTTCATGATTTCGCCGGGCAGCACATAACGGCCCACCACCGACAAACACGACGGCGCCTCGCCGATAGCCGGCTTTTCAACCACACCACGCATCACCGCAGACTCGCCACGCGCCGGCGCCGCGCCTTCCAGGGCCACAATGCCGTACTGATCCACGCGGTTTTCCGGCACTTCTTCCACCATAATCTGCGGGAAACCAGACGCATCGAAACGATCCACCATGCTTTTCAAGTCTTCATTCTGGCCATCACAGTCCACCAGCACATCCGGCAGCAACACGGCAAAGGGTGAATCCCCCACCACTGGTGCAGCACAGGCCACCGCATGCCCCAAGCCCAACGCGCGGTGCTGACGCACCGAAATGACACTCACATCAGCCGGCAGGATATCGCGCACCTCAGCAAGCAACTTGTCCTTACCTTTGGTTTCCAGCTGGTGCTGCAACTCGAACTGGGTATCAAAGTAATCTTCGATGGCCGTCTTGGCAGAATGCGACACCAGAATAATCTCCTTGATGCCCGCACGGACCGCTTCCTGGACCACATATTCGATTGCAGGCCGGTCTACCACCGGCAGCATTTCCTTGGGGATCGCCTTCGAGGCCGGCAGCATACGGGAGCCGAAGCCGGCGACAGGGAGAATTGCTTTTGTAACCATTACCTACCCCTTCCTATAAATTCGTAAAATCCACAAAGCCAATAGAAAACCCACCAGAGTTCCTGCAGCATCAATGGCGACATCCGAAAAGGATGCAGTGCGAGCTGGAATCCATAATTGGGATACCTCAATCAGTACACCAGCTAAAAAAACCAACACAGGAATGTAAATCCGAGCCCCAAATACAAGGGCTGCTGTAAACGTTGAAATCATGCAAAACACAAAGTGTGCAACAGAATCGATATCACCGAGAGAAAAGATATCCTTTATCGCATCACGCTCTTCACCAGAGACCAGCCCTCCAACCAACAAAACAGTTGAGCTGGCAACACAGAGCACAAGCAAAACACAGCGTGGAACTGACAAAGATAAACACCTATTTACAAGATATTATAGAACCGAAACAGAATCAGGCATCAAGAGGCGCGTTTCACCTCAGTCTCTATGCCGATGAGAGCAAAAAAATTGGGGCATGGCAGCGTCCATATCCCCAACTTTTTCCAAACGTAAAGGAGTGCCGTTATATTTTGAACTACCAGAATAAAGGCAAGAGCAAGGGCCGCTCCCATCGGCCCCCAAAGCGGTATAAATAACCAAAAGCCAAGCAGGCCGAATCCATTACAGATAAGGCCAATATTACGCATTAGCCGTTCATGACCAGTCATGTTGAGAAGAAACCCAACCGATCCAGTCGCCACATTGACCAGTTGAGCTAATGCAATTACGCGGAGCATAGAGGACGCCCGCACAAATTCATCGCCTAAAAAACCAAGCACCCATGCAGGAAAAATCAAACAAATGGACAAAGGGGGGAGTGCAAGTATTATTCCTATGAGCGCGCCTCGGCGAGCAAGGCTATCAAGCCCTTTGAAGTCCCCCTCATGATATAACATTGCAAACCGTGGAGGAAAAACAGCATTTATAACGATCAGAACAAACGAGATAAACATACCAACCTGCTGAGCAGACTTGAACAACCCCAGCCCCACATCACTTAGCAACAGACCTGCAATCATGATGGCGACGACCGTCTGCATAAAATTAGCAAACGTGGCCACAAAAAATGCTCTGGATGTAGATTTAAAATCCTTGTACTGAACAGGATCGGAACCACAGGGTGCAACCGACCGTTTACTTCGATTCCACAACCAGAGCTGCCCTGCCCCTTGAAAGGCAACAAGAAGTGAAGCAAGAAAATGAACCCAACCTATCGCGGCATACCCTATTTCACCGTAGTAGGCATACCAAAACCACAAGAATAGCGCAGACAACAGGGAAACGGATCCATTCTCCATAAGGCTGGCCGTGGCCGGCATCCTAATCCCTTTAAAAAAACCAGAAAGCAGAAAAGAGAAAACGTAGGCAGGAACAGAGAAGGCAATCCCTAAAAGAATAGAAGAGAGGCCAGGAGAATCAAACCACGTTTCAATGTAACCCCTCAAGGCCATCAAAAGCAAGCTCACAGGAACACTGATGATCAAGCCGTGACGAATCGCCCACCACAGATATAAAAAAACATAACTGGAGCTTGCATCCCGGCCTACATAACGCATCAAAGCGTTATCCATCCCTCCTCTGGCAAGAAGGGAACTACCAAGGAGCAAAGCCTGGGCAAGGGCTAATCCACCCACAGCTTCGGGGCCAAGATCGCGCGCGACAACGACCAGTAAAACGACCCCTCCTAACGATGCGACAGCGCGGGCACCAAAAGTTCTTACCAGAGAAAGCCCCAAATCAGCGTGCATTTTTAAATCTATCCCCCAGTATAAAAATGCAAAAGCGACAAAACCAGATTAGGTTATTTTTTAAAAACACCAACAACAGTTCCATTTTCAACAACCAAAAGGGAAGATATTTTATTACGATCCATCAAAAACAAGGCATCCTCAATACGCGTGCTTGGTGAAACATTAGCAGGGTCGAAACTCATTACATCACCAGCCGTTACATTGAATACATTATCTCCGTATTTCTGGACAGCACGGCGGATATCCCCATCGGTAACAATACCTAACCCCTCTGGAGAATTAATTATCGCAATGCCAAGCCCGCCAGCGCCAATAGATTCAATCAGGTCCAGGATTGATGCAGACAGCGACACAAATGGCAACGCCTCAGTAACCATTTCATCGTTGACCGTTGCCAGTAAACGGCGCCCCAATGAGCCTCCAGGATGGAAACGTGCAAAATTTTCAGGTTTAAAACCCCTTGCTTTCATCAAGGTAACTGCAAGTGCATCCCCCATCGCAAGCGTTGCGGTTGTGGAAGCCGTAGGGGCCAATTGCAGAGGACAAGCCTCTTCATGCACAGAAATATCGAGGTGGCTATTAGATGCTTGTGCTAAAGTGGACTCTGGGTTTCCCGTCAACGAAACGAGATAGTTTCCGTTATCTTTCAAGAACGGGATCAGCTTAATGACCTCGCTCGTTTCACCCGAATTCGAGATTGCCACGAAAACATCATCTGGCGTCACCATGCCTAAATCACCATGGTAAGCCTCCCCTGGGTGCATAAAGAAACTGGGAGTACCAGTGCTTGCAAGGGTCGCCGCTATTTTTTTACCGATAATTCCAGACTTTCCCATCCCGCAGACGATACATCTCCCATGTGACGCAAGTATTGCCGAAACACTATCAGAGAACGATGAATTCAATAGGTTAGACAAAGCTGCGACAGCTTTAGACTCAATACGAAACACATCTCTCGCAGTTTCAAGATAAAACACTTCACTCATAATAAAACCGATTAGTCAGGAAGGGTGCTGTTCTATAATGGAACATATCGTCTGATAGTAACGATCAGGCGAAAACCTCGACAGAGCAACGTCATAAGCACAGCTAGACACGCGCTCAAGTTCAACTTCATTCTCAATACAGTAAACAATTAAATCGGCAGCATCGGCGAGGTCATTGTAAAGCCAACCGGTTTCTCCATTTGTCACGACATCAACATTACCGGCACAACGGGAAGCAACGACGGGGGTCCGGGTATACATCGCCTCAATAACAGAAACGGGCATGCCTTCCCACTGAGCAGAAGAAAGATACAACGAAGAAGTTGCGAGTTCTTTATACACGGAGTTTCTATCCATCCACCCTGCCACTAAAACATTCGCCTCCTTCAGTAATTTTTTAAGAGCGGAGTCTCCATCCCCAATCCAAACGAAACGGATATCGGGTCGCCTGACACTCACTAACCGCGCTATTTCAGCAAAAGCTGCAGGCCCTTTTTGCTCTCTGATTCCACCCACAGTAACAACATGCAAATTCCGAGGAGTGATAACTGAGGCCAGACCCGGCGCATCTACGGCATTTTCAGCCAAAAAGCACTGCCTGAAAGGAATCGCCGCTTGTATCGCCTTTCGTTCACTTTCGGAGCAGGCAATGAAGGCACTTTTCTTCATTGCAGCAAACATCTCAAGAAAGACAAACATCGTTTTTTTTAACACACCGACATCTTTTCTCATAAAGGAAATGCAGTGCGGAATATAATAGACAAAGGCAGAAAGCCCAGAAAAAATCAAGGAAACACGACCAACAAAACCTGCGAATGAAGAATGCAAGAAAATGATCCGAGGGTGTATTTTTTTTACTTCCGATCTAACTCGCGAGAAACTCAACAGCTTTCCCTTGAGACTAGACATATCTACAATAATCAATTCAACAGAAGAAGAAAAATAACTTTTAATTTCTTTGGGCGTTTCATTCCTGACGGAATAAATTACAACCACTTTAAGCCCCTCCGCAGCCTGCTTATTTGCAAGAAGCGAAACCATCGACAAGGTACCCGTAGCCGTAGCCTCAACAAGATGAAGAACCTTCATTTAACAACCTTATAAGAACATTAAATATTTTAGGGCCACCTGATAAAACCATCCCCAAACCGCAACAGCCCTTGTGATCCCAAAAATCAGCGAGATTTAACCCTCCCAACATTGGCAAATAATCGCCACTCGTTACCACCCCAATAGCCATCCAGTTCTTTTATTAACTATTGCTCCCAAATACCCTACCGAAACAAAAAGTTTCGTTTTGCCAACACAGTTTACGCCGCATCAATCCTTTAAAGACCGAGGCAGAACCATAAAATTTGGTTTCCTTCCCCATAAAAATTCTTTGTTATTAGCATACAGATCGACGTTACACATCGCATTCATCGATCACATCCACCCCAGCCACTCCACAAACATAGATAAAAAGTTCGATTGAGCATACTCATACTGCGCCCCTGGATAATACCCTCCACCGCCAAGCCTAATAATCACAGAAAAACAAAGAATAAAAACAAGGCTCGCAACAGCTACGATACGCACTCTTTCGCTTGCTATTCCATAAACACAAAAAACCGCAAAAAAAACAAAAACCACATAATAATAAACAAAAACACGCTCAAAAACCTTTCCCATCCCTGTCATCAGGGCTAAAACGAATGACATTAAAACGAGAAATGAGAACAACCGCTCAAACATGTCAGCATCCCCCCTTCCTATAATATTGGTCCTATCTTTTATTAATTTCACAAGGAAAAGAATAGTAAGCATCAACCCAAATGTAAGGCCAGACTGATCGGAATCACTCGATTCAAAATCCTGGTAAAAGGAAACTTTGGAAGCCAGGACACTTCCAGAAGAAGCCAGAAAATCAACCATATAACCCAACAAGGATGAGCATGAAAAGCCTATAAATACAAGCAGCACGCTCGTAAAAAAGTTAAAATTGATTTTTCTTGAAAGCAACATGGCCGGCGCCGCCAAAAAAACCGAAAGGTGACTAAAAACCCCCAGAACAACGATTCCCGCAACCCGTTTTTTTGATGCGGTAAGCGCCCCTAAAACAAAGGCTGACGCGAGAGACTGCCTGACTAAATTCCCGTAAAGGTTTAAAAAAACACTGGAGGACATGAGCAAAAGAAAGAAAAGGGGAAGAAACCTTACATTGCCGCGAAACGCCAAGCCAACGGCAGCCATAACCACTATATAGAAAAGCCAAAATATTCCTTTGCCATCAACCAGCATCGAAATAAGCCAGAGAGCACCAAAAGAAACCCACTCAGGGTGGTATGACATCAACTGATAGAACCCGCCCCCCCTAAACAAATACACATAATCAAGATACATTGCACGGTCATTACCCAAACTAGGAGCAAGGCTTTTCGACCCGATAAACCAAGAGGAAACCAATACAGCAACCCCAAATGCTAGCCAGTTGATTCTTATCTGACAATTTGAGGATCGCCCCATAGACGAAAGAACAGCCATTGCTGCCAGGAACAAGGTCGAAACCAAAAAAGGGCTGACCAAGAACAATAAAGCCGCAAAAACCAAAAAAACCTTAAGGCCAGAGTCAGCCCCTAACGGATAGCGCATCATAGATCCCAGAACCACCAATCACATCGCGCCACGAAATCCCCTTTACAGCAGAAGGGGGGGTCAAATCAAAAGAAAGATTATTACCGAAAACATAATCACCACTCACAGTCGCTGGATAAGAAAACTTTTCCAATTCCCTTAAATTTGAAGGCGCATCATTGCAAATGACCGAAACCCCAAGCGCCATATACTCCAACAGTTTTGTTGGTGCCTGAAATTTATGCGGTCTATGCCAAGGAAAATAGCAAACAGAAAATGCACATGCCTTAACTATCGAGAGAGCTTCTTTCTGGCTGACTCTTCCCGTGAATATTAGCTGAGGAAAATGCCGATATTTTTCATATATTTCTTTCTGGGGACTACCTACCAAGACTATCGAACCGCCTTGATCGTTATTTACAAATGCATCTAAAACCTTGTCGAAATTTCGTTCACGTGACATCTCGCCAATATAGCAAAATTTCTGCTTGTGAAGCGGGTTATTGGTCGCTTCAATATTGTAAATAAAGCTTGGAACACCCATCGGCAAGTAAAGCGTTTCAACATCATCCGAAAAAGACATCACCGACGACATGGCTTCGTTTTGAAAAATTCTCAGATCTGGCTTTGGCTGAAATTTTTTTTTAATGTAGTCCTTGGCTGCTACAAATGCGCCTACAGAGAGGGAGCGATAGTCATGTATTACAACCGATGCATCAATCTTTGCGGGATAGAATCCCATTATACACCAAGCCACCCAATCTTGGCGGCCCTCTAGCGACATAAAATCAGAGAGCGTTCCGTCCAATACTGTACAGCTACCAGAGAAAAAATCTTTGTACGCTGAAACCTCTGGGTAGTTTGCTTTACCCGGGTGTATTATAAAAATATCTCTCACTACTTTATCCTTACTGCCGGGACACCCACATACACACCATCGGGATCACAATTTTTGATGACCACCGCTCCAGCTCCGATAACAACCCCGTCAGCCACATTTATTTCACCCAAAACTACAGCGTTGACTCCAAGCTCTACATTATTACCAATTATTGGAGCACCAGATACACTTCCAGCGCGATCCATTTTATTACCTATGCAACAACCTTGTCTTACTTGAACGTTTTCACCAATTACCGAGTGGCCATTTATTACCAATCCAACCCCATGATATATGACAAACCCCTTCCCTATTCGGGTTTTAACGTGAACTTCAATCCCTAGAAACCACTCAACTATCACGACATATATGGCAATGAACGGCAAGCCCAATAGCTGTCCGCCACGTCCCTTAAGCGCAAAGTAGTTAGCAATCCTGAACAACAGAACAACCACCCTGCTCTTAAGCATATAATTTGCTTTTAGGTCTTCACAAAGACAGCACCAAAATTCAGAAAATTTCATCGCCTATCACCCTTAATGCCCTCTCCTTGCTTATAGGTTCAACACCAAAATAATCTACGCCATCGACAAGGTAGTGATGAATATATTTTTTCAGCCTTTCAGCGTTAAAATTTTGGTACAAAGCCCGCCCCAGCACGACCACGGGCTTGCCGAGTACCATAGCTTCCAGCCCCACAGTGGAATTGATTGTTATTACCAACTTGGCGTTTTCAATTAAATCGACCGTCGGTTGATCCGTAATAATAAAACCAAGCCTAGCTTTCAATTTCACGATCTCCCTTATCTGGCCTGGGTCAGTTTCTGCTGGGTGAATCTTCACAACCAACTTTCCACCTATTTTCTCTGCTTCTTCAGCCGCAGAGAATAACGCCTGTATGTTATCGATATCAGAATGGAGCTTTAACTGCGTGTCGGCAGACACCTGAAGAGGGAAAAATACATAATCATCCTCAAAGAAGACTATCTCAAAATCCACCCTCACCCCCCCCCCTTTCAAGGATTTCCCATACAGTGCTGCCACCCCTCCCTTATTTGCTGCAGGGTAAAGCATTTTTAACGCTGCATTCAAAAAACTGTTCATTTTTTTCTTTGTCGAATGAACAGACTGCGGTAAGACACCTATTTTACTCTTACGGTATTCTGTGACCCATTCAGCATGCTCATCATCCCCAACACGGGGGAAAACATCGAGCAATGACGGGTTATTGTAGAGCGAGGATGCCGCATTCACCCCTTGAGGATCAGAAAATAATTTATTCGGCAAGTTAGAAAGCTCTATAAATTGAGCGGACACATTTTGACTTTCACAAAAATATTTGACCCCAATACCCACTGAGTGCTGTCCATTCCAAACCACGACTTTTCTAACCTGATCCTTTATCCTCATCAACCCTTCATGAACAGCGCATATATCATTTTCACACTGTGACGGAGATCTCCTTCCATTAAGACACTCGATAGCCTTTTCTGCTAGTGGCCTTATACTCGCATTGCGGTTAACTTTTCGGCTTACAAGTACACAACTCAAGCCACTTATGCGAGCATTTAAATACGCCAAAGGCTCCGTTGTTAAAATAATGAAAGCAGCAGGATCAGACTCAGACAGCCTTTTAAAAAAGGCATATCTCTCAACAGAATCCACAACCAAAACAATCATTCCGCCCTCTTAATCCAGAGTAAACAATCAGCCCTTCGACGCCACTTTTACCACCAAAACAATCAAGGCTTAGGAGGCATCGATCCCTTGACACTTGTATTTCTTGATCCTCATTCAGTTCAGAGAACAGACTACAAAATTCGCATCAAATCCCGCGATTCGAGTGCAAGAATCAAACACCTCAATACATCAACAACCAAAAGAGTTTTTTTCATAGCCAAAGTACTCAAAATCCTTAGCGTAAATTTCGTGGATCTTTTCTGCTATTGCTGGATTCTCAGAATAATACGTTCGGAAATCGTTTCTTTGGCTTTTATTTTTCACCTCAATATCTAGGCAATTAAACTTCTCACGAAGAAACGCAAAATCCTCATTTATACTCTCAAGCCTCCCCAGCCAGTCAACCATCACTTTTCCGGATGAATAATCCACAAGATAATCCGCTTGGGGCCTGAAGTGCCCCCAACTCATCACAACCGGAGAGCCAAGATAATTCATAACGAAATCTTCAAAATCTTTTGCGCCGCTTAAATATTCCTCAAAAAATTTTTTATCAGCTTCGCTCTTTCCACCCTGGGACAAATAGTAAAAAGAGGAGACAACCCGATCATAAGGATTTCTAACAAAAGCGAATTTAAAGTAGTCGTCAAATTTTTTTTTGCTGCAAGCCCTATAAATTTCCCAGCCGAAATGCCCTGTCCTTCCATTCCCAAAAATAGCTTCACCGACTGAGGTTCCTGCAGTTTTCGGGACATGAATAAAAATACACTTATGATTATCAAACGCCTTCCAGTAAACCGTATAACCATTAACCAAAACGGAAGCCTTTATATACAACTTCCTTCCTATAATCTTCTCTAAAAAAACCTTAAGAACATAATAAATTTTCATTCTAGTACGCGCCCTCTTTTCCGATCACAACGAGAACAGTCTTCATAAGAATTTCTATATCTAGCTTAATTCTCCAGCTTTTAACATATTCGACATCCATGCTGATACGCTCATCGTAATCAACATCATTACGCCCACTGACCTGCCAAAGGCCTGTCATACCTGGGCGCACGGCAAAATAGTAGTCCGCACTCGCACCATATCGCTTAATTTCTTCATCGATAACTGGTCGAGGCCCAACCAGACTCATCTCGCCTTTAAACACATTTAATAGCTGTGGCAGTTCATCCAGTGACGTCTTACGCAGAAAAGCGCCAATAGCCGTTACTCGCGGGTCATTCTTGAGTTTAAAATCTTTTTCCCATTCTGCACGTGCGATGGGGTCATTTTCCAAAAGCTCATGAAGCACTTCCTGAGCATTCACTACCATGGTTCTAAACTTCAAGCATTTGAAGGGTCTCCCCTCCACGCCGATACGCTCATGGCCAAAAATAATCTGCTTGCCCGAAGCGCGAACCAGGCACGCGACGACGATCAGAAACGGCATTAACATTGTCAGTAATATCAACGCGCCAAAAAAATCGAATAATCGTTTCATGCTGCGTTTTAGGGGACTATCGAGAGGCAGTAGAGGCATCGTCGCGTTATTTGTTTCCATGACCTTTCGCTCCTGAGTGCCTGTGGCACATCCCTAGAGTCGAGAATACTGAATTCCGGCATTAGCCAGCCTGCCGTATTCACTAAATACAGCCTTACCGAAATATTGAGGAAGAAACAGGGCCCTCAAGGGCCCTGTGATACAGAAAGAATAACCGACTTGCCTTGGGGGCAAGTCGACACCTTGAACTCGAAAGTTCAAGGATTCAGGGCATAGGATTAGATCACACCACCAGAGCCACCAGTTGCACCAGTACCGCCGGTAGAGCCACCGTCGCCAGCATCGCCCAACTCGTCTTCGATAGCTTCGTTGGCTGCATCTTCAGCCGTCTGCTGTGCTAGTAGCTCAGCATTGGTTACGGAGATTGGCAGCACAGAGATCGCGACACTGCTCTCATCCAAAGCGGAGATAGCCGCTGCATCAGCCAGCCCCGAGGTGGCGGTATCCACCTCAGACTTGATGGTTGCGATAACGCTTTCCAGCTTTTCAGCCAGTAAGGACGCCGCCGCACCCGGGGTTACACCGGCACCTTGCGCCTGAGTGATAATGGTCGGCAGCCTGTTGAGCAGCTCGTTAGAGAGAATCTGGTTCATCAGGTGAATCTTGGCCGCGGTGATCTTGTCGGCTTCTGCCCCGCTGCCCGTTTTGGTCGCAATCGGGTCGTAGTCAGTCAGATCCACACCACCCAGACCCAGGGTCGTCGACAGCTCGGTGGCAGCTTCAGCTTTCAGCTGCGCCAAAGTACGGGTATCGCCCCCAGCCAATTTCGCCTGGATTTTGGCCTGAATAATGGTGGAGTACGCGCTGACGGTTTTGCTGCCTGCCGGAGCCAGGAATTTCAGGCCCGTCCCAACTTTGACACCTGGGTTATCGCTATCCTCGGTATCGGCAGTAGACTCCAGCACCAGCGGGTACTTGGCCTGGGTAGCCGTCAGACCAGTGATGTTGAAGTTACCGTCTGCATCGGTAGTGCTGCTGGGCTCGCTGGCGTCGCAGGTCTTGTTCAAGTTCAGGTCGATACAGACGGTGGCGCCGATCAGGTAACCGTCATAGGCCAAACCTGCGGATGAAGAAGTCGAACCGCCAGACCCCGGCTTGTCGTCATCATCATCATCGAAGAAGCAACCTGTCAGCACCAGGGTGGGAGTGAGAATCGCTGCAGCAAGCAGGTTACGGCTGAAACGCCCTTTTGATTGAGAAAAACGCATAGATAAACTCCTGTTTTCCGTTAACTTTTGGGCTTTCACCCAATCCTTGATTACCCCTGTACGCTTTAACTAGCTCTGTAGTACTACAGAACTATCTACACAACAGGTTAATTAAGCAACATTTACGCCAATTTAAGCCAATACTGTGTCGTAACGATTAAAAACTAGCGATTCGGCAACCTCCCCCTGTTCATGTACAGGTTCTGCAGAGGATTTGCAGAGCGCAAAATTGCAGCCCCACCGAAAGATATGAAATTACGCTCACTAATGCGTGTCTGAACCCCATAGTTCCAGTCCGGGTTACCCTTAATCTGCAGGTAACGCCACTGCTTGTCTTTAACAGGAGTAAGGGGAATAACCCAGCCAAGACCGACAAACTCAGCATCGGTGTTTTTGTAGGTAAGCGTGAACGCATAGTCACCGAACCAGAAGCGAGTATCCACCCGCACACCTGTATCTTCGGCAAAGAATTGTCCGCCATATATGTCGAACTGCACGTCCATGTCTGGGTTGTAATAGCTATAACGAGCCAGTCCTTGCTCTGTCACATTTTCTGTTTCCGTATGCTTGAATTGCCCGCCAAGGAACCCAAGACTATGGCGGCCATTGGGGGCAAACAATACCGTTTCATTCAGGACGCCATCATAATCGAAGGCATAACGGCCTGCATGAAAACTTGTGTAAAGAAGGGAATGCAGCTTGAAGGTTTGCTGAGCCTCTGCTTCTACCAGATCCGTCCGCTGGCGGTTGTTGTAGTAGGCCCCGCCTTCCTCAAAATCATCGGATTGATCAATTTCGACATTGTAGGTGGCAGAAACAAGTGCTCCTTTCCACAGCGACAGGGACAACTCTGAGGCTACGCCCAACGAATAATCCCAGACGCCGTAATCGGTAGCAACACCGGTCGTAATCGTTGGGGCGATTTCCAGTCGCGGTTTCCAGGCTGGCCCGAAGGACCCGGAATAGGACCACTCCGGCAGTTCTTCGGATTGCCAGAAATCCGCTTGGGGATAACGACTGCCGGCCAAATCCTGCCCTGGAGCGGCATCGAGGTTAAGCGTTCTCTCGACGACGGGAATTCCCTGATTCAACAGCTGAAGCCTTGCCATTCGGTGAACCTCAGCATAACGACGAACTGTCTGGGCAACGTCATGAATAGAGTCTCGCTCATCCCTGTTATAGAGATTATTTTCCCAACGCACCCATAACGTATCGCCCTTGCTTCCGACTTTCACTCTCTCGTACCCAGCCTGCACCAAACGCTTGCCGACCAGTGTTGCTTCTTGTTCCACTGATAGCTCGCGCCCTTCAACGCCGTTGACTTCGAGCTCCACCGACTGCCGCGCCAAATCATTGGAGGGTTGTGTTATCGCCACCTTCGCTGACACAGCGTCGGAATCTGAAACTGGCATCGCTTCGTCAAGTAAACGACGCTTTCTTGCTGTATTGCCATAAGGAATCGAAATCCCAACCGAAACGAAATGGCGATCGTTGTCGTCATCGCCTTGATCACTGAGCAGCACTTTTCCTTTTAGTTGCACCCCACCGGGCAACCATTTAGCAGGCGTAGTGACACCAAGTCCAAAGCGTACGTTTCGGCTATCGTATTCAGCAATCACACTACCCCAGTCAAAGGGCCTGTACTCCACTGCACCAAAACCCCCGCTCAGGTAACGCTCTTCAATATCGGTTTCACCGTAACCCGCCGTTATCTCAAATGGCCCGAATTGGCGGCCAACTGCAGCATATGTGGAGTCAAAGAAATTCACTTCACCGCCAATGTCCTGAATGCCGACCGACGCGGTAAACCAATCTTCAGGAATAAAGGGGATTTGAATTTTTGCGTTAGCGGATAAGTCTCTAAGCTCATGCTCATCAACAAATAAATTGGTATGAGTATTTTCCCAAATAATCCTGCCACTAACTTCTACATTTCTAAAGATGCCCAATACCCCAGAAACATTGTCGTAGTACTCATAATTACCACCAACAAAACCCTGATTCGAAAACTGAACATCCATGGTGCCATGCTCCAACACCCTGGAAGATGGCACATTCAGAAAACCGCTGTAGCCCGGAAAGGCAACATCCGGTCCGGCCGCATGAGCGCTGCTACCCGCCACCAGACAGGCTATGTAAACCGTGCCCGGCAGATGCCGGATCAATCTGGGCTGGGTCATTTTTCGGTTCGGGGGTTGCGGCAAAACGTGACTCCCTTTTCAATGTCTGCGTGGGGATTCAGGGTTTAAAGGCGCCATGCGAGCATGGCTCCTACAGTCGCATTTACATAGGTTAGCTGTTAGTGTGGTCTGGGCCATAGCCGTAGGCGTAGTAGCCATACTCATTGCTGGCCAGGCTTTCCATGCAATTGAGGATGACCCCTTTGATGGCAATGCCATGCTGCTCGAAACGCCCTACGGCTACATCTACCTCTTTGGCAGAGTTACGCCCAAAGCGGGCGACCACCAGAGAGGTGCCTACGCTTTGGCCGACGATCGCGGCATCGGTAACTGCAAGAATCGGCGGCGTATCCACCAAAACCAGATCGTATTCACCAGAAAGTTTCTCGATCAGTTGCCCAAAACGTTCGTGCATCAGTAGCTCGGATGGGTTGGGCGGGATCTGGCCACGGGGAATAAAATCCAGCTTCTCCTGCCCACCATTATGAATCACGGCATCCATCTCTACCTGGCCTGACAACCAGTCGGATAGGCCCGGGGACTGCCCGTTCTCGAAATAACGGTGCAAATGCCCTTTACGCATATCTGCATCGATCACGATCACACGTTGGCCGATGGAGGCGAGCACTTCGCCCATATTGGCGCTGATAAAGGACTTGCCGACTTCCGGACTGGGGCCAGAGATCATCAGCACATTGTTGCCCGCTTCCATCATGGCAAAGTGCAAACGGGTCCGCAGGCTGCGCAAGGCCTCCACGGCCAAGTCCGCCGGATTTGTACGGGCCAACAGCGGAATATATTTCTTTTCAGACTTTCGTTTTTGGGCTTTGAAAATCTTCTGGTCCTGTTTTTGCTGCTCTTCTGACAACGGAACGCTGCCGTAAACAGCAATACCCAATTCTTCCAGCTGCTCCGGGCTATGCAAGCCACGATGCAAGATTGAGCGCAGCAGGACATACCCCACGCCGAGCATCCCCCCCATCATGATAGCGACCATTACGACTAGGGCTTTTTGGGGCTTGACAGGCTTTGCCGGCACCATAGCTGCATCAATGATCCGGACATTGCCCACCGTACTGGCCTTCATGATTCGCAGCTCTTGCACCTTATTGAGTAGCCCCACATAAATCTGCTGGTTAACCTCTACATCACGCATCATGCGTAGTACTTCCTGCTGGGTTTCTGGCAGGCGCTTGATGTCCGCTTCAATCTGGGCTTTTTCCTGTTGCAGGGACTGACGCTGGCGAATCAGGGTGCGGTAAGCCGGGTGAGACTGCGTAAAACGTGAGGAAATTTCACTTTCCTTGATTTTCAGCTCATTGAGTTGAGCGTCAACAGTGACAAGGCGCTCCAGTGTAGACTGGGTTTCCAGAGTTAGGTCGACAGATTCATTTTTAAGTCGATACTGATTCAGTGTTTCCTCTGAGCTCATCAGTTTATCTTTCAGTTCCGGCAGCTGCTCGTTCAGGAATTCCAAGCTATTTTCTGCTTCTGCTGCGTTACGCTGTATATTTTGGTTCAGATAGACTTCAGCAATTGCATCCAGAATCTTTCGATTCCTCTCCCTCACTTCCCCCTCATAACTCAGTGTTATGATACCTGTATCTTTACCACGTTCAGCCACGAACAGATTTTTTCGGATATTCTCAATCACAGCTAGTCGATTAAGCTGTACCAAGATGAGCTCTTCATCTTTCAATTGCCATTGTCCAATCACAAGACGTAAACGCCCTTGCATACCACTGATTGGCTGGCTTACAGGCCCTTCTGCAACCAATGCCCCCTCATAATATAAACGAGCATCACCATTCTCTGATCGCAAGGTAAACGCCTCGCCTTGCCATTCCTCTGGAACAGTGAAGTGTTCGATTGTGACAAAGGTTTCCGAATCCCGAAATCCGGCAAACAGCGGCTGCTCACGGGGGTCCTCCAACGGTGCTGGCGCACTGAGATTACCAATCAGAGGAAGACGGTCCGGTTCCAGCATGACCTGCATATTAAAGCGGTCGATAACTTGCCCCAGCACCATACGAGAGCGAATCAATTCGATTTCTGCTGAGGCTGACGACTCTTCTGCGAACATTTCACTGATTTCTTCAAAGCCGGGTACGCCACTTTGCTTTTCTTCCACTTGCAGCAGCGCATCGGCCTTGTAGATTGGCGTGGCCAGCAAGGCATAGGCGACCCCAAGGCTGCCGGCCAGCACGGTGATCGCAATGATCAGGCCCAGGTGATCTTTCAATACCGCAATCAGCTTGAGCAGGTCGATTTCATCATCGCTGGTGCTGTGATGCGGTTGCTGGGCTTGGCGTGTTTCTGTCATTCCCTGTTATTCCTTGCTGGTCTGTTACAGGTCTTGTCTGTTTGGCGGATCGCTGGCGTGATGCCTTGGCGTTTCCGCTTTTTCCAAATCGCCATGCGAGCATGGCTCCTACAGAGGTAGGGTGTTAGTGGAGCTTGCTGGCCCAGGCTGTGGTTGCCTCGGCGATGCGTTGGTAGACCTGCTCGAAGACTTCCCTGCTCCGCCTGTACGGATCCGGGATATCTTGCTGCCCATTCCATTGGGTCAACAGGAATACCTTGCCACTACTTTCAGGATAACGTTGTGTCAATTTGTCACGCTGGCGCTTTTCCATTACCAGAATCAGATCGGCCTCTGCGCACATTTCCCGGTTGAGCTTGCGGGCCACATGGCTGGGGGCAGGCTGACCGTCGGCTTCCAGCATGGCCTGTGCGGTAGGCTCCATGCCCTGCCCCTCAAGCCCCACCAGCCCTGCAGAGCTGATCTGCTTATCGGGGCACTGGGCTTTCAACAATGCCTCGGCGGTCGGGCTACGGCAGATATTGCCATCGCACAGCACCAAAATCCGGTTAAACATTATTCGTCCAGATCCCGAATGCGGTCTGCGCCAAGGGCGCCATAGTAGATAGTCTGGAAGGTCGGCATGATGTTCTTGATCAGGCGGTTCCAGCGGGCAATCGGTGCTACGGTCACATACACGATGTCACGGCTTTGCAGCGGGAAGCTGTCGGCCAGAATCAGGGCGGTGGCGTCTTTGGCATTGAGCTGGTAGACATCGACCAGGTGTTCGCTGCCTTGTGGTGCACGGCGAATCACGAAGATCCCGGAGGCATCGGCGGTGTTTTGGTCATAACCGCCTGAGGCGGACAACGCTTCGGCAAGGGTGAGTCCATTACGGGTCATGGGCACTGGCATGGCTTCATTCACTTCACCCATGACAAACACCTTGTTGTCATCGTTACGGGCCACGTTCAATACATCACCGGCCTGCAGCAGCACGTTCTGGCTGGCGTTACCCCGCTGGTAAATCTCACGCAGGCTCAGGGAGTAGTCCTTGCCTGCACGGGTCAGGGTAACATCGCTCCAGTCGGCCACTTCGGTCAGACCGCCGGCGGCATTCACCGCGTCCAGCAAACGCATGGGCACGTTGGTCACGGGGTAGGCGCCCGGTTTCATGACCGACCCGGTGACGTAGACTCGCTGGCTGCGGAAGCCCGCTACCATCACGTCTACCTGGGGGTTTTCAATATATTCGGCCAGCCGGTCTGCAATGAGATCACGAATTTCAGTGACCTTCAGGCCTTCGACCTGGATCTTGCCAACGTAGGGATAAAAGATGCTGCCGTCATTATGAACCCAGTTGCCGGATTCTTCTGCGCTACGCATAGAGCCCGCGGGAATGGTCAACTCGGGATGATCCCAGACGGTAATTTGCAACACATCACCGATGCCGACGATGTAGTCGTAACTGCCGGTATCGATGTTGAGGTCAGCGGAGGGAGAGGCCAGCGCAGACTGCTGCTGAGCCTGTGAAAGGACCGCCGTATTGATGGGGTAGATTTCAACGGTGTCTTCCAGCTCTGGGATGTCATCGTTGTCATCGTTTTCGTTGAACCAGCCCGGGGAAGACATATGGGAGCCCGGGGCAAACGCACAGCCGCCAAGCATGGCCAGGACGATGCCAAGCACGGCAATTCTGGAAAAAGGGCTAACGTTGTTGGTCATATTCATCCTGATAGTTAATTGCCAGTCGCCACATCGCACGGAATGCTTGCCCTGGTCGGTGTCCTTTTTACCGCTCGCCCGGTTGTCTGGCCGCATGCACTAGAAGGCACGCTACCGCCACACTGACCATTATCCAGCGTATTCTGGGCTCCCGACAGGCCTGGCGACTCAGCATCGCTGGCGCTGGGGTTAATCGCTTAATCGCCGCGGGAAATATCCCCGACGGCAAGGGCCAATTTGTGCTGTTTCTCCAGCATGGAGATCAGCACGATAGCCCGCTCTTCCCCGTTGAACCGATCGAATACGGCGTCGAGATCGGCAAACGGTCCTCGGGTGATGCGCACCGCATCGCCCGCCTTAAATATCTGTTCAGCCCCTTCGGCAGCCCCTGTACGGGCCATGATGGCCCCCATGGCTGCACGGGGAATGGGTGTCGGCTGGCTACCGAAGCGGACCAGCCTTAATACCCCCCTGGTGGAGCGGATCACGCTCCAGTCTTCACCGCCTACCTTCAGTTCAATAAACAGGTAACCGGGGAATAGGGATTCAAGCTTCTGCTTTCTGGCACCAGAGCGTATGCGCTCGATCTGGACCTGCGGGAAAAAACATGTAAAACCTTGATTGATCAGGTTTTCATGCGCCCGCTGCTCCTGGCCGGGTTTGCACTGCACGGCGTACCAGTTGGCTTCACCCTGAGCACAGGGCCCGGGCGGTTCGTCGTTCATGGTCATGCCTTCCCTGGCAAGTTGCATGGTTAAACCCCGGCCATTAAATGCCCAGTTCGGCCATGATCTGTTTTACACAAGCTTCGATATCGTTTTCGGCGGTGTTGATGGTGATTTCCGCTTTTTCCGGCGCCTCGTAGGGGCTGTCGATACCGGTGAATTCCTTGATTTCGCCCGCACGTGCTTTTTTGTACAGGCCTTTCGGGTCACGCTTCTCGCACTCTTCCAGCGGTGCGTGGACAAATACTTCCACGAATTCACCGTCATCAAACAGTTCGCGGGCAGCGTCACGGTCGGCACGGAACGGGCTGATAAATGCCGTCACCACGATCAACCCCGCATCGACCATCAGTTTGGCCACTTCCGATACGCGACGAATGTTTTCGGCACGGTCTTCATCGCTCATGCCCAGGTTTTTGTTCAGGCCGTGGCGAACATTGTCACCGTCCAGCAGGTAGGTGTGCTTGCCCTTCTCGGTCAACGCCACTTCCAGTGCGTTGGCAATGGTGGACTTACCCGCACCGGACAGGCCTGTCAGCCAGATGCACACTGGCTTCTGGTCTTTCTGGCTGGCACGGTCGCCCTTGCTGATATTGGTCTCGTGCCATACCACGTGGGCCTTGGAGTCGTGCTTTTTCTGCTGGTAGGGGGTGCTCATGAAACAATGTCCTCACATATACACAGGGCTAGGGAAAGAAAGGCCAGACCACCGGGACCAACGTCACAGTGACCAGCGCAACCAGTACGCTCATGGGTAGCCCGACCTTCAGGTAATCCACGTACCGGTACCCGCCCGGCCCCATGACCATCAGATTGGTCTGGTAACCCAGCGGTGTCATAAAACTGGCCGAGGCGGCAAACATGACCGCGACGACAAACGGCAACGGGCTGGCTTCCAGCCAGCGTGCCACTTCCAGCGCGACCGGGAACACCAACACTGCCGCGGCATTATTGGTGATCATTTCGGTGAACAGCGCGGTGACCAAGTAGACCATAAGCAGGGCAACCCAGGGGCCCACATTGCCCGACAAGAGCACAGATTCGACAATCCAGTTAGCCGTGCCGCTCTTCTCTACGGCTTCGCCCACTGCAAAAGATGCGCCAATGACCACCAGAACCGACAGGTTGACGCTGACGGTAACCCGGGCGCGATTGGCGGTAACACAGCGGCTGACCAGCAGGATGCCTGCAGCCACCATGGAGGCTTCAAGGGTAGATACCCAGCTAAAGGCCGCTGCGACCAACATGCCCACCAGCACCATGACCGCCAGCGGCGCCTTGCGGAAGTCTGGCGGAGAGGAGTCCTGAAGCGGGCTCACCAGCATGAAGTCTCGACGATACTGATACTGGGAAACAAACGACTTGGCGGTTTCCAGCAACAGGGTGTCGCCCACCCGCAGCTCGATGTCCCCGACTTTGCCCGACAGACGCTTACCGTTACGGCTGATGCTCAGAATGGCAGCCTGGTACTGAGTGCGAAAAGCGGATTCTTTGACGGTTTTGCCAATGGCGGGAAATTCCTGGCTGAGGATCACCTCGACCAGGCAGCGTTGGTGGTTATGCAATTCCAGTTTGTGGGAACCCGCATGGGCAGGCACCAGACCATTAAAGCGCTGCAGTTCCCGGGCGCATTCCGGGGCGCCGATGAACACGAGCACATCTTCGACTTCCAGCGGGGTATCAGCCCCTACGGCAGTCAGCAGGCGATCACCGCGCTGAATTTCAGTGAGGTAGCCATGCGCCAGGTTACGCAGACCTGCCTCACGGATGGTTTTACCGGCCAGCGGGCTGGGGTTGGAAATACGCATTTCCACGTTGTATTCGCGGGCATTTTCCAGCTGCTCCATCAGACCTTTGCGTTCCGGCAACAGGTGGCGACCGATAAACAGCAGGTATAAAGAGCCGATGATCAGCAGCGGAATGCCCACCCAGGCCAGGTCAAAAATCCCGAATCCCGGCAGGCCATGGGCTTGCACCATGCCATCGACTACCAGATTGGTGCTGGTGCCGATCAGGGTACAGGTACCGCCCAGAATCGCCGCGTAGCTGAGCGGCAGCAGGAATTTGGAGGGTGACATTTTCAGCCGCTGCGCCCAATCCTGCACGGCCGGGATCATCATGGCGACCACGGTGGTGTTATTCAGGAACGCACTGAGCAATGAGGTAGGCACGATCATGCGGGTCTGGCTGGCCAGCACGGTTTTCGGACTGCCAAGCAGACGGTGCGCGACCCAGTAAATCGCGCCAGTGTCCCGCAAGGCGGCGGAAACCACATAGAGCGCACCAATGGTCATCAAACCGGGGTTGGCAAAGCCTTTCAGGGCTTCCGATGGGGTAATGATGCCGTAGAGCAACAACAGGGTCAGGGCCGCCATCATGGTCACGTCGGCAGGCACCTTGTTGGTGGCCAACGCCGCGAGCACCATGATCAACACGGCTATGGTGAACACCATATCTGGTGTCATAGGTTCCCTCACCCTTAAAAGAGAAATGAATCACATTTCTAAAGCCGGCCAATTCTACGGCTTGCGCATATGCTGTGCAAAGAGCATCTGTCACCAGAGTGTCTCATTGCGTGCATGTCGCACTGACGGCGTGCAGCTTCCTTGCCATTTCGTACAGCAACCCCTTTGGCACGCAAAATCTTGATGATCCGGCCTGGAGGGGGCCCATAATCTAGCAAATTTATGACAGTTTTGTGCGATTAGATGGGTATGTTACTCAAGTCTTACAATTGGGGAAGCACTATTTCTGTGCATTAAATGGTCGTGCGCTCAAATATGCACCAGCTTTGGGCGCCGCCCAGCAACGAAGGCCATATGCGCTCTCACCCACCCTCACCCGCTCGATGCAATTGAGCATTCGCGTTACGAATGGATCGCCATGCAAGCATGGCTCCTACAGATCGTCAGCACCCAGTGGTCTGGCTAGGGGGCCAGGTCGGTCAGGGCCTGGATGATGGGGGTATCCCCTTCAATCACATCGAATTCGGTATGGTCGAGGGGCGCTCTGGCAGTCTCCGCCAGCACCCTGGCCACGTCTTCACGGGTGATATCACCAAATTCGGTCAACCTTGGCGCCAACGTCACCTTGCCCGTGGGTGGGGTTTCGGTAAGGCGGCCGGGACGGACAATGGTGTACGCCAGTCCGCTCTGGCGAAGGTGGTCGTCTGCTTTGCCTTTCGCCTCAAAATAATGCCGTAGTGCATCCGGACCTGAGGCCGGTTCGTCAGCGCGCATGGAGCTGACAATAATAAAACGCCCCACCCCGACCTCTTTGGCTTGATCGATCAGACTGATGGCCCCGTTCTGGTCTACATCAATGGTTTTATCCGGCCCCGTGTGAGGCCCTGAACCTGCTGTAAAGATCACCAGGTCCTGACCAGAAAGCGCCTCGCGACAATCGCCTTCCAGGTCTGCTACCACGGTTTCATGGGCACCAAGCTGACGCAGGTCGGCCTGCTGGGCTGGGTCACGCACCATGGCGCGCACTCGCTGGTTGTCAGCGACTAGATGAGGAATCAGACGGCGGCCAATTTTACCGTTGGCTCCGGCGATCAAAATATTCATGGTTACCTCCTTGCTGTTGAGGTAACCATGGTTGTGGTCGACAGGATTTCAAGGGGGCCGCCGCTCAGACCGCCGCTTGCCTGGGGACCGCGGCGCTGGCAGCCTCGACTTTTACCGGGATGCCGTTCAACTGTGCCATGGCGGTGACCGCTTCGACACGGGTGGTACCGACCACATCATTGACACTGGCGCCTCCGGCACGGCGTGCCACATCCATTTGCACCCCTTTGCGATCATGCCCCCAGCCATGCGGAACACTGATCACGCCAGGCATGATGTCGTCGCTCACCCAGGCAGGCAGGGTAATGCTGCCGACCTCGCTGCGCAGGGTCAGGTCGTCGCCGTCTGTCACCCCCAGCCGTTCGGCATCCTGCGGGTGAATCAGGATATTGCAGCGGCTTTTGCCTTTCACCAGACGCTGGCTGTTGTGCAGCCAGGAGTTGTTGCTGCGGACATGGCGGCGGCCGATCATCAGCATCTCGTCCGCTTTCGGGGGTTTGGGTACCGGCAGCCCCTGCAGGGCACGGAAATACAACGGCGGGACCAGGTTAATACGCTGGCTGCGGGTGTAGAGTCGCTTGGGCAGAGCACGCTGAAGCGGCCCCAGATCAATGCCGTGGGGCTGGGCGAGCACCTTTTTCAGCGTCAGCCCCTTGTGCTTGCCACGCAGGACCTTCCAGGCCAACTTCGGCAGGCTACGCAGCCCTGCCCGCTTCAGAATGGCCATGCTGCGCCCGCCAGTGCCATAGGGCCCCAAACGCAGGCCCAGGTCAACAATGCCCCTGTCGGTGAGCTTGCGCATGAAGCGATCGGTGGCTTCCACCTGGAAGCGTTCCCGGCGACTTTCTGCCTTGAGACGCCCAAGCCGGGTAGCCAGGCCCAGCAGGATTTCCCAGTCGTGCAGGCTGCCTTCCGGTTTTTCCACCAGCGGCTCGCTGAATTTGACCACATTGCGGACCGCCACTGCCTGGAAAATCGGGTCGAACTGGGCATGCTCCAGCTGCCCCGTGGGCGGCAGGATGATGTCCGCATGGCGGGTGGTTTCGTTGATGTACAGATCGATGCTGACCATGAACTCGAGCCCGGACAGGGCCTTGTCCATCTTGTTGCCGTCCGGGCAGGACAGCACCGGGTTGCCGGCATGGCTGATGAACGCCTTGATCTGCCCGGTACCCGGGCTGAGCATTTCATCGGCCAGGGTGGTCACGGGAAACTCGCCGCCAAATTCCGGGTAGCCGTGTACCCGGCTGCGGTAACGGTCAAAACTTCCGGTTTCACCGCCAAGGGCACCGAAGGCAACAATATCGAAAGCGGGTTTGGTGAACATCACCCCACCCTCACGATCCAGATTGCCGGTCACAATATTGATGACATACACCAGCCAGGCACTGAGCGTGCTGTGGGCACTGGTGGTCAGCCCGACACGGGAGTAGATCGCAGCTCGGGGGGCAGTGGCGATATCCCGGGCCAGTTTGCGAATCCGGTCGGCCGTCATGCCAGTGGCCTCTGCCACTTTTTCGGGGGTCCAATTCTCTACCAACCGGGCCAGCGTCCCCTGCCCGTCGAGAAAATCGGTGAGCCGCCCCGGCGCGACCAACAGCTCTTCGAACATGACCTGCAACAGCGCCAACAACAGATAGACATCCGAGCCCGGTCGAATGAAGTCATGCTCATCGGCAAGACGCGCCGTCTCGGTACGGCGCGGGTCCACCACCACCAGCTTTCCGCCCCGCTCCTGCAGGGACTTCAGGCGCCCGCGAATGTCCGGCACGGTCATAATGGAGCCATTGGAGGCCATGGGATTGCCGCCAATCACCATGAAATAGTCGGTACGGTCGATATCCGGAATGGGGAACAGGGCCTGGTGCCCGAACAGCTGCCAGGTCGCAAGCTGATGGGGTAGCTGGTCGGCAGAGGTGGCGCTGTAACGCTGGCGGGTGCCGAGAGCGTTAATCAGCGGCAACAGGGTAAATAAGGCACCGTGATTGTGGGCGGTGGGGTTCCCCAGGTACATGCCCACACTGTTCTTGCCATGGCGTGCCTGAATGTCGTGCAGGCGACGGGCGGTTTCGTCCAGCGCTTCATCCCAGCTGATCGGCACCCATCCGTCCTTGGTGCGTTTGACCGGGTGACGCAGGCGGTCCGGGTCGTTGTGCAGATCCTGCAGGGCCACCCCTTTGGGGCAGATATGGCCACGGCTCAGGGGGTCGGCGTTGTCACCGCGAATCGCCAGAATTTCATCGCCCATGTGATCGATTTCGATACCGCACATGGCTTCGCAAAGGTTGCAGGTGTGGTAGTGCGTCTGTTTCATCCGTGACCTCGTTCCTGGCGATAGCTGGGAAAACCGTGCCCCTTTTGATAACAGAGTTGCAAGGGGGATGCCATGACGGCGTTCCGCTCATGCAGCGGGAATATCGCTCCCCCCACCTCTGCCAGAGGGCTGACTACCGTTCCGGGACTAGCAGCGCCTGCAAAGGCTGGCGCTGGGGTTTGAAACGGTTGATGGTCTCATCCGCTTCGTAGCCCAGCGATAAGCCGCACAGCAGCTTGTAGTTTTCCGGGATGCTGAAATGCTTTTCCAGTGGTGACCGCCAGATCGCCAGCGCGCCCTGGGCACAGGTGCCCAGGCCTGCATCGGTAGCCGCCAGCATCAAGCTTTGCAGGAAGATCCCTGCGTCCAGCGGGCTATAAACGTCCAGCCCCTCGTGAACAAAGATGAACAGCGCGACCGGCGCATTGAAGAAGCGAAAGTTTTCCCGCATCTGCAGGTGACGGCCCATCTTGTCGCCGCGCTCAATGCCGAGCAGTTCATACAGTTGCTGCCCGGTGGCATTGCGGCGTGGCTGCAGATCCTTGGGGTAATCGGTGATCGGGCGGAAATCCCCGTCTGGCACGCCATCTTTGGTCACCATGGCTTTGAGCTGCTTGAACTTCGAGCCCCGCGCCAGACTCACCAAGTCATCAAACATGGGCGGCAACCGTTCACGCAAGTCTTCCAGCACCGCGCCTTTGGCAACCGCAATCTGATACGGCTGGGTGTTGGACCAGCTGGGAGCAGACGTGGCCGTGGCCAGCAGTTCATTCAGCAATTCGTCACTGACCGGTTGATCGGTAAAGGCTCGCACGCTGTGACGCTGGGCCATAACGTCCTTGAATTCCATGGGGTACTCCTCGAGAGACAGTGGCACGACTATGCCAAATCCCTACAATAGCCGGCCATGACCCATCACGACGCCAATCTGCAACGCCGGGCCAATTTTTCCCGCTGCCGCCAATACCGTTATGCCTTGTGGCGTCAGTGGGGCGAAGGCGATGATTTCATGCTGCTGATCGGCCTCAACCCTTCGACAGCCGACCACCGCCAGGATGACCCTACGATCCGCCGCTGCATGGGCTTTGCACGCGATTGGGGCTATGCCGGCCTGTGCGTGGCCAACCTGTTTGCCTACCGCGCCACCTACCCCAACGACCTGTTTGCCGCCCCGGAGCCAGTGGGACCGCAAAATGACCGATGGCTGCGAAAACTGGCACGGGACGCTGATCTCGTCGTTGCCGCGTGGGGCAACCTGGGCCACCACATGGACCGGGCGCACACCGTGGCGCGGCAGCTGGAGAATCTGCATGCCATCCGCATCAATCGTTCCGGCGATCCGGCCCACCCCCTGTACCTCCCCAAACACCTGACCGCCTCCCCCTGGGACGGTTATCGCCGCTAAACACGCTCTCCTCCCCCCTCTGTAGGAGCCATGCTCGCATGGCGATCTTTCTCCAGCGCCTTATCGCCATGCAAGCATGGCTCCTACAGGTTGTGTGTGTGGGGGGGGGGGGCGAGGCGGGCACTGCGCGCCTTGCCCCAACCTTCACCTGAGACGCGGATAATAGAAACAGGCTAATTTTAAAGGATCGACCGTGGCCGACCCCCGCGCCGACAATATCCGCCGTACCCGCGCCCTCACACTGGTGAGCCTGGCGCCCATGTACCTGCTTGCCATATTGGCCTGGGCGGATCCGTGGCGAGAGATGGCACTCATGGCGCTGCTGGCCTATGCCGCCATTTCCCTGACGTTTGCCGGAGCCATCCACTGGGGCCGTGTGCTCGGACAATTCAATAACAGCAACCAATTCCCCACCCAGCTTTTCGGTGTGCTGGCCGCGTTTATCGGTTGGGCAGGATTACTGCTGCCCCGGGAAATGGGGATCCCCATGCTTTGTGCCGGCCTCACCTTTGTCTGGGGCACGGAACAGATGCTGTTCAGTGATGATTTACCCAGCTGGTATCGAAAACTGCGCAACCAGCTGACGGGGGGCGCCGTGCTGGCCATGCTGATCGGCTGGGCGGCGGTGATGATGCCTATGTTCTAGCCCCTACAGCGGACTCTCTACCCCCCTGCAGCTTTTACCCTGTTTAGCATCCACGGATGGAAACGCCATAATTGCCCGGCTAGACTGTTGCAAACTCAAAGGGAGACACACTCCGATGCGTTCGACCCGCCACTTTTTTGCTTTCGTTACCGGCTTGCTCATCACCCCCGCCCTGTCCTTCGCTGCCAATGGCAACGTCAGTTATCAGCAGGACATCAAGCCGATTTTTGACAGCAAGTGCCTGGCCTGCCATGGCTGCTACGATGCGCCCTGTCAGCTCAAGCTGGAGACCATGGAAGGCCTGGATCGAGGCGCCAGCAAGCAACCGGTCTATAACGGTGGCCGCACCGAAAACGCCGATCCGACCCGGCTTTTTATCGATGCCCAAAGCACCGCCGAATGGCGTGACAAGGGGTTTTATTCGGTGGTGGATAGCGCCTGGGGCATGAAAGGATCGTTGCTGTACAAGATGCTGGAACTCGGCAAGCAGCACGAATTTTCCGCCAATCATAAACTCCCTGATGATATCCAGCTCGGCCTTGCCCGTGAAAACACCTGCCCGAACCCGGACGAGTTTGACGACTACGCAGACGACCGCCCTATGGAAGGCATGCCACTGGCCGTCACAGGCCTCACCGATGACGAATTCAGCACCCTGAAAGAGTGGATGCACCAGGGGGCGCCCATGGAGCCTCAAACCCTGACCCTGAGTGCCGATGAACAACAGCAGATTCAGGCCTGGGAAACCCTGCTCAACCAGAAAGACAAACGTCACCAGCTGGTGGCCCGCTGGCTTTACGAGCACCTGTATCTCGCTCACCTGTATTTTGGTGAAGAGGACAGCGAAACCCGGCCAGAGCACTTCTTCCAGGTTTACCGCTCCAGTACCCCTCCCGGTGAACCCATCCAACCCATTGGCACCGTGCGCCCCAATGACATGCCTCCGGAAAATTTCTGGTACCGCCTGGCGCCGGTGAAAGGCACCTTGGTACACAAGACCCATATCACCTTTTCCCTGAACCCGGAAAAACTGGCACGGACCCAAAAGCTGTTCTTTGGCAGCGATTGGAACGTGGACACGCTACCCGGTTACAGCTATGACGATCGCGCCAATCCGTTTGTCACCTTTGATGCCGTGCCCGCCCGCGCCCGCTATCAATTCATGCTGGATAATGCGGAATACTTTGTGCGCACCTTTATTCGTGGCCCTGTGTGTCGCGGCCAGGTCGCAACAGATGTGATTCGCGATCAGTTCTGGGCGGTGTTCCAGGATCCGGATCACGATCTGTACATTAACGATGCGGAATACCGCGCCAAAGTCAGCGGCCTGCTGGGCCTGCCCGGTCAGGACGATGACCTGCTGGCGCTGGGCCCGGAATGGTACAAGTACCGCGGCAAACGTAACGACTACCTGAACCTGCGCAAGGAAGGCTACGGCCAACACGAGCCCGGTGGGCCCACTTGGGACAGCATTTGGGATGGCGATGGCCATAACCCCAATGCCTTGCTCACCATCCTGCGTAACCACGACAACGCCTCTGTGCGCAAAGGGTTGCTGGGCGATTACCCGCTGACCACCTGGGTCATGGACTACCCGTTATTCGAGCGGACTTATTATCAGCTTGTGGTGAACTTCAACGTCTTTGGCTCGGTGTCGCATCAGGCCCAGACCCGCTTGTACTTCGATCTGATTCGCAACGGCGCCGAACAGAACATACTGCGCTATTTCCCGAAAGACATGCGCCAACCGGTGGTTAACAACTGGTATCAGGATGGTGGCAAGCTGCGGATGGAAATCAGCTATGCGTCCATCGATATCCAGAACCCGACAGGCATTGAGTTCAAGACCAGCACCCCGGTCAACGAATTCAACGATGAGCTGGTAAAACGCTTCAAGCACATCAATGCCCGCCCGGACCCGATCAACCGCTGCGACAGCGAACGCTGCCAGCGCCAGGATGTGGCCGCCTGGAAGCAGGAAGCCGATTCGAGCCTCAGCCAGTTGGCCTCACGCCGGGCCGCCAACCTGAAAGCCATCCACTACCTGCCCGAAGTCGCCATGATCCGCGTGGAAAACCGAGACGGAGAGCAGGAGGTGTATACCCTGTTCCGCAATCGCGCCCACAGCAATGTGGCTTTCATGATGAATGAGGACATGCGCTACCAACCGGAACTGGACACCATCACGCTCTACCCGGGTGTGCTGACCAGCTACCCCAATTTCATGTTCAACCTGCGCACTGAAGACGTCGACGATTTCGTCAAACAGATGAATGCCGTGGAAGACGGAGATGACTTCACCAATCTGGTCACCCGTTTCGGCGTGCGCCGCACCCATCCCAGGTTCTGGGACTATTTCCACGCCCTCACCCGCTATATGGAAGCCAATGAACCCACCCAGGCGGCCGTGCTGGACATGAACCGCTACAAGAACCTGTAACCGCAGTAAGCACCACCCTCCCTTGCGGGAGCGGTGGTTCCACAAAGGACTGGGGTATCGCTCCCGCCCGGGCGGATGGCGTCCGGGTGTCGTCCACACCCACCCCATCTCCTGACAAAACGCACCGCCATACCCTTTCCCCTTGCCCATGGCTAGGCCCACAGCGCCACCCCGGTTGCCTACTGGCCAGACTGATTAGTCACATTGGTCAATGAGACTAAGCCGCCCCGCTTCATAATCGACTGCAATCGACAAAAACAACGAGGCTACTTCTCATGGCAAAAGATGCAGTAGGTTACGCGCTCACCGCGCTTAACCGTCTGGCCAGTTCCGACGTGCTGGACAAGCTGGGCATGCGCAAGAGTGTTGAGCGCCTGGCATACACGCTCACCAAAGGCGGCTTTCAGGTGATTACCACCACCGCCCGCACCTTCAAATCCAGCAAGCCCGGCAGCAAACCGGAGCGCCTGAACGCCCCCGGCCACACCAAAGACCTGTTTGATCTTGGTGTCACCGAAGAGCAACAGATGATCCGCGACAGCGTTCAGTCCTTTGCCACCGAGGTGCTGCGCGAGCAGGCAGAACACGCCGATGCCGCCCAGAAGACCAGTGACGAAGTGCTGGCTCAGGCCCAGGAACTGGGGCTGAATTTCTTCGCCGTGCCGGAATCCCTTGGTGGTGCCGCCACCGAACGCTCCACCGTCACCAGCATGCTGGTGGCCGAAGACCTGGCCCGTGGCGACATGGGGCAGGCCGTCGCGATTCTCGCCCCCATGGGTGTGGCCAATGCCCTGACCCAATGGGGTACCGCCCTGCAGCAAGACAAGTACCTGAGCACCTTCGCGGAAGAGAATCCGCCCAAGGCCACCATCGCCGTGTGCGAACCCCGCCCGCTGTTCGACCCCATGGCACTGCAAACCACCGCCCGCAAGGACGGCGACAGCTATGTGATCAACGGTGAAAAATCGCTGGTTCCGCTGGCCGGCGACGCCGAGCTGTTTCTGGTCGCCGCCCAGGCCGAAGACGGCCCCGCCGTATTTATTATCGAAGGCGGCAGTGAGGGTTTCACTGTCGGCGAAGATCCCTCCATGGGCATTCGCGCCAGTGCCCAGCGCCCGCTGACCCTGGACAACGTTCGGGTTCCGGCAGAAAACCGCTTGGGGAACGGCGACTTCGATTACCGCGCCTTTGTGGATCTCGGCACTCTCGGCTGGTGTGCACTGGCCATCGGTGCGTGCCAGTCCGTACTGGACTACGTGGGTCCGTACTGCAACGAGCGTATCGCCTTCGGCGAACCGATCAGCCATCGCCAGTCCGTGGCCTTCATGATCGCCGACATTGCCATTGAGCTGGATGCCATGCGCATGCTCACCTACCGCGCCGTGTGTCGCGCCGAGCAGGGCAAATCGTTCCAGCGCGAAGCCCACCTGGCCCGCACCCTGGTGAAAGACAAAGCCATGAAAATTGGTACCGACGGCGTCCAGCTGCTCGGCGGTCATGGCTTTACCAAAGAGTACCCGGTGGAACGCTGGTATCGGGATCTGCGTGCCGTCGGTGTCGCCTTCGGCGGCCTGCACCTGTAAGGAGGGAGCACATCATGAATATCGAAATTCCCAAGAAGTTCAAACCCCTGATCAACAACGCTTATCAGGTGGCACAAAGCACCCTCCGCCCCCTGTCACGCAAGTATGACCGTGGCGAGCACGACTACCCCAAAGAGCTGGATATGCTGGCGGCGGTGCTGGATGGCTTCAACGAAGGCGACCCGGCCAACTCTGCGGGCGCCGCAACCACCGGCAAGGGCACCCGTGAAGATGAAGGCGGTGTCAAAAATGGCTCCAACATGGGCGTATGCCTGGGAGCCATGGAAATGTGCTACGGCGACACCGGCTTCCTGCTGGCCATGCCCCGCCAGGGCCTGGGCAATGCCGCTATTGCCGCCGTCGCCAACGAAGAACAACTGGAACGGTTCAAGGGCAAGTGGGCCGCCATGGCCATCACCGAGCCCGGTTGCGGTTCTGACTCCGCCGCCATTCGCGCCACCGCCAAGAAAGATGGTGATCACTACATCCTGAACGGTGAGAAGATCTTCGTGACGTCCGGCCAGCGCGCCGACTGCGTGGTGGTATGGGCCAGTCTGGACCCGAAGCTGGGCCGTGCGGCCATCAAGTCTTTCGTGGTGGACTGGGGCACACCGGGCATGGAACTCGCACGCCTGGAGAAGAAACTGGGCATTCGCGCGTCCGACACTGCCGCCATCAACTTCGTGGATTGCCGCGTTCCTGCGGAGAACCTGCTGGGCTCCCCGGAAATCGACACCAAGAAAGGGTTTGCCGGGGTCATGGAGACCTTCGACAACACACGCCCGCTGGTGGCGGCCATGGCAATCGGTTGCGCCAAAGCCTCACTGGAGCGCATCAAGGAACTGCTGAAGGACCACATGCAGTACGACTTCAGCAAACCGGTAGACAACTGCTCAGCCATCGAAGCGGAAATCTACAAGATGGAAGCAGACTGGGAAGCAGCCTACTGGCTGGCCGTAAAAGCCGCCTGGATGGCAGACAACAAGAAAGCCAACACCCTGGAAGCGTCCATTTCCAAGGCCAAGGCCGGACGTGTCGGCAATTACATCACCTTGCGCTGTGTGGAACTGGCAGGCAGCCTGGGCTATACCGAAGATGAATTGTTGGAGAAATGGGCCCGCGATTCGAAGATTCTGGACATATTTGAAGGCACCCAGCAAATCCAGCAACTGGTCATCGCCCGTCGGGTGCTGGGGCTGAGTTCGAAAGAACTGAAGTAACCCTGCCCGGGACTAAAAAACGCCGCCTTGTGCGGCGTTTTTTTATAGCTAACCGCACGGGGCTCGCAGCAACCCCTCGTACAGATTCTGGAGGGGTCCGAGGCCCGGCGTGGCGATGACATCACCCCCGTCCCGTGTAGGGGCTATGCTTGCATGGCGATCTTATCCCGCGCTTTATCGCCATGCGAGCATGGCTCCTACAGATTGTGTGGGGCGCCGCCGAAGGCGGGTGCGGCGACGACATCACCCCCGCCCCGTGTAGGAGCTATGCTTGCATGGCGATATTCTCCCGCGCTTTATCGCCATGCGAGCATGGCTCCTACAGGTTGTGTGGGCGCNGCCGANGGCNGGTGCGGCGANGACATCACCCCCGCCCCGTGTAGGAGCTATGCTTGCATGGCGATTCTCAAACCTACAACCAGACCGCATCCCAATACGGATAATCCCCCAACCGGGTCACCAACCCCGCCCGCAGCGGATTGGCAATGACATACCGCGCCGTGGGCAGCAGGTCTGACTCACGGCGCAAGGCCCGATCGTGGAAACCTCTCTGCCACAGCGATACGCCCGCCAGGCGCGAGCTCTGGCCTTTAAACATCCGCACGGTTTGCGACAACGAATAATTGCCCTCCAGCGTCAACATCCAGTGGCAGTGATCCGGCATGATCACAAAGCACCAGGTGTGGCTTGCCCCTAGCGAATCGATCTCGTGAATGACCCTGCAGGTCCGTTTGGCAATGTCATGATCCTTGAAAAAGGCATGACGTTTACGGGCTGAAATCGTGATCAAATACGGCTGGCCAACAAGGGAGTGGCGCCCGCTACGAAGCCGTGATCCGTGGTGTGTAATTTTCATCCGCCAAGAATGGTGTGACAGGCCAGACCGGGGTATCAGCGGTTAGATGGAAATGCTGTGGGTGCAGACAGCCCCTTGATGTAAGCCGACCACCATTCCAAGACAGGGTGATTGGCTATTGGGGTGCGGTCTTGATCTCGCGACGCCCCCCATTAACGACAGAATCGCCCTGCCAGAACTCCTGTAGGAGCCTTGCTCGCAAGGCGATCCTGAGCCTCGCCGAGGATAAAAAACCTATCACTACCGAGGCCACCTGATCACGAGGTAAAACCCATCAGGTCTCTTTGCCCAAGTGTTTTTGGTCATGGCAGAGGGTAAATTCAAGGTTGGGATTCGCGGTGGAACCTCCGCTCCTACAGCGGCTTCGTGTTCAGAGCAAGGGGCCATCCCCGCTAGATATTCTTGCTCGCCGAGCATTCGTAATGCGAATGACCAAAGGCATCGTCATGCAAGCATGGTCTCCTGCAGCGTTCACTGGATGCGCGCTCTAATCGCTCGCATGGGGGCCCTTCCCGCCAAACGAAAAAAGCCCGCCAAAAGGCGGGCAGCTGTCACTTGCGTCGAGGAAATCGTGGCCGGGGTGGGCCCCGGCCTTATTATTTTAGAACTTGTGTTCCATACCGATACCGAAGATAGTCTCTTCTTCATCAGCTACGTCGAACTCAAGCTGCGTACCGTAAGCGTAGACTTTGCTGGCTTTGGCAAGTTTATAGTCCGCACCCAAGCTAATCTGGGTAACTTCTTCGTCAGACACATCGCCCTCGGTCATGCCGTACTGGGCTTTCAGCTTGACGCGATCAATCTTGAACGCGGCGCTGACGATGGCAGAGGTTTCTTCGCCATCCGCTTCAGTTTCTTCAGCCATCTGGTACAGGAAACCCAGTTCCAGGTTGCCCGGCTTCAGACCGACCACGGCGCGAGTGATGTCGATGGTAGCGCTGCCGCCAGTCTCGTCAGAAACCAGCTCGTCTTCCATGTCGGCATCGTGAGAAACCGCACCGTAGAACATGTCTTTTTCAGCGACCAGAGACACGGAGATGGTGTCAGCCAAGCCAGTTTCGCCTTCGCCGTCGCCGTCCAGATCATCACCCTCAGCAGGGATGAAGGCAGCGTTCAGGGTCAGCATGTCAGCCAGTTTCGGAGTGCTGTACTGGATGATATTGGATGCACGGTTTTCACCGGACAGTACGTTCTTGATATCACCGCCGATATCGTTGAACTGGTCGATCTTGCCCTGGGCTTTCTTGGTGGGGGTGTCGAACTTACCCGCCATCAGAGTACCAAAACCGCCCTTCAGGCCACCAAAGATGTTACGCTGGGTGAAGGTTTGGCCAACACCGTCTTGAGTTTTAACACCGTCATCAACATTGATTTCGAACTCAGCCTGGTAGATAGCTTTCAGACCAGCCACGTCCAGATCGAAATCACCTTTAACGCCCAGGCGGGAAGCGTTGCTGTTCAGTTCCCACTGATCTTCGCTCGGGTTAACACCATCGTCGAATTCAGTGTTCTCCAGGGAGATGTTCACTTTACCGTAAACAGTCGGACCGTCAGCCAGTACAACGCCCGGCATGGCAACGGCAGCCCCCACAGCGATCGCAAGCAAATTCTTCTTCATTCCAACACTCCTTCAATCAGGCAATATGTAATAAGCAGGGATCAGCAAATGCTGATGCCCTGTTTTTAAGCATCGCTTTCTGCTTGGGGGGGCAGTATGGGGAGGGGTAGTGACGGAAAGGTTGCTCTTATGTGAAGTTTTTATTTCACTGGGAACTTTGTGAGGCTAGGCAGGGTTTTGCAGGGGTTTCAGCCGTCGACCTCTCTCAGCGCAGGTGCATGCCTGAACGGCGATCTTTCCTCGCTGAGGCTTGTTATCGCTATGCGAGCATAGCTCCTACAACGAGTTGGAGGGGATCTCTCGCGAGGAGGGAGTTCCCCTACCCTGTAAGCGAAGCCGCTGTAGGAGCGGAGGTTCCGCCGCGAAAGCCCACCCCGGACAAACCCACCATCATCGCAGTGCATACTGACGCACAGAGACATCCCCGGGTTTACCTCGGTGATGTCTGTGAACTTTGTGGTGACAGGGCTTGTCCTCGCTGAGGCTCGTTATCGCTATGCGAGCATAGCTCCTACAGAGAGGGACGGGTGGAGTCGACGGGCCTTCGTCCAACCCGGCTGGCGTCAAGTGCGGCGTTTAGCGTGTTGCCAGGCGGCTTCCAGTGCCGCCGGGTCGAGGGTGTCCAGGGGGGCGGGCTGGTCCTGTTCCATTTGCCGAAAGCGCGTCTCGAATTTGGCAGTGGCCTTGCGAAGGGCCTGCTCCGGGTCGATTTTCAGGTGCCGTGACAGATTGACGAGGGTAAAGATGACATCGCCAAGCTCATCCTCGATGTCAGCCTGATGGCCACGGTGCAACGCCTCATCCAACTCCGCCAGCTCCAGGTTCACCTGCTCACGCACGGGGCCGGTCTCCGGCCAGTCGAACCCGACTCTGGCGGCCTTCTTCTGTACTTTCGAGGCCCGCTGCAAGGCCGGCAAACCTGCCGGGACCCCGTCGAGGGCACTCTGGTGGGTTTTCCCCTTGCGCGCCCTCTCCTGCTGCTTGATCTGTTCCCAGTTGACCTTGACCGCCTGCTCGTCGGCGGCGTCTGACTCGCCAAACACATGGGGGTGCCGGCGAACCATCTTGTCGCACAGCACCTGCACCACCTCATTGAAGTCAAACAGCCCCTGCTCCCGTGCTATCTGGGAGTGGAACACCACCTGCAGCAACAGATCCCCCAACTCTTCCTTCAACTCCGGGTAATCGCGCTGGGCAATGGCCTCGGCCACTTCGAAGGCCTCTTCGATGGTGTACGGGGCGATGGAATCAAAGTCCTGCTTGATATCCCACGGGCAGCCGGTTTCCGGATCGCGCAGGCGGGACATGATGGAGAGAAGCTGGGTGATTGGGGAGTCAGACATAACAGTGAACAGTTAACAGTGAATAGTGAACAGCGGCGCGATCACATGCCGTTCATTCTTCATGGCTTTACGCCGCGCCCATGGCCTGAGCGCGGCCCGCGTGCTTCAAATACCGGTAACGCCAGCTCGCGAACGGTTAACTATTCACTGTTAACTGTTCACTACTTTTTGTAGCGCCGAACCTCCAACACCCCTTTCAGCTGGTCCATCTTGGCCAGTACCTTGCCCAGGTTGCCGAGGGTGGCGATTTCCAGGGTGAGGAGCATGGTGGCGGTGTTGTCGTCCTGGTGGGACTGGGTGTGCACGGCGGTGACGTTGACCTTTTCATTGGACAACACGGCAATCACGTCGCGCAGCAAGCCTTGACGGTCCCAGGCGCGCAGGAAGATGTCCACCGGGTAGGTGATGCGGTCCGCCTCGCCCCAGGTTACTTCGATGACCCGGTTGGGATCATCGCTCTGCATGGCCAGCAGCTTCTCGCAGTCGGCCCGGTGCACGGTGACCCCACGGCCCAGGGTGATGAAGCCCATCACCGGCTCACCGGGCACAGGCTGACAACAGCCGGCCATGTGAGTCATCAGATTCCCCACGCCCTGAATGGTGACATCACCAGTCAGGGACGCCTTGGGCTTGGCGGGCACAAAGTCCAGTTCCTGCTGGTTGCTGTCCGGCTGCAGAGACTGCACCTGATTGACCACATGCCCCGGACGCAGATCCCCTGCCCCCAATGCGGCCAGCACATCGTCGCCGCTTTTCAGGTTCAGATGTGGCGCCAGGGTATCAAGGTCGACCTTGTCGAGGGCCAGCCGTGACATCTCTTTCTCGAGCATGGCGCGGCCCTGGGCGATATGCACATCGCGGTCCTGACGCTTGAACCACTGCTGGATACGGGCCCGCGCGGAAGACGTGGCCACATACCCCAGTGACGGAGTCAGCCAGTCGCGGCTGGGGCCGCCTTCCTTGGTAGTCAGGATCGAGACCTGCTCACCGGTATTGAGGGTGTAGTTGAGCGGCACAATCTGGCCGTTCACCTTGGCGCCCCGGCAGCGGTGCCCGACTTCGGTATGAATGTGGTAAGCAAAATCCACCGGCGTGGCGCCGGATTCCAGATCCACCACATGGCCATCCGGGGTGAATACATACACCCGCTCGCTCACCAGCCCATGGCGCAGCTCGTCCACCATGGTGTCCGGGCTGTCCTCGCCCAGTTCTTCGTGCCATTCCAGCACCTGCCGCAACCAGGCAATGCGCTGTTCGTAATCGCTGACACCGCCTTTGCCCTTCTTGGCCCCTTCCTTGTACCGCCAGTGGGCGCACACCCCCAGCTCAGCGTCCTCGTGCATGTCGAAGGTACGAATCTGCACCTCCAGCATTTTGCGCTCGGGGCCCACCACCGCGGTATGCAGGCTCTGGTAGCCGTTGCTCTTGGGGCTGGCGATGTAGTCGTCGAATTCCTTGGGGACATGCTTCCACAGGGAGTGGACGATCCCGAGCGCGGCGTAACAGTCACGCACTTCTGGCACCAGGATACGAACCGCGCGCACATCATAGACTTCGCCGAAATCCAGATGTTTCTTCTGCATTTTCCGCCAGATGCTGTAGATGTGCTTGGCCCGGCCGTGCACCTCGGCACCGGTGATACCGTTCTTGTCCAGGTAACCGCGCAGCTGTTCCAGCACATCCCGGATGTACTCTTCACGGGCCAGGCGCTTCTCGTCCAGCAGTTTGGCAATCTTCTTGTAGGCACCGGGCTGCAGGTAGCGGAACGACAGATCTTCCAGCTCCCACTTGAGCTGGCCGACCCCGAGGCGATGCGCCAGTGGGGCGTAGATATCAAAGATTTCCTGGGCCACCTTGCGCTGGCGGTCCGGCTCGGCTTCCTTGACCGCGCGAATGATGACCGTCCGTTCGGCCAGCTTCACCAGAGCAACCCGGACGTCGTCGACCATGGCCACCAGCATCTTGCGCATGTTGTCCAGCTGGCCGTCCTGCTGGCCCAGCACCGCCTTGCGGGTGGGGTTCAGGTTGGTGCTGATTGCCGCCATGCGCAGCACGCCCTCAATCAGACGCGCCAGTTCGGAGCCGAATTCTTTTTCCACTTCGACCAGGGAAATCTGCCCTTCCCTGACCGAGCGATACAGCACCGCCGCAGGCAGCACATCGGTATCTGCGCCGAGATCCACCAGTACCTCGGCCATCTCCAGACCGATGATCAGGCAGCCCTTGCCATAAGGCCATTTGCGCCCGGCCGCCTCGCCGGCCAACTGGCACTGCTCTGCCCGCTCACAGGCCTGCTCCAGCATCTCGCGATTGCGCAGCGGCACGCGGGATTCGAGCTGGGCGACCCAGTCACGCCAGTGACCGAGCTCCCCTTCTGTTGGCTGTCGACGAACCGTTACCATGGGCTTTCCTTCATTGTCAGCCTGCCGCTGCAGCCGCCCTGCCTTTCAGACAAGACACCGGCATGCGCCAGCCATCTTATTTCTTTTCAAACACCGCGATAGATTCCACATGGGTGGTGTGCGGGAACATATCCATCACCCCAGCCGACTTGAGACGGTAACCCAACGCCGTGAGTTCCCCGGCATCCCGGGCCAGCGTGGCCGGGTTGCAGGAGACATAAACGATCTTCTTTGCACCAAACCGGGGCATTAGTTTCACCATTTCCAGGGCCCCGGTGCGGGGTGGGTCGATCAGGATACGATCATACTCCTTTGCGGCCCACGCTTGCCCGTAGACATCCTGACTCAGGTCCCAGGCATGAAACTCCAGGTTTTCCAGGCCGTTACGGGCGGCATTCTCATAGCCGCGCTTGACCATGGCCTGGCTGACCTCGACCCCGACCACCTTCGCCGCGCGCTTGGCTGCGGGGATAGTGAAGTTCCCCAGCCCGCAGAACAGGTCCAGCACGGTGTGATGCGGCTCGATATCCAGCAAATCCAGTGCCAGAGGCACCATCTTGCGATTGATTTCCGCATTCACCTGGGTGAAATCCGTGGGGTGGAAGGCCAATTCCACGTCCGCGGAGGGGTGCCGGTAGTACAGCCGCTCTTCGTTTTCGGCCCCGGTCAGTGCAGGCCAGATGCGGTGCACGGTGCTCTCGTTGCCCGGCTGTAGGTACAGATGCCAGCCCAGTGGCTGACAAAAATCCAGCAGCGCCTGTTGGTCTGCCTCAGGAAGTGGGTCCAGATGGCGAATAATCAAAGCAACGATGTCATCGCCGGCGGCCAGCTCGATTTGCGGGATACGGCTGCGACTTTGCAGGCCATGCATGAGACCCCGCAGATCATTCAACCGGTGGCCCACCTGGGGCACCAGCACTTCGCAGGTGCGCAGCTGGGCAATGAAGCTGTTGCGCTTTTCGCGGAAACCCACCAGGGTTTCATCCTTGGCTTCCACATACTTCACGCCCATGCGGGCTTTGCTGCGGTAGCCGGTGATCGGCCCGGCCAGGGGCGCCAGCCATTCTTTTGGGGCTAACCCGCCAAAATGTTCCAGTTGTTCGCGCAGCACGGCTTCCTTTCGCGCGATCTGCACCTCGGGATTCATGTGCTGCAGGCTACAACCGCCGCACAGAGTGCTGTGCTCACAGGGCGGGGTAACCCGGTCCGCCGAGGGCGTGACAATCTCGACGGCCTTGCCCTCGTCGAATTTACTGCGCATGTAGGTGAACTTGAACATCACCTCTTCGCCGGGCAGGGCATTATCGATAAAGGTGGTCTTGCCTTCACGGCGGGCGATACCCCGGCCATCGTGGCTGAGGGATTCAATGCTGGCGGGTTCCGGGGTTTCCGGAAGCGGCTTGCGTTTACGGGCCATGGTTATAAATCACAGTTAACAGTTGAGAGTGGACAGTTGACAGTTACGCGATAGAGACTTCAGTGACAGATCCGCAGTGGCCGCGGGAAAGTCTGGACGCGGCCAGAAGCCTTCCAGATTCGCCCCGCTTTGCCCGCGACGCAGTCAACTGTCAACTGATGTCCAGGCTTCCAGGAAAGACAGGAAGTGCGGCTGCCCTTCCTCTTTCAGGTAGTCCTGCAGCAGGCTCAGTTCCTGCTCGTAGCCGGTGGGGTCCAGATCCCCGCGCATCAGCTGGAAACGCAGGTACACCAGCCAGGTGTTGAGTACATCGGTTTCGCAGTAATCGCGAATGCCCTTGATGTCACCGTCCTGGAAGGCATCAAACACCTTGGCGCCACTCATGCCCATCTTGCCGGGAAAACCCAGCAGAGTGGCGATCTGGTCCAGCGGTGCATTGGCGCGGCCATTGTACATGGCCAGCACATCCATCAGGTCCAGATGACGCTGGTGGTAACGGCTCAGGTAGTTGTTCCACTTGAAGCTGGAATCCTCGTTACCGGTATCCCAGTAACGGCGGGCTTGCACGCCATGCTTGAGGGCACGGTAATGCAGCACCGGCAGGTCAAACCCCCCGCCATTCCAGCTCACCAGGTTAGGCGTGAAGCGCTCGATGCCATCGTAGAAACGCTCGATCAGCTCTTTCTCGGTGCTGTCCTCGTCGCCCAATGACCAGACCTTGATGCCCTGGGTCGAGCGCAGCACGACCGAAATGGCCACAATGCGGTGCAGGTGCAGGCGCAGGAATTCGGTGCCGTTTTCCTGGCGGCGCAGGTTGAACAAGGCGCTGGCGGTGTCCTTGTCGTTGAGGCCATCCAGATCGTAGATCTTGCGGCCACCGTCCAGATCCGGAATGGTTTCGATATCAAAGACCAGTACGTTCATCCCTGCACTCCCTTGTCCTGAAAGACCCCGGTGGAAAGGTAACGGTCGCCGCGATCACAAATGATCGCCACAATCACTGCGTTTTCCAGTTGCTCGCTCAGGCGCAGGGCACCGGCCACCGCACCGCCGGACGACACCCCACAGCTGATGCCCTCTTCCCTGGCCAGACGGCGCATGGTCTGCTCCGCCAGCGCCTGATCCATATCCATGACCTGATCTACCCGCCGGTCATCGTAGATGGACGGCAGGTACTCTTTGGGCCAACGGCGAATGCCGGGAATGGCTGAGCCCTCGGTGGGCTGCAGGCCAACAATCTGGATCGCCGGGTTCTGCTCTTTCAAATACATGCTGCACCCCATGATGGTACCGGTGGTGCCCATGGAGCTGACGAAGTGGGTGATCTTGCCGTCGGTATCGCGCCAGATTTCCGGGCCGGTGCTCACATAGTGGGCCAGCGGATTGTCCGGGTTGGCGAATTGATCCAGCACCCGGCCTTCGCCGCGGGCCTGCATGGCCTGGGCCAGATCCCGGGCGCCTTCCATGCCCTCTTCCTGACTCACTGAAATCAGCTCGGCGCCGTAGGCTGCCATGGCATCACGGCGCTCCTGGCTCTGGTTGGCGGGCATGATCAGTTTCATGCGGTAGCCCCGCATGGCCGCCGCCATAGCCAGGGCAATGCCGGTATTGCCGCTGGTGGCTTCGATCAGGGTATCCCCGGGTTTGATCTCACCGCGCTCTTCCGCCTTGAGGATCATGTTCAGGGCCGGGCGATCCTTCACGGAGCCCGCCGGGTTATTCCCTTCCAGCTTCACCAACAGGGTATTGGAGGTCTCGCCCGGCATCCGCTGCAGGCGAACCAGGGGCGTATTGCCCACGGTCTGTTCGATGGTTTTATGATTCATGGCGCGCATTGTACCCGAAAGCTCCCCGCGGGCGAGACGGGTTGCCGCACCGCCTTATTGATTCAAATGGCCAAGGAATTCACTCAGCGCCTTGATGTAATCCTCAAACGCTTCGAACTGCGGCACGTGGCCGATCCCATCCAGCTCGACCAGGGTGGCATCGGGTATCTGTTGTGCCGCCTGCTCGCCTAACTCCCCGTACTGGCCCAACGCCCCTTGCAAGGCTTGTGGGGCACGGTTGCGGCCCAGTGCCGTGCGGTCGCGGGTGCCGATGATCAACAAGGTCGGAACGGCAAGTCGGCCGAACTCATGCACCACCGGCTGGCTATAGATCATGTCGTAGGCCAGTGCCGAGTTCCACGCAATCAGCGGGTAATCCGGGCCCCGAATCCAGCCCTGCTGCAATTCGAGCAACGGGTCATAGGCGGCTTTCCATTGGCCATCAAAATAGCTCGCCGTCATGTACGCCTTCACTTTTTCCGGGGTCTTGCCCAGCTCCCCCTTGTACCAGGCATCAACAGACTGCCAGGGCACCTGCTTTTGCTGCCAGTCTTCGAGACCAATGGGGTTGACCAGCGTCAGTGAAGCAGCGCGCTCCGGGAACATCAGCGCGAAGCGGGTGGCCAGCATGCCTCCCATGGAGTGCCCCACGACATTGACCGTGTCTACCTCCAGTTCGTCCAGCAAGCGACGGGTCTGGTCGGCCAGGGTATGGAAGGAATACTGGAATGCCTTTGGCTTGGACGATTTACCGAACCCGATCTGGTCGGGCACTACCACCCGATAGCCCTGTGCCGACAGGGCCGCGATGGTGTCGTCCCAATAGGCGCCAGAGAAGTTCTTGCCGTGCAGTAGCAATACCGCCTGCCCGTTGGCCTTGGCCGGTTTGATATCCATGTAGGCCATCTGCAAGGACTGCTGTTGTTCGCTTAACGCCAGAGAATGCACGGGGTACGGGTAGTCATATTGGCTTAAACGGGCGTCCAGAGCCGGGGCGGCGGCCTGAACCCACCCGGCAATCATCAACCCAACCCACAGAACAACCCCTTGCTTGCCGTATCGCATGCGAACTCCCCAATAACATGATCCTGAAAGGGTCTGAACCTTGTGACTCGGTGAAGTTCCTCACCACTACCTTCCCCCCCCCAAAACAGACCGATTGACCGGAAAGACCCCACCCTGAGAATGTGATGCAGTTAGAATTGCCCAATAATTAGCATATAGTGCAATACAATACGCCAGCATCCCCCAACTGGGGGATAAACAGGGATTGGCGACCTGAAATTGTATCGTTGTGCCGTACCGGGAAGGACAGGACAGCGCCATGGTGTAACCATGCTTGAATCATTATTGAGCTTCGTCGGGGAAATTTACGAGGCCTCTTACAACCCTGGGCACTGGGACAAGGTTGTGGAGACGTTGTGTTGTGAGATCCTTTGTGCAAAATCCGGCGCCATCTTTGTAGAAGACCGTCAAGCGCAGACCCGCAGTATGATTGGCGCCTATGGCCTGCCCGCCGCAGTAAAGGCGTCTTACCGTTTCGGCATGGCCAAATACGACCATACCTTTCAACTGCAGAGTAGAATGCCGGTAGGCCAGGCATCACAAATCACCGATGCCGAAGCGGTCCGTAACGACCATCCCTTTTATTACCGGCTGATTCTCAAACCCAACGATATCGGTTTTATCTCTGCCATCAACGTCTACAACGATGACGAATGGCATGTGGGGATCGGCCTGCACCGCTCCTTTAATGCCACCCCCTTTTCCGATCAGGACTGTCGTACCCTCACCTTGCTGTATCCACATTTCAACCGGGCATTACGGATTCACCGGGAATTTCACCGCTTGAAGACCCGCCAGCAATCGCTTCATGAAGCGCTGTCCCGTTTCATGATCGGTCTGGTCATTGTGGACGCCTCAGGGAAAGTCACCTACCTGAACCCTGTCGCTGAGACCCTGATGGCTCAACATGGCGGTTTGTCACTCAGCAATGGCATGCCCAAAGCTTACTACGCCGATGAAGACCATCGTCTGCAGACAATCATCAAGCGCCTGCTGAAATCCGATCGTAAAGACACGCAAACCCGCACCGAAGCACTTGGGGTTCACCACCCAGACCGAGAGCTGAACATGAACATCATGATGGCTGCGCTGGGACACGAAGAGGGTCCCCAACCCGGTAGCCTGGCACTGTATTTGTCGGATCCGGATTCATCACTGAACCTGCCTGCCAGTGCACTGCAATCGCTCTATGACATGACCCCGAAAGAGGCCAACGTGGCCATCGCACTAGTGAACGGGCAATCCCCCACCCAAATCAGTCAGCTGCACGGCGTGTCGGTGGATACGGTGCGCTCTCAACTGAAAAGCATCTATTCCAAAATGGGGGTGAAAAAGCAGCAGGACGTGATCCGGGTGTTGTTGTCTACCGGGGCGCTGGCATAGCTGTTATGACGGTAACGGCAGACTGACCCTTACCGCCAACCCACCCATCTCGCTGCGGTCCAGTGCCAGGGTGCCTTGATAGGCCACGGCCAGATCATGGGCAATGGCCAGGCCCAGCCCATAACCCTGCTGGCGCTCGTCCAGACGTTCGCCCCGCTGTAACACGGTGTCCCTGCGTGCTGCGGGTATCCCCGGGCCGTCATCCTCTACAACGACAACACACTGCGCCTCGTCGAGTTCGAAGCGCAATGCGATACGCGAATCTGCCCATTTAAAAGCGTTGTCCAACAGGTTACCGAACAGCTCCAGCATGTCTTCACGTTCAAAGGGCAACGTCTCCCCGTTGAGCCCACTCATCTCGAAGGTCAATTGCCGGTCATGAGCACGCTCAAGGGTCATGATCACCAGCGGCAGATCCTCTTCCGGGCAGAACCGGTTGGCCGCCGTAGCGCCGGCCGCGACCCGGGCCCGACTGAGCGCACGCCGAACCTGCCCTTCCATTTGCGATACCTGATCATTCATCAAGTGATGCAAATCCGGATCTTTCAGTAGCAGATCCTGGTTGCAACGGTTCTTGAGTACTGCCAGTGGCGTCTTCAGGGCATGGCCCAGATCGCCCATGGCATGGCGGGAACGTTGCAGCTGTTGCTCGGTGTGTTGTTGCAGGCGATTGATTTCTGCCACCAGGGGCTGCAGCTCCCGGACCACATTGCCCGTCAGCGCCGAGCGCTTGCCCTGACGAAGCTGTTCGATTTCGGCACGGGCCCGACGCAGTGGAGACAGCCCTCGCCGCAACAGCCATTGCTGCACCAGCGCAAGCAACGCCAGGATCAACGGCCAGAACACTAACATAGCCGCACGGGCTCGCTGATAGGCCTGACGCACTGGTGAGTAATCCTGGGCAACCGACACGATGACCGGCTGCCCACGCACCTGATATTGCTCTTTATAGCCAAGCAGCAATTGCTCTGCCGGCCCTTCCAGCAGACCACTGGCGACGCCCGGGGTCACCGGGGGTGCCAATGGTGCATCCCACAGGGAACGGGAACGCCAACGGGCTTGCGGGGTATCCACAATGAAATAACGGCCCGAATACGGCCGTCGATAAGCGGGATGCAATCGTTCATTTCGTAGAGTCAGAGCCCCATCCGATCCCGGTTCCAACGCAGCAAGCACACCAGCGGCATCGGCCCGCAGTTGCTCCACCAGCCGGCCCCGTTGTTCCTGTTCCAGCCACCACAGCGCCGCCTGACTGATCAGCAGTCCAGCCACCAGCAGGCTGGCAAAGAGGCTGATCGCCAGTCGCCGCCCCATGGAAGAGGTCACGGCAATTGCCCCGTGTAGACATACCCCTGGCCACGACGGGTTTCGATCACCGCCTTGCCGAGTTTGCGGCGCAGGCGATTCACATGCACTTCAAGCACATTGGAATCCCGATCGCTTTCGTTGTCATAAAGGTGAGAGGCCAACTGCCCTTTCGAGAGCAGCCTCCCCGGGTTGTGCATGAAATAACGGAGCATACGGAACTCGGCTCCAGTAAGGGCGATTTCTTCTTCTCCGTGCCACACGGTCTGCCGGCTTTCATCCAGTTTCAGCATTCCCGCGCTCAGCCGCTCGTCATTGGCATTGCCATGGCTCCGCCGCAGCAAGGCCTGAATACGCAGCAACAATTCATCCGGATGGAAGGGTTTGGTCAGGTAATCATCCGCCCCCTGACGTAGCCCCTCAATGCGCTCGGACCAACTGTCCCGTGCAGTGAGGATCAACACCGGAATCGACAGCCCTTCCTGCCTCCACTGTTTCAGCACCTGCAGGCCATCCATGCCCGGCAGCCCAAGGTCCAATACCACCAGATCAAAAGGATCATCATGAACCCGCACCACCGCATCACGCCCGTCAGCGAGCCAGTCAACGGCATAACCATGCTCTTTCAACAGCGGAACCAGTTGATCGGCCAGCGCGACACTGTCTTCCACCAGCAGGATGCGCATCAGTCGTCTATCTCATCATCGAGGATGCGGCCGTCACGGGCGTCCACTTCCAATTCACGTACCACACGCTCACGCGTCAGCAATTCAATCTCGTAGATCAGACGGCCATCGTCGCGCTCCAGCTCCACTTCCAGCAAGCGGAAATCCGGGTAGTGAGTATCCAGCGTTTTAAGCAAGGCATTTAGCGACATGATTTCGCCCTGCTCCCGAAGCCGGAGCGCCTCATCATGGCTGACATCATCCGCAATCAGCCTCAGCGGACACAATAACAGCAGGGTGACCAGTGCCACCCTGCTGCCAAAATGCACAAATACGGCTGTGTTAATCGCGCTCTTCACCGAGCAGCTCGCCGCTGGTTGCATCGATATCCAGATCCCATTCCTGACCTTGTGCATCACGCAGCTCCACCTGGTAGATGTAGCGGCCATATTCGTGCTCCAGGTCCGTATCGGTAATTTTCGCTTGGGGGTGCTTGTCGGTTGCCACCTTATCCAGCTTGTCCAGAGACAGGATGGTCCCCTCTTTCACCAGAGACTGTACCTGATTATGGGGTACATCATCAGCCAGTACGGCGGTGCTTGCGGTCAGCCCCATCAGGGTGGCGATCATCAGTTTAGCTGTGGTGTTCATGGCGAATCTCCTTTGGGTTGAACACATGTCTGTTGAACACAGGAGAGACTGTAGACGCCCAAGCTGAACCCAGCCTTAACGCAAGCTGACCGCCAGCTTAAGGCATAGCAGGAGAAAGAGCGCTTTGCGGGCATAAAAAAACGGGCCCCGAGGGGCCCGTTTTCCTTGGCGACGTTACGTCACCCAGCGCTCGGCAGATACGCCGAAGCGATTACTTCTCGAGGATGGCGACCACACCCTGACCACCCGCAGCACACACGGAGATCAGTGCACGACCAGAGCCTTTCTCGTTCAGCAGCTTGGCAGCGTTGGCAATAATACGGCCACCGGTAGCCGCGAACGGGTGACCGGCTGCCAGAGAGGAGCCTTTCACGTTCAGCTTGCTGCGATCGATGCTGCCCAGCGCCTTGTCGCGGCCCAGCTTCTCTTTACAGAAGTTTTCGTCTTCCCACATTTTCAGGGTGGTCAGTACCTGGGACGCAAACGCTTCGTGGATTTCATAGAAATCGAAGTCCTGCAGGGTGATACCGGCCTTGTCGAGCATGCTCGGCACGCCATAAGCCGGCGCCATCAGCAGGCCTTCTTTCTTGCCGATGAAGTCAACGGCAGCAGCTTCGCCCAGAGTCAGGTAAGCCAGTACCGGCAGACCACGCTCTTTGGCCCACTCTTCGGTGGCCAGCAGTACCGCAGAGGCACCATCAGTCAGCGGGGTGGAGTTAGCCGGGGTCATGGTGCCGTCCGGACCACCAAAGCACGGCTTCAGGGTGCCCAGCTTTTCCAGGGTGGAGTCGCCACGCATGTTGTTGTCGCGTTCCAGCCCCTTGAACGGGGTGATCAGGTCATCCTGCCAGCCGTCTTCATAGGACTTGGCCAGGTTCTGGTGGGATTTCCACGCCAGTTCGTCCTGCGCTTCACGGGCAATGCCCCACTCTTTCGCCGTGATCGCCTGGTGCTCACCCATGGACAAGCCAGTGCGCGGCTCGCCATTCTTGGGGATGTCGGGCATCAGGGATTTCGGGTTCAGCAGCTTCAGACCCAGCTTGGCACGCTCACCATTGGTCTTGGCACGGTTCAGGGCCATGAATACCTTGCGGGCATCTTCGTTCACACCCAGCGGCGCATCGGAGGTGGTGTCCACACCGCCAGCGATGGCGCAATCGATCTGACCCAGTGCGATCTTGTTGGCAACCAGGATGGCTGCTTCCAGGCCGGTACCACAGGCTTGCTGAAGGTCATACGCCGGGGTTTCCGGGGCCAGTTTGGAACCCAGTACGGATTCACGCACCAGATTAAAGTCACGGGCGTGCTTCATTACAGCGCCGGCCGCCACTTCGTCAATCTTCTGGCCGTGCAGCTTGAAACGGTCTACCAGGCCATCGATAGCAGCAGTCAGCATTTCCTGGTTGCTGGTGTCGATGTAAGCAGAGTTGGAACGGGCAAACGGGATACGGTTGCCGCCAATAATGGCAACCTTGCGTACGGCTTTACCTGCCAGCATAACAATGTCCTCTAACAGAATCAGGCAGTCATCTCAGGATGACGTCTGTGGTCAGCGCGACCACGGTATTCACTACTCAGGGCGCAGTCTACCCGCACCGGTCAATGCCTCATTGGCTCAAACGACTGTTTGAACATGGGTGCCGGTCAATACACCCGCAACATTGCAGTGATTCAATACGCGCCAGTGTGCGACAGGGCCGGTTTGACTGCCCTACGAAAGAAGTCTGATTTTGCGCTGTCTTCTTTCGGCACCCCTTGGACAGGCTGCTGAGCACCCCCTTGCGTACTCAGTCTTTCAGGCTGGCTCGTAATCTAGGCGCAATTTTGAAGGTGTATGTCGATCCATCAAAAAATTGCAACGACGAGTACGAGTCTGCATGGAAGACCCGGAGGGCGCGGCCTGAAGCGCCCATTTGCTGCGCCTTGACTCTAGGAAAGGGCACCACCCTGTCCGTCGAATCAAGACACAACAACTGCACGCTTCAGGCCACGCTGAGCATGCAAGGGGGTGCTCAGCAGCCTGTATAACCCGTTCTGGTTGGCATAAGGTTAACCGGACACATTCATCTCTGATGGCAAAGGACAGGATCATGAGCGATACCTATCAGGCGATTGCCAATTCCCCCATGGGCAAGGCGCTGTTTGGCGCAATCAACCTCCCCATTCCGGTCATTCTCGATCGTTGGCAGCCGGGCCAGGCCTCCTTCATCAAGGGCCGTGTACTGGTAGGTGCCGCCAACGGTTCTACCGCTGTCGACAGCATTCTCGGCACCCTGAAAGGGGCACCGGAAGCCAAGGTTTCCGTGTTGGCCAACAACGGCAATGCTTCCGAGCTGCAAAAGAAAGCCGGCAAGCTGGGCGTTGATGCGGACAACTACACCGCCAACCGCGATGACGATGCCAAGTTCAAGGGCCTGGTCTTTGATGCCACCGGTATTCAAAACCCCGACGAGCTGAAAGCCCTGTGGGAGTTCTTCCACCCGGTGATCCGCAAGCTGGAAAAGTGTGCCCGAGTTGTGGTCGTTGGCCGCACCCCGGAAACCCAGACCGGCACCGCCCGCGTGGCCCAACGTGCTCTGGAAGGTTTCACCCGCTCTGTGGGCAAGGAAATCAAGAAAGGCGCAACCGCACAGCTGGTCTATGTGAATGAAGGTGCCGAGGCGCAACTGGCCTCCCCGCTGCACTTCTTCCTGTCGCCCAAATCCGCTTACGTCTCTGCCCAGGTCGTACGTGTTTCTGAAGCCGGTTTCGACGCCAAAAAATTCGACTGGGACAAGCCTCTGGCTGGTAAAAAAGCCCTGGTCACTGGCGGCTCTCGCGGTATTGGTGCTGCCATCGCCGAAGTGCTGGCCCGTGACGGCGCGACCGTAACCGTGCTGGACATCCCGCCCATGGCCGACGACCTGAACAAGGTTGCCGAGCAGATTGGTGGTGACACCCTGGAGCTGGACATCACTGCAGCCGAAGCACCCGAAGCCATCGCAGCCAAGGGCAAAGCGGTCGGCGGTTTCGATGTCATCGTTCACAACGCCGGCGTCACCCGCGACAAGATGCTGGGCAACATGCCGGAGAAATTCTGGGACATGGTGCTGGACATCAACATCGCCAGCCAGCTGCGCATCAATGAAAAGCTGTTGGCCGATGGCGGCATCAGCGAAGGCGGCAGCATCATTTCCATCAGCTCCATCGCCGGTATTGCGGGCAACCTGGGTCAGACCAACTACGGAGCCTCCAAAGCGGCCGTGATTGGCATGATCGATGCCTACAAGGATGAGTACGCCGAGAAAGGCATCACCATCAATGCCGTGGCTCCGGGCTTCATTGAAACCCAGATGACCGCTGCCATCCCCTTCACCATTCGTGAAGCGGGCCGTCGTATGAACGCCATGAACCAGGGCGGTCAGCCGGTGGACGTGGCCGAAACCATCGCCTTCTTTGCCAGCCCGGCCTCTCAGGGCCTGACCGGCAACGTTGTGCGAGTGTGTGGCCAGATGCTGCTGGGTGCGTAACCGCCTCCAGCGGCAGGCTTCAGCCCGCAACGGGGTGTGAAGCTTGGGCTACTCGATAGACAGAAAAGCCGCGCCGCAAGGTGCGGCTTTTTTGTGGGGCAAGCATTACGACAGCGCAGCTGAGGCCGAGTTGGCTCCAACAGGAGCGTTTCACGACATATGAGCGTCGCTCGCGGCGCGATGCCTGAACCTTTAAAAACAGGGTTTAAGGAACCTCTGAATAACACCTCGCGTACTCAGTCTTTCAGGCTGGTTCGCCCCACTATGGGTCAAAAGGTAAAGAGGGGCGCGTTTTTGAAGGTGTATGTCTATCCATCGGCTCTTCACCTTCGAAGGAAGCGCAACAACGAGTGCGGGACAGCTTGGCAGAGCCTACGTACCCTGACGAGCATAAAGGCGCGGCCTGAAGCGCACATCTTCTGCGCCTTGCCTCCAGGAAAGGAACCACCCTTACCGTCGCAAGACACAACAGCTACACGTTTCAGGACACGCTGAGCATGCGAGGCGTTATTCAAAGGCTCCTTAACATAGAGCGCACCGAGATCACCGAGGAAAAAGGTTTTGACTCTTGCGCTCTGTGGCGAACCGCTGTCGATCCTGATGGTTTATCGCGCCGCGAGCGACGCTCCTACGGCAACGTTGTGCCTTTCGAAACGCGTTAGTCTCAACGCCAAATCTCATCATCGCTTGCAGACAAGCACCACAGCAGCCCTGGTTTTTCGCTGTTAACTATTCACTGTTAACTGTTAACTGCCCTTAACCGCCTTCACCCCACTCAACGTCTTGAAACACACCTCCCGCGCCGTCTCCTGGAACTCCTGAATGTAGGGACGCTGGGCATCCTCGATACGCACCGCCGCATACAGGGTCCGCCACACGCCGCTCTCTCCCAGGCGCACGGTTTTCAGCAAATCATGGGCGGTATATTCGGTCAGCGCCCAATTAGGAAGCGCCGCCACGCCGCGGCCTGCTGCCACCAGCTGCGCGGTCATGGGCGTCAGTTCAGCAGTGCGTACCGCCGCGGGCTCGGCACCGGCGGGGGCAAGAAACGCAGTGAACACATCCAGACGCTCGCGCTCGACGGGATAGGTGATCAGGGTCTGGTCACTGATATCGGTCGGTTCGATCCATTTGCGGCCCGCCAACGGCGAGCGCCCCGATACCGCCAGCACCAGCTCATAGCGAAACAGCGGCAGGAACTGTACCGCGGCATCCTCCACCGGATCCGAGGTGATCGCCATATCCAGATCGCCGCGCAACAGCGCCGGTAATGGCGCAAAACTGAAGGCCGCCGACAGATCCAGTTCCACGTCTGGCCAGTGTTCGCGAAAGGCATCCAGTGCCGGCATCAGCCACTGAAAACAGGAGTGGCAATCAATCGCGATATGCAGCCGGCCCGACTGCCCCTCGGCAAGCCGCTTCAACTCCCGTTCGGCCTGCTGCACCCTGGGAAGCACGTCCTGCGCCAGCGTCAGCAATCGCAGCCCGGCGGTGGTAAACCGCACCGGGCGGGAGCGCCGCACGACGAGTTCCATGCCCAGCCGGTGTTCCAGATCTTTCAGCTGATGCGATAAGGCAGACTGGGTGACATGCAGTCGATCGGCCGCGTCCACCATCGAGCCGGCCTCATCAATCGCTCGCAGGGTGGCAAGATGTCGTAGTTCCAGCATCAGATCCTCCAATAATGTCCATTGTGGGACGGGGCCTGCACCGCCGTGAGCCCTGCTACACACTCTCTCGCAACAGCGCCCCAAGCCTCGCGCCCATCCAGAGTACACACCCTGACAGCCGGGTCCCCCATGGCAGGGGTCAACACCAAAATGAGAATAACTCATGAAATGTTGAAATAATACCAATTAACCTCAAGTCGAGACTTGCGCATAATGGCCGCCAATCAGGTTGCATTGCGGTACACACCCTGCGGTGCAAGCCATGCCCAATACTGACGCGGACGCCCTGTCACCATGAGCAACGAACTGACTTTCAGCATCAAGCGCATTTGTTTCGATGAGGATTACCGTCCATCCGACAGCACGCGCATCACCACCAACTTTGCCAACCTGGCGCGGGGTGAGCGGCGCAAGGAGAACCTGCGCGACACCCTGACGATGATCAACAACCGGTTTAATGCGCTGGCACACTGGGACAACCCCAATGGCGATCGCTACGCCGTGCAGCATGACATTGTGTCGGTGGATATCGATATTGAAGGCAATGGCGACACTTTCCCGACCATCGAAATCCTGAAAACCACCATCGTTGACCGGCATACCAACAAGCACATCGAGGGGATTGTCGGGAACAACTTCTCCTCCTACGTGCGGGATTACGACTTCAGCATTGCCCTGCAAAACCATAACAAGGATCAGCCCCATTTCAGCATCCCTGAGAACTTTGGTGATCTGCACGGCAAGCTGTTCCAGCACTTCGTTCACTCAAGCGCGTACCGGGAAAACTTCAGCAAACTGCCCGTGATCTGTATCAGCGTATCGGATAACAAGGTGTACACCCGCACCGAGAATCACCATCCCGTGCTGGGGTTCGAATACCTGCCCAATGAATCATCATTGACCGAGAGTTACTTCAAGAAAATGGGATTGAGCGTGCGCTATTTCATGCCCCCCCACAGCGTAGCGCCGCTGGCCTTTTTCTTCTTTGGCGACCTGGTGAACGACTACACCAACCTGGAGCTGATCAGCACCATCAGCACCATGGAGACGTTCCAGAGAATCTATCGACCCGAGATTTACAACGCCAATTCCGAGGCCGGCAACCGCTACCAGCCCAGCCTCAAGCACTCGGATTACTCACTGACCCGCATTCATTACGACCGGGAAGAACGCAGCCAATTGGCCATCAAACAAGGCAAGTTCGCTGAGCAGCATCTGATTGAGCCTTACCGGGCGGTGCTGAATCAATGGTCTGCGAATTTCGGCGCTTAAAAGGCAGCACAGATAATGAAACGATTGTTACCCACATCCACCGCGGGCAGTCTGCCCAAGCCCAGCTGGCTGGCCGAGCCCGAAACGCTCTGGTCCCCCTGGAAGTTGCAGGGCGAGACGCTCGCTGAAGGCAAACAGGACGCCCTGCGCCTGAGCTTGCATGAGCAGCAGCTGGCCGGCATCGACATCGTCAGCGATGGTGAACAAACCCGCCAACACTTCGTTACCACCTTTATCGAACATTTGGACGGAGTCGATTTCGAAAAGCGCGAGACGGTGAAGATTCGTGACCGTTACGATGCCAGTGTCCCCACGGTGGTCGGGGCGGTGAGTCGTCAGAAGCCGGTATTTGATGAGGATGCCCGCTTTCTGCGTGAACAAACCCGGCAGCCGATCAAGTGGGCCCTGCCCGGCCCCATGACCATGATCGATACGCTTTACGATGCCCATTACAAAAGCCGGGAGAAACTGGCATGGGAATTCGCCAGGATCCTTAATCAGGAAGCCAGAGAGCTGGAGGCAGCTGGCGTCGATATCATCCAGTTCGACGAACCGGCCTTTAATGTGTTTTTTGATGAGGTCAATGACTGGGGCGTGGCCACACTGGAAAGAGCCATTGAAGGGCTCAAGTGTGAAACCGCCGTGCATATTTGTTATGGCTACGGCATCAAAGCCAATAACGACTGGAAAAAAACGCTGGGTTCCGAGTGGCGGCAATATGAAGAAGCCTTCCCCAAGCTAAAAGCCTCAACCATCGATATCGTGTCCCTGGAGTGCCACAACTCCCATGTCCCCATGGACCTGATTGAGCTGATTCGCGGCAAGAAAGTGATGGTAGGCGCGATTGATGTGGCGAGTCACACCGTAGAAAGCCCGGAAGAAGTGGCCAGCACCTTGCGACGGGCACTGCAATTCGTGGATTCCGACAAACTGTATCCATGCACCAACTGCGGCATGGCCCCCCTGCCCCGCCACGTGGCCCAGGGAAAACTGCGAGCACTGAGTGCAGGGGCAGAGATCGTCCGCAACGAGCTGGCCTGAATACCGCCGGCAAGAGCGGGGGTTCTGCATTGTCAGGACAGCCCGCCTGATTCACTCATCTGCGTTACTTCTATTCTGGAATGACTATGTCACTCACCACACCGGCCATCGACCCACTGCATTTTCGCCAGGCGCTCGGGCATTTCGCCTCCGGGCTCACCGTCATTACGTCACACATTGATGATGAGCCCATCGGCTTTACCTGCCAGTCGTTCTACAGCGTATCGACCACCCCGCCGCTGGTGTCCTTCAGTGTGAAGCGTGACTCTTTCAGCTACCCCAAGATCCGTCGGGCGGGCCGCTTTGCGGTGAACATTCTTTCCGATGAGCAAGTGGCGGTCTCCAACCGCTTTGCCCAACAGGGCGCGGACAAGTGGCAAGCCATCGACTGGACTCGTTCCCCCCTGGGCAACCCGGTGATTGGTGGCAGCCTGCACTGGCTGGACTGCGTCATTCACGCCGAGCACGAAGCCGGCGATCACTTGATCGTGATTGGTGAAGTGCGGGCACTGAGCCTGCAGCAAACGTGCGACACACAGCCGCTGCTGTATTTCAAAGGGCAATATTGCAATCTGGACGCGGCTATTCGCACCTGAGAGCCCTCCCCCGCTTCTTTTTTCCGTTATTACATTGCCACCGATGTGGCTTTGCACAGATTTCTTCCAAGGGTTGAGTATGGAATTTTTGCTTTATCTGGTTTTGGGGGCTGCGGCCGGGGTATTGGCCGGTCTGTTTGGGGTCGGCGGTGGCATCATCATCGTGCCGGTACTGGTCTTGAGCTTTACCGCTCAGGGCATCGACCCGCAAGTCTTGACCCATCTGGCGGTGGGCACATCGTTGGCGACCATCGTTTTCACATCCATCAACTCGGTGATGGAACACCACCGCAAGGGCGCGGTGCAATGGTCTATTGTTGCCTGGATGACTGTGGGTATCCTGCTGGGTGCCGGGCTGGGTTCGCTAACCGCCGCTTCAATTCAGGGGCCGATGCTACAAAAGATTATTGGTGTGTTCGCCATCGTCATCGCTATTCAAATGGCGCTGGATCTGAAACCCAGTGCCAGCCGTGCGGTGCCTGGCAAGCTGGGCCTGACGACCACTGGCGGGGTAATCGGCTGGGCCTCCGCAATCTTTGGCATCGGCGGTGGCACCCTGAATGTCCCTTTCCTTACCTGGCGCAGCCTGCCCATGCAGCAGGCAGTGGCCACCTCGTCAGCGTGCGGGTTACCCATCGCCGCCGCCAGTGCCTTGAGTTTCATGCTGATTGGCTGGCGTCAGCCACAACTGCCCGAGTGGAGCCTGGGGTACGTGTACCTTCCTGCCATGTTGGGGGTCGCGTTGACCAGCATGTTCTTCGCCCGGTTTGGCGCGCGTCTCGCACACCGGTTATCGCCACTGCTGTTGAAACGGCTGTTCGCCCTGCTGTTGCTGGGCGTGGGGGTGAGTTTTCTCGTTTGAGGAGCACCTCCAACGTGACACCACACCGAGGTCATGATCCTGCTGCAGACGCTCACAGCAGGCAGGGCCGTAAAGTGGGAGCGGTCGTCCGACCGCGATTGCCCTTGCCTGACCTTGTATTCGCGGTGGAACCACCGCTCCCACTGTGTCGCCTGAGTACGGCGCGGGGGAGGATAGCGAGCAAGCTCTCGCACTGCGCCTACCGTCTCAATGACGGGCCAATCAGTGACTATTCTTCGGTTTCAATGACTTTCAACAAGCGATCCGGGCCCAGTTCCAGGGGCCTGGGTTCGCCGGGTAATTCCCAGTGGCCGGCGTGGCGTTCATCGGGTTTGCTGTCCATCAGCGGCAGGCTGGTGAGATCCGCCAGTGCATCGCGGAACAGGTCCGTGCGGTAGCACTGGGCAGCAAAAGTCTGTTTTTCTTCCAGCGAACACTGACGCCAGCGCTGCATTTCTTCAAGCAGGAAACGGGCATCGGAACGCCAGGGGAAATTGGCGTGGAACCCGGCGAACACATGAAAATGGTGCGCCGGGAACGGCTGCCCGGTCAGACCGCCTGGCAGGCGTTGACTGAACGGGGCCCGAATGATTTCTTCCGGCACATCCAGCCAGGCGGGATGTGCCAGCAATGACAAGCTATCGACCAGATTCTCGTCGGCATGACAGGCCGCCTTGTACAAGGCTCGCAGCAATGCCCGATGTTCATCCGGATGGCGAGCCACCCAGTCGCGGGAGACTGCCAACACTTTCTCCGGCGCGTTCTCCCAGATTTGATAACCCGACAGGACGCAATGGCCGGCCCCGGTCAGCGCCGCCAGGCTATTCCAGGGCTCGCCGACGCAAAAGCCATCGATATGGCCCATGCGCAAGTGGTCCACCATCTGCGATGGCGGCAGCACCACCAGCTTGACGTCGTGATCCGGGTCCAATCCCGCCACACTCAACCAATGACGCAACTGGTAGGCATGACAGGAAAAAGGGAAAACGACCGCCAGCACCAGAGGGTCTTCACCACTACTGGCCCGCGCCGCCACTAATTTGTTCATGGCATTGGCCATGTCGTTGGGGGTCGGCCCTTCGGACAACGCACACAGCCCCTGGAACAGCATCGGCGACACAGTAATGCCGTTACCGTTCAAACCCATTGAAAATGCAGTGGCCAGTGGTTTTTTGATACAGCCCAACCCCAGCGTCGTGGCCATCAACATGGGCGCCAGCATGGGGGCCGCATCCAGCTGGCCTACCAACAGGCGATCGCGCAGACTTGCCCAGCTCCATTCCGGCTGCAACTCCACATCCAGCCCTTCGGCACTGAAGTAACCCGCTTCTTGTGCCACTGCCAGCGGCAGGCTGTCGGTCAACGGCATGTAGCCAATACGAATTTTCATTCACCTTGCTCCGCAAGTCCCTGACGCCGAACGCTGGCGGCGGAACGCCGCAGAGGCTCACACACTTCAACGGGACGCCGTGCCCTGCTGACGGGTTTGGCCGGAGCAGCAATCAGGCTTCGAGACTTCTTCAATGGCATCACACGTCGCATGTTCTCTCCTGTGTTTGTGAGAGCGGTCGCTCAACCGGAATTGGGCCTGCGCCAAAGATCACAATGAAACCACCGCTCCCACTATCCCTGTGCCTTCAGCATCTCGGCATAATCGAGCACCGAACGCGCCACCTGAACCAGGGGCTGCCCGGTATTCATCGCCTGGCGGCGCAAGGTGCTGTAAGCATCCTGTTCATTGAGCCGCCGACGCTGCATCAGCAACCCTTTGGCACGCTCAATAATCTTGCGTTCGGCCAGTGCTTCGCGGGTTTGTTCCAGCTCTTCACGCAGAGCCTGGTACTCACGAAAACGGGCGGTGGCCACCCGCATGACACCACGTACCCGGGTCAGATCCGTTTCCCCTGCCACATACGCACTCACCCCTGCCCGCAGAGCGGCCACGACCAGGTCTTCGTCATCCTGGTTGCAGAACATCACCATGGGGCGCGGCATATCACGCTGTACCAGCGCCATACTTTCCAGGGTGTCCCGGTCCGGCGCATCCATATCAACGATCACTACATCCGGATTGCTGTCCTGTACCTTTTCCGCCAAGCCAGCCGCACTGGTGAGGCGACACAGGATTTCATGGCCCTCATCAATAAGAGCCCGCTCCAGAATGGCAGCGCGAGGTGGCTGGTCGTCCACCAGCATGATTTTCAGGGCCATAACGTCGTGCGCGTCCGGAATCGTGGTTGTTCTGGATTCTTTTGCAACGGTTGTGCCAGCCATCCTATTCATAACCTGATGATTTATAATGTGTTTATTAAACCAGCATTCGTGCACCCCAAAAGTGCACCAGTGCGATGCACTTCCTGGCACCAAAATGTGATCAGAATTTAATCTCACCCCACACCCACGCTTTACGGGTATCGTCGGCAAAATCCTCCGCACTGTAATCGGCATACTTCATGCCTACCACGTAGTGCTTGCCTATCGGGCGCGCCACCAGTACATCCAGTTCCGACCCGTAGTCGCTGCTACCTTCATCAGACTGAAAGTCGTGATAGACCGCCGCCAGCTTGAATCCCGCCAGCTTGCTGCCCACGCTCACAAAGGTATCCTGCAAACCATTTGCAGGGGTCGCCAGAAACAGGTCCGCCCAACCATTGAAGGCATGTTTTGTCGCCAACGGGGTCTGGAATGCGACCGTGCCGTCGTCTGAACCAAGCACTTCCTGTGCCACTTTCACCGTAACGCCGGCGACTTCTGCGCCCAGCTCAGCAAAGTAGTACTCGGTATCGCCCGCTTCCACCTCTTGCTGGGCACCCTCCAGGGTCAACAGCAATTTGATGGCATCCAGATCGAAGGCCCCGGCGTAACGCAGACCCCAGGTGTCATTGTTGGAATCCGGCACGTTGTCGGTTTCCAGCAAATAACCGTAGGCCGTCAGGGAGCCGCCGGGCGCCCCTTTCCAGCCCACGTTGAACAGGTTGCTGGACACATTGGCGTCGAATACGGGAGTGATGCCGTTGACCGCAGTCAGATGAGCGGCAGAGAAAGTGAAATCACTGAGGGCATAATCCACTTTGGCACCATCGAAGGTCTGTTCGTCCTGCCGCCAGCCCACGTTGCCCACAAAGCGCGCATTGTCATAGATGATGCGTTGACGACCGTAGATGGCAGAAAAACCTTCCAGTGCATTGCTGCCGGTGTAGCTGATCGCCGCACGGTTCAGCTCGGTCACTTCCGGGTCGGCAATCACCGGGTAGCCGGCCTGGTTCGGGGCATAATTATCCACCTGGCCGACGATGTGGGTATCCTCAAATTCCCCCATCACATCAAAGCCATAGAATTTCCCGCTCTGGTAACCCAGTCGAGTACGCAAGGTCAGTGCCTGGCCCTCCTCGGTGAAGGCATCGCTGTCCACTTCTTCATAGCGCAGGCGCATATTGAGCAGTGGCGTGCCGCTTTTCAGAGCCGTAATAAAGGCATCCTCTTCAGCACTGGCCGTCCCCGTAAAGCCCAGCGTGGAGAGTATGACGCCGGCAGCAATGGCAGAATGTTTCATGTTTTTCTTCCTCAGCAAGTTAACTTCCCAGTAAAACTTTTCAGGCTTTCCGCAACGTGCGGACATACCTTTCCTGTTACCGCCACTGTTCAGGGCAATGGCAGTCGTATTCGTTAAGCGGAAAATCAGGCGCGTTTACGCACCCCTTCTGTGTTGGCGCTGTTGCGTTTCGGCATCGGCTCCACCTTGCGCTGCTTTTCATACAGGAACTGCAGCACCTGCTGGCGACAACGCACGAAAGTGGGATCATCCGCCAAGGCAAGACGGTCCCGGGGCCGCGGCAGCTTGACGTCAAGGATTTCGCCAATGGTGGCGGACGGGCCATTGGTCATCATCACGATGCGATCGGACAGCAACACCGCCTCATCCACATCGTGGGTAATCATGATCACGGTGGTACCCAGCTGGGCATGGATTTCCATCAGGGAATCCTGAAGGTGTGCCCGGGTCAGTGCGTCAAGAGCACCAAACGGTTCGTCCATCAACAATACCTGTGGCTGCATGGCCAGTGCCCGGGCAATCCCCACGCGCTGTTTCATACCGCCGGAAATTTCATCCGGTTTCTTGTGCATGGCATGGGCCATGTGCACCAGCTCCAGGTTGTGTGCCACCCAGTCACGGATCTCGGCTTTGCTCTTGGTTTTCTTGAACACTTGCTTGACCGCCAACTCCACATTTTCGAAGGCGCTCAACCAGGGCAACAGTGAATGATTCTGGAATACCACGGCCCGTTCGGGGCCAGGCTCCGTGACTTCCTGCTTGTCCAGAATCACGCCGCCATCGGTGGCCTGCAATAGACCGGCGACGATGTTGAGAACAGTGGATTTACCGCAACCGGAGTGACCGATCAACGAGACAAATTCACCAGACTCGATTTTCAGGTTTACATCCTTAAGGGCTTCGAATTGACCTTTCGGCGTGTCGAACTTCATCCCCACGTTGGACAGTTCCAGTAGTGCTTTCATGAAGATTCTCCTATTCGGTCGTTTATCGCTGCACGGATGACTTGTCCCAGACCAGAGCCCGCTGCAACATCAACATCAGGCGGTCCAGCAGAAAACCGATCAGACCGATGACGATGACCGCCACCATGATCCGGCCAAGGGATTGGGATCTACCGTTCTGGAATTCATCCCAGACGAATTTTCCGAGCCCGGGGTTTTGGGCCAGCATCTCGGCGGCGATCAACACCATCCAGGCGATCCCAAGGCTAAGACGCAGACCGGTGAACATCATCGGCAATGCCGATGGCAGTACGATCTTGCGGACATGGCTCATGGCGTTAAGACGCAGTACTCGTGACACATTGGTGAGATCCTGGCTTACCGACGTCACCCCTACTGCCGTGTTCATCAGCGTCGGCCACAGACAGCACAGCGACACCGTGAACATGGAGGTGAGAAACGATTTGGCGACCAACGGATCATCCGTTACGTACACCGCGCTTACGACCATGGTCACCAGCGGCAACCAGGCCAGCGGCGATACCGGTTTGAACAACTGGATCAGCGGGTTCATGGCGGCATGGGCAGTGCTGCTCAGGCCGATAAAAATCCCCAGCGGAATGGCAATCATGGAGGCCAGCAGAAAACCACTCATCACAGTGATCAGACTGGTGCCAATCTGGTCAAAAAACGTCGGCGCTCCCGTGTAGCTGCGATAGACCGGTTCCCATTCCGGTTGCTGCGCCAGACGGCTGGCAATGTACTTCTCCTGCCGCTCATGAAACGCAGCCTCTTTGGCCCGTGACGCCTGATGCTCATCCAGCAAGCTTCCAGCCTGCTCCCAGACCTGTGAAGGACCAGGGAACTGCCCCAGCGAGGTATCGATACGCTGAGCCGCCAGTTGCCACAGCAACAGGAAAGCCGCGATACCCAGTACCGGCCAAATCAGCTGACGCAGCAGGGCTTGCCAGTGGCCAGGGCGCGATAGGGTTCCATCCAGGTTGGGAATGTCAGGGTCACCATGATTGCTTCTCCTCGGCGGGCGAGCGCTTAAAGCGCGTCACCCTCTTTCAGACCAATCGGGAATTTCGCCAGGTATTCGTTGGGCTTGCGGCCGTCGTAGGTGATGTTGTCGATAAAACCTTTCTGCGGCGGTTTGAAGCCTTCTTCCGTGGCAAAATCGGGAAACTCATCGGCGGCAATCTTGCCTTCCGCGATCAGTGACTTGGCCGCCTGGGCATAGATGTCCGGGCGATACACTTTCTTCGCTACGTCCATGTACCAGCTATCGGGTTTGCTCTCGCTGATCTGACCCCAACGGCGCATCTGGGTCAGATACCAGATAGCATCGGAGTAATAGGGATAGGTCGCGTTGTAGCGGAAGAACACGTTGAAATCCGGCACCGGGCGTTTGTCGCCTTTTTCGTATTCGAAGGTGCCTGTCATGGAATTGGCGATCACGTCATAATCGGCGCCAACATAGTTCGGCTGAGACAGGATTTTCACGGCTTCCGGACGGTTGGCGTTATCGTTTTCATCCAGCCACTTGGCCGCACGAATCATCGCCTTCACGACACGAATATGGGTGTTGGGATACTTGTCAGCCCAGCCCTTGCTCACGCCAAACACTTTTTCCGGATTGTTTTTCCAGATTTCGTAATCGGTGATAACCGGAACCCCAATCCCCTTGAATACGGCTTGCTGGTTCCAGGGCTCTCCCACGCAGTAACCATAGATAGTGCCGGCTTCCAGCGTGGCGGGCATTTGCGGTGGTGGTGTCACCGACAGCAGCACATCCGCCTGCAATTGACCGCTGGTATCGCCCTTGTGGGGAGCGTAGTACCCCGGGTTCAAACCCCCGGCGGCCAGCCAGTAACGCAACTCGTAGTTATGGTGGATACCGGAAACACCATGCCCATGTTGAAAGGCTTGCCTTCCGCCTTGTACTTTTCCACTACTGGCTTGAGGGCATCAGCCTTGATGGGGTGAACCGGTTTACCGTTCTCGCTGGGAATATTTTTCTTCATTTCTTCCCAAACCGCGTTGGAAACGGTAATGCCGTTACCATTCAGGTCCATGCTGAAGGCCGTAATGATATGCGCCTCGGTGCCATAACCAATCGTGGCACCCAGCGGCTGACCTGCCAGCATATGTGCGCCATCGAGCTGACCGTCAATCACCCGGTCCAGCAGCACTTTCCAGTTGGCCTGGGCTTCCAGAGTGACGAAAAGCCCCTCTTCTTCGAAATACCCTTTCTCGTACGCTACGGCGAGCGGCGCCATGTCCGTAAGTTTGATAAAACCAAATTTCAGGTCGGCCTTCTCCGGCCAGCCCACCGAATCTGCCGCCATGGCGTTGGCAGAGAGCCCCATGGTCAACGCTGTCAGTGCCGTACGAATCATTTTTTTCATCAGTCTTCCCTCACTAGCCCGCTCTCCGGCAGGCATAAAAAAAGCGCTCAGGGTCCCCCGTCATCGTTGACCGGGTACCTTGAGCGCCTTTGCTCGAATCTTCTCGTGACCGCCGTTGGTCACGAAGATGGTTATGTCGTCACAACGCTATTGCTGTGATGAGTCGTATAAGGCAAATGCTGTGCCAATTTTTAAAAACCTTTTTTTTCATATGGTTAGCCATTGACGATTCACCGCCACCCACCCCGCACGCCCATAAATTGCACAAGCGGCACTGTTATGCACCGCCCCTCCCTCCCCAAAATGCACCACCGTTTTGGTGCAGGGGCCGGTTACCGCCGCATTGCGCTGTTTTTGCACTGCCATGGGGAGAAAACGGTGCTCCGCCTGCGACCAAGGCCGTATTAAGGAGCCTCTGTATAACCCTTTGCGTGCTCAGTCTTTCAGGCTGGTTCGCCCCCTCTATGGGTCAAAAGGTAAAGAGGGGCGCGCTTTTGAAGGTGTATGTCCATCCATTGAAAAAGCGCAACAACGAGTGCGGGCCAGCCTGGAAGACCCTACGTACCCTGACGAGCATAAAGGCGCGGCCTGAAGCGCACATCTGCTGCGCCTTGCCTCTAGGAAAGGGAACCACCCTTACCGTCGAGACAAGACACAACAGCTGCACGCTTCAGGACACGCTGAGCACGCAAGGAGTTATTCAGAGGCTCCCTACTAGCACGAACCAGTCCATGGCGCGTCAGGAGTGGCCAGGTCGCCCTCGTGGCAACCGGCAAGCCCACACCACAAACTTTCGATTGCTGCCGGCTACCTCGACCGATTCAAACAACCGCTGCAACACGGTGTGATACCCCAGATGCCGGTTTCCGATCACCCATAACTCGCCATCAGGTGCCAGCGACTCGCTGGCCTGCCGAAACAACCGGCGTGCCACATGATCCCCGACCACATGGCCTTCATGGAAAGGCGGGTTCAGCAAGATCAGGTCAAACGGGCCTCCGGCGCCTTTCAACCCATCGCCCAGATGAAACCGGGCGTTTGCGTTCGGGCTGTGGCGGTCTACATTCTCCCGGGCGCTCTGCAAGGCCAGCCAGGACTCGTCACAAAACGTCACCCGGCAACCGGGCGAAGCGGCCAGCATGGCGAGCCCCATGACGCCATTACCACAGCCCAGGTCTGCCACACGCATGTCTGGCGTCACATTCTTTGGCAGATGGTCCAGAAAGCAGCGCGCGCCGATATCCAGCTGGGACTGTGAGAACACCCCCGCATGAACAACCAAGGGGCCGAATGGAGAATCAATGGTAGAAGGATAGTCCGCCTGTGCCAGGGATTGCCCCGGTGTTCGGGCACTGAACAAGCGCGCTTTTTTCCAACCGTACTCGGCGCGGCCATTCCCCAGGAACCTCTCCAGCAGCGGAACCAGCTGGCGTGGCAAATGCTTGTCCATTCCCGCAAGCCAGACAGGTACATCGCCCGGCGTATTCTGCGCGATCCAGTCCAGCTGGGATTCCAGCAGGGCCACGGATTTGGGGACTTTCAGCACTATTTGATCCGGGGTGACATCAAGTGCCTGTTGTGGCCAGCACCATTGGGGAGGGGCAAGGCCATTGGTCTGTGCGTTGATGGCCATCCCCTTCCACGCCAGCCAGGAATCACCACAGGACAGCGCCTCGCCATGCTGGCTTGCAGCCAGCGCCAGCGCTCCCCAACTGTCATTGAGACACAGCGTCGCTGTCCCTTCGCCCCGATCCGCCAGAGTCTTCAGCAGATAGAGGTCAGCGTTGTCCCAGGCCTGCAATGCGTCCTGCCGTTTTAGCGGCCAGCGCTGCAAGGTTAGCGTGCCCCAAGGATGCTCAAATTCCGTCATTGCGTCTCTTCACCTGCCAGTCTGGCGTGGCATTCTGCCTGTGTGATTCCGGGTTGGCCATAATCTGTGCAAACGACCCCCACCGGGGGATTTAGGTATGGCAATTTCAGAATTCGCTGCTAGAATGCGCCAGCACCAGATCCGGAATATAGCTCAGCCTGGTAGAGCACTACGTTCGGGACGTAGGGGTCGCAGGTTCGAATCCTGCTATTCCGACCAATTCCAGCCCATCCCCGGGGGCTGACGAAAAAGGCCGCTTTCCGCGGCCTTTTTTCTTTCCTGATTCCCCAACAGCCGTCTACTTGGCCAGTCGCGGATTCAGGGTGTAACTCACGGTGATGCTGGCGGAATCCAGCGCATTCGCCTTGATCAGCCCGACCAGCGCGGCACCGCTGAGATCCCCTTCTGTCGGCAATTGCTCCACGTCCAGTGCGTACACGGTGAAGACATAGCGGTGCACGATGCTGTCATTCCACGGCGGACAGGGCCCATCGTAACCAAAGTACTCCCCTTCCATATCCGCATCACCGGCAAACCAGCCGGTATAGTCGTTCTTGCCGTGGCGCAGGCCCTGCGGGGCAGTGGGGCCGTTCTTGCCATGGGCGGTCACTTCGCTCGAATGCTCGCCTTCAAGGATTTCACTCTGACCGGCAGGAATGTCGAACAGGGTCCAGTGATAAAAATCCACCCGCGGCAAATCTGCCGGGACTTCCCTGTCTTCCTGGTTCACATCGTCACCGGCACTGGGACAATCCGGGTCATGGCAAACCACGGCAAATGAGCGGGTCTGTGACGGCGCGTCTTTCCAGGCCAGATGGGGATTGATGTTGCTGGAAAGGGCCACGTGGGTATCTGCATCCTTGACCGCAAAGGCGTACTTCTCACCAATGGGGGCCTGATCGGTCAGGCTGTTGCTGAGTAACTGCATGGTGAAACTCCTGTTCACTGTCGTGTGAGGTCGTCCGTTGAAGCATGCGGGTCCTGATGGGGATTTCAACCACCGGAAAGCGCAAAACGCTGCAACGGATGGTAACTCGGCGGCCTTCCGTGACGGCTGTCACTTTCATAGAGCCACAACTGATCCGCATCCAGAATCCACTGCCCCGTGCGCCTCTGCAATGGCTCTCCAGGTTTGGCCAGGGTTACATGGGGGCGAAACCGCCGCTCCTCCGCCGTGAAGCCGTCGACTGCACTGAGCAACTGTTGAATGTCGTCATGGAGCGATGCCAGAGCCGTTTGGGTGGTTTGCGTCAGCGCGAGATAGGGTCCCTCTGGCTCAGGGAAGGGCTCACAGGCCGTCAAGGCAATCGTAAAGGGAGCATGACGGGCAGCCAGTGCAGACACGCCAGGGACCAGACGTTTGACGGAACCCGGTGAGCACTCCCCCAAAAAGGCCAACGTCAGATGCAGGTTTCGCCGCGGCGACGCCTGAGGCAGTCCCAGTGACAACGCCACACATTCATGGGCCAGCGGGCCCGAGACCGGAATGCCGAGAAAACAGCGCATACAATCTCCCTCTGATGGCTCACCTTATACCGGAATCGCCCATGGCTTAAGGGCTGCGACAACGGTAGAATTGCGCGCCCACCCACTCTGACACTCAGCCAGCCGTTTGTGCCCGACAGGCGGCAGCCAATCTCGAGGTGAACTATGTCCGGTAAAGCCCCCGGCAAAGTCGGTTTTATCAGCCTGGGTTGCCCCAAGGCCCTGGTGGACTCCGAACGCATTTTGACCCAGCTCCGCACCGAAGGCTACGAAGTCACGCCGACTTACGATGATGCCGACGTGGTCGTGGTGAATACCTGTGGGTTTATTGACGATGCCAAGGCGGAATCCCTGGACACCATTGGTGAAGCCCTTCACGAGAACGGCAAGGTGATTGTGACCGGCTGCATGGGGGTGGAAGAAGAGACCATTCGCAAGGTACACCCCTCGGTGTTATCCGTGTCTGGGCCCCAGCAGTACGAACAGGTGGTCAACGCGGTTCATCAGGTGGTACCACCGCTGCAGAACCATGATCCCTTTCTGGATCTGGTCCCCCCACAAGGGATCAAACTGACCCCGCGTCATTATGCTTATCTGAAGATTTCCGAAGGCTGTAATCATAAATGCAGCTTCTGCATCATCCCGAGCATGCGTGGCAAACTGGACTCACGCCCGGTGGGCGACGTTCTGGATGAAGCTGAAAGGCTGGTCAAAGCGGGGGTACAGGAACTGCTGGTGATCAGTCAGGACACCAGCGCCTATGGTGTCGACCGCAAATACCAAACCGGCTTCTGGCAGGGCATGCCGGTGAAAACCCGGATGCTGGAGCTCTGTCAGGCCCTGGGACAACTGGGGGCCTGGGTTCGGCTTCATTATGTCTATCCCTACCCTCACGTGGACGACATCATCCCGATGATGGCTGAGGGTCATATCCTTCCCTATCTGGATATTCCGTTCCAGCACGCCAGCCCGACGGTACTGAAGGCGATGAAACGCCCTGCTCATGCCGAAAATACCCTTGAGCGGATCCGTCGCTGGCGTGAAATCTGCCCCGACATTACCCTGCGCAGCACCTTTATTACTGGTTTCCCCGGCGAAACCGATGATGATTTTGAGCTGCTGCTCGACTGGCTTGAGGAAGCACAGCTGGATCGCGTCGGCTGCTTCACCTACTCCCCAGTGGAAGGCGCCCCGGCGAACGCACTGGCCAACCCGGTAGACCCGGAACTGGCCGAAGAGCGCCGCGAACGTTTCATGAATGTGCAGGCCCGCATCAGCGCCGACAAGCTGCAGAAAAAGATCGGCAGCGTTCAGGAAGTGTTGATTGATGAGGTAGATGACGAAGGCGCCATTGCCCGCTCCCGCGCCGATGCACCGGAGATCGATGGCCTGGTCTATCTCAATGGCATCACCGACGTGCAGCCCGGCCAGCGCCTCAAGGTCACCATCGAGCATGCAGATGAACATGATCTGTGGGGCACCCCGCTCGACGGACACACCGCCGGGTGAATGACCAACCCCTGAAGGGCGCCCTGCTGCTGGTACTGGGGGAAGGCTTGCTGGCCATCATGGCGGCAATGATCAAACTGCTCTCGGATCACCTGGATACCGAAGTGATTGTTTTCGCGCGCAATCTCTTCGGCCTGCTCTTCCTTCTGCCCATCATCATGCAGCGTGGCGGTTTTGGCCAACTGCGTACCGCCAATATTCATCTGCATCTGATACGTGCCTTCACGGGCGTGACCGCCATGTTCTGCTTCTTTTACACCATCGGGCATATTGCCCTGGCAGAAGCGGTACTGGTGAAAATGACCGTGCCCTTCTTCCTTCCCGTGGTGGGATGGCTATGGCTACGCGAACAGATCGGCCTGCGTACCTGGGTTGCTATTCTGGTGGGCTTTGTCGGCGTTGCCGTCATCATGCGGGCAGATTCGGGTGAGATTGATCCGGTAATGTGGGTTGCACTGGCCGGGGCCGCGATTATGAGTATCGCCAAGGTCAGCATCCGCCGCATGGCGGTATCCGAACCTCCGCAACGGGTGGTGTTCTACTTTGCCCTGTTTGCGACCGGGTTCTCCGCCCTCCCCCTCGCCTGGACCAGTACCGTGCCCGTCGGGACCGATTACCTGTGGCTTATCGGCATTGGCCTGGTGGCAACCGGTGGCCAGTTTGCCATGACCACGGCCTATCAGATCGCCAGCCCCGGCCAGGTCGGGGTCTACAACTATTCTTCCGTCATTTGGGCGGCACTGCTCGGCTGGATGTTCTGGGGGGAAACCCTGGTAATTACCACACTGTTGGGCACACTGCTGATCGTTGCCGCCGGGGTTTGGAACCTGAAGGCACCCCGCCGACAAGGCTGATTTCCGCTTGCAAAGAGAGCACTTTTGGCCCCCGTGGCGGTGTGCAGGCCCCGGTCATGGCACTCTATAATGACTAAACCACTTACGGATCGAGTAGCCCAATAATGCCCCTACGACTTGCCGCCTTTACCCACGGCCTTGCCGCACTATTGCTTGCCTCCCTGCTTTCAGCCTGTGATAACTCTGCCCAATGGGCCTATGAGAACGGACTGGAATTCGAAATTTCACGAGCCGGACTTCAGGAAAAAACGATCACCACAGAAGACGGCATACAGTGGCACCTGCTGGTCAGTGAGTCTGCTGCCGATGCCACCCCCGTACTGCTGATTCACGGTTTTGGTGCCGATGCCAGCAACTGGGTGCGTTTTGCCGGCAACCTGGAAGAGGAGTTCTATTTTGTCGTGCCTGATCTCCCCGGCCATGGTGATACCACCCGCGATCTGGGGCTGGACTACACCATGGAAGCCCAGGCCAAGCGGCTGCTGACGCTGATGAACGCCCTGCAGCTAGACCAGTTCCATGTGGCCGGCAATTCCATGGGCGGAGCCATTACGCTGGAGATGGCACGACAGGCCCCGCGACGGGTACTGACCATGGGGCTGGTGGATTCTGCCGGTCTGACACGCCAAACCCCTGAGTTCAAAGCCCTATTGCAAGGCAGTAACAGCAACCCGTTGATCCCCCACAGCCGGGATGAGTTCCAGACGACCCTGGAATGGGCCATGGAGGATCCGCCCTACATGCCGGAGTTCTTCGTGGATGTCATGGGGCAACGCAAGGCGGATAACGCTACCGTAGCGGAAGATATCTTTCGCCAGTTAGGCACGGATCCGGGCATGAATCTGGAAAACAGCGATGTACTGGCAACACTGGATGAGCCCACTCTCGTCATGTGGGGAAAGGAAGACAGGCTGTTAGGGGTCGATAATGTGCCGGTGTTTCTTGAGCGTCTTCCCCGAGCACGATCAGTCATCCTGGATGGGATTGGCCATCTGCCGATGACAGAAGCCCCCGCCAAAAGCGCTGATGCCTTCCGGACATTCTGGAACGAAAATCGGCACTAGAGAAAAGAAGGCAAGCATCACGGCCACTGGAAGCTCAACCGTTTGAACGACGCAGCTCCGGTGGCCGCCAATCGAACGGCACGTTATAGGTCATGAGAAAACCACCCAAGGTGATCAATACGCGCGAGATACCAATGTACGAATCCGGGATGCTGATTCTCTCTTCACGAAAACGCTCCATCAGATCCCCCATGGCCCCAACAGGCCCCTGCTGATTCAACTTGTCGGTCAGCACATACATGGCCAGTTCGCGCAACGTATCCGGACTGCCACCACGAAAACCCGCCTGGTAGAACAACTCGCCAATATCGACCTGCCCTTCAAATCCCATCAGGCCGAACAACAATCGTGAATAGCGGCGCACTTCATCTGGGTTCAGCACACCAATGGCACCGAAATCCAGAATCACCACCTGCCCCTGATCATTCACCAGAAAATTGCCCGGGTGCGGATCGGCCTGGTACACGCCAAACCGGGTCACCTGTTGCAGGTAGCTACTGAGCAGCACACCAAGCAGATCCGCTGCCTCTTCGGGGTGCTGATCAAGATGCTGGCGAAGACGGTTACCCCCTTCCCAGCTGCTCACCAATATCCGTTCACAACAGAGAGGCTTTACCAACTCGGGAATCCGAATACGCTCGGGATGGGGCTGACGGGAAAAGCGCAAGGTATTAGCTGCTTCGTTACGGAAGTCCAGTTCGGTTGCCGTCATGGCCAGCAACTGCTCAATGGCCTGACGAAGATCGAACTCACGAAACCGGGGAGCGGCAATGGCGGCGAGCGCCTGAAACACCTTGGCATCCTGCTCAAACAAGCGTTTTACCGCCGGCAAGCGGACTTTTACCGCAACCTCCTGCCCATCCTTCAGCTTGGCTCGATGTACCTGGGCGATAGACGCCACGGCGATCGGCGTTTCCTCAAACCACAGAAAGGTATCGCGCCAGTCCTTGCCCCAGGATTTAGTGAGCACCCTGGCAATACGGCTGAACTCCACCGGCTGGGCGTCACTCTGCAGTTGCTGAAACGCATGAATATACTCAAGCGGCAGCACGTCGGGGCGGCAGCTGAAAAACTGCGCCGCTTTGACCCAGAATCCACCGTTTGCCCGGCAAAGCTGGGTGGCAATATCAGCCGCCTGATGATGTCGCTCTGACAATGAACGCCCACGACCGCGGGCATAGACCGCACCAATACGCGCAAGCGACGCCAAACCACGCAAATAACGCGTCCTGCCGGAAGCCAGCCCAGCCAGCCCAGTGACACTTTCCCTAATCATGTTTCATCGCTCGAGTACCCATTCCCCCATTATGCCTGACATTGCAGGGCTTGAATCCCGCGAGCCTTGACCTTAGTGTTTCAATCTTTTAATTGGCGGTCGATTATGTCAGTACCCGTTATACGCGCAGGCGAGCCTCACACCATTCGCACCCGGGGCATTACCCTGCTGCGTTCCGGTCACAAGGAAATCCGCCGCCTCAAACGCGCCAACCATACCCCCTCCATTCACGGTAACAAGGTATGGAATTCCAGCTTTCTGATCATGGATCACCTCACCCGCAACAAACTGGGCGCGGACGATCACCTGCTGGATATTGGCTGCGGCTGGGGGCCACTGTCGATCTTTACCGCCAAGCGGTTTGGCTGCCGGGTCACCGCCGTAGATGCCGATGCAGACGTTTTCCCCTATCTTGATCTGCATGCGCAGATCAACAAGGTGGATATCACCACCGAGCAGCTACGCTTTGAAAAGCTCACTACCGCCCGCCTTAAAGACGTTACGGTCATGGCCGGAGCCGATATTTGCTTCTGGGATGAGCTAACCCCTGTGCTCTACAACCTGATCCGCCGCGCGCTCAGAGCCGGTGTAAAACAGATTATCATCGCGGATCCCGGGCGCTCGCCATTTTATGCGCTGGCAGAGAAATGCGACCAGGGAGGGCTGAATTCCCGCGTCGTCGAGCGCAGGAGCAAGACCCCAAAGAATCTCTGTGCCGATTTGCTGATTATCGACAATTGAAATTCCGCCACCCGGCACCATGTTATTTCCACGTTCAATGGAAGTGACACACCATGACTGACGATATTCAAGACACCGATACCTCGCAGGGCAGCCTTGCCCTGCCCGACCAGTTGCGCCCGCAACGCATCTATCTTATCCCTGTACGCCACAGGCCCTTTATGCCCGGGTTGGTGCAACCTGTAATGCTGGACAAGCAAATCTGGGAGCAGACCCTCGAGCGCGTTAGCCAGACCCCCCACCAATCGCTGGGCCTGGTCTACGTGGGCGACAAAGACCCTGACACCGTCGAGCTGGAGGATTTCCCGGAGTACGGCTGCCTGGTGAAAGTTCACGCTCTGAATCAGGAAAATGATCAGTTCCAGCTCGTCGCCCAGGGCGCATCTCGCTTTCGTATTCAGGGTTGGCTGAACCGCAAGCGTCCCTATATGGCAGAAGTCAGTTACCCAGAGCCACGTACAGACGCTGATGAAACCGTGCGTGCCTATGGCATGGCCATCATCAACACCATCAAGGAGCTGCTGCCGCTCAACCCACTGTATAACGAAGGGCTGCGTCACTACCTGCAAAACTTTTCGCCTTCTGAACCCTCCCCGCTGACCGATTTTGCGGCAGCGTTGACCAGTGCTTCAGGCAAAGAGCTGCAAAGCATACTCGAAACCGTTCCGCTCAAGCCTCGTATGGAAAAGGTCCTGACGCTGGTGAAAAAGGAACTGGAGGTCGCCCGACTACAAAACCAGATTTCCGAAGAAGTGAACGAGAAGGTCAGTCGTCACCAGCGCGAATTCTTCCTTCGCGAACAACTCAAGATCATTCAGCGCGAACTCGGCCTGAGCAAAGATGACAAGACCGCCGAAGCGGATGAATTCCGTGAACGGATGAAGGCCCTGTCTCCCACCGATGCGGTCAGCAAACGCTTTGAAGACGAGCTACAAAAGCTGTCTGTACTGGAAACCGGCTCCCCTGAATACGGCGTAACACGTAATTATCTGGACTGGCTTACCAGTGTTCCCTGGGGGCAATACAGTCACGACAATCTTGATCTCAGCCATGCCCGCGAAGTGCTCACCCGGCACCATAGCGGCTTGCAGGACGTGAAAGACCGCATTGTGGAATTTCTTGCGGTTGGGGCACTACGTGGTGAGGTCAAAGGCTCCATTATCCTGCTTGTCGGCCCCCCTGGGGTCGGCAAGACCAGTATTGGCAAGTCCATTGCCGAAGCGCTGGATCGCAAATTCTACCGCTTCAGCCTTGGCGGAATGCGCGACGAAGCCGAAATCAAGGGGCACCGCCGCACCTATATCGGTGCCATGCCCGGCAAACTGGTTCAGGCCCTGAAAGAAACCGGCACGGCAAACCCCGTGATCATGCTCGATGAAATCGACAAGCTTGGGCAATCGTTTCAGGGCGACCCGGCCTCGGCCCTGCTGGAAGTACTGGACCCTGAGCAAAATCAGGATTTCCTGGATCATTACCTTGATGAGCGGCTCGACCTCAGTCATTCGCTGTTTATCTGTACCGCCAATACCCTCGACAGCATTCCTGGCCCCTTGCTCGACCGCATGGAAGTGATTCGCCTCTCCGGCTATATCACCGAAGAGAAAGTGGATATCGCCCGGCAGCACCTGTGGCCACGCGCCCTGGAGCGTGCCGGCGTAAAACCCGGCCAGCTCAAGATCAGTGACAGTGCCCTGCGGCAGGTTATTGAAGGGTATGCGCGGGAAGCCGGGGTACGAAACCTCGAAAAGCAACTGAACAAGATTATCCGCAAGTCGGCCGTCAAACTGCTGGCTGGCGAGAAGAAGCTCAGCATCAGTGGCAAGAATTTGTCTGAGTTTCTGGGGCAGCCCTACTTCCAGACAGAAAAAACCCAGCGAGGCGTTGGCGTTGTCACCGGCCTCGCCTGGACCAGTATGGGTGGTGCCACCCTCTCTGTAGAAGCCAGTCTGGTCCACAGCAAGCAACGTGGTTTCAAACTGACCGGGCAGCTCGGTGACGTAATGAAAGAATCCGCGGAAATTGCCTACAGTTACGTGGCATGCCACCTGCAGGACTACGGGCTGGCGGAAGACTGTCTCGACAATGCCTTTATCCACCTGCATGTGCCGGAGGGCGCAACGCCAAAGGACGGCCCCAGCGCAGGGGTCACCATGGCCAGCGCCATTCTGTCCTTGCTGCGCAACAAGCGGCTGCCGCGCAAGGTCGCCATGACGGGAGAGCTGACACTCACCGGCCAGGTTCTGGCCGTTGGCGGGATCCGAGAGAAAATCATTGCCGCCCGGCGGGTGAATATTCGTGAAGTGATTCTTCCCGATGCCTGCCGGCGTGATTTCGACGAGTTGCCGGATTATCTGAAGGACGGCCTCACCGTGCACTTTGCCAGCCAGTATAGCGATGTCTTCCAACAACTCTGGGGCTGATACTGCCCCCTACTACATTGTGCCCACCTGTCACGAGCGGGTGGGCATCCTGTATCAGGATCCGGACATTCTGCTGATCAACAAACCAGCCTACTTGCTCAGCGTTCCCGGGCGCGCCCCCGAGAACAAGGACTGCGCCATTACCCGTCTCAGCCTGATTTACCCGGACATACGTCTGGTGCATCGTCTGGATCTGGATACCTCGGGCCTTATGGTCTTTGCATTGAGTCAGCGAGGGCAAAGCCAGCTAAGCCGTTTATTTCAGCTGCGAACAGTCAAGAAGCGGTATCAGGCGGTGGTACAGGGTTTGGTCGAGAAGGACGCCGGCAGCATTGAGCTCCCCCTGATTGCGGACTGGCCCAATCGTCCGTTGCAGAAAGTCTGTCATGACACCGGCAAACACGCCCTGACCCACTATCAGGTGATGGAGCGTGACGAACGGCATAACCGCACCCGCCTGGCCCTGAGCCCCGTCACCGGGCGCAGCCACCAGTTACGCATCCACTGTCGGGAACTGGGCCACCCCATCATTGGCTGTGATATGTACGCCCCTCCCGAAGTCGAAGCCCTAAGCCCCCGCCTTCTGCTGCACGCCGAATGGCTAGGCTTCAACCACCCCGTCACCGGCNTGTGGAGCGAATTCACCTCCCCCTGCCCGTTCTAGGTCGTGTAGTCGCTTAAGGNTTTCGCGACCCAAGTCTCGCAACCCGAGGCTCTTGCATCTATACCTCGNCAGGGCCCGGAATGACCAAGCTTTTGNATTTGGGTTTTAGCTATTCACTATTCACTGTTAACTATTAACTGCTCTTATTCCCACTCATCCCCATAATCATGCAGCAATTCCGCCCCCGCCTTGACCGCTNTGAGGGTCACGACGGTCAGGTCATCGTAATAGGCCACATTGGGTTGCTTGCCATGGTTGATAAACCGCAGATTGCACAACACCCGGTATCGCTCNTCACCGTCATCATCAATCCAGAGCACGTAAGGCCCCTGACCTTTTGCAGGTTGAGTCTTGCATAGTCCCAATTCCGTGCCTTTGGGAATCGACTGGCGGGCAAACAGNCCCCGNCCATGAAGCGGGCTTTCCCTGACTTCGACCAGGTCTTCTCTTACATAGGGTTTTGACATGCTTTTGCACTTCTTGCNGCCGTTGATGCCATGGCATCTTGCCAGAATTCATCACAAGCTGTAATTCTCTGGGACTGACACCTCAACAAGGATCCGTTGTGAATCTGCTGCATACCGGTAAAGACCTGCTTCGCATGAACGAGCTGGCAGGCATTTTGTTCAAGTATGGTTTTGCCGACGTGATCCGCCGGCTTGGGCTGGCCACCCCCATTGAGCAGGCGGGCAAACTGGTCCGCAGCCCGGTAAAGGGCGACATCCTGCGCATGGGTACCGCAGAGCGACTACGCTGTGCACTGGAAGAAATGGGNCCCACCTTTGTCAAACTCGGCCAGATACTGGCCACTCGGGTTGACCTGTTTCCGCTGGACTGGATTGCCGAGTTCGAGAAGCTGCAGGATCAGGCCAGCGCCATTCCGTTTGAAGAGCTTGCCCCATTGNTTGAAGAGGCCCTGGGCAAGCCGATTGACAGCCTGTTTGCCCGTGTCGACCNGACCCCAATCGGGGTGGCCTCCATTGGTCAGGTGCACAGCGCCCTTACCCGGCGCGGCCAGAAGGTTGTGCTCAAAATCCAGAAGCCGGGTATTCGTAACAAGATCGACTCCGACCTTCGCCTGCTCGACCAGCTGGCCAAGCTGGCTTGCGACAACTCCGTGGAAATCCGTCGCTACCGCCCGGTGGAATTGATCCGTGAATTCCGCCGTTCGTTGCTGCGGGAGCTGGACTTCACCATTGAAGCCCGTAACGCCGATCGAATCCGCAAAAACATGCGTTCGCTGAAATGGCTCACCGTCCCGCGGGTTTACTGGGAGTTGTCGTCATCCACCGTTCAGGTTCAACAACACATTGAAGGCATCCCGGCGAAGGCACTGGAAAAGCTGGATGCCGCGGGCCTNGACCGGGCCCAGATTGCNCGCCGTGGCGCCCTGGCCGCCTGGAAAATGGCACTGGAAGACGGNTTTTTTCATGCCGATCCGCACCCCGGGAATTTCATCATCCTGCCGGGCAACCGTATCGCCATGCTCGATTTCGGCATGGTCGGCAAGCTCAGTCANAGCCGCCGTGAACAAATACTGCAGATGACCCGCGCAGTCGTCATCCGNGAAGCTGAACAGTGCGCGGCGGTTCTGGCCAGCTGGTCCGATGGNCAACCNGTGAACTTCGAACANTTGGTGTCGGATGTGGAAGATGTCATCAGCCAGTATCACGGCGTCTCCATCTCGGAACTGGATATCACCGCGNTGCTCAATGACATCACCGCCATGGTACGCAACCATAATCTGGTGCTGCCCAGTGATATTGCCCTGTTCATCAAGGCCATCATTACCCTGGAGGGATTCGGGCGCCTGCTNAACCCCGACTTCGATCTGATGACCGAAGCCGAGCCCCTGCTCAAGCGCATGATCCGCACCCGCTACTCTCCTGCCCGACTGGCCAAAAGCCTGAGCCTGCGGGCACTGGATGTGGTCGACAAGGTCTATGCTCCCCCCCCTGTCCCCGGCCAGCAAAGCCCCCAGGAGCAGGGACTNGACCCCCGCCAACTGGAAAGAATGGTGACCCGACTGGAACGGGGCCAGTATCGGCAGGTCCAAGCACTATTGGTCGCCTCTTCGTTCATTGGCGGCAGTGTCATGCTGGCTGGCAAAGTTGGGCCATCACCTTGGGGTATCTCCCTGTTTGGCCTTATAGTCTTCCTCGGAAGCGCCGGCTGGGCCAGCTGGCTAATGTGGGTATCCCGACGTTTCCTTCGGGAATGGGAGTAACGGAATGACAATGAAGAAACCGCTTATCATGCTTTGCGCTGGCGTAGCNCTGGCAGCCTGTGCCACCTCCCCNCTGGGACGGAACCAGTTTCTGCTNATGCCAGCNGATCAAATGGATGAAATGGGCGCCACCGCCTATGCGCAAATGAAACAAGAGACCCCTGTCAGTAGCAGTCAGCAGCAAACCGCNTANGTACGCTGNGTGGCCACCGCCATCACCTCAACGCTGGATGGCAGCCAGCANTGGGAGGTCAACCTGTTCCAGGACAACAGCGCCAATGCGTTTGCCCTGCCNGGGGGCAANATCGGGGTCAATACCGGNCTGCTCAAGGTCGCCACCAATCAGTCACAGCTGGCGACGGTCATCGGCCATGAAATCGGCCATGTGCAAGCNCAGCATTCCAACGAGCGCATGTCACTGGAGTACGCCACCCAAAATGGNCTTCAATTACTGGGCGCAGTGGCCGGTGAAGACAGCGCCACCAAACAGGGCATCATGGCNGCACTCGGTGTCGGCGCCCAGTATGGTGTCGCACTGCCGTTCAGCCGCAAGCATGAAGCCGAAGCCGATATTATTGGTCTTCAGCTCATGGCCCAGGCGGGCTTCGACCCTCGCGAGAGTGTAAATCTGTGGCAGAACATGGCGGCTGCCAACGGCGATGGGCCACCGGAATTCATGTCCACCCACCCCTCCAATGCCACNCGCATCGGCGGGCTGCANGCTCGNCTGCCAGAGGTGATGCCNCTGTACAACCAGGCCAAGGCAGCGGGCCGCAAGCCGAGCTGTGGATGAAAGCCGCTATGAGCTTNCAGCTACGAGCTACGAGTTAAAACCCTAAAACAAAAAACGCAGCCTCAAGGGCTGCGTTTTTGTTTTTACAGTTGGCTGTTGGCTGGTAGCTCAAAGCTCACAGCTGCCTTCTAACTGTAGTAAGCGTTGTCCGTCACGGTATGGTCTGTCTTGTCACGAACCCCCGTCAGTTCCGGNATNCGCTCTTTCAGGGTTTTTTCTACCCCGTCTCGCAGCGTCACGTCGACGACGGAGCAGCCCTGACAGCCACCGCCGAATTCCAGCACTGCGACCATGTCCTCGGTGAGCTCCAGCAGCTGNACACTNCCNCCGTGAGAAGCCAGATTGGGATTGATCTCTGCGTAAAGCACGTAGTTGATCTTCTCTTCCACACTGGCGTCTTCACTGATATCCGGCACACGGGATTTCGGCGCCCGGAAGGTCAGCTGACCACCCATGCTGTCTTTCTTGTAGTCGATGACCGCATCTTCCAGATAACGCACGCTTTTACCTTCGATCCAGGCATGAAAGCCCTCGTAATCGAAGCGTACATCNTCCTCTTCCTGCTCACCGTCCGGNCAATACGCCATGCAACACTCGGCATGNGGGGTGCCGGGACGCTCAACAAAGATACGCACGCCAATGCCNCCCTGATCCTGCTTGCCCAGCAGGTCTCGCAGGTAGTCCTGGGCCGGTTCGGTGATGTCGATCAACTGCTCTGCCATTACGCTTCCTGATCCGGTTCGTGGCCTCAAGCCGGCCTGNAGGGCGACTGAGGTCTCTTTCCTGAGTATTTTAGTCAGGTACTCAGCATATTCAATGGTGCCACCGCCCAATCGTTTCAAGGGTGGGCCGAACGGCNTCATTACGGGGTGTTCCCACCCTCGGCNGCGGCGTACAATNTGCGCCCCGATTCCCGGCGTTTAGCCGTCGCCATAACGCAGGACTATGTGATGACAGACCCCAANGATGCACCNGATCAGGACACCAAACCTGGCCTGCTGCAAACGATCAACAGCATTCTCGCTGCCCTGTTCGGTGTGCAAAGCGCCAAAAACCGGGAGCGGGACTTCACCAAGGGCGATGCCGGCAACTATATCGGCGTCTACGTCATTCTGGTGATTGCGCTTGTTATNGGCATGGTCATCACCGTCAACATGGTGCTCGACGCTGCCGCGAAATAGGCTTTTTTATATCGGTTGCCGTTATAGAGATATGCCAAGATATTTCTTTTCACTATAAGGGCGCTTTGTTAGAGTGCCGCACTCACCCAGTGCGGGTGGCGCTTAGCTATTGAATTTCAAGCAAAAGGACGGTGATACAGTCCCATGTACGTCTATCAGGAACACGATCAGCAACTGCTGAATGAACGGGTAGCGCAATATCGCGACCAGACGCGTCGATACCTGGCCGGGGAGCTCAGCGAGGATGAGTTTCTNGCCTTGCGCCTGCAGAACGGCCTTTACATCCAGCGTTATGCGCCCATGCTGCGCATCGCCGTTCCTTATGGCCTGCTGTCTTCCCGTCAGCTGCGCCGGCTCGCGCATATCTCCCGCACTTACGACAAGGGCTTNGCNCACGTCAGNACCCGCCAGAACGTGCAAATGAACTGGCCGGCACTGGAAGATGTGCCTGACATTCTGGCCGAACTGGCCGATGTCCAGATGCATGCCATNCAGACTAGCGGCAACTGTATCCGTAACACCACCACCGACGAATACGCCGGCGTGAACCCGAAGGAAATCGAGGATCCACGCCCCTGGTGCGAAATTATCCGTCAGTGGTCAACCTTCAATCCGGAATTCGCCTACCTGCCCCGCAAGTTCAAGATTGCGGTCAATGCGGTGCCNGATGAAGATCCGGCCATTATCGGTGTTCACGATATCGGTGTGCAGCTGGTACACAACGATGCTGGCGAAACCGGTTTCCAGGTATGGGCAGGCGGCGGCCTGGGTCGTACCCCCATGACCGGCGCCGTGATTGGCGAGTTCGTGCCGTGGCAACACCTGCTGTCTTATCTGGAGTCGATCCTGCGGGTGTACAACAAGTACGGCAACCGCGACAACAAGTACAAGGCCCGTATCAAGATTCTGGTGAAGGCGCTGGGTGCCGACAAATACCGTGAGCTGGTGGAAGAAGAATTCGCTGAGCTCAAAGATGGCCCCATGACGCTGACAGAAGCCGAAGTGGCCCGTATTCAGGCCTGCTTCACCGATGTGGAATACCGCAGCGATGTCGACACCAGTGAACTGGATGCCCTGCTGGCAGACAACAAGGCCTTCAACCGCTGGTACCACACCAACACCCGCCCTCACAAACAGGCGGGATACCGTGCGGTCACCCTGACACTGAAAAAAACCGGCCGGGTACCTGGCGACATCAGCGACGAGCAGCTGGATGCCGTTGCCGATCTTGCCGACAAGTACAGCTTTGGTGAAATCCGCAACAGCCACCAGCAGAACATGGTGTTCAGCGATGTGGCGGCCAGTGACCTGTTCGCCCTTTGGCAGGAACTGGACGCACTGGGCTTTGCGACCCCCAATCTGGGCCTGCTCACTGATATGGTGTGCTGCCCCGGTGGCGACCTGTGTGCCCTGGCCAATGCCAAGTCCATCCCGGTAGCGGAATCCATTCAGCGCCGCTTTGACGACATGGATTATCTCCATGATCTGGGCAAGATCGACCTGAATATTTCCGGTTGCATGAACGCTTGTGGCCATCACCACATTGGCCACATCGGCATCCTTGGTGTGGACAAGAAAGGCAAGGAGTTCTACCAGGTTACCCTGGGAGGCCGTGGTGATCGCGAATCAAAGGTAGGCGAAAAAATGGGCCCGTCTTTCGAATCCGACGAAATCACCGACGTGATCGAAAAAATCATTGGCCTGTATGTCGAGAAGCGCCTCGAGAACGAGCCCTTCATCGACACCTACGAGCGTATCGGCATGGACCCGTTCAAGGAGCATATCTATGGGTAAGGTCATTATTGACGGCGCCATCGTGGATAACGAATGGGCACGCCTGGAAGCAGATGCCCTCGAGGCAGGCCTGCCGGATGGCAAAGTCATCGTTCCGCTGGCTTACTGGCAAGAGAACCGTGACACCCTGATGACCCGTGGCGATGTGGCTGTTTGGCTCGCACCGGGCGAGGAACCCAAGGACCTGGCAGATGACCTTTCTGCCCTTTCCCTGGTGGCTATTCACTTCCCTGCATTCAAGGATGGCCGCGGCTATTCTTACGCTCGCGAGTTGCGCACCCGCTTTGCGTTCAAGGGTGAAGTGCGTGCCACAGGCGATGTGTTACGTGATCAGTTATTCTATCTGGCCCGCTGTGGTTTCAACGCGTTCGAAGTACGCGAAGATCGCAGCATCGAAGAAGCCGTAGCCAGCCTGAAGGATTTCACCGTCCGCTATCAGGGTGATGTGAACGACCCCCGCCCGATCTACCGTCAGGCCTGATCGCTTTACCTCGCCAAACGGTTCGAAAACGCCGCTGCGCCTTATAGCCAGCGGCGTTTTCGCATCCAGATCAGCACGCCAATGGCAATCACTGTCATGCCGGCACAGAACCAAAGGAAAGCCTTGTCATTCTCGACGCCGGGCAACCCGCCCACATTGATACCAAACAACCCGGTCAGGAAGCCAAGCGGCAAAAACAATGCTGAAATCATCGCCAGCAGATACATGCGGTCATTGATGGCTTCGTTCTGAACCGAAAAGACCTCTTCCTGGAGCAGAGTCGCATGTTCACGGGCAGCATCAAGGTCTTCAAGGAGTCGCTGGAGCCGGTCTGATACTTCACGTACCAACAGGATATCGTCTTCAGCAAAGTGGCGGTCAGACTGGAGTTTCGCTAACGCCTCACGCTGCGGCGCCAGATAGCGGCGCAAGGTAATCGCCCGGCGACGCAAAAGACTCAGCTGAGAGGTCAACGACATGGTCGGAGACGCCTCCAACTGCTCGGCGCAACTTTCTACCTCCGCCTCGAGATTCTCGATCACATCTTCCATTCGCCAGGTCAGCTCATCAACCAATCTGGCGACCAGCCCCGACGCACTTACTGGGCCGTCTCCACCCGCCAAAGTGCCCTCGACCGTCTCGACGGTCACTAACGTACGCTTCTGGGTGCTGATCACACCATGGGGCCCGAGCCACAATCGCAGCGCAATCATATCTTCCGGCCTGGCCCCCGGATGAAGGTTCACCCCTCTCAGGTAAACCAGAAGGCCGCCATGAACTTCCGACGCCCGCGGCCGGGTTTCCGCAGCGGTGAGCGCTTCAATCACGCCGTCAGGGATACCATTGGCGGACATCCAGTCGGCACTGGCCTGTTCGGTATAATCGAGATGGACCCAGTGAGTACGATCAGACTGGAGAGCCTCATCCGTGCCAAAAACCGTACGCCCTCCCCGGCCATCCAGGTAACAGGCGATCTTGAGCCAATGGTTTTTATCCATATCCGATTCTGCCGTCCATATTCGAAAACATGGATGAATAATGAATCATAGGGCACCGCAGAATCCATAAAAAACGCGGCCAAAGGCCGCGTTTTTACGAATCCGCAACAACGTTGGATCTCAGGGCAAGCGCACCACCACGCGACCACGCACGCCACCTTCGAGAATTTTTCCAACCCACTCGCTAACGTCTTCAAGACCAATTTCGGCCGCTTCCAGCGCCTTCGGATTTTCTGGCATCCACTGATCTGCAAGCAACTGCCACATCTGTTGCTTGATTTCACAGGGTAACTCCACGCTGTCTACCCCAAGCAGGTTCACGCCACGCAGAATGAACGGGAATACCGTCATCTCCAGATTCGGCGAACCCGCCAGGCCACAACACGCTGCACTACCGCCGTATTTCAGACTCTTCAGCGCCCCGGCCAGCATTTCACCACCTACGCAATCTACCGCGCCAGCCCATTGCTCCTTGAGCATGGGTTTGCTGGCACTTTCCAGAAACGCATTGCGATCCACAATCTCAGCAGCGCCAAGTTCACGCAGCCAGTCATGAGAATCGGCCTTGCCAGTCACTGCCGCGACCCGAAAACCCAGCTTGGCAAGAATTGCCACGCTAATGGATCCCACACCACCAGTAGCACCGGTCACCAACACCGGGCCCTGATCGGGATTTACCCCGGTATCGAGCAGCGATTCGACACACAGCGCGGCAGTCAGCCCGGCAGTGCCCATCAACATGGCATCGCGGGGCGCCAATCCTTCAGGCAACGGCACCAACCACTCAGCAGGCACACGAATATACTGCCCATAACCCCCGTCGGTATTCATACCCAGGTCATAACCTGTACAAATCACCGTATCGCCAACCGCGAAGGGGCCATTGCCGGTTTCTTCGATGACGCCAACAGCATCAATCCCGGGGGTATGTGGAAACGTTCGGGTCACCCCTTTGTTCCCGGTAGCAGACAGGGCGTCCTTGTAGTTGAGAGACGACCACTGCACACGCACCAGCACACCCTCACTGCCCAGATCAGCCAACTCACGTTCTACCACCGCATTCTGGTAGCCATTGTCGCTTTCGGTAGTCAGTAATGCCTGAAACGTCATGGTCCTCTCCTTTGACAGGCTGTTAATCAAACAGGGTTAATGCATCTGCCGTTGGCTGCCACGGTGCCACAATTTCTCCACCACCCGGTGCAGCACGTTCTCCATGGAAAAGCCCAACCGCTCACCAAGCTTGCGTTTTACTTCCCAGTTAACCTGATACAGGGCCTGGTTGTCCTTGCGCAATTGCAGTAACTCATCACTGGTCATGATGTCGTCAATCAAACCCAGTTCTTTGGCCTGAGCGCCAAACCAGTGCTCGCCGGTAGCGACCTTGTCCAGGTCAAGACCTCGACGGTTATCGCGCACAAAATCCTTGAACAGCTGGTGCGTGTCTTCCAGTTCCTGCTGAAACTTTTCACGGCCCTTATCGGTATTTTCACCGAGCATGGTCAGGGTACGCTTGTATTCCCCTGCCGTCATCAGCTCCACATCAATGTCATTTTTCTTCAGCAACCGATGAAAGTTAGGGATCTGGGCGACCACACCAATGGAGCCGATAATCGAAAACGGAGCAGCAACAATCCGGTCAGCAATACAGGCCATCATGTAGCCACCACTGGCCGCAACCCGGTCGACTGCGACCGTCAGCTTGATACCGCTGTTACGGATACGACGAAGTTGTGAGGCCGCCAGCCCATAGCTGTGTACCAAGCCACCCGGGCTTTCCAGGCGCACCAGCACCTCGTCATCCTGGTTGGCCACCTGCAGCACCGCATTGATTTCCTTGCGCAGGTTTTCCACACAGCTGGCTTGCACATCACCATCAAAATCCAGAACAAACAAGCGAGGCATGGCTTTGTCTTCAGTGCCCGCCTTTTTCTTTTGCTTGGCTTCCAGCTTGTCTTGCTTCTTGCGCTCCTTGCGCATTTTCTTGCGCTGGGCTTCGGGCATGATCTCGTGCTCAAGACAGTCTTTCAGATCCTCGAAGTCATCATTCAGGTGACGCACACGCAGGTCGCCCTCCTGATCGGCCTTACCACGGCCCCGGCTGGCGGAAGCGGCAATGCCCCCGATGATGAAGAGAAGCGCCACCACCAGAGTGACAACCTTGGCGAGAAACATGCCATATTCAGAAAGAAACGCGATCACAATGTACCTGCTTGGGTGTTTTCAGTGAGTGCTGCCCCGACAGGGCAAACAGAAAGATCCCCGTGATTCTACCGAAGCCGGGTACAGAGGGGTATGCCAAACGGGGAGTCAGGACAGGCCTTTTGGCATGCCCCAGAGAGGCATGCCTGAACCGAGGAATCAATTCCAGCCAGAAATGGCTTGCTGTGCGGCGCCGTTCATGGGGCGAGCAACAAGTCCCGTTGCCCCGGCGTTAACCTCAAACAAGGCCCCATCCGCCATCGGCAGATAAGCCGCACTGCCGTAGCGCGCATCAATGAGCACACTCCAGCCATCATTGGCCATTTGCCAGACATCAATCCCGACCGGGTCGCGGTGAAGGCTGTATACCGTGCGATCCCGGGAGCGCTCGTCTTCCAGGGCATAGTAACGGCCGGATATCCGGTCGAGCTGATAACCCGGCTTCAGCCCGAGAAGACTGAAAGGCACCCGCCACTTGATAATGCGCGCATCAAGCTGCCACTGATCGCCCTTGAGGCGAAAATCCTCTGCGCTGCCATCCGTGCGGGTCACTGTAGCAATAAAGGACTGCTCTCCGGATTGACGAAAACTCACCGTCGCCACCGGCACTTCCTGAGCATATTCCTTGTAGCCGTAAATGTTCAGGGCAAACAGGCTCAGATAGACCGCTGCCACAACCAGCAAAATGCCAGCGGTGCCCTTCAACCATTGCAGCAACCAGCGCTGACGCAAGAGCACCGTTGCACCCAGCAGCACAAAAATCAGGCTGAAGGCAAACAGAACCAGAGGGGCAAGCGTGTAGTTCATGAAAAGTCCTTGTTAATGAAAACGGGCAATCCAGTGATCAATGAGGCTGCGGGCAATGCTCCCCGGGGGCGGTGTCATCGGCAGATCGTTGTAATGAAACCAATCGGCCTCGACAATCTCATCGTCATCAATGCGAATCTCGCCGCTGGCATAATCCGCAAGAAAACCCAGCATCAGGGAATGCGGAAACGGCCAGGACTGGCTACCCAGGTAGTGAAGCTCTCCCACCTCAATGCCGCTTTCTTCTCTGACCTCACGGGCAAGCGCCTGTTCCGCGGTTTCACCGGCTTCCATAAACCCGGCAAGACAGGAAAAGAACCCTTCAGGGAAGCGTTCGGAGCGACCCAGCAAGGCATACTCGCCCTTTGTTACCAGGGTAATCACACAAGGGGTGATACGAGGATATTGGCTGTAGCTGCAGGATGGGCACACCATGGCAAGATCACGGGGGTGCGGCTCTGTCGGGGTACCACAGCGGCTGCAAAAACGGTGATTTTTTTGCCAGGAGAGAAACTGCAGAGCGCGACTGAACATGGAGAAACCCGGCTCATCCAGCGCGCCCATCAAACGTCGGGCAGGCATGGGCTGCAGGCTACCATCGTCGAGTTCATGGCGGCTGAACTCGCAGACATAGCATGGCTCATCGCCCAGCCAGCCAAGAAAATGGTAATCCGGATGCTGGCGCAGCAGAAACGCCGGCAATTGTGGCAGCCAATCCTGACCCGGCGCCCCTGCCACCAGAATGTTCTGCTCATGAATCACGTAGCAGCGTGCGGTGTCGGCATCGTTGGATTCCGGGCGAGACAGATCAATCATGTCAGGCAACCTTGTCCACCGGGTACCCCAGGGCTTTCATGCTTTCTTCAGCGACTTCAAGCACGCCTTCGCCAATCGGTTTCTGCTCTTCCATGCTTTCCAGGTAGTAATCGACCCCGGTCAGCGCGTCGGCCAGGGTCTCCATGTTTTCGCGGGTCGGGGCCGTTTCGCCTTCGATCAATTGCTTGCGAATGTACTGGTGACACGCTTCTGTCACCCCCTTCGCCCGCTGTAACTCCAGGAACATCAGGCCGCCGGCAATGGAGGCAAAAGTACCTGGCAGGTTTGACAGGTGCATGGCATCCCAATTGTTGTCCATGAAGGAGCTGATGGACCGCTTGGCCAGGGCCAGGCCAGCCCGACACTCACCGACAACTGTCATTCGAGCTTCATCAAGCTGGTACAGGGAAATAGCCGTGTTATTGCTGGCCTTGTGAACATCATCTTCCGGCGCGAGGCTGCGCTCAAGATTTGCCGCCACGTTTTCCACTCGCAGCAGATCATCCACGAGGGCATGGAATGCATCGGTCTCGACACTCTGGTCAGCAGGCCACTGCCGAACCTGAGCGGAGCGGTCCTTGATGGCCGCCGCGTCATCATCTTTGCCGATCATGGACAGGGTGCTGCCCAACTGACTGAGACTATCCGCCACCGCTTCATAATTGGTATCGGCCACCCCCTGGGAGGCAAGATCCAGAGTCTGTTTCAGCTCACCAATTTCATCCCGCATGGCACTGGCCACTGAACGAATCACGGAGCCACTGGCCCCTGTCATCAAGGACAGTTCACGTTGAAGCTCGGTATCCGAAATTGCATTTTTCAGATCAAAGACCTGTTTCACCTGGCCAATCACACCATCCTGTACGGCGCTCAGCGAGACCAGATAAAGGCTTTCCTTGAGAAGCAGTAAAGGCGCATTTTCATCCAACGCCTGGCCACCGTCATACACCACCTTCTTCAGCTGGCGATCGTACTGGGACAACAATGCCTTGCGAGCGGGCGTAAGGGCCATTTCATCTGCCGCCATGGCCATCAGGGCGGCCTGCCCCACCCAGAAAAAGCGGCTAAGGCCACACGGGCCTGCCGCCTTGTCGAGTCGCGCCATGGCGCGGGCCATTAATTTGAGGTGCGTCGGCGGGTTCTGCTCACGCAGGATACCGACCAGCCCGACCTGATACATATGCCGCAACCGGCGAGATAATGCCGCCAGCTCATCACGGCTGACCTCAGTGTCAGGGGCTTCCGGGTTGCGCTGGCGGGACAGATCTGCACTGAAGAAATGACTTTCCTGAATCAATGGCTTGCCGCCAGCTCGACGCAGCTCATTGATGCCGCCAATCAACAAGGATGGCAAGGTACGATTCTTCAACTGAACGTAATCGAAATAACGGGTCAACAGCACAATGGCATTGCCCAACGCCTGAATCCGGCTTTCGGACACTTTTTCCAGCAACTCGCGCGCGGCCAGCGCCATTTCTTCGCTCATCAGGGCGGCAGCAGGAAGCTCGACCACCTGACAGATCCCCCGCAACTGCTGAAACGCCGTTGCACAGTGCTCCAGCTCTTCTTTCAGAGCGTTATCATCGGAAAACGCCTCCAGCCGGGTCTCAGCTTCGGTCAAGGTGCTATCGATCGCTTCCTTGAGAAAAGTCAGGGAGGTGGTGTTTGTAATGGCGACCATGGACTCTCCGCAAGCACCAAACTTTATTATTGTCGGGCTGAAGCCCGGGTATTTTGCCCCCCGGATGCGCCCGAAACACTACAACAAGATTGTAAAACAAGGCGCATCAACTTTGGCATGCGATTAAACACTGCGTCAACTTTCAAATGTAAGCAACTGATTTATTGGCTTTTTGTTAACCTCGCCACAGTTGCAAAAGGCGTAAAAGCCTTATTACCTGTTACCGCTACCCAGCAGGGATCGCAATACGACCTTGATCTAGGACAATTTGTCCATGCTTTGCACTGTACTGGGGCATGGCAACTCCTTATCATTGCGGCGCCCAACCCCCACCCAACGCCCAGCAGGTAATTGTCATGCCCGCGACCATCGGCCGCGCCTTTTTGCACAACTTTCTCGGTCAGGCTCCGGCCTGGTACAAGTACACCATCATTGCGTTCCTGGCGCTCAACCCTGTGGTGGCCCTGACCCTCGGCCCTGTCACCGCGGGCTGGCTGCTGTTGGCAGAGTTCATTTTCACCCTGGCCATGGCCCTGAAGTGTTACCCGCTACAGCCGGGTGGTCTGCTGGCCATTGAGGCGGTCATGATTGGGCTGACCTCAGCCGATACCGTGCTGCACAAGGTAGAGAGCAACCTTGAGGTGATGCTGCTGCTGATCTTCATGGTAGCGGGTATTTTCTTTCTCAAAGACCTGCTGCTATTCATGTTCACCCGCATCTTGCTGGGGGTGAAATCCAAGGTGCGATTGAGCCTGCTGTTCTGTATGGCGGCAGCGGTGCTGTCTGCTTTCCTGGACGCACTGACCGTTACTGCGGTGGTCATTGCCGTTTGTACCGGCTTCTATGGCATCTACCATAAGGTCGCCTCTGGCAAGACATTCCAGCAAAAACACGACCATGGTGACGATACCAGCGTTGAAGAACTGCACCGCGAGGACCTGCGGCGATTCCGTTCTTTTTTGCGTAGCCTGTTAATGCACGCCGCGGTCGGCACCGCACTGGGCGGTGTCTGCACACTGGTGGGGGAGCCCCAAAATCTGCTGATTGCGAACAAGGCAGGCTGGGAGTTTGGCGAGTTCTTCCTGCGCATGGCCCCCATTACCCTGCCGGTTCTGTTGGTGGGATTAATGACCTGCGTCTTCCTTGAAATCAGCGGCAGCTTTGGCTACGGCGAGGATATCCCCGAAAAAGTACGTGGCATCATGCGACAGTACGCGCTGGAGCAAGACCGCAAACGCACCCCCCAGAACCGGGCAGCGCTGGTTGTCCAGGCAATCACGGCCGTCTGGCTGGTCGTTGGCCTGGCCACTCACGCAGCCTCGGTTGGCCTGGTGGGGCTCACAGTCATTATTCTTGCCACATCCTTTACCGGGATCATCGAAGAACACCGCCTCGGTGCTGCCTTCGAGGAAGCTCTGCCCTTCACCGCGTTGCTCACCGTCTTCTTCGCGGTGGTCGCAGTGATCGCCGATCAACAGCTGTTCGCACCCGTTATCGAATACGTACTGACCCTCGAGAAGCATGTCCAGGGCCCGGCGTTCTACATCGCCAACGGGGTACTGTCAGCTGTGTCCGATAACGTATTCGTCGCCACGGTCTATGTAGACGAAGTCGGCCAGGCGCTACTCAAGCAGGAAATTGACCGCGATACCTTTGACCTGCTGGCCGTCGCCATCAATACCGGGACCAACATTCCCTCCGTTGCGACCCCCAACGGCCAGGCGGCCTTCCTGTTCCTGCTGACGTCTGCACTGGCACCTCTGGTCAGGTTGTCCTATGGCCGCATGGTGATCATGGCCCTGCCCTACACCATCGTCATGTCCATCACCGGTCTGGTGATGACGGCCATGGCACTGGAGCCGGCGACTACCTACATGTACGAGAATGGCTGGATCGAGCACCACGATGCCAGTGAATACAGCGAAAGCCCTGAAGAGCATCATTGATGGGGGCCACCGGGGAAGGGGTATTACCCCCTTTCCCGGTCAGACAGAAAGACAGGATTAGGGAGCCAGCCTGAAAGACTGAGCACGCAAGGCGTTGTTCAGAGGCTCCCTAGTGCAGCGAATCGCTCTCGGAGCGCTCCCACAGGGTAGGCTCTCCATTACTGCCCGCAATGGCTTGCAGCTTGGCACTGTGCCGTGCCACTTCAGACTCACTTGCACGCACTACTTTCAACGGTGAGCGCTGGGCATCCAGCCGGCGGATGGCTTCTGCCACTGCACTACCGCCCTGATCGGCGCCGTCACTCCCCCCCAGCGACAGCCGGGTCTGGCCACCGGTCATGGCGAGATAGACATCCGCCAGGATCTCCGCATCCAGCAAGGCCCCGTGAAGCTCACGGTGTCCGTTTTCCACGTCATAACGGCGACACAACGCATCCAGGTTGTTCTTCTGGCCGGGATGCTTCTGCCGTGCCATGACCAGGGTATCCAGCACCCCGCAGCGCTGTTCAATGCTGCCGTAGGCGGCGCCCAGCCGGCGCAATTCATGGTTCAGGAAGCCCACATCAAAGGGGGCATTGTGAATCACCAGTTCGGCGCCATCTACAAAGGCCAAAAACTCATCAACCACCTTGTCAAACGTGGGCTTGTCCGCCAGGAACTCGGTGCTGATGCCGTGCACAGCCAGCGCCCCTTCGTCGATGTCCCGNTCAGGGTTGAGGTACAGATGAAGATTATTGCCGGTNATCCGGCGATTGATGACTTCNACACAACCGATTTCGATCACCCGNTGCCCATCATTGGGCTCCAGNCCGGTAGTTTCCGTATCGAGTACGACCTGACGCATTAGCTTTCCTTCACCAGTATTCGGTTACAACTCGTCGATGCCACGATTGGCCAGCGCATCTGCNCGTTCATTTTCCGGATGNCCGCTATGCCCTTTGACCCATTGCCAATCGATGGTGTGTGGCTGCGCAGCGGCATCCAGACGCTGCCACAAATCCACATTCTTGACCGGCTGCTTTGAGGCCGTTTTCCAGCCGCGCTTCTTCCAGTTGGCCATCCAGGAGGTAATGCCATCCATGACATAACGGGAATCCGTGGTCAGCACCACCTGGCACGGCTTGGTCAGGGTTTCCAGCCCACGAATCGCGGCCATCAGCTCCATACGATTATTCGTGGTCTCAGGCTCACCACCGTACATTTCTTTCTCATTGCTGCCGTAACGCAACACAACGCCCCAGCCCCCTGGGCCAGGGTTACCCCGGCAGGCGCCGTCGGTATAAATATAAACTGCTTTCAATGAATCAGGACTCCCGGTTCTGCTGCCCCCAGCGCGCCACCGGCACAGGAACAACGGTATTGCGAGGCACTTTACGTTGGCGGCTCGGCAAAGGCTTGACCATACCCGCCCGCTTGCGGGCAACCAGCAAATAGGTACCGCCATGACGAGGCCACAATACGCGCCCCAGCCACGCCAGCAACCGAATTCGCGAACGGCCATGTTGAGAAAGCGGCATAGTATAGAAGCCACTGGCCATCCCATCGACCTCAAATCCCAACACCTGCAGCCAGTCCGTGACACGGTTTGGCCGGTAGAAACGGCCGGACCAGCCAGGACGCTCACGCCAAAAGAACCAGCGCGCCAGCCCCATCATGCTCAAGGGATGGAAACCGACCAGCGCAATCTTGCCCCCCGGCGCAATCGCNCGGCTGGCTTCCCGTAACACCTGGTGAGGGTCCTGTGCGAAATCCAGCACATGATGCAGCACCATGAGATCGACGCTACTCTTGGCAAAGGGCAACAACTCCGGCCGCGCCTGGATCGCCACTCCGTCAAACCCTGGCGGCGCCACCGAGGTATGCCAGCGCAAGGGGCACTCGCGCAGCAAGTCCTGGCCGCGGCTACTGTACGCCACCACAGCACGCTGTCCGACCTGGCCGCGCAACCACTCGTTGAGCATGCCCGCTTCAGCAGCCAGCACGGCNTGGCCGGGCTCTGTTTCGAGCCATTGGTCGAACNCGCGGACCATCNCTTCCGAGCCNGCGGCAGAGGGNCTGAACGAAATACGGTTGAGTGGCGGCAATTGCATGGGGACAATACCTGTTAAACGTCTTCNTCAGGAGCCTATCACGTCATGCTNTCGAGCCCCACTGCCATCCCCGCATTCCGTGACAACTATATCTGGGCCATCNCCCNNGGCGACNCTTGCGTCGTGGTNGANCCCGGTGACGCCNCCCCGGTCGAGNAGTTTCTGGCCCAGCACGCTCTTGCTCTCACCGCCATCGTGATCACCCATCACCACCCGGATCACGTGGGCGGAATCGCANCCCTTACCGCCAACAGGGATATCCCCGTGTATGGCCCAGCCCNNGAATCCATTCCCGGCATGACGCATCCCTTGCNCCACAATGACTGCATTACCCCCGCTGGGCTCGATATCGCCCTCAGNGTGATGGAGGTGCCTGGNCATACGCTGGGACACATTGCCTTCTACTGCGCCGACCAGCACTGGCTGTTTTGTGGCGATACCCTGTTTGCNGGAGGTTGCGGGCGACTGTTTGAGGGAACTCCGTCACAAATGCATGANTCCCTTCAAACNCTCGCCGAACTGCCNGGCGAGACCCTGGTCTACTGTGCNCATGAATANACTCAGGCCAATCTGGACTTTGCCCTGGCGGTAACGCCGGACGATCTTCGNCTGCAGNCNCGNCACAGCGCCGTGAAGCANGCAAGGCAGCTGGGNGAGATTACCCTGCCCTCCACGCTGGCCGAAGAAACCCGTACCAACCCCTTTTTGAGGGCATCGGANCCTGCTGTCAAAGCAGCCTGCGAGGCCCGCGAGCCCGGTGCCNGCGAGAGTGATACGCAGACNTTTGCCNCCTTGCGTCGCTGGAAGGACAACTTTTAGCCNNCAGCGCTTGCTGCCGGCAAAGCCTGACTTTTAGAATTACCNAAAATTTTTGCTGTCCGAATTATTATGAAAATATTTTTTAGCGCAGCCATGTTGNTAGGACTGGCCCTGTTGTCTGGTTGCGCCAGCCATCAATCCATNGATGAATTNCCNCCCATGCCNGCGGCCGANCCNTCGGTAGATGANGTGAACCTGGCCAATGGCATGGAAGANCCCGCGCCGGTGGAAGACGCCAGCAANCCNGACCCGGCNGATGATGACGATCTGTGGGTNCGCCTGCGTGCCGGATACGGNCTCGATCTCACCGTTGAAAACGACCGNATTCGCGTGCAACGGGAATGGTATGCCCGNCACCCNCAATACTTTCAACGGGTGACCACTCGCTCCGAGCGCTATCTTCACTANATTGTCGAGCAGGCAGAAGCCCGTGAAATGCCACTGGAACTGGCACTACTNCCCATAGTGGAAAGCGCCTTCGACCCCTTTGCCTATTCGCACGGNCGCGCCGCAGGCCCCTGGCAGTTCATCCCCTCCACCGGTGACTACTTCGGCATGCAACGCACCTGGTGGGAAGATCAGCGCCGCGATGTCATCAAATCCACCAATGCGGCCCTGGATTACCTGCAGAAACTGTCCAATCGCTTTGACGGCGACTGGCTTCTGGCGCTGGCCTCCTATAACGCCGGGGGTGGCACGGTCTCCCGTGCCATTCGCCGTAACGAAGAGGCGGGTAAACCGACGGATTTCTGGAGCCTCAAACTCCCTCGTGAAACCACTGCCTACGTGCCCAAACTGCTCGCCATCGCCCAGATCGTGCAGGAGCCGGGCAAGTACGAGGTACCACTACACCCCATCCGCAACGAACCCTATTTCGAGCAAGTAGACACCGGTGGGCAGATTGATCTGGCCCAGGCGGCTCGGCTGGCAGACATTTCCGTCGAGGAGCTGTACCTGCTCAATCCGTCCTACAACCGTTGGGCCACCTCACCGGATGGCCCTCACCGGCTGCTAATCCCGGTGGAGCGGGCAGACAACTTCCGCACAGGCCTCGCCGCCCTGCCCGCTGACCAGCGCATGCAATGGGCCCGCTATGAGATTCAGCCCGGCGACAACCTCGGCGCCATTGCACGCCGTTACCGCACCACCCCCCAGGCACTACGCAGCATCAACCATCTGAAGGGCAACACCATTATTGCAGGTCGTACCCTGCTGATTCCCGGCCCCGCGGCCAGTAGTGACAGCTACACCCTGAGTGCCGACGCCCGCCTTGCCGCCAATCAGGGGCGTGAGCGAAACGGCCGCACCCGGCTCGATTACACCGTGCGCTCCGGCGACACCCTGTGGGCGATTGCCCGTTCCCATGACGTGGGCGTGAAAGAGTTGGCACGCTGGAACAACATGGCACCTGGCGACAGCCTGAGCATCGGCCAGTCACTTGCCATCTGGGCCAAAGGCAGCCAGGCAGCCAGCCCGGCCAGCCGGGCTGACGACAAGATGGTCCGAAAGGTTCGCTATGCCGTGCGTAACGGGGATTCCTTGTATGCCATTGCCGACCGCTTTAATGTATCGGTAAACGATATCAAGAGCTGGAACCAGACAGTGGCCAGCAACCGATACATTCAACCCGGGCAACGGCTGACTCTTTACGTTGATATTCGCCAATCTTTCTAAACGATGTCTGATCACTGCCTGCCTGTGCCTGGGGATTCTCCCTTCGGCACAGGCGGAACAGCCCCACGTCACTCGTAGCCANGGCTACCACCCCTTCGGNGACCTGAAATACCCTGCCGACTTCAAGCATCTGGATTACGTGAACCCGGACGCCCCCAAAGGCGGCAGTATCACCTTGTTNGGAAACGGCACCTTCGACAGCCTCAATCCCTATATCCTCAAGGGCATCAGCCCCGCTGATACACCCGGCATCCAGATGTACGGGGTCACCGAGCTGGGTGACAGCCTGCTAATGGGATCTCAGCCACATAACCCGCTGGGGGATGAAGCCGGAGCAGCTTACGGNCTGATCGCCGACTGGATTGAATACCCTGAAGACCGCAGCTGGTGCATTTTTCACCTGCGTGATGGCGCCCGCTTCCATGATGGAGAACCCATTCGCGCTGACGATGTGGTGTTCTCATTCAACACCCTGCGCGAACAGGGGCACCCCGAATACAGCCTGCGNCTGGTCGATGTGGCCTCTGTCGAAGCGATAGATCCACAAACGGTTCGCTTTACCTTCAGTGAGGCGCGGCGGGACTTGCCCCTGATNGTTGGCGCCATCCCGATTCTGCCAAAGCACTACTGGGAAAAACACGATTTTACCCGNACCACACTGGAACCNCCGGTCTCCAGCGGCCCGTACCGGGTCAGCGACATCAGTGGCGGNAAAAAGGTGGTATTTGAGCGGGTTGNAGATTACTGGGCACAAGACCTGCCAGTGAATCGCGGGCGTTACAATTTCGACAAGGTNATCTTCGAATTTTACCGGGATGCCGATGTGGGATTTGAATCGTTCAAGTCTGGCGGTTATGACCTGCATTACACCTACAGCTCGAAACGCTGGGCTACCGCATTCAACTTCGCCGCCATGAATGANGGGCGAGTCTTGCGGGCGGAAGTCCCCCACCGGATTCCCCGCCCGGTTCAGGCCTTTTTCTTCAACACCCGGCGGGCCCCNTTTGACGACCAGAGGGTGAGAAAGGCGGCAAGCCTGCTGTTCGATTTCGAGTGGTCAAACCGTAACCTGTTTGCCAACGCCTATACCCGTACCGTTAGCTGGTTTCCCAATAGCCCGTACCGCGCCANCCAAAGCGCAACAGACGCCGAGAAGGCCCTGCTTNCTCCGCTGACCANCGCATTGCCCGACGATTACTTTTCNGCGGANATNACCCCGCCGGTCAACGACGGCAGCGGCCAGATCCGTGACCGAATGCGTGAAGCCCTCACNCTGCTCAAGGAGAGCGGCTGGCAGATGCAAGGCAACAAGCTGGTCAACAGCGAGGGCAAACCNCTTCGCTTCACGGTTCTGAATTACCATAACCCCGGCATCTACCGCATACTTGCTCCCTGGTTCCGCAATCTCAAACGACTGGGTATTGAAGCCGATTACCGGGAAGTCGACCCTGCGGCCTACAAGCAGAAACTCGATCATTTCGAGTATGACGTGGTGCTGTTCGTGCTGCCCATGCGCGACTACCCNGGCCCGGAGCTGAAGGATTATTTTCTCTCCGACAGCGCCAACATTTCGGGCAGCCGCAACCTGGCCGGCATCAGCGATCCGATTGTGGATCACCTGGTNAACNCCGCGCTGTCCGCCGCGACAGAAAATGACTANACGCAGGCACTGCAGGCACTGGATCGTCGCCTGCGCTACCAGCATTATGGCGTCCTCAATTACCATATCCGCCACCACAGGATTGCCTGGTGGGACAAGTTTGCCCGTCCCCCGGAACCAATCCCCTTCGGGCTGGGTCTGGATACCTGGTGGATGAAAGAATAAAAAGGAGTTCCTATGGCCATTCACGGCACCATTCATCAACGAATGCTGCGTGGGCTGTTTCTGGGGTTGTGTCTTTGTTCCGGGCTAGCCAGCGCGGAAGTTCACAAGGGCCACGCCATTGCCATGCACGGCGAGCCCCAGTACCCGGCAAGTTTCAGTCATTTTGACTATACCAATCCGAATGCTCCCAAAGGCGGCTCCCTGCGTCTGCATGTGGTNGGNAGCTTCGATTCNCTCAACCCGTTCGTGCCCAAGGGGCGCCCCGCTGCCGGCATGGGGGCAACCGATAACTCCCATCTCTACGATTCGCTCACCGTGCGCGGCGAAGACGAACCCTTCACCCAATATGGGCTACTGGCAGAAACCATCGAGTGGCCAGATGACCGCAGCTGGGTACGCTACCACCTGCACGAAGAAGCCCGTTTTTCCGATGGGCACCCGGTGCGTGCCGAGGACGTGGCCTGGACCTTTAACACCCTGATGGAGAAAGGGCGCCCTTTTTACAGCTATTACTATGCAGAAGTGGATAACGTCGAAATCAACGACCCACTTACGGTGACCTTTCATTTCAAGCCTGGCAGCATCAACAAGGAGCTCCCGCTGATCATCGGTCAGCTTCCCGTGTTACCCAAACACATCTGGGAAAAACAGGACTTCGAAAAAAGTGGCATGTCTATTCCCGTAGGCTCTGGCCCCTACCGTATCGTCAAGGCCGACCCCGGCAAGCAGATTACCTATGCGCTGCGTGACGATTACTGGGCAAAAGACTTGCCGGTCATGCGCGGCCGTAACAACTTCGGCACCATCACTTACGATTATTACCTCGAAGAAAATGTGGCACTGGAAGCCTTCAAAAGTGGCAACTACGACTGGCGCCACGAAAACAACTCAAAACTGTGGGCAACGGCCTACAAAGGGCCCGCTTTCAGCAAAGGGCAGATCAAGACCGAAACCGTCGCTCACCACAACCCGTGGGGCGCACAGGGCTTCCTGTTCAACATCCGCAAACCCCTTTTCCAGGATATGACCCTGCGCAAGGCCATCGGCTACGCGTTCGATTTCGAGTGGTCCAACAGCAACCTGTTCTACGGTCAGTACAAGCGTAACCGCAGTTATTTCGAAAACTCCGACATGGCGGCAACCGGCTTGCCCAGCAAGGCCGAGCTGGCATTGCTGGAGCCGTTCCGGGACCAGCTACCCGATGAAGTCTTTACCACTGCCTACCAGCCCCCGCAGAGCGACGGTTCTGGCCGCCCACGTGAGAATCTTCGCCAGGCGCAACAGATGCTCAAACAGGCGGGTTACCAGTTCCGTGATGGCACCCTATTCTCGCCCAAGGGGACCCCGGTCAAATTCGAGATTATGCTCAGCTCCCCGGCCTTCGAGCGTGTGGTGCTGCCATTCTCGCGCAACCTCAAAGCCCTGGGCATTGACGCCAGCGTTATCACCATTGATTCAGCCCAATACGTGGAGCGCATCCGTAATTTCAATTTCGACATGATTGTGGGGCGCATCGGGCAATCCAGCTCTCCAGGCAATGAGCAGAAGGAATACTGGAGCTCAGCCGCTGCCGATCAACCCAACAGCCGCAACCTGATCGGCATTCAGAACCCGGTCGTGGATGCCCTGGTCGACCAGATCATCGCGGCCCCCAACCGCGAAGCGCTGGTGACCAGCTGCCGAGCCCTGGACCGGGTGCTGCAATGGAATTACTACTCGGTGCTTAACTGGTACACCAACGAGCATCGCATTGCCTACCAGGCCCGGCTGCGTCACCCGGAGTTTGCCCGGTACGTGCCACTCGATACCTCTCTGGACACCTGGTGGGATAGCACTGCGCAATGAAGCTCTATATCGGCAAACGCCTGTTGCTGGTGATACCGACTCTGTTTGGCATTTTGTTGTTGAACTTTGTTGTTATCCAGGCCGCGCCCGGTGGGCCCGTGGAAAAAACCCTGGCTGAACTTCAGGGGATCGGCACTGGCGGCACCGGCAGCAGCTTTGCCGGCGGCAGTGCCGACACCATGACCGGGGGCAATTACCAGAATGCCAAAGGGCTGCCCCCGGAACTGGTGGAGCGTATCGAGAAGATGTACGGCTTTGACAAGCCTGCCCCCGAGCGCTTCTGGCTCATGGTGAAAAACTATTTCAGCGGTAATTTTGGCGAATCCTACTACCGCGATCGGTCGGTCACCGAGTTGATCATCGAGCGCCTGCCAGTCTCTATCTCTCTTGGCTTGTGGAGCACCCTGATCGCCTATCTGGTCTCCATCCCCCTCGGCATTCGCAAGGCGGTGCACGATGGCACCCGTTTTGATGTATGGAGCAGCACCCTTATCGTCATCGGCTTCGCCATTCCCAGTTTCTTGCTGGGCCTGCTGTTGATCGTGCTGTTTTCCGGCGGCTCCTATTTCGAATGGTTCCCGTTACGCGGGCTCACCTCTGACAACTTTGATGAACTCACGGTAATGGGCAAGGTATGGGACTATATCTGGCACATCACCCTGCCCACCATAGCCATTGTGGCCGGCAACTTCGCCACCCTGTCCATGCTGACCAAGAACTCCTTCATGGATGAGATCCGCAAGCAGTATGTGCAAACCGCCCGCGCCAAGGGACTGGCGGAAAAACAGGTGCTGTATGGTCATGTGTTCCGCAATGCCATGCTGATTATCATCGCAGGCTTCCCCGCTGCCTTTATCAGCATGTTCTTCACCGGTGTGCTACTGATCGAATACATCTTCTCACTGGATGGCCTCGGCCTGCTGGGCTTCGAAGCGGTGATCAGCCGGGACTATCCGGTGGTATTCGGCACCCTTTTCATCTTCACCCTGTTGAGCCTGGTCATGAAGCTGGTCAGTGACCTGACCTACGTGTGGGTCGATCCGCGCATCGATTTTGAGCGGAGAGACCACTGATATGCCTCTGCTGAAAATCACCAACCCCGTCTGGGCCCGCCAGTGGCAAGCATTTCGCAGCAATCGTCGCGGCTACTGGTCGCTATGGGTATTTCTGCTGCTGTTTGTGGTGAGCCTTGGTGCCGAGCTGGTCGCCAACGAAAAGCCGTTGCTGGTGAGCTTCGAGGGCGATTGGTACGTGCCGGTATTCAACAGCTACCCGGAGACCACCTTCGGCGGCTTTTTCGAATCTGAAGCCAACTACCGAGACCCGGTGGTACAGGAGCTGATCAACGAAAAGGGCTGGATGATCTGGCCCCCTATCGCCTTCAGCTACAACACCATCAACTACGACCTGGATGTCCCTGCCCCGGCCCCGCCCTCCTCGGAGAACTGGCTGGGTACCGATGACCAGGGCCGCGATATCCTGGCCGGACTGTTGTACGGGTTCCGCATTTCCGTGCTGTTCGGGCTGATGCTGACCATCCTGTCGAGCATCGTCGGTATCCTCGTGGGTGCTGTGCAAGGCTACTACGGCGGCAAGCTGGACCTGTTTGGCCAGCGCTTTATCGAAATCTGGTCCAGCATGCCCACCCTGTTCCTGATCATAATCATTTCCAGTTTTGTGGTTCCCAGCTTCTGGAGCCTGCTGGTCATCATGTTGCTGTTTTCCTGGATGACACTGGTGGATCTGGTTCGTGCTGAATTCCTGCGCTGTCGAAACATGGATTACGTGCGCTCAGCCAAAGCCATGGGCGTGCGGGCTCCGGTGATCATGTTCCGCCACATGCTGCCCAATGCCATGGTCGCGACGCTGACCTTCCTGCCCTTCATCCTCAATGCCGCCGTTGTCACACTGACATCTCTCGATTTCATCGGCTTCGGCTTGCCGCCCGATGCCCCCTCGCTGGGCCGGCTGGTAGGCCAGGGCAAAGCCAACTTGCATGCCCCCTGGATTGGCATCAGCGTTTTCACCACGCTCACCATCATGCTGACGCTGCTGGTGTTCATCGGCGAAGCGATTCGTGACGCCTTCGACACAAGGAAGTTTTTGCAATGAGCCTGCTTTCCTTGCGCGGACTACACATACAGTTTGGTCATCAGGTTGCCGTGGATGGCATGGATCTGGACCTGGAACCCGGTCGTATGCTGGCACTGGTGGGCGAATCCGGCTCGGGGAAGTCGTTAACGGCCCTCTCGATACTCGACTTGCTGCCCGACAGCGCCACCTGGAAAGCGGACAGCGTGACTTTCGAGGGTGAAGACCTGCTGCAGCTCAACGACAAGCAGAAGCGGGCCTTGCGCGGCGGCCGTATCGGGATGATTTTCCAGGAGCCACTGACCGCCCTCAATCCCTTGCACACCGTCGAGAAGCAAATCAGCGAAAGCCTGTTTGTCCATCAGGGCATGAGCCATGCCCAGGCCCGCAAACGTTGCCTGGAACTGCTCGAACAAGTGGAACTGCCCGCCAGTGATGACATGCTCAAGCGCTATCCCCACCAATTAAGTGGTGGGCAGCGCCAGCGCGTCATGATTGCCATGGCGTTGGCCAATAATCCCCAGGTCCTGATTGCCGACGAGCCGACTACCGCTCTGGATGTCACCGTACAGGAAACCATCCTGACCCTGATCAAGCGACTGCAGACCGAGCTTGGCCTGTCGATCCTTCTGATCAGTCATGATCTTGGCGTCGTCGGCCGGTTTGCCGATGACATCATCGTCATGCACAACGGCAAACGCGTGGAAGCCGGGCCGACGCGGACCGTGCTGACGGAACCGCAGGAGGAGTACACCCGGCACCTGCTGAACTCCGAACCGCAGGACCGTATGCCTGCCCTGCCTGAGGACACCGCTGTCCTGCTGGAAGCCACCGATATCGACGTGGCCTTCAAAGGTAAACGCACCCGGCTATTTGCTCCGGCACCGGTATTTCAGGCCGTAGACCGCATCAGCCTGACGGTACACAAGGGCGAAACCCTCGGCGTTGTTGGCGAGTCTGGGTCGGGTAAATCGACCCTGGCACTTGCCCTGCTCCGGCTAATCGCCAGCAAGGGCAGCATCACCCTGGATGGCACCGCCATCCATACACTTAGCCAGGGGCAATTACGGCCCTGGCGCCGCCGCATGCAGGTGGTGTTTCAGGATCCCTTCGGTAGTCTCAATCCCCGCATGACGGTGGGCCAGGCCATTGCCGAGGGGCTTGCCGTGCACGAACCGGCCCTGACTCGCCAGGAGCGGGACAGCCGTGTCAACGCCTTGCTGGACGAAGTGGGCCTGCCACAACAGGCCCGGCACCGGTATCCCCATGAATTCTCCGGGGGACAGCGGCAACGTATCGCCATCGCCCGGGCGCTTATCCTGCAGCCAGACCTTCTGATCCTTGATGAGCCAACCTCAGCGCTGGACCGCAGTGTCCAATTCCAGATTCTGGAACTGCTGAAGTCCCTGCAGCAGCGCCACCAGCTGAGCTATCTGTTTATCAGCCACGATCTCAAGGTAATCCGCGCCATCTGTCACCGGGTTATGGTGATGAAAGATGGCCAGGTGGTCGAACAGGGCGACGTGGAAGCGATATTCGATGCCCCCCAGCAAGCCTACACCCGTAAGCTGATCAACGCGGCTTTTGCCGGGGATTAGTGGGCTATTGAAAGCCCCTTGCATGCCACGCCAAAGGAAACACACCGTTGCATTTCAATGGGGCCGAGTTCGCGTCATCAGGGCAGAAATTGCCTATACTTGGCCGCAATGCACACACTGCACCCACATAAACCGGGATACACCTGAAACCGTTGAGGGAAGACCATGGGATTTCTTGCAGGCAAACGCTATCTGATCGTTGGTATTGCCAGCGACCGCTCCATCGCTACCGGTATTGCCGAAGCCATGCATCGTGAAGGCGCCGAGTTGGCCTTCACCTACCAGAATGACAAACTGCAAAGCCGTGTAGAAAAAGCCGCCGAACGTTACGGCAGCAGCACCGAACTGTGCTTTCCCTGTGATGTCACCGATGACACCCAGATTGACGCGGTATTCGAGGGTCTGGCGGCCAAGTGGGATGGACTGGACGGTATCATTCACGCTGTCGGCTTTGCCCCCGGTAACGAACTGGACGGTAACTTCGTCGACGTGGCCACCCGCGAAGGATTCAAGATTGCCCACGACATCTCCAGCTACAGCTTCGTCGCGCTGGCCAAAGCGGGCCGCAAGATGATGGCCGGCCGCAACGCCGCCCTGCTCACCCTGAGCTACCACGCCGCTCGCCAGACCGTGCCTAACTACAACGTCATGGGCATGGCCAAGGCCAGTCTGGAAGCCTCTGTCCGTTATTTGGCCTCCAGCATGGGGCCGGAAGGTATCCGTGTGAACGGTATCTCTGCCGGTCCGATCCGCACCTTGGCTGCCTCCGGGATCAAGAAATTCCGTAGCATGCTCGACTACAACGCTGCCAAAGCGCCACTGCGTCGCAATGTAACCATTGAGGAAGTCGGTAACACCGCCGCCTTCCTGTGCTCGGATCTGGCGTCCGGCATCACTGGCGAGATTACCTATGTCGATGCCGGTGCCAGCACCGTGTCCATGCCCTTCGAGCTGGAAGCCGAGTAAGACAACGGCAGGGGCAGCAGATAAGCCGCCTCCCCCTCTCGAGCCCAACAAAAAGCCCGCCCGGTTTCCCGGGCGGGCTTTTTTGTTGGCAACATTCTCAAAACAAAGCCGCGCAAGCTGCTACAGAGGCGTCTTCGCCCCGTGTTTTGCAGGAGAAAAAGGTGCGGTCCGAAGGGGGCATTCTGCAGAGACCATTCAAGTGATGGTGCCCATGCGCTCTGGAATCCTTACCTCGTTTAGACTCGGTTCGCCATGCGAGCATGGTTATTCGCTTCGCTCACCCCTTCGGGGCCGCACTACGTGCGTTACTCCGCTGCGCTACGTTCCTACGGAGTGCTCAGGTTATTTATTGGCGCCGAACTCAACGATCTGGAAGGCGTTTCCGTTCTTCAAAAAACCGGGAACTATTTTGGGTTTTTCCTTCCTGCCAAGCGTAGCTTGTAGCTTGTAGCTTGTAGCTTGTAGCTCACAGCTGATAGCTGATAGCTGATAGCTATATACTAAAAAGCCCACCGTTTGGTGGGCTTTTTAGTCGTGCTGATAACGAACTTACTGCTCATCACCCGCATTGGTACTGAGGCGAGATGGATGCAGTTCCACATCCCCCTCTTCTCTCAACAGGGCAACAACCTGACGGAAACTGCGCTGACCCTCAATATTGCCAAGCTCACGCAGGGCTGCCAGCTGTTGCTCGTCAGTGAGCGGGTCGGCGTTACCGTCTTCCACTCGAGTGACCTGATAGGCAATCAAGGAGCCATTCCCGGTGCGTGTAATGGCGACAATGCCTTCGCCACCTTCCGCCGGGCGTGACTGACCGAAAGCACCATTGACCACTTCCATGGACGGCTCGGCGCCACCACGTTGCAGCCCTTCCTGCTCCTGGACTTCCGCCTCAAACAGGCTGGCAATATCTTCCAGGCTGGCGCCCTCTTCCAGCTTTTTCTCGGCCTCGCCGATCAGGGACTGAACCTTGTCAGCCGCGCGCTCACCCTTGATACGCTCCTCAATGGCGAAACGGACTTCGTCCAGAGGCAGCGGCTCTGCGGCCTTCTCTTCGACGATCCGCACGGCAAGATACTGACCCGGGGCAGATTCCAGCAACTCACTGTTATGGCCATCGCGGCGGACTTCATCACTGTTCAGCGCTTGCTGAACGGCCGGCGCGTTTAACGGGGACGGCAACGCGGACAGGGCAACCCATTCGGTACGCTGTACTTCTGCACCGATCTGCTCTGCCGGGCTGTCCAGTGAGCTGTGCTCGTACAAAGACTCTTCAAGGGTCGCCACATCTTCGTTGAGCATGGCCTCAGCACGAGCCAGCTTGAGATCCGCGCGAATTTGCGAGGAGAGCTCTGCCAGGGTAGGCATGTCACGCTCTTCTGCCACTTCGGTGACCTTGATCAGGTGTACACCCGCATCGCTTACTACCGGCGCAGACACCACACCCGGTTCGAGTTCTGCAATGGCCGCCTCCATTTCTTCCGGCAGCGCGCCCTTGGTCACCACGCCCAGGTCACCACCGCTGGTGGCCGAACCCGGGTCGTCCGAATAGTCCGCAGCGGCATCGGCGAAACTCATACCACCGGCAATGGCTTTCTCAGCTTCTTCGGCACGTACCTTGGCGTCTTCCAGACTACGATCACCGTCTACTGCGATCAGGATATGCGCTACCTTGCGAGCCGTATTGGCACCGGATTCAGCAAGAATCGCCTTGCGGACCTCATACTCTTCCGCCACGTCCTCATCGGTGACCGACACCTGATCGGCGTACTGATCTGCCGAGAGGCTCACGTAGGCAATACGGAACTCTTCCGGACGCATGAATTCGCCCTGGTTCTCCTCGTAGAAGGTGGCGATTTCATCGTCACTCACGGAGAAACTGCTACGCAGGGCATTGAGATCCAGCTCGGTAAAGCGGATATCGCGAACCTGCTCACCCAGGCGGCGCTGCTCGTCCAGTTCGGACGGCAAGGCGAAGTTCGTAGCCATGAAGCCCGCACGATACTGTTCTTTAACCATGTCCTGCTGGAGCCCACGGATGTAGCCCTGCGGGCTCATGCCACGGCTACGCAACTCACGCTCAAAACGGTTATTGGAAAACTTGCCGTCTTCCTGGAACAACTCGATCTGGCGAACGTCAGCAGATACCTGGTTGGTGCTGAATACCAGCTTGGACTGCTCGGCAGCGCTGAGGATCAACTGCTCGTTGACCAGGCCATCGAGCACCATTTCCGGGCGCACAAAGGAATCCAGCAAGGCCGGATTCATATTCGGGCTTTGCTGTCGCAACATGTCGCGAACACGCTCTACCCGCTGGTTGACCGCGTTACGGGTAATGGGTGTGCCTTCCACTTCAGCCACCACATCGCCGCTACCGCCACCAACAAAATAGCCGTAAAAGCCGGAAATCACGAAAGGAAGAATGATCGCGGCAAGCAGGACCTTGCCCACGGGACCGCGGACAAACCGTCTGAACTCCTGCATGAAATTACTCCGTCGGGGTACTCTCGAATTACGATTCGAATGTCTGTCTTGTTATGTCAGAACCGCCCATCAAGCGACAGTTCCTATAAACGGAAAAAAGCGCATCCGCGAACGGCTGCGCTTTCTCAAACTGGCGGAGCGGACGGGACTCGAACCCGCGACCCCCGGCGTGACAGGCCGGTATTCTAACCAGCTGAACTACCGCTCCTGCAAACAGTTTAGTTCACCGCATCCTTCAGCGCTTTACCGGCCTTGAAGCCCGGTACTTTCGCTGCCTTGATCTGGATGGTCTGGCCAGTTTGCGGGTTACGGCCTTCACGTGCAGCGCGCTCTTTCACAGCAAAAGTACCAAAACCTACCAGAGAAACGCTGTCACCTTTTTTCAGGGCGCCAGTTACCGCTTCCAAAGTAGCGTCCAAAGCACGACCAGCGTCAGCTTTGGAAATGTCCGCGCTAGCGGCAATCGCATCAATCAACTCTGACTTATTCACAAAGTTCCCCTTTCTGTTTTCCCGGTTTTATGGTCGAGGCGAGACGCACTCTCCTTTGGCGAAGCCGCTTTTATACCAATGGGTATAAGGGCCGTCAAGGAACCAACAGTGCAGACTCTCCCAAGTTTTAAAAAAATGAAAAACCATACAGATCAACTATTTAAAATTACTTTTAAACGTTGACTGTCAGTGTGTACTGGGACGCTTGTTACCTTCCTGGTTTTTCTCTTCAGCTAACGCCAGATCCTCCTCCTGCTCCGCTTGTGAAAGCGGACTGGGTTGGTGAGTCAGCGCCACATCAAGCACCTGGTCAATCCATTTTACAGGCCTGATATCCAGGGATGCCTTGATATTCTCCGGAATCTCCTTGAGATCCCGTTCATTTTCTTCCGGTATTAATACCGTTTTAATGCCACCCCGGTGTGCTGCCAGAAGCTTTTCCTTCAAGCCACCGATCGGCAATACCTGGCCACGCAGGGTAATTTCACCCGTCATGGCAACATCTGCCCTGACCGGGATGCCCGTCAACACCGACACCATGGCCGTGCACATGCCGATGCCAGCACTTGGGCCATCCTTCGGCGTTGCCCCTTCTGGCACATGCATATGGAGATCGTTGCGCTCCAGTGCCCGACGGCGAATTCCCAATGTGCCCGCACGACTTTTCACCACCGTCCAGGCCGCCTGAATCGATTCCTGCATCACATCGCCCAGGGAGCCGGTAGAGATTACCCGCCCCTTACCGGGAGTGGAAACACTTTCAATCGTGAGCAACTCGCCGCCAACGGAGGTCCAGGCCAAGCCAGTAACCTGACCGACCTGGTCATTCTCTTCTGCACGGCCAAAGCTGAACTTGCGCACGCCAAGATAGTGCTCTACCTGATCTTCACTGAGAGCCACCGACGCAGCGGCATCCCCCGCCAACAGGTTCTCTTTCACGACCTTGCGGCAGATCTTGCTGATCTCACGCTCCAGACCACGAACACCGGCTTCGCGGGTGTAATGACGAACCACATAACGCACCACGTCGTCGCCGATCACCAACTCGTCTTTTTTCAGACCGTTGTTCTTGATCTGTTTGGGCACCAGGTACTGAAGCGCAATGTTGACCTTCTCATCCTCGGTATAACCGGGGATACGGATCACTTCCATTCGGTCCAGCAACGGTCCGGGAATATTCATGGAGTTGGACGTACAGATGAACAACGTTTCTGACAGGTTGTAGTCCACTTCCAGGTAATGGTCGCTGAAGGTATCGTTCTGCTCCGGGTCCAGAACCTCAAGCAGCGCAGAGGCCGGATCCCCACGGTTATCCATGCCCATCTTGTCGACTTCGTCGAGCAGGAACAGCGGGTTTCTTACCCCGACCTTGGACAGCTTCTGGATAATCTTGCCGGGCATGGAACCGATATAGGTCCGGCGATGACCGCGAATTTCAGCCTCATCGCGGACACCACCCAGCGCCATGCGAACAAACTTGCGGTTGGTCGCCTTGGCGATGGACTGCCCCAATGAGGTCTTACCCACACCAGGCGGGCCCACCAGGCACAGTACAGGTCCTTTCACCTTGCCGACCCGGCTTTGCACTGCCAGAAATTCCAGAATACGGTCTTTTACCTCTTCCAGACCATAATGATCACTGTCCAGCACTTGCTTGGAGTTGGCGAGGTCATGTTTTACCCGGCTGCGCTTTTTCCACGGCACCGAGGTCATCCAGTCCAGATAACCTCGTACCACGGTCGCTTCTGCCGACATTGGCGACATCATCTTGAGCTTGTTGAACTCGCTTTGGGCCTTGTCGCGCGCTTCCTTCGGCATGCCCACGCTGTCGAGTTTCTTTTCCAGCTCGTCCAGATCGTTGCCGGTTTCATCCAGGTCACCAAGCTCTTTCTGGATCGCCTTCATCTGCTCGTTCAGGTAATACTCGCGCTGGCTCTTTTCCATCTGTTTCTTGACGCGGCCACGGATGCGCTTTTCTACCTTCAGGACATCAATATCCGATTCCATGAGCGCAATCAGGTGCTCTACCCGCTCACGGACATCCACCATTTCCAGCACGTCCTGCTTCTCTTCAAGCTTGAGTTGAAGATGCGCTGCAATGGTGTCGGCAAGACGGCTGACTTCGTCAATGGATGAAACTGACCCTGTGACTTCCGGCGCCACTTTCTTGGACAGCTTCACATAGTCTTCGAATTGGGACTGCAAAGACTTGGCCAGTGCATCCTGTTCGCCGCTGTCCGGCAAACCTTCTTCCAGTTCGCGAACGTCGGCAATGGCGCCTTGCTCGCCAAACTCTGCCTTCACAACGTGAGCACGCTGGCCCCCTTCTACCAGTACCTTCACGGTACCGTCAGGGAGTTTCAGCAGCTGCAGAATGGTTGAGACGGTACCCACCCGATAAATGTCGTCGACACCGGGATCATCGTCAGATGCATTTCGCTGGGCCACCAGCATGATCTGCTTGTCAGCGGCCATGGCCGCTTCGAGAGCAGCAATGGATTTTTCCCGGCCAACAAACAACGGAATGACCATATGGGGGTATACCACCACATCACGCAGTGGCAAAAGGGGGATATCTTTCAGCACAGATTGCCTCTAAATAACCGGGGAGGCGCCTCAGTCAGGCGCCACCTTGGAAGACTGCTCGCTGTTTTCGTAAATCAACAACGGGTCGGATTCGCCTTTGATGGTAGGGCTGTCGATGACCACCTTGGCCACGCCATCCATGGAAGGCACCTGATACATGGTGTCCAGCAATACACTTTCGAGAATGGAACGCAGTCCACGGGCACCGGTCTTGCGAACCATGGCCTTGTTGGCCACTGCGCGCAGGGCGTCCTCGCGGAAATCCAGCTCCACACCTTCCATCTCGAACAGGCGGGCATACTGTTTGGTCAGGGCGTTGCGTGGCTCGGTGAGAATCTGAACCAGGGCTTCCTCGCTCAGTTCTTCCAGCGTCGCAATGACAGGCAGACGGCCGATGAACTCCGGGATCAAGCCATACTTCACCAGATCCTCGGGCTCCACATCCACCAGCAACTCTCCAAGATTGCGGGTATCGTCCTTGCTCTTCACTTCGGCAGAGAAACCGATCCCGCCTTTCTCGGAACGGTCACGGATAACCTTGTCGAGACCGGCGAAGGCACCACCACAGATGAACAGCATGTTGGACGTATCCACCTGCAGGAACTCCTGCTGGGGATGCTTGCGCCCCCCTTGGGGCGGCACGGACGCAACGGTCCCTTCGATCAGTTTGAGCAACGCCTGCTGCACGCCCTCCCCGCTCACATCACGGGTAATGGAGGGGTTGTCGGACTTGCGGGAAATCTTGTCGATTTCATCGATATAGACAATACCGCGCTGGGCCTTTTCCACATCGTAGTCACATTTCTGCAGCAGTTTCTGGATAATGTTTTCTACATCCTCACCAACATAACCGGCTTCGGTAAGGGTAGTTGCATCCGCGATGGTGAACGGCACATTCAGCAGTCGCGCCAGCGTTTCTGCCAACAGGGTCTTGCCGCTACCGGTCGGACCGATCAACAGGATGTTGCTTTTACCCAGTTCAACCTCATCACGGCCCTTGCCGCTGGTGCGCAGCCGCTTGTAGTGATTGTAAACTGCCACTGCCAGCACTTTCTTGGCACGCTCTTGGCCAATCACGTACTCATCAAGGGTGTCCTTGATTTCGCTGGGCTTGGGAAGACGCTCACCGCCTGTATCGCTGCTGTCTTCCTGGACTTCCTCGCGGATGATGTCGTTACACAGGTCCACACATTCATCACAGATGAAGACCGAGGGTCCCGCAATCAGCTTGCGCACCTCATGCTGGCTCTTGCCGCAAAAGGAGCAGTACAGCAGCTTGCCGTCATCGCTCTTGCCAGTGGTATCGGTCATCGAATTGCCTCTAAACCTGTGTATTGAAAATCGCTGTATCTTTGAAGATGCAGGGAGACCGGGGCTTTTTCAAGCCCGCCGGGCTCCCGGCGGTGCCGTTAGGACACTTTTTAAACGAACGTTACCTAATTACACGGGGCGCTGCTTCAAGACGGCGTCAATAATGCCGTATTCCTGGGCTTCTTCCGCCCCCATGAAGTTGTCGCGATCGGTATCTTTCTCCAGACGCTCGAGCGGCTGACCCGTGTGGTAAGCCAGCAGGTTGTTCAACTGGCCCTTGATCTTGAGGATTTCCTTGGCATGGATCTCGATATCCGAGGCCTGGCCCTGGAAACCACCCAACGGCTGGTGAATCATCACACGGGCATTAGGCAGGGCGTAACGCTTGCCTTCTGCGCCTGCAGCCAACAGGAAGGCCCCCATGCTGGCGGCCTGACCGACACACATAGTGGACACATCAGGCTTGATGAACTGCATGGTGTCGTAGATAGACATGCCGGCAGTCACTGAGCCACCCGGGCTGTTGATATACAGATGGATGTCCTTGTCCGGGTTTTCGGATTCAAGAAACAGAAGCTGCGCCACGATCAGGTTGGCCATGTGATCTTCCACCTGGCCCACCATGAAAATGACCCGCTCTTTCAGCAAACGGGAATAAATATCAAAGGAACGCTCACCCCGAGCAGTCTGTTCGATCACCACCGGCACCAGACCCAGATTGGTCGGGTCCTTGATGAGCTGGCTCATTTCCGGGGTCATGGATTGGATACGGCTCAAGTCGATCATGTAGCGCTTCCCTCTGGTCGGTCATCCGTAGACGACGGGACGGTATTATTAGGGCCGTCGCAACGGCCATCTCCTGAAGCTGCAATGGGGCCCAAACAGGCGAATTACAAGGGCTTCGGGAAAAATCACTGTTCTGGCATCTTATGACGGCACCATGGGGGCGTCTATAAAAGTGGGCCTTGGTAGGGTTCAAGTGCGCAATTCTTGGCCAGATTGTGCATTAATAGGTCAATTCGGCAGCCAAAACAGGAAAAATTCCGGCAATACCCTCACCAAAGGCAAGGAAATACAGCACTGGCGAATGCCACTACCGGGACTGCCTGGAACAAAAAAAGGGGCCCGAAGGCCCCTTTTCCGATCCGTTATCGCCTGGCTAATCAGGCTTCAGCCTGCTCACGCGGCTTCACGGCATCCTGGTAGGACATGGTTTTCTCATCGACCTTGGCGCTGGCCAGCACCAGGTCAACCACCTGCTCTTCCAGTACCGCGCCTTCGATCTGTTGCAGCTGCTGGGGGTTACCGTACACCCAGTTCACCACTTCTTCAGGCTTCTCGTACTGCTCGGCGATTTCCTCAACACGGGCTTTCACCTTATCGGCATCAGCTTTCAGCTCGTTCTGGTCAAGGATCGCACGAATGATCAGGCCAAGACGCACAGAGCGCTGGGCCTGCTCGGTGAACAGGTCATCCGGCAGGATGGAAGCATCAAATTGCTGGCCGCCGCCGAACTGCTGAACCATCTGCTGACGCATGCGCTGAACTTCCTGGCTAACCAGAGCCGCCGGCAGGTCAAATGCGTGCAGGTCGGACAGGCCTTCCATGACTTGCTCTTTCACTTTGCCAGTGATGGCGTTCTTGAGCTCACGCTCCATGTTCTTGCGAACTTCTGCCTTGAACTTGGCTTCGTCGCCATCGTCAACGCCGAAAGCCTTCATGAACTCAGCGTCCACTTCCGGCAACTGCTTGCCTTCTACCTTGTTGACCTTGATCTGGAAAACAACGGCTTGGCCCTTCAGCTCTTCGGAGTGGTACTCCTCCGGGAAGGTCACGTCGATGTCTTTCTCTTCGCCAGCCTTCATGCCAACGATGCCATCTTCAAAGCCCGGGATCATCTGACCGGAGCCCAGCTCCAGGTTCTGGCCGTCTGCGGTGCCGCCCTCAAAGGCTTCACCGTCTTTGAGACCCTTGTAGTTGATGTTGACGCGATCACCCTGTTCTGCGGCACGCTCCACTTCCTCGAACTGGGCGCGCTGCTGACGCAGGGTCTCGATCATGGTGTCGACATCTTCATCAGAAACGTCTGCCTGCGGCTTCTCGACAGCAATGCCGTCAAAAGCCTGCAGCTCTACTTCCGGATACACTTCGAAGGTCGCCACGAACTCAAGGTCTTTACCCGGCTCATTGGTGGTCGCTTCAAAGCCCGGCATGCCGGCCGGTTGCAGTTTTTCCTGCTCCACCGCCTCAATGAAGGCTTCACGCATGACGTCAGCCAGCACATCGTTACGCACGGCGCTGCCGAAGCGACGCTTTACTTCACGCATGGGCACTTTGCCCGGGCGGAAACCGTCCAGACGGACATTTTTCTTGGCTTCCTGCAGTTTATCTTCTACTGCAGAGTCCACTTTCTCCGCCGGTACACCCACCGTCAGACGGCGCTCAAGACCTGAAGTCGTTTCAACAGAAACCTGCATAACATCCTCTTTAAAAAGACTTTTTCGCTGCTCGCCGACCACTTTGAAGCGTGACGATCAATATTCAAGGGCGCAGATTATAATCAATGCCGCCCTTCCTGCCTACATAGCCGCCCGGTCATCGGACAGCAGTACCCGGAGGCACATACGAAAAAGCCTCCGGGGTGTCCCGGAGGCTTTTAAGATGGGGTGACTGAGGGGATTTGAACCCCCGACCACCGGAGTCACAATCCGGGGCTCTACCAACTGAGCTACAGTCACCATAAACTTGTTGCTTTCCTGCCTGGCACGCCTGGCAGGACTCGAACCTGCAACCGACGGCTTAGAAGGCCGTTGCTCTATCCGGTTGAGCTACAGGCGCATTGCAGGTTCCGCTAATCTGATGGTCGGGGTGGAGGGATTCGAACCCCCGACATCCTGCTCCCAAAGCAGGCGCGCTACCAGGCTGCGCTACACCCCGTTTATCAGTCACGCCAACAGTGCTTGAAAGCGAGGCGCGCATAATACTCGGCACCCCGGTAAGCGTCAACGCACCGGGAAAGAAAAAATCCCTAACGTTCAGATTTTAAACAACTTGTGATCACAGCATCGTGATCCAAGGGAGTTCCTTTTGCGCCACAGGTCGGGCCATGCGAAAATCGCGCCCCCTGATTCCCTTCACCATCAATAATGTAGAGAGAGATTCCATGACCGCCCAGATTCTCGACGGCAAGGCCCTGGCTCAGCAGTTCGAAGAAGAAATGCGCGAACGTGTCGAAGCCCTGAAAGCCAAAGCCGGTGGCCGCACCCCNATTCTGGCCACCATTCTGGTCGGTGCCGACCCNGCCTCCGCCACCTACGTAAAAATGAAGGGCAACGCCTGCCACCGCGTGGGGATGGAATCCGTAGCCATTGAATTGCCGGAAACCACCACAACCGAACAGCTGCTGGCCAAGATTGACGAGCTGAANAACAACCCCGATGTGCACGGCATTCTGCTGCAGCACCCGGTGCCCGCGCAGATTGACGAACGGGCNTGCTTTGATGCCATCAGCCTGGAAAAAGACGTGGATGGCGTCACCTGTCTNGGCTTTGGCCGCATGAGCATGGGNGAAGCCGCCTACGGTTGTGCCACCCCCAAGGGAATCATGCGCCTGCTGGAGCATTATCAGGTCAAGCTGGAAGGCAAGCATGCCGTAGTCGTGGGGCGCAGCGCNATCCTCGGCAAACCCATGGCCATGATGATGCTGGAAGCCAATGCCACGGTTACCATCTGNCACAGCCGCACCCAAAACCTGCCAGAACTGATCAAACAGGCGGATATCGTGGTCGGCGCGGTCGGCAAGCCGGAATTCATCAAGGCAGAGTGGATCAAGGATGGCGCCGTGGTCGTTGATGCTGGTTACCACCCGCAAAAATGTGGTGACATTGAGCTCNCCCCCCTTCTGGACCGCGTCTCNGCCTACACCCCGGTCCCCGGNGGCGTNGGCCCCATGACCATCAACACCCTGATNTTCCAGACCCTGCAGTCCGGCGAGAAGGCGCTGGGTTAANTCCCGNTGCTCGCCCAAAAACCGCGCCCAGNCCATGCNGGCCGCGGTTTTTTTATGGTTNATCGCAGCTCGACGTCTNAAGTCGGGCNTCTAACCATTNTTCGCGGCCAACAAAAAGGCCGCCCCCAACNTCTGGGCGCGGCCTCTCTGNCTTCAGTCAACCACCACACGAAACCGCGCAGCTATTCACTATTCACTATTCACTGTTAACTATTCACTGCCTTTATCAGCTGTCCTTGGGCCACGACTCCCGCAGCCCCACGGTCTGGTTAAATACCAACCGCTCGTCCGTGCTCTCCTGATCTACGCAGAAGTACCCCTCGCGCTCAAACTGATAACGGGTTTCGGCCAGTGCGCCGCGCAGGCCCGGTTCTANCCAGCAATCGGACACCACCTTGAGAGACTCAGGATTGATGTTCTCCAGGAACGTCTNGCCTTCTTCTACCTTGGCCGGGTTTGCCACCGTAAACAACCGGTCATATAGGCGAACCTCACAAGGTAGCCCTTTACTGGCACTGACCCAGTGGATCACACCNCGCAATTTGCCCTGACCTTCATCATTCTCAGGGTTCTTGCCCAANGTCTCCGGGTCATAGCTGCAGCGNACCTCGATAACGTTACCCTGATCGTCCTTCACTACGTCCGTNGCACGCACCACATAGCCATAGCGCAGCCGCACCCGGTCACCCAGCACCAGTCGCTTGAACTTCTTGTTGGCTTCTTCCCGGAAATCNTCCTGATCGATGTAGACCTCACGGGTCATGGGCACCTGGCGAGTTCCCATGGCTTCATTTTGTGGATGCACCGGCGCAGTCAGCGATTCTTCCTTGCCCTCTTCCCAGTTGTCGATCACCAGTTTGAGCGGACGAATCACACACATGGCACGGGGCGCATGCTGATTCAGGTCATCACGGATAGCCGCTTCCAGCATCCCCATATCGACCACNGAGTCCGCCCGNCTCACNCCTACGGACTCACAGAAAGNNCGCAGGGAGGCNGGGGTATAGCCACGGCGTCGCATCCCGGAAATGGTCGGCATCCTCGGGTCNTCCCAGCCATCCACGTGCTTCTCGTCAACCAGCTGTTTGAGCTTGCGCTTGCTGGTCACNGTGTANTTNAGGTTCAAACGNGCAAATTCGTACTGNCGTGGNTCAGCGCCAACATCGGTATTGGCTACCACCCAGTCATAGAANGGACGGTGATCCTCGAATTCCAGAGTACACANGCTNTGGGTAATGCCTTCAATGGCATCTGANAGCGGGTGGGTGAAATCGTACATGGGGTAGATAACCCACTTGTCGCCGGTCTGATGGTGCGTCGCACGGCGCACCCGGTAAAGCACCGGATCGCGCAAGTTCATATTGGGGCTGGCCAGATCAATTTTCGCCCGCAGCACCGCCCCGCCATCCGGGAACTCGCCGTTCTTCATCTTTTCGAACTGGGCCAGCGCCTCTTCCGGGCTTTGCTCCCGGTACTCACTGGGGGTACCTGCCTGCTGCGCCCAACCCCGCATTTCACGGATCTGCTCAGCACTGGAAAGATCCACATACGCCAACCCTTTGCGGATCAACTGCACGGCCAGTTCATACAGCCGGTCGAAGTAGTTGCTGGCGAAACGCACCTCACCCGCCCACTCAAAACCCAGCCATTCCACATCCTGCTTAATGGACTGAATGTACTCGTCTTCTTCCTTTTCCGGGTTGGTGTCGTCAAAACGCAGATGACAGGCACCCTGGTAGCTTTCGGCAATACCGAAATTCAGGCAGATGGACTTGGCATGCCCGATATGCAGGTAGCCATTGGGCTCCGGCGGAAAACGGGTGACCACCTGACCGTCATTTTTACCTTCTGCAAGGTCGCGATCGATGATCTGTCTGATAAAATTGCTGGGCGCTTTGGTTTCGCTCATTGCCTTCGCCGGATACAGTGAAAATAAAGGTGCGCTAGTGTACAGTGCGACCCCCTTCAGTCAAAGACTCTGGGCCCGCACCGTGGCAATTTCAGCTATGGCTTACAGGCCCTACCCTGTGGAGAAAACCCGATGAAAGTGGTGCTGAATACAACCTACGGCAAAATCACCCTGCAACTGGACGCAGAAAAAGCCCCCGGAACCACCGAAAACTTCGTGCAATACGTCAAGGATGGCCATTTTGACGGCACCATTTTCCACCGTGTGATCAGCAATTTCATGATCCAGGGCGGCGGTTTCACCGAAGACATGCAGCAAAAGCCCACCCGTGATCCTATCCAGAATGAAGCGGGCAACGGCCTGTCCAACAAGGTTGGCACCATTGCCATGGCCCGCACCCCGGATCCACATTCTGCCTCTGCCCAGTTCTTCATCAACGTGGCGGACAACCACTTCCTGGACAAGGAACGCAGCCAGGATGGCTGGGGTTACGCCGTATTTGGTGCCGTTTGCGACGGCATGGAAGTGGTCGAGAAGATCCGTGCGGTCGCCACCGGCAACTCAGGCTTTCACCAGGACGTACCGGTTGAGCCTGTGATCATCGAATCTGCCGAGCTGATCGAGGAATAAGCCATGCGCCTTGCTGCTGTTCTGATCGCCCTGCTCCCCGGCCTGCTTTGGGCCAACCCCCTGGTCCGCCTGGAAACCACCTCAGGCCCGATCACCGTGGAGCTGTACGAAGACAAAGCCCCAATCTCCGTGGCCAACTTTCTGCACTATGTGGACAGCGGCTATTACGACGGCACCCAGTTTCACCGTGTCATCGAAAACTTCATGATTCAGGGCGGTGGCTTCGACAAGAACGGACAGCGCAAGGAAACCCGGGCGGCCATTCAGAACGAGGCCGATAACGGGCTTCGTAATCTGCGTGGCACCCTGGCCATGGCTCGCACCTCTGACCCGCACTCTGCTACCGCGCAATTCTTCGTCAACCTGGTGAACAACCGCAATCTGGATTTCACTGGTCGTAACAAGTATGGCTGGGGCTATGCGGTATTCGGCAAGGTCACAGCGGGCATGAACGTGGTCGACAATATCGCCCGTGAGCCGACCACCAGCCAACGTCTCAGTGGCATGATGGCTGACGACGTGCCGGAAGCCACGGTACTGATTCTCAAGGCTTACCGACTGGAAGCCCCGGCCCAGCAGGCAGAAGGCGCCCAGTAACCATGCCTTACAGCCTGTTCATTTCCGACCTCCATCTCGACCCGGCCCGGCCTGAACACCTGACCGCACTGGAGACATTGCTCGACACCCATGCGGGCCAGACCGATGCCCTCTATGTGCTTGGCGACCTGTTTGAAGCCTGGATCGGTGACGACGATGACACCCCGTTCAACCAGCAAGCCATCGCCGCCTTTCGGCGTTTTGCTGACAGCGGCAGCAAGCTTTACTTCATGCACGGCAACCGCGACTTTCTGCTTGGCCAGGACTTCGCCGCCGCCTGTGGCGGAAGCCTGCTGGACGAGGGCACTGTGGTCGATTTGTACGGCACCCCGGCCCTGCTCATGCACGGCGACAGCCTGTGCACCCTGGACACCGAGTACCAGCAATTCCGCGCCATGGCGCGTAGCCCGCAATGGCAACAGGGAATGCTCTCGCAACCCCTGGAACAGCGCCGCATGATCGCCCAGGGCATGCGCATGCAAAGCCAGGGCAAGAACGCCAACAAAGCGGAAAACATCATGGATGTGACCCCGGAAGAAGTGGTCAGGGAAATGACGGATGCTGGTGTCCAGCATCTCATCCACGGCCATACCCACCGCCCCAACGTCCACGACGTTGACCTGCCCAACGGCACCGGCAAACGCTGGGTGCTGGGGGACTGGGGGGCGCTTGGGTGGCAGATTGTGGCGGATAGTGAGCTTGGGTTGCGATTGGAGAGCTTTGCGATTAGTTGACAGTGAATAGTGAACAGTTAACAGCGTCGCGAAACAGGTTGTTTTGATCTTNACGCATGAGGCCGCGCCCATACTCGGGACGCGGCCTCATGTGTTTATGAACCCNCGGCGTTAGTCGCGCAGCTGTTCACTGTTAATTNTTAACTNTTCACTGCCTCGGGATTCCCGAATGAAACCGAAACGCCTCATCCGGTGTTTCGATCAACTCCTGCTCTGCCACCTTGAAGAATGCCACCCGTTCCTCAATCGGCTCGCCGGCATATTGTTCGGCCAGGCGCAGGTAGTCTTCNTAGTGACGGGACTCGCTTTTCAGCAGGTAGCGGTAGTAACGGCCCAGCTCTTCGTCCACGTGGGGGGCCAGGGCGGCGAAGCGTTCGCAGCTTCTGGCTTCGATTAATGCNCCGACGATAAGGGTATCCACCAATCGCCCGGGCTCGGAAGTGCGCACATGNTGACGCANGCCTTGCGCATAACGGGCNGGAGACAGGTGATCATAGGTGACACCACGCTGGCGCATGATCTGGATCACCTGCTCAAAATGCAGCAGCTCTTCCCTTGCCAGTTGGCTGAGNGCATCCAGCAGCTCGGGGCGATCCACATAGCGAAACATCAGGTTCAACGCCGTGCTGGCCGCCTTCTTTTCACAATGGGCATGATCAATCAGCAGAATGTCCGGGTGCTGCAGCGCCCAGTCAATCCACGCCTGTGGCGTCGCGCAGGGCAAAAACTGCTGTATGTGGGAAATATCGTGCATGGTGTCCTCGTGGTGGAGCNGCATTATAGCGGCNNNNCTGCNGNGGTACACACATGAAGCGGTTATTACCCATGGCTGCTGCGTCCCGGCGCTGCAACTCGTATACTCCCCCGCCATGGGAAGACGATCGAATCCACGCATGCAGACATTCAAAGGGCGNACAGCCGTACTGGCNCTGCGCCTGGTGGCCTGCCTGCCATTCACGCTGAACCGCTGGCTGGCAACCCTGATTGGCNCCCTTATCGCCACCTTGCCCACCNCNGCCTTGCGCAATTCCAGGATCAATCTGGCGCTTTGCTACCCCGAGCTGTCTGCGCGCCAGCACAAGCGGCTGGCACGCCAATCGCTGGTCGAGAGCATCCGGAATACCTTCGAGATTGCCCTGTTCTGGCATCACCCCGAAGCCGGTCTGAAGCGGGTCGTCCGGGTCGACGGCGGCGAGCCACTGCAGGCGGCNGTGGATAGCGGCAAACCGGTAATGATCCTGGCTCCGCATCTAGGCTGCTGGGAAGTGCTTAACTTCTGGTTGGCCGATCACTACGACCTGCACGTGATGTTNGCCCCATCCGGGTTNCCGGANGTCGANGCNCTNGTGCGNCANGGNCGNGAACACTTCGGCTCNACCATGTACCCCACCACNGCCCGCGGNGTNGCNGGACTNGTGCGCGCCATGCGCAAAGGGGCCATGACAGCCATCCTCCCTGATCAGGTGCCCGACCGTCGCAGNGGTCGTCATGCNCCCTTTTATGGCCAGCCCGCCTACACCGGCACCCTGGCTTGCAAANTGNTCCAGCAAACCGGNGCCCNGCCTTTTATGGCCTGGGCCAAGCGCCTNCCCGGCACCCAGGGNTTTGAGCTGCGCTTCCGGCCCGCGGACAACGCCATTGCGGATCCGGATCTGGACACNTCNCTTGTGGCCCTCAATCAGTCCATCGAAGCACTGATCAATGAAGGCCCTGAACANTACCTNTGGAGCTACAAGCGCTTTCGCCGGCCACCANNNGGTNNNCNTGCCCCATATTGAGTTGGCCAAAACTTACGCCAAGTGATTATGAGTATTCATCNGGTGAATACCCNTAACNGTCGTTTCNCTTAACAGTTGATGGCNTTTCCGCTATACTCCGCGCGCAATTCCAACCCCCAGTTACACCCTAAAAGACTGATTTCCAAAAGAATTCAGCCAATTTGAGCAAGAGGGAAACGCTGTGCTAGAAGCCTATCGCAAACATGTTGAAGAGCGCGCCGCCGAAGGNGTGCCGCCAAAGCCGCTGAACGAGCAGCAGGTTGCCGACCTGGTAGAACTGCTGAAGAACCCGCCGGCTGGTGAAGAAGAATTCATTCAGGACCTGTTCGTTAACCGCGTTCCGCCGGGCGTGGACCAGGCTGCATACGTNAAAGCCGCCTTCCTGAGCGCGATTGTGAAAGGCGAAGCCAGCTCCCCGCTGATCGACAAGAAGCGTGCGGTACAGCTGCTGGGCACNATGCAGGGTGGCTACAATGTCGCGCCGCTGGTGGAAGCCCTGGACGACNCCGAGNTGGTAGAAGAAGCTGCCGAGCAGCTCAAGCACACNCTGCTGGTATTTGATGCTTTCCACGACGTGGAAGACAAGATGAAAGCCGGCAACGCCAAAGCCAAGGAAGTCATCGAATCCTGGGCCGANGCCGAATGGTTCACCAAGCGTGCAGACCTGGCTGAAAAAATGTCCCTGACCGTCTTCAAGGTCACCGGCGAAACCAACACCGACGACCTGTCTCCTGCACAGGACGCCTGGAGCCGCCCGGACATCCCGGTTCACGCCAATGCCATGCTGAAAAACGCCCGTGAAGGCATCTTCCCTGAGAAAGACGGCGAGATCGGCCCGCTNAAACAGATGGAAGAACTGAAGGCCAAAGGCCTGCCTGTTGCCTACGTAGGTGATGTTGTCGGTACCGGTTCTTCCCGTAAGTCTGCAACCAACTCCGTNCTCTGGCANTTCGGTGACGACATCCCNTTCGTACCGAACAAGCGTGCTGGCGGTGTGTGTATCGGCGGTAAAATTGCGCCTATCTTCTTCAACACCATGGAAGATTCCGGCGCCCTGCCTTTCGAGTGCGACGTTTCCAAAATGGAAACCGGCGACCAGATCGACGTCTTCCCGTTCGCGGGCAAGGTTGAGAAGAACGGCGAAGTCATCGCTGAATTCGATCTGCGNTCCCAGGTACTGCTGGACGAAGTCCGTGCCGGCGGTCGTATCAACCTGATCATTGGTCGCGGCCTGACCACCAAGGCCCGTGAGNGCCTGGGTCTTGAGCCCAGCACCCTGTTCCGCAAGCCGGAGCAGCCCAACGACAGCGGCAAGGGTTACTCCCTGGCCCAGAAGATGGTCGGCAAGGCCTGTGGCATGGAAGGCGTCCGTCCGGGCACCTACTGCGAGCCGAAAATGACCACCGTGGGTTCCCAGGACACCACTGGCCCGATGACCCGTGACGAGCTGAAAGATCTGGCCTGTCTGGGCTTCCAGGCTGACCTGGTNATGCAGTCCTTCTGTCACACCGCCGCTTACCCGAAGCCGGTTGACGTTGAAACCCAGCACACCCTGCCNGACTTCATCATGAACCGTGGCGGTGTTTCCCTGCGTCCGGGCGACGGCATCATCCACTCCTGGCTGAACCGTATGCTGCTGCCTGATACCGTGGGCACCGGGGGNGACTCCCACACCCGTTTCCCCATGGGCATCTCCTTCCCGGCCGGTTCCGGTCTGGTAGCCTTTGCTGCTGCCACCGGCGTTATGCCGCTGGACATGCCGGAATCCGTACTGGTTCGCTTCACCGGTAAGCGTCAGCCGGGTATTACCCTGCGTGATCTGGTACATGCCATTCCGCTGCAAGCCATCAAGGAAGGCCACCTGACCGTCGCTAAAGCGGGCAAGGTTAATGTCTTCAACGGCCGCATCCTGGAAATCGAAGGTCTGGAAGAGCTGACCGTAGAGCAGGCATTCGAACTGTCTGATGCCTCTGCCGAGCGTTCTGCTGCAGGCTGTACCATCACCCTNTCCGAAGAGAGCGTGGCTGAGTACCTGAAGTCCAACATCACCATGCTGAAGTGGATGATTGCCAACGGTTACGGCGATGCCCGTACCATTGAGCGTCGTATCACCGGCATGGAAGAGTGGCTGGCCAACCCGAGCCTGATGCGTGCTGACGCCGATGCCGAGTACCACACCGTCATCGAAATCAACATGGACGAAATCAAAGAGCCGGTACTGTGCTGCCCGAACGATCCGGACGATGCCAAGACCCTGTCTGACGTGGCTGGCGCCAAGATCGACGAAGTGTTCATCGGCTCCTGTATGACCAACATCGGCCACTTCCGNGCNGCNGGTAAACTGCTGCAGAAAGTGGAAAGCGGCACCATGCCGACCCGTCTGTGGATCGCNCCGCCGACCAAGATGGATCANCANCAGCTNACCGAAGAAGGCTACTACAACATCTTCGGNAGNGCCGGTGCACGNACCGAAATGCCGGGCTGTTCCCTGTGTATGGGTAACCAGGCTCGCATCGCGCCGAAGTCCACTGCGGTATCCACCTCCACCCGTAACTTCCCGAACCGTCTGGGTCAGGGTGCGGATGTGTACCTGGCGTCTGCTGAACTGGCGTCCGTGGCGTCCATCCTCGGCAAGCTGCCTAGCGCCGCCGAGTACATGGAATACGCGAACACCATCGACTCCATGTCCGCAGAAATCTACCGCTATCTGAACTTCGACAAGCTGCCGGAGTACCAGGAAGTGGCAGACACCGTGAAGATCCCGGTTGCCCAGTCTGTCTAAGACACGGTAATCGCTTCACNACAAAAAGCCCGGCCAAGTGCCGGGCTTTTTGCTTTCAGGATCCATCGGACACCCTTTCAGGGCCCGCCGGGATNGTGCCCGCTTGCTTTGCGTCAACCGGCTGTCAAAATCGATGCAATCCTTCTGACGGTTAGCAGAATGCCCAAGCGTATTGTTTCCCTTATCCTTCCTCTACTCGTCTTGATCAGTCCAGCTTCCCAGGCACTGAACATTCCCGCCTTTGCGCTTCCCGCAGGCGCATCTGCGACGGTGGCAAGAAATGTTGCNATTAGCCGCCGAGCCAGACAGGACAANGACCAGCAATCTTTCCAGCGACACGAGTCTTCCAGCCTCTACCAGTTGATCCATATAGACCCCGCCAAACGCCTGGGCACACATGATGAATGGGCCATTGCCTATCTGGCAGACGCCGAGAGAGACAGTCACGACCTCATGGACAACTCGGCCTTCCTGCCCACGGCTCACCAGGGCAAGACGTACCGCTATTNTATGGGGAGCGACGGTTCACCTGTCTTCCTGCCCCTNTCGGAAGGTGAACCGGTGGCATCCCCTGACGCANCCGAACAGCTCTTTCGCGACATTGCACTCGGCAATACCAGCTACCACACCGTCATCAGGAGCGCCTCTTCAAGGAACTTTGACATTGGCAAGCGCTACCCCCTGACGCCCACCGAGCGGAGTGATTTTCATGCCCAGGAGGGCAGCATTCAGCTCACCTCGATTACCCGAATGTGGGAACGTGACGTGGCTGAATTTGCGGTAGAAACCCGCAATGANATCAACGGTACAGTGATGACCGGAAAGGTGTGGTTCTGGGTCCTGGCNGCCACCGGCCGCCCTGTTCTNCTCATCAAGGAATACGGGATTGATCTGGTGGAAAGCGGGATCCCCTTCTACGACCGGCGTCAGATTTCCTTTGGCTTTGCCTACAGTGACCTGCCCATCAGCACACTCGCACCCGAGATTCTTCCTGCTCAACAGCCCAGCGGCCGGGTACAAGGGATGGCTTATTCCGACCAGACAGGGCAGCTTGCGTTTCTGACCCGGGAATACNGCAGCCAGACTTCATGGTTAACNTTTTGGGATCTTGCCCAGCGCAAGGCGTTGTTTACCACACGGGCAGGCGGACAGAATCTGCANATGACCAACAGCGGCAAAGCGGTCTATGTGGGGGATTATGGCCCTAGAGGGTTTCTCGGCTGGGTCATGTTGGGCAATGGCTATCAGCCCTTCGGTGGCCATTTCGATGCCTCATTCCAGNTTGACCGAGAGNTGCGTACCAGCGCCCTGTTCGGGGTCTACCCTGTATCAATCAACAACCACAATGAACTGGAGATCTGGAACACCGCCTGGGGCAAACTTCAGNATCGCCAGCGCCTTGAACANTCCTCCCCCATGGTCATGGCCACCGCGTCCGATGGCCGCCTTGTTACCCTGGGAGAGGACCTTCGAGTCTCTGTGCATGAGCTGACCATCAGTAACCGGCCCTGCCGTGACAAGTCGGATCCGCAAGAAAGCTACTGCGACCAACCTGCCATCTCCTTCAAGGAATCCACATCCCCCATTAGCNTCCCGGATCTGATCCTGCCCGATCATTACAGTAAACCGGGCCAGCGGCAGATAACCTCACTGACACTCCACCCNGAACANCCAATACTGCTGTATTGCACGGAATTCCCCGCCGAATGCGGCACGATCAATTACNANAACCNAAGCGTCTGGGTGGCTGCCCTAAGCAGCAACCTGGTGTTTTCCGGCCCGGGCACCATCATCGCCGATAACGGCACTTATACGCTTGACGGTCAGTTTACTCCGTATGCCCTGCCCCACAGTCCAGCCGTGAATCACCATGCCGCAGTGTCTGAAAGCCGGGCCCTGCTCTTCAACCGCACGGTTCAATACGACGACCAGTTTACCGATGACGATATCCTGATTCGTGACTCACTCACCGGACAAGTCATTGATACGCTTTCCCGCCAGTTCTACCCGATCAACAGTCTCTCTGTTCAGCAGGAAGCGTTGACCGTCACCACCGGCGCCATTGGCAAAGGTGACATGTTTGTCCTGGATCTGTCGTCCCTGAATTTGCACAAAAGCGCGTTGCCTTTGCCGGTTAATAGCGCACAGCTAAATAACAAGTGGATGCATGTCTCTGCCAGCGGCATGGAGCTAATCGCCAGCACCGACGATCCGGCACTGGTCCGTACACTCAACTTTCAGATCGCCGACCATGCCTTCACCGACAAGGGAATCGTCTACGCGAGAGACAACATTCTCTATGAGTATGACGTTGCCGAGGACACCTCAACCGAATGGTATCGTTTTGATTCGACAGTCCATGAATTTGTTCTCTTTGACGAACAGAGCCGCTCACTGGCGGTGAGAATCGATCAAGGCAAGGTCCTCCTTCCTCATGCTGGCGTGACACTGGATCTTCCCTATACCCAGCTTGGCAAGCAGTCCCTGGAATACGACAAACTGACGGAGACATTTTTCGTTTCCGGACTGACCGGTTATTCCTCTGCGTTCAACCCGGCCATTGATGTGATCCAGCAGTTTGATACCTCTGGCAAACCGCTCATGGAGATGTACCCACTGTGGGGGCGCTCTGAACTGATGCAGGCGACCCCCAATGGCCAACTGTGGAATGCCGATGACAGTGGCAACCTGAATATCCGGGATATTCGCTCCGGTCTGGTCCTTGAAACCATTGTGGAAGCCCACCAGGGACACATCACCGCCCTCGAACAACTGAACGAGCGCGCGGTCATCACTGCCTCCAGCAACGGCACTATCAAGATCTGGCGGACAGACATACCCAGCGGCAACTTCCGGCTCAACACGGTAAGCACGCAACTCGATCAGGTATTGGTGAAACCGGATATCGGCAACCGCCACCCACGCTTGGTGGCAACCATCAGCATCGACAAGTCGGGTGAATTTGTTATCAACTCGCCCGATGGCTACTACTGGTCGACCCCTCGCGCACTGCACAACGCCAGTTTTGTGCAAGACAGCAAGGTATTTGATTACGCACAATACGATTACTGGCTAAATCGACCGGATATTGTACTGCAGCGTCTCGGATACGCTACGCCCAACAGCCGCATGCTCTGGGAAAAACTGGTCAGCCATCGGCAGCAACGTCATCATGGCCATCCCTCACGGATGCCTCTGAATATAGATAAACCAGCATTGACCCTGAGCGGCCCACAGGAGCTGCTTCAACGAATGGACCAGATTAGCTTGACGTATGCGGTTGAGGACGCCAAACATTCGGACCTGACACTACACGTGCAGGTGAATCAGGTGCCGGTGTTTGGCCAGCAGGGCCTACCCCTGAAAAACAACCACGGCACCCTGTCGATTGATCTGACACCCGGCAGAAACAACATCCGGGCTTACGTCAGCACCGATGACGGCCTGCAATCAGAAACCCGTTTCCTCACTTACAACCAGGCTGATAACAACCGCAAGCCAGCGCTCTATCTGCTTACCATTGGTGTCTCGGATTATGCTGATGACCGTCTCGACCTGCGCTACGCCGCCAAAGATGCCACCGATCTGGCCAACGCCCTTGGCGCCAGTGATCAATACCGCGAGGTTCACCGCTTTACCTTGCTGGACCGCCAGGTCACCGCGCGCTCGGTCCGTGATGCCAAGGCGTTTCTCAACCAAGGGACAGCGCAGGATCACGTCGTCGTATTTCTGGCCGGGCACGGTTTTCTTGACGAACAGGACAACTACTTCTTTGGAACCTCGGATATTGACATTGCCACTCCCGCGAGCAAAGGGCTGCCCTACGAGGACATCAACCGACTGCTCGACGGAATTCCCTCGAGAAACAAACTGCTGATGCTGGATACTTGCCACTCAGGGGAAGTCACAGAGCCGGTAGCCCGTCTGGAACTGCCACCGGGAGTACAAAGTCGCGGTCTGTCCGTCAGAGCACAACCTCAATCAGAAGCATCTCCGGGCATCTCCTACGCGCTTTTGCAGAACGCCTTTGTGGATCTGCGTGCTTCTACTGGAGCGATCATCATCAGTGCATCTGGCGGACAGGAATTCGCACTTGAAACCGAGGCTATCCAGAACGGGATTTTTACGGCTAGTGTCATCAATGCACTGACCAACAAGCGTGCAGACAGCAACGGAGATGGTGAGGTCACCACCGCCGAACTCCGCGATTTCACCTATCGCGAAGTAACACGCCTGACCAACGGTCGGCAGCGGCCTACCACCCGTAAATACAACCTGGATATCGATTTCGCCGTTTTCTGAATACGGCAAAGACATGGAAATTACTGACCCAGCCTTCGCTTGGTCAGTGCCGTCGCAGTGGCCTCAAGCGGGTCCTCAGGCCAAGGATGCTTGGGGTATCGCCCACGCAGCTCCTTGCGCACGGCCGGGTAATTTTCCCGCCAGAAGCGCTCAAGGTTATTGGTAATCGCGGCAGGCCGTCCCGCGGGGGTCAGCAAATGTGCGGTGATCGTCAAACGCCCTTTGGCAAGGGTCGGCAAGACTCCGAGCCCAAACAATTCCTGTAATTTCACTGCAAGCACTACGTGTTCGCTACGATAATCAAGCGTGGCGTTGCGCCCGCTGGGAATTGCCACCCGGGCCGGTAACTGCACCTCCAGCGCCTGTCTTTGTTCCAACGTCAACAGCACATCCAGTGCATGCTGCAGTGGCAGGTTGCGCAGATCGTCCAGTCGTCGCATGCCGGCCATAAAGGGAGCCAGCCACTGCTCAAGGGTTGCCTTCAGGGTCGAGTCGTCCACTGCCGGCCAACCCGATTCCAGTAACGCCATTCTCGCAACCCTGGCCTGCCACTGGCGCGCCTCTTCATCCCAGGGCAAGGCGTTGTCTAATCCGGCTTCACGAACCCCCTGAAGCAGCCCTTCGACACATTGCTCTGAAGACAGCTCGGCAAGGGGATGCGATTCAATCACCAGATTGCCCAGCACCTGCTCACGACGCCCGGTCACCCGGCCACGCTCACTATCCCAACCGGCACGTTTGCGCCAGCGAGCGTGCTTGTCCAGCACCGCAGTCACGGCTCGCTCATCCAACGGCATGACCAACCTCAACCGGGCATCCCGTGGCTGCCCGTCGGTGTCGAGAACCACTAACCACTCGTGGCCAAGCAATCGATCCCGTTCCGGTAAACGGACACCAGGGCCATCCACCATCTGATACACCCCGTCTCGCCCGGGCCTTTGCCTTGCCACCTGTTGCGGGAAGGTACAGGCCAGTAACGCGCCTAGCCCTTGCCGCCAATCGCTTTCATCACGATGTTTGCCGCCGGCAAGTCTGCGGGCTTCGGCCAGCAGGCTTCCATATTGTTGGGGACGCTGTTCCAGGGCCTGCAGGCGGTCGCGCACGTCCACACCCTGCCCCTGAAAGGGATCGCGATCAGAGAGTAAGGCGGCCAGCCGCGATGCAGTCTCAACCAACCCGAGCTCTCTGCCCGCAATCACCAGAATGGCCAGCGCCGGCTCCGTCGCCACCGATGACACCGCTTCCCCCAGCGGCGTCAAAGCGCCCTGTCCGTCCAGCACCCCGGCTGAGGTCAACCGATCCACCGCACTACGCCAGGCGCCTCCAGGCGGGGGCTCCAACCACTCCATTCCATCAGGTTGGCTACACCCCCAGCGGGCAAGATCCAGGACCAGTCCGTCGAGGCCAACACGCTGTATTTCAGGAGCGGTGTAACGGGCAAGCACCTCTGACTCTGCCCATAAACGTATACACTGCCCAGGGCCAAGTCGGCCGGCCCGGCCAGCTCGCTGCCGGGCACTGGACTCACTGACCCGTCGTGTGACAAGCCTTGAGCGGTGTCTGGCAGGATCATAAAGGGGCTCACGGATAAACCCGCTATCCACCACATGAGTCACCCCATCAATGGTCAGACTGGTTTCTGCGACGTTGGTAGACAGAATAATCAGTGAGGCGCCGTGACGAGCCTCATCCAGAACGGCCTGTTGCTCCTTGACAGGCAAACCGCCGTGCAACACGCGAACCCGCTCCCCTGACCCGCTTTCATGAAGTCGACTTGCCAACCAGTGGATTTCCCCCTGGCCCGGCAAAAAGACCAGCATCACACTTGCCGTAGGCGCCAGAGCAACAACCTCTCGCAAGCAATGTACCCTCCAGTCCTCTCTGGAGGGCACCGCGGCATAGCGGATTTCCACCGGGAAGCGCCGGCCTTCACTGCGAATGACAGGTGCCTCAAGCCAGCTCTGAAGTGATTCGCTGTCGAGCGTGGCCGACATCACCAGCAACCCCAGATCAGGCCGGAAAACCTCCCGAACTTCACGCACCAGCGCCAGGCCCAAATCCCCTTGCAGAGACCGCTCATGGAATTCGTCGAACAATACCAGGCTGATACCCTTCAGCTCCGGATCTGACAGCAGCATGCGGGTAAGAATCCCTTCCGTGATCACTTCAACACGGGTATTCGGGCCGCTGCGAGTATCAGAGCGGGTCCGGTACCCAACCCGCTCCCCAGGTTGTTCCCCAAGCTGGCTTGCCATGAACGTGGCCACTGAGCGGGCCGCAACCCTGCGCGGCTCCAGCATCAGGATTTTGCCATGGCTGGCCCACTCCGTTTCAAGTAACGCCAAAGGCACGCGGGTGGATTTCCCCGCTCCGGTCGGGGCCTCCAGAATGGCACGACCGTACTCGTCAAGTGCTTGAATTAACTGCGGAATGACATCATCGACGGGAAAATTATGGGGCATTCGTTACTTCCATTGCCTTTTCAACGTGAACGCAGTCACTTGTAACCATTTTTCTGCCTGTCGTCTCTGGTGGTCAGCGAAGGCTATGCTATATTTGGCGCAGCACTAATAATTTATAACGAATAGAAATAGCGATTTATGCTGAGCGATTTGGGGATACCTGAGCATCTAATCTGGAAGCTGAATGACTTTGACAACCACCAGCGGGCGGTCAATTTTATCAAACAGTTCCAGGACACGCTGTGCGTTTTCAGTGCACCGGTGGAGCAGCTTTATACCAATTACGATATCTCGTTACCGGATCACGATGAGCGGTCACTGATCATCCTGCCAAACCCGTACGCCTACCACGACACCTTTAACGGCATCGTGGATGAAAGCGTGCATGCCACCGGCATGTATATCGTGCCCGGCGACCTGTTCGGAAAGGAAGGATTGTTTCTGACACTGCGGCTGTTGAAGTATGGCAAACGGATCATCAAGCCCGTACCGCTGAAGGTAGGGCTATGGGCCCTGATGAAGAAGGAAACCACGGAAGTCCCCTTCCTGCCTGTGATTACCAAGGGGGACCTGCGGGCATTTCGCAAGGACTTTCCTTGCCTGCACCTGCACCGCATCCAGCCCTCCAAACTGGTGGACCGCTCTCCCATGGAGATCAAGGCAATTCAGAAGGTCATTCGGGACAAGCTCAAGGTTTATATGTGATTGCTTGTCATCAGGGATTTACGGGAAACACGCCGCTCAGACGTCTGAAGTCGGACGTCTGACGCGAAAGGCAGTAAACCAGTAACGCCAATCTCGCGGCCCATGCCGCCCTGCCTGATTTGACTGCCACAACGGCACACCTGCATTGCAAGGTCGCTATCTCGCACCCAGCTGGGTTGGGTTAGAGCGTCAGACGTCCGACTTCAGACGCCCGACCATAACCCTGACTCAGCCCGCCTGGTCGTAGCAATAATCCAGGGCCTGGATGTAATACTCCAGCCCTTTGCTGGCCGCCGCAAAGGCTCTCTCTTTCTGGGCCTCATCCACGCAAACCAGCTTGATCAGCTCCATGGCTTCATGGGGGTGATCGTCATCATAGGAGGCGTGAGCCCGTAACCAGGCCATGGAGTGGCGATTAATCGTTGCCACGCCATTTTCCTGATAGGCCTTCATGCCCTTGACCACGCTTTGGCTCCACTCGCCCGTCGCCCATTCAATGGCAAGATTGGTCGAGGCAATCCCTTCTTCCAGAGTGCCCTGATGCCCCATGTTCCAGAGAAAGTGATTCACCGCATCCATGGCAGCAGGTGGCTCGACAAATTCCAGGTCACGCAAGGTGATCCCGAAGCCCATGGCCCAATCCTGGTACCAGTAGGCATGGCGCTGCTCAATCTTGATATTGCCAATCAGCCAGTTCTTGGCTTCTTCATGGCCTGCATGGCGCCCCGGCCGGGTCTTGGCCAGATTCAGGCCCATGTATTTGGGAAAGTTTTCCACCAACGGATAGAAGTTCAACAATGCCGAGCGGAAACGCGGCAGGGACAGTGAACCTGCCGCCATCTCGTCAAACAGCGGATGCCTGACTACCCGATCCTTGAGCGGCACCAGATCATCCCAGAATTGCTGAGCCCAGGGTGAATGCGCGGTCAGCTCCAGCGCTTTCTTGTAATTCGCGGCACGCATGCGGTTGTTCTCCATAACAACGGTTTATTTTTATGCCCCCACCAGCGTGCCTCGAAAGCGGCACACTAGTCCAATAATTTGTATAAGCGATTTCGCAGGCGACGTAAATGACGGATTTGGGCTTTCCCTGCACCAAAGCCAGGATTGTAGAGTAACTGCTGGTAATAGCCTGCCCATTGACGGGCCACAGGGCCCGCTTTCGGCGTCTGAATCTCTACCGCACGGGCCAGCCCCTCTGGACTCAGCCCCGCGGGAAGAGATTGCCCCGTATGCAGCTCAAGTCGCTGATGAACCCGCCAGAATTCACGCTCCAGCACGGTTTGCTGCAACTTTCCGCTCTGGCGCAGTAGTACCAGCATGTACAGCCCCAGCAACAGGGTGATGGCCACGATCAGACTGACAGCCACCCGCAAAGGGGTAACGTCACCAAGCAGGCGACGTAGTACCTGGAGCTGAAACTGATTGTCATATCCCAGCACCCAGGTCTGCCAGCGGAAATCGACATAATCCGCCCACAGCTGGAGCCGGCCAAACAAGCCCCCGCCAGCAAAACTGTCCAGCCCGGCCAGTGCACCCTGCTCCTCTGCATCTCCCTGCAGGGAACCCCGCAGCCCCAGCTCGATACGATCCGGGGCTACCGCTGCGGTGGGATCCACCCGGACCCAGCCCTGGCCCTGCAACCACACTTCCGCCCAAGCGTGGGCATCGTACTGCCGCACCAGCAAGTGAGAGCCAAGCGTATTTTGCTCGCCGCCCTGATAACCCACCACAACCCGGGCAGGCACCCCCGCCGCTCGCATCAGAAAAGTAAAGCTGGAGGCATAGTGTTCACAAAACCCACGCCGGGTACGGAACAAGAACTCGTCGATGGGATCTGCCGTCAGCGGTGGGGGTTTGAGGGTGTAGTGGAACGGCTGCTCCCGGAAATGACGCAAGGCCAGGGACACGATCTGTCTGTCACTGTGGCTGTCCAGACGCCACTGTTGTGCGAGCCCCCTGGCACGGCGCCCGAAACTGTCGTCAGGCAAGCTCAACATCAGATCTTGCTCCTGCACGGACAGCGGGATTGCCGTACTCAATCCCGGAAAACTGGTTATTGTATAGGCTGTCCGCTGCGATAGCGGCGCCCTCGCCACCAGACGCATGTCTCTGGCCAGCGACGCATCCCCCTGTTCCAGCATGGGCACCGCCAGGGCAAACAACCAGCGACGCTGTGTTGGTTCCATGATCAACTGGTAGGAATAGCTCGCCTGTTGCGCTCCCTGTTCCTGTAAGCGGTTATACCAATCTGGAGGTGTTCCCCTTTCATTATAGAGATAGCTATCTACTGCCATACCTCGAGGCATGGCTTGTTGCCAGGTACGTCCGTCATAGTGGCTTAATGTCAGCCCTCGCCAGTAACGCTCCGAGGGCGGAGGCAGCTCGCCTTGAAAGGCGACCCGGAACGCCAACTCAGAAGATTCAGACAAGTCACTGATATCCCCCGGGGAGATACTGTCACTCATGCCGGTACGGGCCTTGCCACTATCCAGCTGCATATTCCACAACGGGGCAACACGGGGCACCAACAGAAACAGGACCAGCGTCACAGGTATGGCCTGCAACAGCATCACCCCACCGGTTTTAAGGTGAGAAAAAGCGCTGGCGCGTGTATCACTGTGGTTGATGCCTACCAGACACGCAGTGAGCAACAGCATGCACAGCAAGACAAAAAGGAACATGCCGGGGCCACGCTCGAACAACAGCGCTGTGGCACACACAAAATAGCCCAGCACGATCACCACATAGGCATCACGTTGCTGCACCATTTCAAGGTATTTAAGGGCAAACAGACTGACCAGTAACGCGACCCCGGCTTCAGGCCCATAGATGCGACCAAAGCTGTACCAGGTCATACCCACTGCCGTTACCATCAGAACGCCCCGCACGATACGCCCAGGCAAACGCATACGCTGATGGTCCACCAACCAGCGAATGACCACCACCACAGCCAGCAACACTGATTGCCAGACAGGACCCAACAGTAACTGGGGTAACGAGCACGCAATCAGGGCCGTTGCCAGCCACAGGCGGGTATGCACTGGCACCTGATAAACGCGCATCAATCAAACTCCGGGTAGCACGCCAGCGCATCAAGGGTGCGCCAACGGTGAACGTCCCCCGTGTCCGGGGTCAGGGTGATGCCTGGCAGGACCAGCCCATAGGGCAATTGCTGTTGGTCCAGCGCCAGAATCCAGTGACACAGGATCGACAAGCGCTGCTCATCGCCCATCCCCTCCAGTCTGTCCCAACGCAACCATAACCGCCCGCCCGCAGGCTCCTCGAATAACTTGGTATTCAGCCCCTTGCCTGCGGCATAACCTTTCCAGTCGATACGCCGCAAGGAGTCACCGGGGGAATATTCACGAAGCCCCTGAAACTCATCGTTGCCTGCACGACCAGTGGGCACTTGCTGGCTATGCTCGTCACCGCCGTCGGCCGGGCACTCCGCCCACTCCTGTGGCTGCGGCCAAGCCAGGCAATAGTGATCCAGTGAAACATACGACCAGGTTCGCAGCAGTCCCAGGGGGAAACGGCTTTCCACCTTCAGCCTTGGGGCCATGACCCGGCCACGCTCGGTCAGGGGCATATTCAGCCACAGGCTACTCTCCTCCCCCCCCGTAACACTGACCTGCTGGGCAGGCTGCCCCTGCCAGTACAGCCATAAACAGAGATGATTACGGCGCTCGGGAAACAGGATGACTTCCAATGCACCACTGGCACCGCTGAACCCGGATTCACTATCGCCGTTACGAATCCCCAGACCGGAAAGGTTGCGGTAGGTATGCAAGATAGCGACAAGGAACAGGCTCGCCAACAAAAAAGACAAGGCAAGAATCAGGTTGTTTTCATAGTTGATACCGCCAATGAACAACAGACTGGCAACCAACAAATAAAAGAAACCGTAGCCGGTAGGAAAAATGAAAATGCGCTTTTGATTAAGCACAACCCGACCGGAGCGCGGCAATCGCCGCGACAACCAGCGTTCGTAGAGATCGCGCAGGGGAGCAGGAAGGCGCATGGAAGGCCCCGTTTATCGCCGTACCACCGGAACAGACTGCAGCAGGGATTGCGTCATTGCTGCCACGCTTCCCCCCTGTCGGGCCGCCAGTCGGTGCTCGGCAACCGCCGCCCACACCGCCTGCACGTCTTCCGGCACAACATAATCACGCCCACCGATTAACGCCCAGGCCCGGGCGGCCTTGAGCAGACCCAGACCGGCACGGGGCGACAGACCTGCGACAAAGCGATCATCACTGCGAGTCGCATCCAACAGGCGTTGCACATAATCGATCAGTTCGTCTGTGGCACGCACCTTGTCGACCATTCGAGTCAACTTGATCAACCCTTCGCTGCTGATAACCGCTTTGTGGTTGCGTACCTGGCTTCGCAAGTCGCCCCCTGCCAGCAGGTTTCGCTCTACCTCCGGCGCGGGATAACCGAGCGAAATACGCATCAGAAAGCGGTCGAGCTGGGACTCGGGCAGCACAAAGGTGCCAGCCTGATCCACCGGGTTCTGGGTCGCTACCACAAAAAAAGGCTCGGGCAATTTGCGGCTGACGCCGTCAAGGGTCACCTGCCGCTCTTCCATGGCTTCCAGCAATGCCCCCTGGGTTTTGGGCGTCGCGCGATTGATTTCGTCGGCCAGTAGCAGCTGGGTGAAAACCGGTCCTTCACGGAGGGAGAAGTCCTGCGACTTGGGGTCGAAAACGGAAACCCCCAAAATATCCGCCGGCAACATGTCACTGGTGAACTGGACACGCCGGTAATCCAGTTGGAACACCCGCGCCAGCGCATGGGCCAGTGTCGTCTTGCCCATGCCGGGCAGATCTTCTATCAACAGGTGGCCATTGGCCATCAGGCAGGTCAGCGCCAGTTTGAGCTGTTCTTCCTTACCCAATACCACCTGCCCTACCTGGGCCAGGGCTTTTGTCAGAGCCTGCATGAATCCCCTTATTGTCGTGTTGTTAGCGAGGATTGACGGCAAGGCCGGGTTATACGGCCAGCGCTTTTAACCCTCGAGACAGGTCGGCCTTGAGGTCCGCGACGGACTCCAGACCAATCGCCAGACGGATCAGGTTCTCCGTGACACCGGCACGCTGTTTCTCTTCCTCGCTGACCCGGCCATGGGTTGTGGTGGCCGGGTGCGTGACTGTGGTTTTAACATCCCCCAGATTGGCGGTGATGGAAATCAGCCGAGTGGCATCAATAAAACGCCAGGCTGCCTGACGATCACGGTTACCCGCAGCGTCTTCCACTTCGATGGACATCACCGCACCAAACGCAGACTGCTGTTTTGCCGCCAATGCATGCTGGGGGTGATTCGGCAGGCCCGCGTAATGCACCCGGGCAATGCCCGGCTGGGTTTCCAGCCACTGTGCCAACTCCAGGGTCCGGGCGCTCTGAGCGCTCATGCGCAGACTCAATGTCTCTAACCCTTTCAGGAAGACCCAGGCATTAAATGGGCTCATGCACGCCCCGGCTGAGCGGACAAAACCCAACACCTCATCCATTTGAGGCTTGGCTCCGACGACGGCGCCACCCAGACAACGGCCCTGCCCGTCCAGATACTTGGTGGCACTGTGGATAATAATGTCAGCCCCCATCTCCAACGGCTTTTGCAACGCCGGAGTACAGAAACAGTTATCCACTACCAGCAGCGCCCCATTGTCATGGGCAAGCTTCGCCAGTGCCCGAATATCGCCCACTTCTGACAGCGGGTTGGACGGTGTCTCAAGGAACAGAAGTTTGGTTTCCGGCCGAATGGCCGCTTCCCAGTCGGCAAGGTCAGTCAGGTCGACCATGGTGGTTTCGATGCCGAACTTTTTCAGGTAACGGTCGAAGACCACATTGGTCGTGCCAAACACACTCCGGGAACTGACCACATGATCGCCCGGGGCCAACAAGGAAAAGAAAGTACCGCTAATGGCGGCCATGCCAGAAGCAAACGCCACACAGGCCTCTCCGCCTTCCAGCGCGGCAAGGCGCTGCTCAAAGGCACGCACTGTGGGGTTGGTAAACCGGGAATAAATATTGCCTGGTTCCTGGCCACCAAAGCGCGCCGCCGCTTGGGCCGCACTTTCATAGACGAAACTGGACGTCAGAAAAATCGGATCCGAGTGGGCCATCTCATCCGTGCGCAGCTGCGCAGTACGGATAGCCAGGGTATCGACATCAAATTCACTCGGATCCAGATCGTTCATTCACAGCCTCGCCAGTGCGTAGTGAGCCTCTTGAGTCGGCTCAGTTTGTATTGTGCAGGTCGATAATTTCATTATCCGCAAGAGCCTGACTTTTTTCACTCTTGCCCTTGGCCAGATCGTTGCGACGCGCTTCAAGCATGCTCAAATAGTCTGCGGTAATGTTGCCCGCCAAGTACTCACCATTGAACACGGAACAATCAAACGATGCCACATCCGGGTTACCCTCGCGGCAGGTTTCCACCAGATCATTCAGATCCTGATAGATCAACCGGTCGGCGCCGATCAGCTCGCAAATTTCTTCGGTCGTGCGCCCGTGGGCAATCAGTTCCTGGGCTGCGGGCATATCAATGCCGTACACATTGGGGTACTGCACCGCGGGCGCCGCAGACGCAAAGTACACGTTCTTCGCACCCGCTTCGCGGGCCATCTGGATAATTTCATTACAGGTCGTGCCACGGACAATGGAATCATCCACCAGCAACACATTCTTGCCCTGAAATTCCAGCTCGATGGCGTTCAGTTTCTGGCGCACGGATTTCTTGCGCTGCTGCTGGCCCGGCATGATGAACGTGCGGCCGATATAGCGGTTCTTGATAAAGCCTTCACGGTACTTCACACCCAAATGGTTGGCCAGTTGCAGGGCCGAGGTGCGGCTGGTGTCCGGAATCGGAATCACTACATCAATATCGTGGTCCGGCCACTCACGCTCCACCTTCTCTGCCAGCTTCTCGCCCATGCGCAGGCGAGCCTTGTAAACAGAAATACCGTCGATGATGGAATCCGGACGCGCCAGATACACCTGCTCGAAAATACACGGGTGCAGACTGGGTGACTCGGCGCACTGGCGGGTATGCATCTCGCCCTCTGCAGTGATATAGATCGCCTCGCCAGGCGCCAGATCACGCACCAGATGGAAGCCCAAAGAAGACAGCGCCACCGACTCGGATGCCACCATGTATTCCGGGCCTTGGGGAGTGTCCTTGCGCCCGAAGCAGAGCGGACGAATACCGTGGGGGTCACGGAACGCCAGAATGCCATAGCCGGTGATCATGGCCACCACCGCATAGGCCCCTTCCACACGCTTGTGAACGGCCGCGACTGCATCAAAAATATCGCTGGGCTCCGGCTGCAGCTTGCCACGGCTCTGCAATTCGTGGGCGAAGACGTTTAACAGCACCTCAGAATCTGAGGTAGTGTTGATGTGGCGCAGATCGGCACGAAAGATGTGCTCCGCCAGGTCTTCCGCATTGGTCAGGTTGCCATTATGGGCCAGGGTAATGCCGTAGGGGGAGTTAACATAGAAAGGCTGCGCTTCTGCCGAACTGGAACTTCCGGCGGTAGGGTAACGCACATGACCGATACCCATGTTGCCAACCAACCGACGCATGTGGCGGGTGCGGAACACATCTCGCACCATACCGTTATCCTTGCGCAGATAGAGCCGGTCGCCGTCACAGGTCACGATACCTGCCGCGTCCTGCCCGCGATGTTGCAGAACGGTCAGCGCATCATAAATGCCCTGATTCACATAGCTATGGCCGACAATGCCCACAATGCCGCACATGGTTTTTTCCTCTCGTCAGGCGTGGCGCGTTAAAGGGGATGCTGAGGCCCCTTAACTACTTGTATTCATGACCCAGGCGAGAACATTCTCACCCATTTCCCGGGTCCAGGTTTCCATCATGACCAGATGGGGAACCAGCGTGGAGTCCTGCCACCATTTATCGGCAGCAAACAGGTGACGACCCAGCGCCACCAGTACCACCATCAACAGGACACCTCTTAGCGCACCAAAGACCATGCCCAGAAGGCGGTCGGTACTGCTGAGGCCAGTTACCCGAATCAGTTCGCCCAGCAAGTGATTGATCAGCGCCCCGACAATGAGCGTCAGGGCAAACAGGGTACCGAAGGCAACAGCGGTACGCAGGCTGGGGGTGCTGATCTGTTCCTGGAGCACGATTTCCAGCGCGGGGCTGAACAGGCGCGCGATAATAAAGGCGGCGACCCAGGTGAGCAATGAAAAGGCTTCGCGGGTAAAGCCGCGGCGGACGCTGAGCAGTGCTGATACCGCAATCACGACCAGAATGATGCCGTCTGCCAAATTCATGAAACGCGTGCTCTCGCCTGCGGTAAATGCCTGGATTGAACGGTAGCGGGCCCATTGGCGGGCACTGGCTGCCGGAGAGAATTCAGACGGCGAAGTTTACCAGAGCCGGGCCGGCGATGCATGGCCGATGAGCAGAACCCGGGCTGACCCGTTCAGGGGGCATAGATACGGACCAGCCCCTTCAGATTGAATCGACTATCATCGGCCAGCCGCTGGCGGGTCTGCTCAGCGTCTTCCTTGCGAATTTCCGGACCGACCATGACCCGATGCAGCAGTTTGCCATTCTGGGTATCGCTTTCGGTATACGCCCGATAGCCCGCATTTTTAAGGCGTTCCACCAACCCCGTGGCACTGTCCTGCTGGCTATAACTGCCGACCTGGACAACGAAGCCTGCCAATATGGGATCATCCCCCGGCTGCCGAGCCGGCGTTGGCGGCGTAGTCAGGGTGCGAAGCCCATCCTTTTTCGCGGTTTCCACACGTTCTGGCACCTCATCTTGTGCCTCTTCAGGTGCTTCAGGCTCTGGATCGGGCTGCTCAGCTACAGGCTCCCCCGCCTCAGCGATGACATCCTCACGATCGGTCACCAATCGCTCGCGAGCCGCCGCTTCTACCTCTTCCTCAATGACAGGCTCCACGACCACCGCCTGATAATCCGGCGCGGGGGGGATCTCCATATTCAGTGCCGTACGAATTTGTTCAGGCGAACGGAACACCAGAGGCGACAGGACCGCCGCCAGAATCAGCAGCAATACCACCCCGGTTATACGCTGGCGCGTGCGCTTTTCCACCGTCTACTCCTCCACAGCCTGCCAGGCTTCTGCAACAGTATGGAACGAGCCGAAGACTACCACTTGATCACCGGGAATGGCAGCCGACAGGGCTGCGTGGACCGCGTCTGCCACACAAGCATATTCTGCCGCTGCGGCATCCGCAGGCAGCACAGCACGCAGTTCCGCCGTAGAAGCAGATCGGGCTATCGCAGGGGCGGCCAGATACCAGATCGCACGGGTATCCTCCGCAAAGACACCGGCAACGGCTTCACGGGGCTTATCGGCCATCATGCCGAAAACCAGATGGCGGCGGCCCGGGCAATCCGCTAGCAGGTCATGGAAACGCTGCACCGCAGGCAGGTTGTGTCCCACATCAAACCAGCAGTCGGCGCCCTGAATACGACGGTATTCGCAACGCCCCATGAGCGTCACCCCCGCTACTGCGGCAATCTGGTGAGCCTGCAAGGAAAACCCGGCCAGCGTCATGGCCTGAACAGCAGTACACAGGTTGTCCCTTCCCAGGGTCACCTCTGTGGGTAGCGGTATTCGCTGACCATCGCAGAGCCGCAACAGCCCCTCGTGCAGGCCAAAATCTCGCCCGGCCAATACCCCCCGGGCCCCGTATTGCGCAACACAATCAGTCAGATTAGCGGGCCAATCCAGCTCGCCAAATACCAGAGGGGTTCCGCGCCGGGCAATGCCACATTTTTCGGCGCAAATGGCTTCGCGGGTATCACCCAGCCAATCCTGATGATCGAGGCCCACCGAGGTCACCACGGACACATCGGGGTCGACGATATTCACTGCATCCAGCCGCCCGCCAAGTCCCACCTCCAGCAAGACCAGATCCGCCCCGCTATCGCGGAACAACCACAGCGCGGCCAAGGTCGTGAATTCAAAATAGGTGAGCGGCACAGGCGGCTCGTCGCCCTGCCCTTGTCGTGCCAGCTCGACCTGATCAAAGGCTGCACAAAGCTGGGCATCGCTGGCCAGCCCGCCAGGCAAGCGCACCCGTTCATTGAAATGCAGGATATGTGGCGAGGTATAAAGACACACCTTGAGGCCCAATTGCTCGGCCAGAGCGGTTATCAAGCGAAGGGTCGACCCCTTGCCATTGGTGCCCGCTACGGTAATAACCGGCATGGCCAGGCTAGCCACCTGAAGACGCTCCGCTACCTCAAGCAAACGTCCCAGACCCAGCTCAATGTCAGCCGGGTGCATCGCTTCAATACGGGACAACCAGGTGGCCAGCGCCTCCGCGGCGGGAGACGCCGGCACCACCGGGTGAGAAGGGTCAGTCATTCACGGCCAGAGGCCAACCCAGCATGTTGGCCAAAAGACGGTGCAGGGTATCGCGCATCTCGTGACGGCTCACGATCATGTCGATGGCACCGTGCTCAAGCAGGAATTCGCTGCGCTGGAAGCCTTCCGGGAGCTTCTGCCGTACGGTCTGCTCAATCACTCGCGGACCGGCAAAGCCAATCAGGGCGTTGGGCTCTGCCACGTTCACGTCCCCCAGCATGGCCAGTGAGGCAGACACGCCACCATAGACAGGGTCTGTCAGCACGGAAATGAAGGGTAGCCCCGCCTGACGCATTTTTTCCAGCGCAGCAGAGGTTTTCGCCATCTGCATCAGCGAAAACAACGCCTCCTGCATCCGCGCGCCGCCACTTGCCGCAAAACAGATCAGTGGCAACTTGTGCTCCAGACACACGTTGACCGCACGTACAAAGCGCTCACCGACCACCGACCCCATTGAGCCACCCATAAAACTGAATTCGAAGGCACAGGCCACCACTGGCTCACCGTGCAGGGAGCCTTTCATGGCAATCAGAGCATCATTCTCGTCAGTGTCCTTCTGGGCTGCGGCAAGCCGGTCCTTGTACTTCTTGGAGTCCTTGAACTTGAGACGGTCCACCGGCGCCAGGCCGGCCCCGATCTCCGTCAGGGTTCCTTCGTCCAGAAACAGCTTGAGGCGCCTGCGGGCACCGATGCGCAGGTGATGCTCGCACTTCGGGCACACGTCCATGTTGCGATCCAGCTCTGGCCGGTAAACCACTCCATCACAGCGCGGACACTTGCGCCATAGCCCTTCGGGTATATTGGTCCGACGGCTTTCCTGGGGGCGCCGTACTGCGGGTAGGATTTTTTCCAGCCAGTTGCTGCTGCTCATGCAAAGGTCCTTACGTGTCCATGGCGGTGCGCATGGCAGACAGAATGTCACCGATAGCACCGTTGATGGCTGCAGGCTCCTTCTGGAACTTGTCAATCTGGTTCACCAGAGCACTGCCCACCACGACACCGTCGGCCACACGACTGACAGCCTGCGCCGATTCTGCGTCCTTGATACCAAAGCCGACCCCGATGGGCAATTTGGCAAGATTGCGAATTGTTTCAACCCGGCTCGCCACTTCGTCCACATTCAGGGCAGCAGAGCCCGTTACTCCCTTCAGGGACACATAGTACAAGTACCCTGAACCCGCCTCGCCAATCAGTTTGATACGGGCATCCGATGTCGTCGGCGCGACCAGAAAAATCATGTCCAGGCCGTTGGCATCCATGATCGGTTTAACCTCCAGAGCTTCCTCCGGCGGCAGATCGACCAGCAGCACACCATCTACCCCAGCCTCAGACGCCGCGCTGGCAAACGCCTCGTAACCCATCACCTCGACCGGATTCAGGTAACCCATCAAGACGACAGGCGTCTCGGTATCGGTTTCACGGAAGGTTTTCACCATGCCCAGAATGTCACGGGTGGAGGTGTTGTGGGCCAGGGCACGCTCACAGGCCAGCTGAATCACCGGGCCATCGGCCATCGGGTCGGAAAACGGCACCCCCAGCTCAATGATATCGGCACCCGCTTTGACCATGTCGTGCATAAGCGGCACCGTCACGGCTTTCTGGGGATCTCCAGCGGTGACGAAAGGAATCAGAGCCTTGCGATTCTCACCGGCCAGACGCTCAAAACAACGTTCGATACGACGCATTAACGATAACTCCTTAAAACTTGATACCGTCAATGTCGGCGACGGTCAGAATATCCTTGTCCCCACGGCCGGACAGGTTGACCACGATGTTCTGCTCCGGGCTCATGGTGGCCGCCAGTTTCTTGGCATAGGCCAGCGCGTGGGACGATTCCAGAGCGGGCATGATGCCCTCTACCCGGGTCAGCTCCCGGAACGCCGCCAGGGCTTCCTGATCATCCGCCGCCACATATTGCACCCGACCTACATCTTTCAACCAGGAGTGCTCGGGCCCGACACCGGGGTAATCCAGCCCGGCAGAGACAGAGTGGGTTTCGATGATCTGACCGTTATCATCTTCCATCAGGTAGGTACGGTTGCCATGCAGCACGCCCGGACGGCCGGCTGACAATGGCGCCGCATGGCGGCCCGTCTCGATACCGTCACCCGCCGCTTCTACCCCGTACATGGCCACGCCATCGTCATTCAGGAACGGATGGAACAGGCCGATCGCATTGGAGCCACCCCCGACACAGGCCACCAGCGCATCCGGCAGCTGACCGGCTTGCTTGAGGCTCTGCTCGCGGGCTTCGCGGCCAATAATGCACTGGAAATCACGCACCAGTTGCGGATAGGGGTGGGGCCCCGCCACGGTACCGATGATGTAGAAAGTGTCATCCACATTGGTGACCCAGTCGCGCATGGCTTCATTCATGGCGTCTTTCAGGGTTTTGGAACCCGAAGTCACGGGAATAACTTCCGCGCCCAACAGCTTCATGCGGTACACATTGAGCTTCTGACGTTCCACGTCTTCCGCACCCATATATACCTGGCACTTGAGCCCAAGACGCGCCGCCACGGTAGCGGTGGCAACACCGTGCTGCCCTGCCCCGGTCTCGGCGATCACCCGAGGTTTGCCCATGTGCTTGGCCAGCAACGCCTGACCGATGGTGTTGTTTACCTTGTGAGCGCCAGTGTGGTTCAGGTCTTCACGCTTGAGCCAGATGTTTGCGCCACCCACTTGCTTCGACCATCGCTCTGCCAGGTACAGCGGAGACGGACGGCCCACGTAATGGGCCAGGTCATAGTCGAAATCCGCACGGAATTGCGGATCATCCTTGAGACGCTCATACATGGCCTTCAGTTCGTCCAGAGCCCCCATCAGGGTCTCGGAGACAAAGCAGCCGCCATAGGGACCGAAATGGCCACTTGCGTCAGGAAAAGCAGAAAAATCAGGGCGTTCAGACACCAGCTACTCCTCGTGTTTTGACACTATTGATAAAGGCTCGGACAGCAGCGGCATCCTTGATGCCGCCCTGGCGTCGACCCTGAACCGTCAACAGTTCAACGCCGCCGCTTACATCCACAGCCCAGGGCCGCACCTGTGTCACGGCGTCGGCCACGTTGCCCGGGTGCAAGCCACCAGCCAGCACCAACGGCAGGGACAAATTGCCGGGCAATCTGTCCCAGTTAAAGGTTTCCCCGGTTCCTCCCGGTACACCAGCGACATAACTATCCACCAGCAAACCTGCGGCCTCATGGTATTGGCCGGCACAGGCATGCAGATCCACATCATCCTTCATGCGAACCGCCTTGATCCACGGACGCGCGAACTGGCTGCAATACACCGGCGTCTCATCACCGTGGAACTGAAGCAGATCCAGAGGGACAGTACTCAGCACATCCTGCACCTGTTGCTCAGGGGCATTCACAAACAAGCCCACCGTGGTCACGAACGGCGGCAAGGCAGCACAGATAGCCGCAGCGCGCGCCACTGACACGTAACGGGGGCTGGGCTCATAAAACACCAGTCCAATGGCATCCGCACCCGCTCTCGCAGCAGCAAGGGCGTCTTCAATTCGGGTAATGCCGCAAATTTTGACCCGGGGAATGGTCATGGGTGCTCCAGTTTAACAGATGGCGGAGAATCCGGGGGGCTATTATGCCTCAAGACTCACCCAGTTGGTGAGGCAGCCATAGCGGGCCCAGCGGCTCCTTGGGCAGTGCGAATTCCGGCGGGTATTCGATATCCACCAGATACAACCCATAAGGCGGCGCAGTGGCAGCCCCGACTCGCCGATCACGGGCTTCGAGCACCTCTGCTGCCCAGCCTGGCGCCTGCTTGCCTGCCCCAACGGTCATCAGCACACCAGATATATTACGCACCATGTGCATCAAGAACGCGTTAGCGTGAGCTTCCAGAATCAATACTTTGCCGTGCTCGTACAGCCTCAGGCTGTGCAGTGTCTTGACTGGCGATTTCGCCTGACAGTGAACGCTGCGGTAGGACGTAAAATCGTGAGTCCCTTCCAGAAGGCATGCCGCTTCGCGCATGCGCTGCACGTCCAAAGGCCGGTGATTCCAGGTCACCTGATTGCGATACAGAGCGGGAGGTCGACCATTGTTGTAAATCACGTAACGGTAGCGACGACTGACCGCAGAAAAGCGGGCGTGAAACTGATCGCTGACCGGAGTTGCCCAGCGTACCGAGACATCATAAGGAAGATTCGTGTTCACTCCCATGATCCAGCTTTTCATGGCTCTCGGGGCATCCGAGTCAAAATGCACGACTTGCCCTGTGCCATGCACACCGGCGTCGGTACGCCCGGCACAGACCACGGCAACCGGATGATTGGCCACTTTTGAGATCGCCTTTTCGAGGCATTCCTGCACCGTGCGGACACCCGCTTGCTGGGTCTGCCAACCCCGAAAATCGGTTCCGTCGTACTCGATACCCAGGGCGATACGGGCCATGACTCTCTCTATTCGCTGTGATCAGTGATCAACGCCACGGATAAAACAAAAGGGGCGATACCTTAAGGCATCGCCCCCTTTTTTCCCAGCCGGGTCGTGAAGATTAACCGACCTGGGACATCAACTCACGGGCTTCCGCCTGTTGCTGATCATTCCCCTCGGCGATCACTTCGTTAAGAATATCCTTGGCGCCCTCAGAGTCACCCATGTCGATGTAGGCCTTGGCCAGATCAAGCTTGGTGGCGTTCTCGTCAGTTTCACCCAGGAAGTCGAAGTCATCTTCGTCACTGAGCATGTCATCGTCGCTGCCCGCAACATCAGCAGCCGGCGTTTCAGCAACCGGTTCCGGCGCATTCACAGGCACTTCAGGCTCAGCATCGAAAGACACGTCGTCCAGAGAGGACGCATCATCCAGATCCACATCCAGCGCATCGGCGGGTGCGTCTTCACCCGACTCGATGTTCAGCACGTCATCACTGTCGTCGGCGACCAGGTCTTCGAGAGACAATTCGTCTTCGTCTGCGGTAACCCCGGTCACCTCAGTGGTCGGCGATTCGAGCTCGGTGGCGTCAAAATCCAGAGCGGTAATATCGTCCAGGTCCGCTGATGCGTCTGCGTCCAGCGCTTTCTCGGCTTCGTTCAGTTCCAGGTCCAGATCGGCAAGGGTGTCTTCTTGCTCAACCTTGCTGTCACCAGCGTCATCACCATCCAGTTCCAGGTCATCCAGAGACAGGTCCAGCTCTTCGTCTTTGGCTGGCTCTTCGCTCACTTCAGTGAACTCGCTGCTCATGTCATCGAGAGACAGATCACCATACTGGGTGTCGTCATCACCTTCGAAAGACGCGCTACCCACATCATCCAGATCCAGCAGCGGCGAGGCTTTCAGCGACTGCTTGTCAGCGTCACTGAGTTCGGGTTCTGCAGGCTGCTCCGCTTGCGGCTCATCCAGCGTCAGAGTGAAGTCATCATCGGCATTTTCAGTGGCTTCATCCAGAATCAGGGTCTGGTCTTCGCTGCCAGCCGCGCTGTCATCCAGCTCGAAATCAAAGTCCGCCAGCTCGTCCGCGGCCGCCGAAACGTCAGCTTCGCTCTCTTCAGGCTCCATGGTGGGCACCTCATCGGTGTCCGCTTCCATGGTGGGAATTTCCGGCTCGTCCAGATCTGAGGACAGCCCCATTTCCAGGTCATCCAGAGACAACTCTTCCTCGGTGTCCGCTGCGACGGCAGACACGTCACCACCCAGACGGCTGATGGCTGCGTCAACATCACCAGACACACCGCTAAAGGCGGTAGCCTGCTGCTGGAAGCCGGCCTCGTCATTCATTTCCTTGAGCAATTCCAGCAAGCGGATTTTCAGGTCGTCGCGCTGGGGATGCTTGTTGATTTCGTTGCGCAGGAAATCGACGGCTTGCGGGTAGCGACCATAGGCCACGTACACGTCCACATCTTCCATCGGGTCCTGACTGCCCCCAGCGGCGGCAACGGCAGCCTCGGCATCATCGTCTTCGGCATCAGCCTCTACGACAGGGGCGGTTTGCTCGTCGTCAAGCTGCAGACCGAACTCATCCTGGTCATCAACGTTGTCGGCGTCATCAAACAGGGAGGCTTCGCTCTCTGCAGTGTCCTTGCTCTTGCCACGCAGCACCAGGAAGATCACCAGCAGAAGCGCCAGAAGACCCAGTGCGATGTACAACAGGTTTTCCATCAACAGATCGACAATGCCAGGCTCGGAAACGGCAGGCGGCTGCGCAGGCGCGGCCGGCTTGGGTTTCACGACTTCAGGGGCCTTGGTCACTGCCGGCTCGGCGGCCACGGGCTCTTGCGTTTCGGAATCCGCGTCCACAGCGTCATCACCTGTGGCATCTGTCTCGGTGGTGGCATCAGTGTCAGCCAGCTCTGAGGCCTCTTCGCCAGCCTCTTCACCTTCAACCATCAACTCGGAAGATTCCGCTTCGTCAACAGCTTCCGGCTCCACGGCCTCGTCCGTCGCAGCCTCTGCCTCAGCAACAGCTGCATCCGCCTCGGCTTCGCCAGCCTCTGCGACAGGCTCGGGCTCCGCCATCAGCGGATCATCGCTACCACTTTCCACACCCTTAGCTTCACGCAGTTTGCGCAGTTCTTCCTGCAACTGGGCGATTTGGTCGTTTCGCAGCTTGAGTAACTGCTCACTGGTGGAGTTCTGCTCTTGTAGATCATCCAGTCGCGACTTCAGTTCTGCATTTTCGCGGTCCAGCTGATCAACTGTCTCATCACGGATCGCCAGCTCATTTTCCAGGACCGCTGTATTGGCACTGCCCTGTTCAGACGAGCCAGTGCTGTCACCATCACCGACGCCAGCAGTGGATTCCGGGGCGACCAGCTTCACCTGACCCTTTTCGGGCCCCGCTGCAGTGTCATCACTGTCCGCGGTCTGACGACTACCATCAAGTTGGGCTCGCTGTTGCGGCATTTGCACACCGCGCTCTTCGAGCATGTCACGCCATTTGCGGTTCTGGTCTGCCACTTCTGCCAGGGCAGAGCGAGTGGAAATGTTGCGTACTTCCTGTTCGCTGGGAATCCGCAGCACGGTCCCCTCACGTACCAGGTTAACGTTGTTATTAATGAAGGCATCAGGATTCATTTCCTGAATGGCCACCAGCATTTGCTGGACAGACACACTGTTGGCAGGACGATTGTTCAGCGCAATCTGCCACATGGTGTCAGAAGACTTGACCGTGTAGGTCTTGCGAGGGCCGCTGGCTGCCGGCTGCGAGGGCGAAGACGTTGCCACTGGTGCGCTGGCTGGCGCGGGAGCACGACTCGCAGGTGCCGGGGTCGGGGACGGCGCCTGGGTACGGGTCACGGGTTCGGGAGCACGGGTAATCACCGGCGCCGTGGTGGTCGCGGTTTCCGCGAAGCTGGGCGGGTCCAGCAACACGGTGTATTCACGCATCAAACGGCCGGTAGGCCACAGGAATTCAACCAGAAAATTCAGGTAGGGTTCGCGAACCGGCTGGTCGGTGGTGATATGCAGGACAGCCTTGTCCTTGCTGGTCACTTCTACCGCGAATTCGAGCCGGTTCAGGAAATAGGTACGGTCAACCCCTGCGGCATCAAACTCTGTCTGGGGCGCCAGATTGACCAGAATTTCCTCAGCTGTCAGGTCACCCACTTCATGGAGAGACACTTCCATGTCCAGTGGCTGATTCAGATAGGAATTCAGTTCGTATTCCCCAACCCCTAATGCTGCCGCGATTCCCGGCGTCATGATCGCCAGTGCGGTGAAGCCTAACCCAAGTTTTCGAAGCATGGTCGAACCCTTTATTTATTATGTTTCCCGCGCTCAGCCCGATCCCGCGGGCGCTACCGGACGTACCCGAGGCGGCAAGCAGTCCTATGACACTGTTCACACATTCTGCCCCAGCTTGGGCGCAAAACCTAGAAACCGCGTCACATAATGTCAGTAAGTATCCATTACAGATAGTCTTTTATCAACTTCTCGACTATCTCTACCGCATTCAGGGCAGCCCCCCAGCGGACATTGTCAGCGACCGTAAAATAGCTCAGGTTGCCGGAAGCTTCCATATCTTCACGTACACGGGAGATACACAGACTGGGCTCCCCTTCCGCGGAGGCCACCGGTGAAAGGGTCTGCGCATCCTCTGCATCACCTGTTTCAAGCCCTTCCCGGGTTTCCCAGAGAGCCAGAGCCTGCCCGGCCGAGATCCCCTGAATGCTACGAACCGACACACTTTGCGCATGACCATAAAAAGCAGGGACACGCACCACCGTAGCGGTCACGGCGCCCACCTGCTCCCCCAGAATCCGTCGTGTTTCCAGCATCAACTTCAGCTCTTCGCTGGTATAGCCGTTTTCCTGAAGCTGGCCACTGACAGGCAGTACATTGAAGGCGATCTGCGCCTGGGCGGCTTCACTGGGAGCCAGACCATTAAGCAGTCGAACGCTCTGCTGGGCCAACTGATCCACACCCGCCTTGCCAGTAGCAGACGCCGCCTGCAGCTGGGTGACTGTCACATCGGCGATCGGACCCAGTTCCAGCAAGGGAATCAGCGATCGGGTCAGCTGCACTGTCGCCGCATCCGCACAGGCCACCAGATTCCGTTCCCGAGCCCCGGCCAGCAGCTCATCGTTAACCCCGGACACCAGCAACGGCACATCGGGCTCATAACGATAGGCGGGTGAGAGATCCACCACCACCGCGCCACTGTCGGCAGCCTTTTCAGCCAACGCCTGGCTCACTGCCGCACCTGCCGCAAAAATCGCGACTTCTACCTGAGTGAAATCGAACGACTCGGCAAGCCCCACCGTCAGGTTCTTGCCCCCGAAGGCGACCTTCGCCCCCGCACCATTTTCTGACGCCAAAACAAAAAGCTCGCCGACCGGAAATTTCCGGTCGGCGAGCAGTTTGACAATGGCCTCTCCGACCAGGCCGGTGGCACCGACGATGGCCAGGTTTACAGACCTATCCATGTGTTACTTCCTTAACGCTCCATCAGGATACGCAGCATGCGACGCAGAGGCTCGGCAGCCCCCCACAACAGCTGGTCACCGACGGTAAAGGCATTGAGAAAATCGTTGCCCATGTTGAGTTTACGCAGACGGCCAACAGGAATCCCCAGTGTCCCGGTTACCGCTGTCGGCGTCAGGTCACGCAGAGTCTCTTCCTTGTTGTTGGGCACAACTTTCACCCAATCATTGGAGCGTGCAATGATGTCGTTAACTTCATCCAGAGGCACATCCCGAGTCAGCTTCACAGTCAACGCCTGGGCATGACAACGCATGGCGCCGATACGAACGCAGGTGCCATCCAGAGCAATAGGATTAGCAGAACGACCAAGAATCTTGTTGGTCTCTGCCTGGGCCTTCCACTCTTCCTTGCTCTGCCCGTTTTCCATTTCCTTGTCGATCCAGGGCAACAGGGAGCCGGCAAGAGCATGCCCAAAATGGGTTGCAGGCAAGTCATTGCTGCGCATGGTGGCCGCCACCTGGCGATCAATATCCAGAATCGCGCTGGCAGGATCCGCCAGACGATCTGACACATCTCCGTGGATCTTGCCCATCTGTGCGATCAGCTCACGCATGTTCTGGGCACCGGCGCCAGATGCCGCCTGATACGTCTGGGAACTGGCCCACTCCACCAGCCCCTCATTGAACAGGCCACCCAGCGCCATCAGCATCAGGCTGACGGTGCAGTTACCACCCACATAGTCCTTAACACCGTTATCCAGCGCCTGATCAATCACGCTGCGGTTAACCGGATCCAGCACAATTACGCTGTTGTCCGCCATCCGCAAAGCGGAGGCAGCATCAATCCAGTAGCCCTTCCAACCTGCTTCGCGCAGCCTTGGATACACGTCATTGGTGTAATCACCACCCTGACAGGTCACGATCACATCGAGACCTTTGAGTTCATCAATGCTCTTGGCATCGCCCAACGCAGGAATGTCCTTACCCACATNCGGGCCAGCCTGTCCGACCTGGGAGGTCGAGAAAAAGACCGGTTCGATATCTGCAAAATCATTTTCNGCAATCATGCGCTCCATCAATACGGAACCCACCATGCCACGCCAGCCGACAAAACCGACTTTCTTCATTGGAAACTTGTCTCCTGAAAGGTTTGCCCTTTCTTTAANTGAATAAACAGGTTTCAGCCTCACGGCTGTNACGCGCTGGCCAGAGCCTCGGCCACGGCGCTACCCATTTCTTCGGTGCTCACTTTGCGAGTGCCATCCGTGTANATGTCCGCTGTACGCAGTCCTTTATCCAGGACCGATTCCACTGCCGCTTCGATGGCATCAGCCACATCACCGCGCTCCAGGCTGTAACGCAACAGCATGGCAAGCGACATAATGGTCGCCAGCGGGTTGGCAATGCCCTGGCCGGCAATATCCGGTGCCGAGCCATGACAGGGTTCNTACAGACCCTTGCGGTTTTCATCCAGGGACGCAGAGGGCAACATTCCAATGGAGCCGGTGAGCATGGCGGCTTCATCAGAGAGAATGTCACCAAACAAGTTGCCGGTGACAATCACATCAAACTGTTTCGGCGCACGCACCAACTGCATGGCCGCGTTGTCCACATACATGTGCGACAACTCGATTTCGGGATAATTCTTGGCTTCTTCCGTGACCACTTCTTTCCATAGCTCGGTCACTTCCANCACGTTGGCCTTGTCGACNGACAGCACACGCTTGTCGCGCTTCATGGCCAGCTCGAAAGCCACTTTGGCGATACGGCGCATCTCGGATTCGGAGTACACGTAGGTATTGAAACCCACACGCTCGCCATTCTCTTCCTTGATGCCGCGGGGCTGACCGAAATAGATACCGCCGGTCAACTCTCGCACAATCAGGATATCCAGGCCGGAAACCACTTCCGGTTTCAGGCTTGAGGCATCNGCCAGCTGCGGAAACAGAATCGCCGGGCGCAGGTTGGCAAATANCCCCAACGAAGAACGCAGGCGCAGCAGGCCGCGCTCCGGACGCTTGTCCCGCTCAATCGCATCCCACTTGGGGCCACCAATAGAGCCAAACAGAATCGCATCCGCGGCACGNGCCTTGGCCAGAGTACCTTCCGGCAGCGGGTCACCTTCAGCNTCCACTGCCGCGCCGCCCACCAGAGCCTCATCCAACTCGATATTGAGGCCGAATTTTTCGGTTGCAACGTTCAGCACCTTTACCGCTTCATTAACGATTTCCGGGCCGATTCCGTCACCGGGCAACACCAGTACCTTGCTCATTCACTGCTTCCTGTTTCTACTGCTNTGCCCTTACNGGCATGATTAAAAGTTTTTGGTTTTCAACACGGTATCCGGGGCAGCCGCATTGATCAGTTCCAGGGTGTAATCACCCTTGCCTGCCGCTGGCTTGATCCGTACCTGGTACGTACCACCTTCGTCGAAAGTGTGACGAAACTTGCCAAAACGCAGAATGCCACCCTGGTCAGCAAACACCTCGATAGTATGCTTGCCTGCTTCCAGNTTNACNGTATCNGCNCCNGCCTGTTNNGANACNCGCTCACCNTCNANTTTGAAGATNGANGCNTTNGCNGTCGNACTGGTTGGCATTTGCCAGCCACCNGNATCNTCNTCNCTGGCNGGNGCCGACAANTGGTTATCCACNGNCAGNNTNGCCAGGTTNTCNCCNTGNGGAGCATCGTACATNCCNGTNGATGCNCANCCNGCCAAAACCAGCACNGATACNATNGNCANAATCCTTAACATAACGCCTCCTTGNTGTTTTTCTTTTAATNNNCCNGGNNCGGTTATTCGAANACCCAGGGNTCCNGNTCAGCNCGGCGTTGNTCATANGCACGNATGGTATCGGCCTCNTTNAGNGTAAGNCCNATCTCATCAAGACCGTTCAGCAAACAGTGTTTGCGGAATTCATCAATCTCGAACGNNANCGGNNCCCCCGCNTCCGGNATNACCTGCTGGTTTTCCAGATCAATGGTNATCCGGAAGCCTTCCTTNCNTTCTACCGCCTGGAANAGGGCTTCCACGTTATCTTCCGACAACACAATGGGCAACANCCCATTCTTGAAGCAGTTGTTGTAGAAGATGTCAGCAAAGCTTGGNGCCAGAATGGCCCGAAAACCAAAATCCATCAGCGCCCAAGGCGCGTGCTCACGACTGGAACCACACCCGAAGTTGCGGCGGGTCAACAGAATGCTGNCCCCNTGATAACGGGGCAAGTTGAGCACAAATTCTTCATTTTTCGGGCGTTTACTGTTGTCCTGGCCGGGAAATCCCTCATCCAGGTAGCGCCACTCATCAAACAGGTTGGGGCCGAAACCGGTCCGTTTGATCGACTTCAGAAACTGCTTGGGGATGATCTGATCCGTATCCACATTGGCGCGATCCAACGGAGCAACCAGACCGTCATGACGTACAAACTTTTCCATGATTTTCTCCTCGCTCCGCCTCAGGCCTGACCCAGCTCGCGGATATCCACGAAATGACCGGCCACCGCCGCTGCTGCCGCCATGGCAGGACTTACCAGGTGGGTTCGACCACCATTACCCTGCCGACCTTCGAAATTCCGGTTGGAGGTTGAAGCACAATGCTCGCCCGCCTCCAGACGGTCCGGATTCATCGCCAGACACATGGAGCAGCCCGGTTCACGCCACTCGAAACCGGCTTCCACAAAGATCTTGTCGAGCCCTTCCTTCTCGGCCTGCTGCTTGACCAGACCCGAGCCTGGTACCACCAGCACCTGCTTGACTGAATCTGCCTTGCGGCGCCCTTTGGCCACCTCGGCAGCGGCACGCAGGTCTTCAATACGGGAATTGGTACAGGAGCCGATAAACACCCGGTCCACCTTGATATCCGTGACCGGCATACCCGGTTTCAGCCCCATGTATTCGTAGGCACGCAACATCCCGGAGCGCTTGACTTCATCGCTCTCGGCGGCAGGATCGGGCAAGTTCGCATCCACAGAAATCACCATTTCCGGGCTGGTACCCCAAGACACCTGCGGGCGAATATCCGCCGCATTGATCGTGATGTCTTCATCGAACACCGCATCCGCATCAGACACCAGAGTGCGCCAGTACGCTGCGGCCTTGTCCCAGTCTGCCTCCTTGGGAGCAAACGGGCGGCCTTTCACGTAGTCGATGGTCACATCGTCCACCGCTACCATGCCTGCACGAGCGCCAGCTTCGATGGACATATTGCAGATGGTCATACGACCTTCCATGGACAGGCCACGAATCGCGCTACCGGCAAATTCCAGTGCGTAGCCTGTACCACCAGCGGTACCGATGACACCAATGATGTGCAGTACCACATCCTTGGCGGTCACGCCGGGGCCGAGATCGCCCTCGACACTGACACGCATGTTCTTCATTTTCTTGGCCACCAGCGTCTGGGTTGCCAGTACATGCTCTACCTCACTGGTACCAATGCCGTGGGCCAGACACGCCAGTGCACCATTGGTCGAGGTATGGGAGTCGCCGCAGACCACCGTCATGCCCGGCACCACTGCGCCCTGCTCCGGTGCCATCACGTGAACGATGCCCTGACGCACGTCGCCAATACCGAATTCAGTGATGCCAAACTCTTTGGTATTGTCCTGCAGGGTCTGCACCTGAATACGGGACGTTTCGTCCTGAATCTCGGCCGCAGACTTGAAGGGCGTGGTGGGTACGTTATGGTCGATAGTGGCCACGCTGGCATTGATACGCCAGGGTTTGCGGCCCGCCAGGCGCAACCCCTCGAACGCCTGTGGCGAGGTCACTTCGTGGATGATCTGGCGATCGATATAAATCAGTGCAGAACCGTCCTCACGCTCGGTTACGAGGTGGGCGTTCCACAGCTTGTCATAGAGAGTCTTACCGGCCATTACTTTCTCCCTTGGCCTGAATAAGGCCACCACTGGCTGAGACCATAAAATACGCTGGTCTATCACTGGTTAATAATGTAGGGTTCGCTGATCAATAAATCCAATTCATATTTTTCATTTTTAAGATAACCAATTATTATCACCATCAGAGACCAATCAGGATCCCTGGGAATGATAGACACGCCGACCCTCACCGCCTTCATGGCTGTTGCCGAAACAGGCTCCTTTTCGGCCGCCGCCGAGCGCCTCTATATCACGCAACCCGCCATCAGCAAGCGCATCGCCTTGCTTGAGCAACAGCTGGACGCCCGCCTTTTTGACCGGGTTGGCCGCCAGATCAAGCTCACCGAGGCGGGCAATGCCCTGATGCCCCGGGCCCGCCAGGTATTGATGGATGTGGAAGACATGGCCCGTGCCATCCATGACCTGTCTGGCGAGGTATCAGGCAAGCTGCGTATCGGCACCAGCCACCACATCGGTCTGCACCGTCTCCCCCCCGTGCTACGGCAGTTTTCCCGTGATTACCCCAAGGTCACGCTGGATATCCACTTCATTGACTCAGAAGAAGCCTGGGAAGGTGTATTGCACGGCGAACTGGAGATGGGGGTGGTAACGTTACCACCACAACCGGATAACCGGCTGCAGAGTGATGTGATCTGGACTGACCCGTTGGTGTTCATGTGTGCACCGGAGCACCCGCTGGCCAGACAAGAGCACCTGACACTCGAAGCCCTTACGGGTCACAGCGCCATCCTGCCCTCGCCGGTCACATTCACCCGCGGGATCGTGGAAAAACTGTTCGATGAACACAATCTGAAGCTGGACATCGCCATGTCCACCAACTATCTGGAGACCATTCACATGATGGTCTCCATCGGGTTGGGCTGGAGCGTGCTGCCCGCCACCATGGTGGACAAGGGGGTCGTGCAGCTGCCAGTGGATGCGCCCCTGCCCGAGCGGGAACTGGGCGTGGTAACCCATCCCGCGCGCAGTCAGTCAAACGCGGCCAAAGCCTTCCTGCGCGCCTTGCAGCAGGCCTGACATCAGGCGGCCACGCCGCCTGATGTTTCATCGTAACGTACCTGAACCGTAAGGCTGCGCGCCATGTCCAGAAGCCTGCGGCTGTTGCCCGCCGAGTCGGGGAACGAGCTGAAGCCCAACCCCCAATGACCATACTCCCTCGCATAGAGAGATTTCTGCAGCCCCTCACGAAGCCCCTCACTGACCGCCTCAATCTGATCCGCAGACAATGCCGGGCACAGCGCCATAAAGCTGTTGCGGTTATATCGGGCGCAGAGGGCATCTGCGGGCAGATACGCTACCCACCACTGAGCGGCCTCTCGCACTAACTGATTGGCCGCCTCTTCCCCTTGGCGGCTGACCAGATCCCGGTAGCCGTGCAACTCCAGGTACAACACACTGAAATGTGCCTGCCCGCCCCCGGCGATACGCTGCAACAGCGATTTTTCGAAGTGCTGACGGGTTGCCAGCCCTGAGACCGCATCGTTGTGTGTCACCTCGCTCACCCAGGCGTCACGGCGCTCCTGGTTGCGTTTCACCCGCTCGATCTCGCGAAAATCCTGCAGAGCCACAATCAAGGCAATGAGCAGCAGTACCGCTGCCACGACAGCCATGGGGATCCCCATCCAGTCACCCCGTAACAGGTTGGCTGCTGGTAGACTGGCCTCCGGGCTATAAATGGCGGCCGCCATACCGGTGTAATGCATGCCGCAAATCGCCGCCCCCATGACCAGGGCCGCGGCGGTCTTGGTGATAAAGACATAACGCTCAGGCACATTGCGCACTTGCCGGCAGATCACCAGCGCCGCACCCGACGCACCGACCGCGATCGCCACCGAGATCCAGAACAACAAAGGGTCATAACCAATCTGGGGATGCATCTGCATGGCATACATTCCGCCATAGTGCATGGCACAAATGCCCGCCCCCATAATCAGTGAACTGGCAATGATGCTACGCGGCTTGACGGTTTGTCGGGTGATCACATACAGCGCCAGCGTTGAGGCCAGCATGGCCGGCACCCAGGAAAGGGCCGTCAGCGATAAATCAAAGCTCATCTCCATGTCCATAGGCATGGTGTAGGCACTCATGCCAACAAAATGCATGGACCAGATACCCGAGCCAAGGCACAGCCCGCCCATGACCAGCCAGAACTTGCGGGCTGGCCCCTCGATTTGAAAAAGGCGCGTTCCAAAATACAACGCAATATAGGCGGCGATTACCGCCACACAGTAGGACGCAAAAACCAGTACCGGATCGTAACTACCTTGCATGAAACACCCCATGAATCAGCGAAAGAGCGGCAAACCAAAACGGCGCGCAAGTTACAAAACGCTACACATGCAGGCAATCGATGAAATAAATCACAGAAATAGTCGTGAGCTATCGTTTTACCCAATAAAAAACCACTTCCACGACTTTTCAACAAGATAGCTGACTGCAGCTGACATCAGCCAAGGGAACTCACCTTGAAATTTTTACAAAGTAAAAATCAGCCATAACAAACATTTTTTATACTTTTATTCGGCTTTTTCATTCACAACCCCACCCACCACAAGCAGGCCGGCAGCCACCAACGCAAGTGCCGAAGCGGCAAAGAACAGGGAGACACCCCACTGCTGCCAGAGCAGTCCGGACAACCCGGCCCCCGCAGCCCAACCCGCACCAAACCCCAAGCTGGAATACAGTGCCTGGCCCTGCCCGGCCAAGGCCTCACCAAACTGCCGATGTACCCAGGCAATACTGGCTGCATGAAAACTTCCAAACGTCGCCGCATGCAGTAATTGGGCAGCAGCAAGCCACCAGAGGCTGTCACCGGCAACCCCAATCAGCAACCACCGCAGTGCCGCCAACAGCAAACTGCCGGTCAGAATCCAGGGAATGGAAAAACGCTGCATCAGCCGATGCATGAATAGAAACAAGCCGACTTCTGCCACGACCCCCAATGCCCAGAGCAGCCCGACAAGGAATTTACTGAACCCCATCCCTTCCAGATAGATACTGTAGAAGGTGTAGTACGGCCCATGGGACATCTGCATCAGGAAAGATGCCAGCAGAAACAACCAGACCGGAGGTCGCGACAGGATCACCCATAGAGAGTCTGTCGCCTCACTCAACGGCCGGCGTCGGCCCTGCCCTTGCGGCAAGGTCAAGGTGCCAAACCATAGCAACCATAACAGCCCGCTGAGCACCCAGGGCAACAGCCCTGTACCAAGACGGTCAAGCGCCTCGCCCAGCACCAACACCGCCACAATAAAGCCCACCGACCCCCACAGGCGTACATGACTGTACCGGTGAGCTTGGTCTCCAAGGCTCTGCAAGGTCAGGACTTCAAATTGTGCGAGCACCGCATTCCAGAAAAAGCTGAACGACACCAATAGCGCCGCCATCCCCCAGAAAGAATCCACCCAGAACACCGGCAGGAAGGCGATGGCAGCAAGTAGATTCCCCGCACGAATGATCCGCAAGCGCTTGCCGGAACGGTCTGCCAGCCAGCCCCACAGATTGGGAGCACCGATTTTGGTGAGTTGAGGAATGGCCATCAGGGCACCGATACCCACCGCACTGAACCCCAACTGCTTCAGGTACAGGGACCAGTACGGCACCAGCGTGCCCAACAAGCCAAAATAGAAAAAATAGAACCCGGACAATCGCCAGTAGTACGGCAGTGGCGATGCCCTCTCAGCGAGAGGGCCCGGTGTCACGCCTGCCCCGGAATGGGCGCAAACGGCACATCCACATCCGCGTTTTGACCACGATGACGCAGATAGTGATCCATCAGCACCAGCGCCAGCATGGCTTCAGCGATGGGCGTCGCACGCACACCCACACAAGGGTCATGACGCCCTTTGGTCACCACTTCTGCAGGTTGACCATCCAGTCCGATGCTCTTGCCAGGGATCAGGATGCTGGAGGTGGGCTTGAGCGCCATGGCCACCCGGATCGTCTGACCCGAACTGATTCCACCAAGCACGCCACCGGCATGGTTGCTGAGAAAGCCTTGTGGCGTCATTTCATCACGGTGCTGTTCCCCGCGCTGATTGACGACCGCAAAACCGTCACCCACTTCCACACCCTTAACGGCGTTAATCGACATCATGGCCTTGGCAAGATCGGCATCGATGCGGTCGAACACCGGCTCCCCCCAACCCGGCGGGACCCCGTCGGCAAACACCTCCACCCGGGCGCCGATCGACGAGCCATCCTTACGAAGGTCGTTGATCAGGGATTCCAGGGCGGGAACCTGATCAGCATCCGGAAAGAAGAAAGGATTGCTGTTCACTTGCGACCAATCAAAGCGTTCCGCTTTCACATCACCAATCTGGGTACAGCCCCCGTAGAGCCGGATCCCCAGACGCTGCTCCAGAAATTTGCGTGCTATGGCGCCAGCAGCCACCCGCATGGCCGTTTCACGGGCTGATGAGCGACCGCCCCCACGATAATCGCGGAAACCGTATTTCTGGGTGTAAGTGTAATCTGCATGGCCAGGGCGAAATGTCCCGGCGATATTGGAATAGTCCTTGGACTTCTGGTCGGTATTTTCAATCAACAGACCAATCGAGGTGCCCGTGGTCTTGCCTTCAAATACCCCGGACAGGATTTTCACCTGGTCAGGTTCGCGGCGCTGGGTGGTATAGCGGCTGGTGCCCGGCTTGCGGCGGTCCAACTCTACTTGCAAATCTTCTTCACTGATTTCCAGCCCTGGCGGGCAACCATCCACGATGGCCCCCAGCGCCAGGCCATGACTTTCACCAAAGGTCGTGATGCGAAAACGCTCACCAAAACTGTTGCCGGACATGCGACTTCCTTAATTTATACAGTAACTGCAGCCAACATAGATGTGGCTGGCAGCGAGCATAAGCCTCGTTTATTCAGACACCGAAGCTCACGCACTAAACACGTGGCGGTATTCTAACAGCTGTTGGCGGGTAAGCATGAATACCCCGTGGCCGCCACGCTCGAACTCAAACCAGAAAAACGGCACTTCCGGCCACGCCAGCATCATGGCTTCATCGCTGTTGCCCACTTCAACGATCAGCACACCCTGCTCCGTCAGATGCTCCGGCGCCTCACGCAGCAATCGCCGGGTGAAATCCAGGCCATCATCCCCTGAAGCCAGAGCCAACTCGGGCTCATGACGGTATTCCCCCGGAAGGTTGGCCATATCCAGGGCATCCACGTAAGGAGGATTGGACACGATCAAATCATAGGGCCCCTGCACCGCACTCAAGCCATCCGAGCATATTGGCTGCACCTGCCCTTCCATACCGTGGCGGGCGATATTCTCTTCAAACACCGCCAGTGCATCTTCGCTGATGTCACTGCCATCGACCCGGGCATGCTCGAAGGCATAGGCACAGGCGATGGCGATACAGCCACTTCCGGTACACAAATCGAGCACCGAATGCACCTGCTCAGGGTCCAGCCAGGGCGCAAACGACTGCTCAATCAGCTCGGCCAGCGGCGAGCGCGGGATCAGCACCCGTTCATCCACGATAAAGGGCAAGCCACAGAACCAGGCCTCGCCGGTCAAATAAGGCACAGGCACTTTCTCGTTAACCCGTTTCGCCAGCAATGCCAGGTATTCACGCACTTCAGTGGGCAACAAACGCGCCTCAAGAATTCTGGGGTCGGCATCCTGCGGCAAGTGGAGTACCTTCATCAAGAGGGCGAGGGCTTCATCCCATGGATCATCGGTACCGTGCCCCAAAAAGATGTCTCCGGCACGCAGCCGGCTTTCGCCAAAACGCAGACAGTCACGCACGGTATGCAGCGCGTCACTGGCTTCATGGATGAGTTCGCTACTGATCACCGCAATCCTCCCGTTAACAGGCGCTGAAGATTATCACAGAATCCGGTATAAACGCCTGTCACGAATATGAAAGGATACGCATGAAAAGTGCAGCCAGAGTCTACCAGGACGGTCACTTCGTCATGGTAGATATAAAAAATGATACCCAGGTTGACATGGCATTGGAGCTGTCCATTTACCGTCAGCGACTCGCCCTGTTTCAGCGTCAGCCACAGCGAAAACAGCTGGCCATTTACGTGGGGCGTATCAAGGGTCTGGACTTCAATGCCAGTCGCTACGCCTGCGGAAAGGACTTTGCCGAGATCACCGAGGCCAAGGTGCTGGTGCTGCAAAATGTGCTGAACCGCACTTTCGCCAACATGATGCTAAAACTGAATCAGCCTCAATTCCCGGTTTACATTTGCGACTCGGTCAAGCAGGCTCAGCAGCTCCTTCTGGAAAAACACCCACCGGAGCCCCTGTGAGCCAAACCATCTGGTTACTCAAAACCGAGCCCGATTCGTTCAGCATCGAGGATCTGGCGCAGTCACCAAAGGGCACCACCGGCTGGGACGGCGTGCGTAACTTTCAAGCCCGCAACCGTATCCGCGACGAGATGAAAGTCGGCGACAGTGTGCTGATCTATCATTCCAGCTGTGCCAGGCCGGCCATTGTCGGCGAGGCTCGAGTGACCCGAGCCGCCTACCCGGACCCCAGTCAGTTCCTGCCTGATCACCCGGGCTTCGATGCCCGCAGCACCCAGATTGATCCACGCTGGTATCAGGTCGACATCACTTTCAGGGCGCGCTATGCGAACCCGGTGTACCTGAAACTGCTTAAACAGAACCCCGAGTTTGCCGACATGGAACTGGTGGTACGGCCGCGCCTGTCCGTCCAGAAGCTCACTGACCGGCAGTACCAGCTCGTCCAGGCGCTATGCCAACCGATGGATGTCACAGCATAGTGCAACACCGTGCACCACCAATTCCCCAGGGCACCAGAATGGTGCCCCAATTAGTAATAAAGAACTAACTCCCACCACAATCCCCGCGATTTTGTCTCTGGCACAACCGTTGCAGTTGCCCTCCTCGTCCGACAACCACGAATAGGGTTCAATCTATGCGAGTGCGATGCAAACACAGCCTTGCTCTACTGCTTCTGCCCGGCCTGGCCCAGGCCGATTCCCTGACAGCCACCGACACCGTGTGGATCGCCGTGGCAGCGGCCCTGGTGTTTTTCATGCAGGCGGGTTTTGCACTACTGGAGAGCGGCCTGAGCCGGGCCAAGAACTCACTCAATGTAGTGATGAAGAATTACATGGACCTCTGCGTCGGCACACTGATGTTCTGGGCAATCGGCTACGGCCTGATGTTCGGCACCAGCAGCACCGGCTGGTTTGGCGAAGATGGCTTCATGCTGAGTCAGGCCGACAGCACTACCTGGGCCATGCTGCTGTTCCAGATCATGTTCGCCGCGACCGCAGCCACCATTGCCTCTGGCGCCATGGCCGAGCGTACCCGCTATGTGGGCTACCTGTGTGGCGCCGTTGTGATTACCGGGGTGATTTACCCCCTCTATGGAAACTGGGCCTGGAACAGTAATGGCTGGCTGGCCGAGCTGGGGTTCATTGATTTTGCGGGCTCTACGGTGGTCCACAGTATTGGCGGCTGGTGCGCGCTGGCCGGTGTCCTGGTGCTGGGGCCACGGCTGGGGCGCTTCGACAAGAACGGTAAACCCCGAGACCTGCCCGGTCACAACCTGTCCTATGTTGCGCTGGGCGGTTTTATTCTCTGGTTCGGCTGGTTCGGCTTCAACGGCGGCTCTACGCTCTCGGCCAGCGTAGACATTGCCCGGGTCAACCTGAACACCCAGCTGGCCGCGGCTGCAGGCGCCGTGGGCAGCACGCTGTACCGGATGCTAAGCCGCCGTCCGGTACTGCTCACCGAAACCGTCAACGGCAGCCTGGCGGGGCTGGTCGCCGTCACCGCTGGCTGTGCCGTGATGTCACCCGGCTTTGCCGTACTCACAGGGCTTGTCGCCGGTGCCCTGGCAGCATTGGGCGCCCGACTGATGCTGAGCATGCGTCTCGACGATGTGGTTGGCGCGGTTCCCGTACATGCCTTTGCCGGAGCCTGGGGTACGCTGGCTGCAGGCCTGTTCTATGACGGTGATCTGTTCAACCCCGAACGCATCACTGTGCAACTGCTGGGGATTGTCGTGGCCTTCTGTTGGGCCTTCTTCGCTGCACTGATCATGTATCTTGCGGTATCGGTGATCGCCGGGCTGCGAGCGCCAGCACTGCATGAACAACGGGGGCTGGATCTGAGCGAGCACGCCGAAACCGGGTACCCGGAATTCCCGCAAAACTCACTGTATGACGCGAGCCTGGCTCGAACCGTGGAGAACCGTCCATGAGTCAGGAGCTACAGCGCCGTCGGCGCGCCATCGTCACAGGGCTCACCCCTTACATGAACGAAACGCTGCTTATGGAAGCGGTTAGCCACTGGCAGCAGCATTATGCAGACCGACCCCGCTTCAGCCTGCAAGGCTTTGTCAGCGACCTGTGTGGATTGTTCGACCTGGCCGAGAGACGACACCAGATCCATATGAGTCTGGTGCAGGCCATGACACTTTCTGACAAGGAGCTGGCCAGCGATCCTCTTGCCCAACAGACTCCCAGCGAGGACCACCACCCCTGCACACAGGCCTTTCAGGTACTGGTGGAAAGTCTCTGGGCACAGATGGATACGCATACCGCCAACCAGTTTCGTCTTGATCTTGCCGCCCAGTTGCGTAGCCATCAGACCGGACCTGAAGCGCGGCTGACACTCGAATACTGGTTGCAGAACCCCAGTCGCCACCTGGCAGGCCTGCCGTTGGCCAGTCTCCGACAGCAGCTGAACAATGCCTACGTGATTCTCTGTGAACGACAGGGACCGGTGGAAGCAGACCGGCTATTGCGTGACGCCTACCGGATGGCTGGCAGCAAAGTCCAGTCCAGGGAGGCACTGACATCCCTGATGTAGGCTCAGAATCTGCCCACGCTGCAGCAACGCCTTGTTCGCGACGCTGCAACGGTGAGCTGCCCCACTGTTACCGGGCCTGATATCCGTTACTCTTGGGTTCATGTCCGGATGACAGGGGGAAAGCATGAAGCTACATCACCAGATTTTTCTTGCCATGCTGATTGGCGCAGCACTTGGCGCCGTCACCCAGGAACAGAGCACCCTGCTCGGTGTGCCGGTATTGGCCAGCTACGATCTGGTCGGCACCCTGTTTATCAATGCGCTCAAGATGGTGGTGGTTCCGCTCATCGTCACCGCCATCATAAGTGGCATGGTCGGCGTGGGGGGCGGGAAGAATCTGGGCCGCATGGGCATGAAGACCGTGGGGCTGTACATGATGACCACCCTGGTCGCTGTGCTCACCGGTTTGCTGCTGGTTAACCTGTTCACCCCCGGGATCATTGACGGTGAGCCGGCGAAAGACCTGCTGGGGCTCGCCCGTGACACCGGCACCGTCATGGAAAAGATCGAAGGCCGTGGAGCCGGAGACTTTACCGCCATCCTGCTACAGATGCTGCCACCCAACCTGGTACAAGCCGCCGCCAATGGCCAGATGCTGGGCCTGATTGTCTTCGCCCTGCTGTTCGGCTTCTATCTGCGAACGGAAGAAGGCCCTGCCGGAGAAAGCCTTCGCAACATGATCGATGGCATTTACCAAGTGGTCATGCGCATCACCATGCTGATTATCCGCTTCACTCCGCTTGGGGTCATGGCGCTGATCGCCGCGACAGTAACACGCACAGGCCTGGATGCCATTGAGCCACTGGCCTGGTTTTTCCTGTGCGCGGTCATCGCGCTGGCGGTCCATGCCTTCGTCTTTATGCCCGCCCTGATCCTGCTGATGGCACGGCGCTCCCCGCTGCGCCATCTTCAGGCCATGACCCCTGCCCTGTTGACCGCATTCTCCTCGGCCAGCTCGGCAGCGACCCTGCCACTGACCATGGAGTGCGTGCAAAAACGCTCCGGAGTGTCACGCCGAACCAGCAGCTTTGTACTTCCCCTCGGGGCCACCGTAAACATGGACGGTACGGCACTCTATGAATGCGTCGCAGCCATGTTCATTGCCCAGGCCTACGGCCTCGAGCTGTCCCTGGCGACCCAGTTCATGATCGTGATTACAGCCCTGCTGACGTCGATTGGCGTGGCCAGCATTCCCGCGGCCTCTCTGGTTGCCATCACGGTCATTCTTGGGGCTATCGGCCTGCCAGCGGAAGCCATCGGGCTGATTCTGGTGACTGACAGGGTGCTGGACATGTGCCGCACGGCGGTGAACGTCTGGGGCGACAGCGTGGTAACCGTACTGTTGGCCCGCAGTGAGGGTGAAGAACGGGTATTGTCATTACCCGTAGATGACATGGAAGCCGCAGGGCCAGAAAAGGCAGAGGCCCGCACTGGCCCTTGAAACAGCCCCGTGTCAGCGTAACTGACACGGGGGCAGGGTTCAGGCGAAGTGGCGGTCGTCAGACAGTGCACGCTCAACGTCACGGTACAGTGCCACAGCAGCACTGCCGATAACGGGCACCATCACGGCAAAGGCCAGCAATGAAGCAAACAGGGTTTCACTGTTCTGCGACAGACCCGCCATCAGTACAATGGCTGTGCTGACAGCCACAACCAGCGCGAACATATTCTTGTAGAGTTGCGGGTTTTTGAGAAGCTGCATGAAGAACGCCATTGGAGAACTCCTTAACAATGATTAGTGAACACATGTTAACATCAGATATGATCATGTCAACACATGTTCACATTATTTTGGAGTTCTCTTGAAACAAGCCCCTACCCTGCTGATTCACAACGCCTGTACCCCGCTCGGCAGCGCCATCGCCAAGCTGGCTTGTGAACATTACCGTGTCGCCCTGTTATGCCGCGACACACACAGCGGAGACAGCCTGTGTCGTGAACTGCATGCGAGCGGCAGAGAAGCGCTGGTACTGGAAATCCGGGACGGTCAGCCACGGGATTTTCAGCTGGCCGTAGAGCGGGTATTGCGTCGCTGGCAACAGCTCGACGCCATCATTAATCTGCCCGCCTCCCTCACTGTTGGCCCCTTCGAAGCCATGACACAGCGTCACTGGGAGTCTTTGTACCAGAGTCAACTGATGGCGACCGTTAACCTGTGCCAAAGCGCAAACCATGCCATGCGTGATCAGGGAGAAGGTCGCATTCTCAATGTGATCCATGAATATGGTCTGCTACCGGGGCCACTTTCCAGCGCCCAGGGAGCCATGGGGGCGGCCATTCGTGCGCTCACAGACAGCCTGCACAGCGAGTGGCACACTCTGGGCATCCATGTGGGCACCATCGTGATTCCGCCCAGCAGCGGTCAGCAAACCGGGCTGTCAGCCACCGACCCGCTGAGCGCCGCCCGCTTCCGGCGGCAGCTGGCGGCCAGCGATTACAGTGAAAGGGAAATTGGCGAAGACGTACTGAATGCGCTGGCCAGCCAGGATGCGCTTACCGTGCCCGCGCCACGAACTCGGCAGCAGTGGCGTCAGAAACGCTGGTTCCGGAAACGCTGGCAGGCATTCATGAAAGCCCGGGCAGAGCGCTATCGATAACGGCGTAACAAACGAGCATGATCAGACACAGTTTTCCACGTACCTCAGTGTCTGCCGATAATCACCGGCCAGTGCATCATCCACTTTTGGGGACAGCAACGAGACCAGTTTTTTGCCTACCAGAGGCACAGAAGAGCTGAGCGTCACTTCAGTACGCTGGATGGCGTGGTCCTGCCCTTCTTCTGCCAATGTCATGGTGCCTTCCACATTCATCGGCACGCCCCCCAATTGAAAGCGATAACGAGCCTGGTAACCCTTGTCCCCGGACTCCGACGCTGGCCGCCACAGAAACTCCGTCACCAGCTCTCCCTGTTCCGGCACAAAGCGGCGGGCAAAGCCGGGGATCTTGTCAGTCTTGATACGCACCGGCTGGGCAATCCGGATCAGCATCCCTTCCGGGGTTTGCTCGAAGGCATCAAACCGGTAATCGTCAATCCCTCCCCAGGCAAAACGCTGCTCGAAAAACGCCTTGCTGGTCATGATGTCATACAGTTTTTCGACACTGACCGGGTACTCCCGATCGACTACCACTCTCATACTGTCTCCTGACCTGCTGACACCCGCCGCATCAGTTGCAGCAGCGGCATCAACTGGCGTTTAAGATCTGGCAGTGCATTCACCACCACATGTTCCTTGCCTGACTGCAGCAGCGCCAGTGCCTGTTCCACTGTCAGTAGCGGGCGAGGATCCGCTTGCTGGCAGGCATCATCGCCATCAGACACCACCGCATCCGCCCCGGCATTGCGGGCATTTTTCATGTACTCATCCAGCACCTTGCCGACCTGTCCCGGCGCGCTATTGCCCAAACTGGATGGGGTGTGCACGGCAATATTCAGTGGCAAGCGTTGCACCTTGCCACGGTGCTGAAACGCCAGCTTCTCACTGACTTTCATGGCACGCTCAACAAAACGCCGAGCGCCTTCTGCACGGGCAGAAGGCAGCAACACCGTAAACTGGGCGACACTGCTGCGGGCTAGCGAGTCTTCCTTGCGTACCACGCTGCGCAAGACCTGGGCCAGCTTCATCAGCACCATATCAGCCCGGCGTTTACCCAGCTGTACGAAAAGTTGATTGAATTGGTAAATCTCGATCTGCACCACTGACAGAGGCGTTTGTTGTCGGGCAGACAGCGCCAGCTCCTGCTTCAGCCGGTGTTGCAGATAACGACGGTTCCCCAGACGCGTGAGGGGGTCAATCATGGCCTGACGGGCCAGCTCCTTGCGCTCCTGCTGATAGTGAGAATGCGCCCGTGCGCGAGCCAGCAAATCAGTGGAGTTGAACGGCTTGCTGATAAAGTCCGTGCCACCGAGTCGCAGCGCCTTGGTGCGGGCTTCTTCATCATTCTCGGCACCGGTGACGATGATGACGGGCAGGCCTGCAATGCCGTCGTCGTCGCTGGTGCGGATTTTTTCGAGCAGTGCATAGCCGTCCATTTCCGGCATGGCCAGATCGGAAAACACCACACTGATAGCCGGGTTCTGGCTAATGATAGTCCAGGCCTGCAGACCGTCTTCTGCAACCTCAACCCGGAATTCCCCACCCAACATCTTGTCTGCTGCCAGTCGCATGACCTTGGAATCATCAACAAACAGCAACAGAGGCTTTTCTGTCTTATCCATGTAGCCCCATTTCCTTGTTCACTACAGCCAACGCCCCTTTGGGCCCCGGCTCACGTCCCCGCACATACTGGTAGAGTCGTGAACGTCGCTGGCAATAATCCCCCCGGGCAATTGCCGGTAAATAATGAGCATTAAGCAAATGCCCTCGTCTTTCGGCCAGGCAATAGACCGTTCCCGCAGTACTGTCCAGATGCGACAGGATACCAATCTGCGAAAGGTAATCTCGCCCATTGGCGAAATGTTCCACATAAGGCACGGTATGTCCCGCCGCCAGCGTCAACTGTGGATCCACTTCCAGGCTATCGGCCACCCCACCGATGCAATAAAGCTCCAGCTTTTTGACCAGATGACGGGTACTCGAGCTGCGCAACAGCTTGCGCACGATATAACTGGCGACAATCGCGCCCTGAGAGTGGCAAACCAGCACCACCTGTTCATTACGCTCCAACGCATCAACCAGCACATTCAGCGCCGGGCGAGACAACTTGCCGTCCTTGCGCAGGGTACGTGCGGTAATCGACTCCGCCACATCCCGGATGACGCCCCAGGTAGGGGTGTGGATCAGGGTTACAGGACGCCGAAACACCCGCGCGATCTCACTGGCATTGAGGATAGCCACAGGGGCCGCAGTGCCCATGCCGTTGATGAAAAACCAGCGGGTAGAATGTTGCTCATGGCGAATACGCGGCGGATAGCAGACCAGGGTACCCTGACTGATGGATTCGCGGGTGGCCGGCACCAGAAGCTGCGCCAGTGACAGGGCCGCTTCACCAAAGCTGGCATAGGAGCGACGCGACAACTCCGAACGAATGCCCGGCTCATCGTCCCCCGGCAGGAACATGGCAGGAATATCCCGCGCATGGGTCAGCCCCAGCCGCGCATCACGGAAGATGGCAGAACGGTTATCCACCAGACGGCGTAGCCATTGTCGGGAACGGTGCCACATGCTTTCACCTGAGTAGGACGGGACTGACAGGCCACAGCGGCATCAGCCTAATACATTAGGCTTACATTACGTCGAATCGGCAGGTATTACCAGCATGCGGAGAGGACAAAACACCAGCCCAAAGCGTGCTAAATCAAACAGTTGAACAGCAAAGCTCAAACAATGATCAAGACCTGCCACTGACAGAGGGTATTGGCCACCCGAAGCGACACTGACAGGCATGCCCCCGCAGCTGCTCCGAAACACGCTACGTGTCGTGCAATAACCAGGGCTCAGGAAGAAACACGAAAGGGCTCGGGCCTGCGGAATCAGGATTGCTGCTCGAATGAGCGATCAGCTTGGCCGCGATAAGGAAAAAACAGGCCTGCCACCAGGAGACAGCAGACCTGACCAAGAGGGGTATCAGACGAAGTACATCAACAGCCACTCTGCCATCAGGGCAGGCTTGTCTTCGCCTTCAATTTCTACGACGAAATTGAACTTCAGCAGCCACTGACCTTCACGCTTTTCGGTGGCTTCCATCAGCGTGGCTACCGCACGCACGCGTTTGTCCACTTTCAGCGGCGCCATAAAGCGCAGCTTGTCGAAGCCATAATTCATGGCCATCTTCATGCCCTTGGGCATCAGGAAGCCATCAATGGTGGCCTGCAGATACGGCAGCATGGACAGCGTCAGGTAACCATGAGCAATGGTGGTGCCAAATGGGGTGTTCTTGGCCTGCTCCGGATCCACGTGGATGAACTGATGGTCCAGGGTGGCATCGGCAAAGGCATTGATGCGATCCTGATCAATCTGGAACCACTCGGATGCACCCAGTTCCTTCCCTACGTAGCTGGCCAGATCGGCAACCTCAACCACTTTCATGTGTTACTCCTCGAATACCGGTGTTTTTCATCAGCTTAACGAGCTGCCACCGGCAGGCACCATGACCCAATGCGGCGCACTGGCGCACAGCCCTGATGGTTTTGGTCAGTCTGTGACAACAGGGTGACGCTGGAGAAAATCTTCGATGGCCCGAGCCACCTCACCGGGCTGCTCCATGTGAAGATGATGGCGCCCGGGCAACCGCACCACCTCGACACTGGCAAGCCACTCCAGACGATGATCAAAGGTGCCCTGCCCTCCCATACCCTGCTCGCCCAGCACCAGACAAACCGGTGCGGTAATGTGACGCAGAAAGCCCTCTACCTGCTCTTCTGTCAGCCGCAGGGACGAGGTAAGCCGCAAGCGACTGTCGGCACGCCAGGTCCAGCCGCCGTCCACCGGCATCAACCCCCGCTCTACCAGTAACGCCGACGCCTCATGACTGAGCCCACCAAAGCCCTTGGTGCGTGCCGCAACGGCATCGGCCACCTCGGTGTATACCGGCTTGCGCTTGCCCTCCAGCGCCTGCATGTCATCCAGCGCCTTGCGCAAGGTCGTTGCGACCTCCTTGCCCGGCGTCGCCGGTGGGCCCAGCCCTTCAATCAGCACCAGCCGGGACACTCGCTCCGGGCAAGCAGCTGCGAACAGGCAGGCAATCCCCGCGCCCATGGAATGTCCGACCAAGGTGAAACGCTCCCAATCCAGCTGATCCGCCACGGCCTGGACATCTCTTACATGATCTACCAGGTGGGTCACCACCTCAGGGGGGCGGTGTCCCGAATGGCCATGCCCGGAAAAATCCATCGCTACCATCGGGCGCGCTACATGCCCGGCAAGGGGCACATAGGACGCTGCATTATCAAGCCAGCCATGCAAGGCCAGCACAGGCTCCCCCTCTCCCTCCCACTGCAACGCGGTCAGGGTCTGGCCAAACACCGAAAAACGTCGTTCTACCGGCTTCATACCGTAGCCTCCTGTGCCAACAGGCTATCCAGGGTTTCCCGAAACAAGGCGAGCGTCGCGTCGGGTTTTTCCAGCGGATACATGTGAGAACCGTCCGCGATACGGTGCAACATGCCATGGCGCCGCACATGGCGTTGCGCGCTATGCAGGAACGGGGCTGGCGAATGACGCCCTGTGACGATCGCCCCCGGCACCCGCAGTCGTGGCATGCGGGTTGCTGACGTTGGGGTTTCGCGAAAAATCGCCACCTCAACTTCAGGTCGGAAGCGCAGACGCCAGCCCTCGTTAAACGGCTCCAGCCCGGCTTTGAGGTAGTCCTGCAGACAACGGGAATCGAAAGCACGAAACAGGCCCCGTGAACCGAAATAGCTTTCCACCGCTGTCCAGTCAGGCCAGAAATCCAAGCGCCCCTTGCTCTTGCCCGCTGGCGTCACACGATCAACCTGCTTTGCCAGCTTGGCAGCCGCAATCAGCACCCCATGGATGCCATTCATCATCGGCGGGTCCAGCATGATCAGCGCAGAAAACCACTCCGGGCGTCGCTGGGCAACCAGATACATCAACACGGATCCCAACGAATGGCCCGCGCCTACCAGGGGCTTCGGCAATGGCGCCAGCTCAGCTTCCAACTCCAGACTCAAACTGTGCCAGCCAGAATCCACGGGATAAGCCGGATTATGGCCAACCCGGTCAACGACATGGAGGGTGTACTCATCCTTGAGAGGGGCCAGAAAAGTGTCATAACTGTGGCCAGGAATACCATTGGCATGGGCAAAGGCCAATACCGGCTTTTGGCCAGAAACTTCAGACATGGAATCTCCCTCAAGGTCCAGAAGGACCCGCTGTGTGTCAGGTGCGACAAAACCACCATCATAGCCAACTCTGTTTACCCCGGGCCATGTCCGATAACGCCATAGGCAGTCCCGCCTCGGACACCGGCCAATGGTGTACAATGCGCGCACCAAGGAGGCGCTATGACCCTGATTTCATTCAATATCAACGGTATTCGGGCCCGTCTGCACCAACTCCAGGCGGTCATCGACAAGTATCAGCCGGCCCTGATCGGCCTGCAGGAAACCAAGGTCCACGACCCGGAATTCCCTGAGCAGGCAGTGCGGGACATGGGCTACCACCCCTACTATTTCGGTCAGAAAGGCCACTACGGTGTCGCGCTGATTACCCGCGAGCCACTGGAATCGGTGCAATACGGCTTCCCTACCGATGAAGACGATGCACAGCGCCGCATGATCATTGGCACACTCAAGCATCGTGATGGCTCCTTGATCACCGTCCTGAACGGCTATTTCCCTCAGGGGGAAAACCGCGAGCACCCGGTCAAATTCCCTGCCAAGGAAAAGTTCTATCAGGATCTGCAGAACTACCTTGATCAGCACCAAAGCCCGGAACAGCAGGTGGTTGTCATGGGCGACTTCAACATCTCCTCAACCGATCTTGATATTGGCATTGGCGAAGCCAACCGCAAACGCTGGCTGCGCGAAGGCAAGACCAGCTTCTTGCCGGAAGAGCGTGAATGGTGGGCACGACTGACTGGATGGGGGCTGACAGATACCTTCCGTCACCAGAACCCGGAAACCGATGATGTGTTTTCCTGGTTTGATTACCGCTCCCGCGGGTTCGAACGTGAACCCCGTCGGGGACTGCGTATCGATACCTTGCTGGCCACCGAGTCACTGATGGCCAAACTCAATCAGACCGGTGTGGACTACGAGCTGCGCGGCATGGAAAAGCCGTCTGACCACTGCCCGGTCTGGGCAAGCTTCAAGGGCTAGGCGCCATGAAGATCAAACTGCACCCTGAAAAACTCAAGGCCAATCTGGATTCCGTCGGCTTCCTGATCGACCTGTTCATGATCGCCCTGGTGCTGTTCAACCTGGGTTTGATCCTGTTCGACTGGTTATTTCAGGTGCAGTTTGTTCAGTCCGGCCTCGCGACCCTGTTGCCGGCGTTTCATGATTTTTACCGCGATACCATTCACAACGACTTCCTGTTCTATGATCTCTGCTTTGTAGCAGTGTATCTGACCGAATTTGTCGTTCGCTGGATTGCGGCCATTGTCCGAAACACCTACCACCGCTGGTTTTTTTACCCTTTCGCGCACTGGTATGACTTGCTGGGGTGTATTCCGGTCGGCAGTTTCCGCTGGCTGCGGATTCTTCGTGTCGTCAGCCTGCTGCTGCGGCTACAACGCATGGGCATTATTGATCTGTCCCAGACCTGGCTGGGCCAGACCCTGATCAAGTACTACACCGTGGTGGTCGAAGAAATTTCTGATCGGGTGGTCATCAATGTGCTGAGCGGCGCCCAGAAGGAAATCGGAGGCGGCAGCCCATTACTGCATCGTATCGAGTCTGAGGTTCTGGCCCCACGGCAGGACCGGCTGGTGCAGTTCATCGCTGAGCGCATTGCGACTGCGACACGCAAGACCCATGGGGAATACCGCGATGAACTGGCTGGCTACTTTGCCCACCTTACCGATGAAGCCATCATTCGGACCCAGGCAGGACGGCGATTGGCCGCGATCCCCGTCGCGGGTCCCAGAGCCATCGCGCTGCTAGGGGAGGCAGTGCGCGAAACAGGGTCGGCGTTCGTCGATCAGCTGGTCGACGATCTGGCCTCACCCGCCCATCGCCCGCAACTGGAACAGCTGCTGCATGACGCCATTGGCGCTGCCATGGGCGAAGAAGGCGAGCAACTCGACAGCCTGTTGCGCGACACCCTGATGGACATTCTCGAACAGATAAAACAACAAGTCGCCGTCCAGCAGTGGAAGCTGGAAGAACAGGACGACAGTACCCAAAACTGATACTCTCAAACCACGGGGAAACGACCTTTACCACCGGGATCAGCATGGATAACAACACCAACGCCACCACCATTGCGGACAACGACCTGCCCCGCCCACGGGTATTGATGGTCGATGACACGCCCCAGAATCTGGTCGCCCTCGAAGTGGTACTGGAAGATCTCGATTGTGAGCTCGATAGTGTCACCAGTGGTGATGCTGCTCTCGCCCGCCTGCTAAAGCATGACTATGCCCTGGTGTTACTGGATGTGCAGATGCCCGGCATGGACGGTTTCGAAGTAGCCGAGTTAATGCGATCTCATCAGCGCACCCAGACCATTCCCATCATTTTTGTCACTGCGCTGTCGAAGGAAACCCGTTTTGTGCAGCAAGGCTACCGCTGCGGCGCCGTGGATTACCTGTTCAAACCCATTGAGCCCATGCTGTTGCAGAGCAAGGTAAACTTTTTTCTGGGCCTGGATCGGCAGAAAAAACGGCTGGAGGCCAAACTGGCACAGGCCAGACGGTCGGAAGCGCAGATGAAAGCCCTGTACGGGGAACAATGATCCCTGTAAAAAATCGGGAACTTTGTCAGGACGACACAAAAGCAGTAAATCATGGCCTTAAGACTTCCGGGATATCGTATTACCGAACGGCTAGGCAAGGGCGGGATGGCCCATGTGTTTCTGGCCACCCAGCATTCCTTTGAGCGCCAGGTGGCGATCAAGATCCTGACCCCTTCCCTTGCGCTGGAACCACGCTTTGCCGAGCAATTCATGCGTGAAGCCCGTACTGTTGCCAGTCTCAACCACCCTCATATCGTGCCGGTATACGACGTTGGCGAATATGAGGGCTATTACTATTTGAGCATGGAGTACGTGACTGGGGGCAACCTCAAGCAGCGTATCCGTAACGGCATGGAGACCAGTGAGGCAGAATCCGTTCTGCGCCAGCTGGCCAGCGCCCTGGACTATGCCGGGCAGCACGGCTTCGTTCACCGCGACGTCAAACCTGACAACATCATGTTCCGTGGTGACGGCTCTGCCCTGCTAATGGACTTCGGCATCGCGACGAATGCGCTACGCAACAATGATCTGACCCAGCGAAATACCGTGATGGGCACCCCCAAATACATGAGTCCGGAACAGCATCGTTCCCAGGTGCTGACACCACAGTCAGATCTGTATTCCCTCGGCTGTGTTTTTTACGAGATGCTCTGCGGTGAACCGCCCTACAAGGCACCGGATCATGCGGCTATGGCCTTGGCCCATTTACGCGAACCGGTCCCCCTGCTCCCCCTCAAGCTACGGCACTACCAGCCCCTCATTCGCAAGTTGCTGGCCAAAGACCCGGCCGATCGCCCGGAAAGTGGAAATGACGTTATTGCACAGCTTGAAACGCTTGAGCGAGCCCCGGAGCACTACTCAAAAGACCGGGCACGTTACCGGCCCCAGGACAACAGCCCCAGCGCAGCACTGACCCCACGTCTACGCTTGAAAGAAAGCAAGGAAGGCTTCAGCTGGCGCGGCAACCTGTACCGCTATGATGTGTATCTGGTCGCCGACGACTTTGAACAGTTCCAGTCTCATTTCCCGGTACTGAAATCGGCATTGATGGACTGGCATGAACAGCGAGGCAGCCGCTGCCAGTCATTAACGATCAAGGCGACCATCCACCCCTGGATCAGCGGCCGCGTAAAAGAATACCTGAAAGGCCTGCGCCAACTGGAAGGGATGACATTCCTGTCACGGCTCCCTATCACCCTGAATCTGGTGGGCTCTGATGGCCAAGCCATTGAGCGACTGGAGTGGCAAGCGGAAAAACCAGGAAAATCACCCCAGGACTAGCGGGCTAACGGGCTTCCTGCCAGCCATAAAAAAAGCACCAACCGGGGTTGGTGCTTCAATTTCTGCCTAATGTCACGATGCAAGGAGTCATCGCCTTCCCCCCTTAGGGGTGGTTCCGATGACGCGGTCAGGAGTCTGCCATGCGTTCATGCGTCATCAAGGTCAGATTACGTCAGCGGGCGTTTGGCTGCCCAGTGCCAATCGGCGAACGGTCGAAGTTCCGCTATCGAGGGTCGATTCTGGCCGACTAACGGCTCGCCATGCTCTCCCCGGGACTACGCAGCCACATCAACCTGGCACCATCGGCTGCCGCCACATCCATGTCCAGACACGCTACCGTCCCCACAGAGAAACCAATGCGGCTGGTATGCCCCGTCCACAGGGCTGTCAGCTGGGCAACAAACGGCATATGACTGACCAGAACGGTATTCTCTCTTGGCGGGTTCGCCAACAGCCAGTCAAACAGGGCCTGGGGCGATGCCTCTGGCACAAGATACTCACATTCCTGCCTCGCCAAGCCTCCGTAAACCTGGTCAATGCAGTCTGCGGTTTGCTGGGCCCGCACATAAGGGCTGGCCACCAATGCAGACACCACAATGCCGCTCTCGCGCATCTGCTGCCAATGTGCCAGTAACGCAACGCGACCACTGTCAGTCAGTGGCCGCAGATCGTCGCTGGGCGCCATGGCCACCGCCTGTCCATGGCGGCTGATAAACAGCTTCATTGGCTGGCCCCGGCTAGCTGGAATTCCACATCGTGCTTGTATTCACCACTCATCAGATTCTGGATCATCAACTGGAGAGGCTGCTGCTTGTAGACGATTTCATGCAGTGCCGTCGCCAAGGGCATATAGACATCCAATTCAGAGGCTTTGTCGGCCACCAGCTTGATGGTGTTAATCCCTTCTGCCGTTTGCCCCAAGGTGGCCACCGCTTCATCCAGGGATTTTCCCTGCCCAAGCTGAAAGCCCACCTGATAGTTCCGGGAGAGGCTGGAAGTACAGGTGGCGATAAGATCCCCGACCCCGGACAGGCCCAGGAACGTCATCGGGTTGGCGCCCAGTTCCACCGCAAAGCGGCTCATTTCAGCCAACGCACGGGTGATCAGGAAGCTACGGCTGTTTTCACCCACACCAATGGCCGCCGCCATGCCTGACGCCACCGCATAGATATTCTTGAGCGCACCGCCAAGCTCGACCCCATAGATATCCGGGTTGTCATACACCCGGAAGTAGTCGCAGCTCAGCGCCGACTGGACAGTCTGGCACAGCTCACTGTCGGGACTGGCGATCACTGTCCCGGTAAATTTCTGCTCGACGATTTCCTTGGCCAGGTTGGGGCCACTGAGCACACCGATACGGGTGTGTGGCCAGTACTGATGCAACAACTCGCTCATCAGTAAAAAACCATCGGAATAGATGCCCTTGGTACAGCTGATCACCAGAGTGCCATCGGGCACCCACTGACGAGCTTGCTCGAGCACCTCGGCAAACGCCTTGCTCGGAATCGCCACAAACACCATATCAGCGGCATTGAGGGCTTCCTCAAGGCTGTCGGTGGCCGTCACACCGTCGGGCAACTCAGCCCCAGGCAAGTAACGGCTGTTTTCCCGGTCCAGATTAATGGCCGCGGCAGTTTCCGGGTCACGAACCCAGAGGCTCACGCCGTGGCCATTAGCGGCCAGGATACTGGCCATGGCAGTGCCAAAACTGCCTCCACCCAGGATGGCGGCATTGTATTTCTGCTGCGTCATAAGAACGCCTTTTTACTGCTTTTGGGCATCATAAAGCAGTTAACCGTGAATAGTGAACAGTTAACCGGTTCCTGTATTTTTTCCTTTCGAATAACGAATGAGGCCGCACCCAAGCCCGGGCGCGGCCTCAAATCGCGACTCAGATACAAGCCTGATTCGCGCAGCTATTAACTATTAACTGTTAAGGAGCCTCTGACTAACTCCTTGCGTGCTCAGTCTTTCAGGCTGGTTCGCAATCTAGGCGCGATTTTGAAGGTGTATGTCCATCCATCGAAAAAGCGCAACAACGAGTGCGGGCCAGCCTGGAAG
>PAJO01000008.1 GCA_002706085.1 Alcanivoracaceae bacterium | reverse complement strand
TCTAAATTATACGTAGCGTTCAGGAATAAAAATGGCAGTAAATAGCAGGGAAGAGTTAAACGCCGGTGTGTTTGAAAATGAAACCATCGACATTGCTCATTATTTAGGAATTATAAAGCGTTACGCATTTCGTATTATTTCATTAGCAATTGCGTTCACAATTTTAGTTGCGCTGTTAGTTATGCGCATGACGCCCATGTATACCTCTACCACCACTATCTTGGTAGAAGCTGACAAAGCTAACGTTGTTTCAATTGAAGAAGTCTATGGCTTAGATACTAAGCGTAAAGACTACATGCAAACTCAGTTTGAAATATTGCAGTCGCGTCAAATTGCAGAGCGTACGGTGGAAAGCTTGTCATTATGGAATAATGAAGAGTTTATGCCAGCCAAAGAAGAGCCAGGTATTGCCGACCAGCTTAAAGCCAGTCTTCTAAAGGCATTACCATTTTTGCCGCAGGAAGAGCCCAAAGAGCTTACCGAAGAGCAAATTTTAGCTGCTAAAAAGCGTAAAGCAACGTCGTTACTAATGAGCGCGTTGTCAGTAGAAATGGTGGATAACACGCAAGTTATGCGTATTACTGTTACCACTGAATCTCCTCAGTTGTCGGCGGAGTTAGCGAACGCAGTTACTGATGTTTATATAGAGAACTACCTTCAAGCTAAGTTAGATATGACGGCGAAAGCGACGTCTTTTCTTACAGAAAGCCTGGAAGGTTTGAAACTAAAGTTAGATGTGGCTGAACGTAATTTAGCGAAGTTTTATGAAGAAAACCAAGTTGTTAATATAGATGGTGTTGTGGGTCTTGCCGCTGAAGAGCTAGAGCAGTTAAGCAAGCAATTACTCGATGCACAAACTGCGCTTAAGTTAAATGCGGTAATTTACAAGCAAACACGAAACGATGTTTCTTTAGATGATATTGCGCGATTACCAGAAGTGCTTAATCATCCAACCATAAGAGACGTTCGTCGCGACGAAGCTAAAGCGATGACGCGGGTAAGTGAACTTAGCAATGTATATGGGCCTAAACACCCGCGCATGATTGCAGCAAACGCTGAGTTGTCATCTATCAGAGAAACATTAAGCGGCCAAATTCGCGACCTTATCAGAAGTATTACCACGCAATATGAGGTATCGGAAGATCGTGTTGCTCAGTTAGAAAGAGAAGTTTCACGCGCAAAAGCAGAATTTCGTGACTTATCTGCATTGGATAATCAGCGCAAGGCACTGCAGCGCGAAGTCGATATTAACCAGCAGCTATACAACTCGTTCTTCACTCGTTTGAAAGAAACCGATGAGTTAGGTGGCTTTGAGTCTGCCAATGCAAGAGTGTTGGATAAAGCGCTCCCAAATTATGTGCCTTCAAAACCTAACAAAAAGCTGTTAATTGGTGCAGCGTTTGTGTTCAGCGTTGGCTTTGGTGTGTTTTTAGCCATTGCAATGGAAACGCTCAACAGTGGCATACGCTCGGTAGAAGACGTAGAGCGTAAGCTAGGGCAGCGTATGTTGGGGCTAATTCCTTGGTTGCCACATAAGAAAAAGACAGACTTGCCAGTTCGTTCATTCTTCGATGGAAAAAAACACCAGTTTGCTGAATCTGTGCGTACACTTCGTACCAGCTTGTCGCTACTTAATTTAGATAAAGAGCAACAGGCAATAATGGTAACGTCTAGTGTGCCTAAAGAAGGTAAAACAACGGTTTCTATTAACTTGGCTTTTGCACTCGGGCAGCTAGATAAAACTATTCTTATCGATGCAGACTTACGCCGCCCTAGTGTTGGCAAGCAATTCAATATTCCAAATTACCAGCCAGGTGTAGCGAATCTTATACTCAAATCGCATACATTCGACGAGTGTTTAGTAAGGGATGAAGAGTCTAATATTGATATTCTATCTGCTGGTACTATTCCTTCTAACCCGCAAGAGCTACTTTCAGATAAAGGTTTTAACGAGCTAATTCAACATCTTAAAACACAGTACAAATATGTAGTTATTGATACTGCACCGACGCAAGCGGTAAGTGATTCTATGGTTATTGCTAACTCGTGTGACTCGGTTATTTATGTTGTGCGTGCTGACAGTACCAGTGAAAAGCTAATTAACAATGGCTTGTCTCGTTTCCTTCAAGTGGGTCATCGTCTTGATGGTGTAGTACTAAATCAAGTAGACTTACGCAAATCAGGAGCAGCACAAAGGTACGCTGGCTTTTATGATCAGTACGGGTATACCAGTCATAAAAACAGCTAACAGCATTTATTGATAGACTTACATAGCCACATATTACCTGGCATCGACGATGGTGCCAGGTCTCTAGATATTGCCTTACAAATGGCACAGCAAGCTGTTGATGGCGGCGTTCGCCACATGGTTTGCACACCCCACATACATATAGGTTACTTTGACAATACATCACAGTCTATCGAACAAACTTTTCAGGTATTTCGACAAGAAGTTAATCGCGCGTGTATTCCGCTTTCTCTTTCGTTCGCTGCTGAAGTTCGCGTAAACGAACTTATACCAATATGGTACAAGCAAAAAGAATTGCCTTTTTTGGGCGAATATAATGGCAAGTACATATTGTTGCTTGAAATGCCACATAGCCATATCCCGCAAGGGTTGGAAGCACTAACTAAATGGCTATTAAAAAATAACGTGCAGCCACTTATCGCTCACCCAGAACGCAATCGTGAACTATTGGCAGAGCAACATAAGTTCAACTGGTTGCAACGCCAAGGGTGTATGTTCCAAGTAACGGCTGGCGCGTTAACAGGTCGTTTTGGTGACAGAGTAGAAGAGTTCGCTTTATCTATGATGCAAAGTAAGGCGTTTCACGTTGTAGCTTCTGACACTCACGACCTGGTTCGTCGCCCCAACGACATGCAAGAAGCGTTTGAAGTTGTGTCTCAGTTTAGTACTGAATTTGCTAACGAGGTTTTTATCAAAAGACCGGGAGCTATTGTGTCGTTCCCTATTGATGGCGACATAGATAATGACAAATAAAGTATTAAATGCTTTAGCAAATAACAGTGGTTTACTTAAATGGCTAGCCTTTTTACTTGCTGCGTTCGGTTTTGTATGGAGTATGCAGTTGTTTATAGCGGGCAACGCATACTACAGTGTAAAGAACAGTATTGAAATATGGCAGTTATCGCCAGATAAAGCTTCAACACAAAAGGTAAATAGCGCTTTAGATAAAATGGATAATGCGCTTAATTATTTCCCAAATAACGCGCTGTACTATCAAATACAAGGGCAGCTATTTGAGTGGAAAGCTATTACCGAAGCGAAAACTAAAAATACTGATAGCACAACAACAGACCTCACAAATAAGGTGTTCAATTTACAAGAAGCGGCAAAAAGCTATGAAAAAAGCCTGAAGCTTCGACCTAATTGGAGCGGTAGTTGGATTGGCTTAGCTTCTGTAAAGCGTCAGCAGGGTGAATTAGACGACGAGTTTTACAGCTACTTAGAAAGTGCGAATAGAGCAGGGCCGCAAGATGCAATACTACATAAATTCATTGTTGATTTTGGCTTACAGGTATTTAGTGCGCGATCTTTTCACTATGTAAAAATAAAAGAAAAGCTAAAACACCATTTAAACCTAGGGATCGAAAATCCGCTAAGCAGAGATTTTGTGTTAAAAACCATTCAAAAGCACAATGCTAATGAAGTTGTATGTAGGTGGTTGAGAGGCGCCAGTTACCCGGTAAGAAAACGTATTCCTAACTGCATAACTTATGATTAGCTAGCCTTTTCCGTTTAGCCAATCCCACAAGCCCAATGAGAAGCCTTCAAATAGGTTAATGCCCAACCAACTTTTTAATATATACAGCAATACTAGGCCTAGTACTAAAGATACGCACAAGAATAAAGCAATAACCACTGCCATCACTAGTTTACCTATGCGGCTCTCGGTACGCGATAGGTCGCGCTTATCTCGACCTGCCAATAAAACGAAGTAATATCGGCTTCTTAGTAAACCTATAGTGCCTCTTACATCAATTTTGTGGCTACCCCATCGCCGACCGGCTAGGGCTGTGTTCAAGTGAAACAGTTGGTCATCAGTAAAAGAATCGGCAACATTTTTAGGCATACGTTCTAGCATATGTTGAACGTTTGGCTCTTCTTTTATCGGTCGCTTTATCTTTAATACCACACAAATCCCCTTGTGTTATAAAACCAATGTCGGTTATTTATCTTGTCTTCCCATAGGTATATTGCGGCTTAACGCACCTAGCGCTAACAGTATAATAAATATAGCGGTATTTGCTGGTGCTTGTAGAGGAAAGTCTACCGTACTATGTAATGCCATCCCTATAACCGCCATAACAGCTGCAAAGGCTGTTCCCCTTGGTAGCGGATGTCTGCGGTGACGTATTGCGCTTAGGGCGCTTTTCGCGCACAGTAAAACGAGTATGGCTATAATGGCTGCGCCTACTATGCCAAACTCAATAGCGAACTGAAGGTATTCGTTGTGAGCATGATCGTAAAAGTGCTGAATAGATTCACTTTGCACCTGAGGGTATACCGTATAAAAAGTGCCACCACCTGTACCGATAAGTCCATATTGGGAGAGAAGGGGCAGGGCATCAGTGATAACTTCATCTCTGCTTTCTTGAGTTAAGTTGGTTTGCTCTATGCGTTGCTGTACCTGCTTAAGCCCGAAAAGGCTACTAACAATAAGAATGTCGATGACCAGCATACTTATAAACAGCACGACATAGCTTTTTTGGCGCGGCTTAAAGTAAATTAAGCCTAGTGTGGCGGTAATAGTCATAGCTATGAAAAAAGCGCTGTTACCCATTCTAGAGCGAGACATAACTAACGCAATAACCATAATAATAATGCCGATACGAAACAGCACTTTATTACTTAGCCAAAACCGCACTATTCTACGTAATCGCTCTCTTGTGCTTGAGCCGCTTCTAACACGCAAGCTAGCTATCATGTAACCAATGGCAGCACTCAAGCAAAGTAATAGAAAATTGGCATAATGATTTTTATATACAAAACTACCCGTGGCAATATGCGAAACAGGCAACTTAAACACCAAGCTATACTGTAAGCCAGACAATACTTCTAACGAACCATATATAGCCTGAAACACACCAGCAGCGCTAATCACTATCAAAGTGTACCTAAGGCGTTTACCTGTGTTGATAAGCGTAAGTGCAATGAAAAACAAGAAGCAATAGGCAAGCGATTTAAAAAACGTAACGTTGCTTTGCCCAACATCGAAACTTAGCGAAAGCCACTGCGACCTTATATCTTCCACGTACTGAATATTTTCGTTCATCATAAAGTGAACGCGTTCAGGGCGAAGGGATTCAACTAAAGAAAAGGGAAGGGGAATTATATTAACTAGCTGCCAGGCTAAAAATGCCGTCCATACAATAACAAGCACCTTGAATTGTGCGTATAGCTTTGAAAGTAAAGAGTTGTTAATGAGTAATAAAACGCCGCCAATAAAAAAAACTGACATTTGCATTAGTGCCCACGCCCACGGGCGGTTGGCTCCTAGTGACAAGGGCAGCCAAAACAAGGTAAACAAAAGAAAACCGAAAAGAAACTTTTCGGTTTTCTGGGTATTAAAAATAGGCACTTACAACGTACTAGCGCGAAATTTGAATGTAATGGACTTTTAGTTCGCTGAAATAGTGGTGTCGCCACCGCCTGCGCCTGCAGCACCAGTACCTACACCTAGCGGAGAAAATGTATTGCCTGCAGCACCTGCAGCAGTTGCTGTTAACGTGCTAGGGTCTACGCCAGCATTAATAACCGCTAATAACGCGTCTTCTTCGCTAATAACTTGCATCTGAAGGGCTATGTTGTAAATTTCGTTAGCGTCTTCTGGAAACATTAATATAGCAATGGTAACAACCTGCGCAGCCTGTTCCGGCAATGCTGTAAAGCCTGCTATAGCAAGCTCAAACCCCGTGGCGTTATCATTTAAAAGCTCTACTAGTGACTGATAAGCAGTTTGGTTCTCGCTTAGGTACGATAAACCTGCTGGATCAAAAAACATTCCTTCGTCAAGCACGGTTTGGCTTACTTCACTAGCTGCTTGCTCAACCTCGGCACCTTCTTCAATTTCAGTAACTAGAAGGTTTCTAACTTGCAAACAGGGTACGCCGCCTTCTTGTGCAAAAGATACCGTTGAAAAAGTAATTAACACGCAAAAGAGAACAGATAAAATAATGTTGTTACGCATAACTTATCCTTAGATTAAAAACGTCGGGTTAGCTTCTTGCTAACACCATATGGCTTTATTGTACAACAAGTAAACGTATAAGATCTCGTTTTTGTTATACATCTATTCATTTTAGGCTTACTAATACTGCCATAACGAAGGTTTGGCAAAGTAAAAGCCCTGCTGATACGAAACATGTAGTTGCGATAGTGCAATCGACTCGGCTTCGTTCTCGACAAGTTCAGCAATAATGCTAATGCTTAACCCGCGTGCAATGCTTAATAAACTACTTACAAATAACTGACTATCTTTGTCTGAGTGAACATCTTTCGTAAGTTTGCCGGAAATTTTTACAAAATGAGGCTGAATAGCCCTCAACCCAGCTAATGATGCAAGATTGTCTCCAAAATGTTCAACCGTAATCTTGCAGCCTAAACTAACTAGTGCTTTACAAAATGATACTGCATCGTTCTTGTGGTGAATTAATGCTGAATCTTCTAATTCAAAGATCAAATAGGTGCACAGCGCTTCATTTTGGTTCAGTAAACCTAACAGCCATTGCCTAAACGACCCACTGGCTAAAGATGCATTTGCAATATTAATTGCAACATTCCTTTTATCTTTTGCCAGTTTTTTAAGCACTAAGCTTACCACCAACTTATCTACCTCTGGAATTAAGTTCAAACGCTCAGATGCGGGAATTAATTGTGACATAGGGATAGGGGAGCCTGTATCTTTGTCTTTAAATCGCGCAAACGCCTCGCAGTAAGCGGGTGTGTTTTTTTTAACGTTCATTACAGGCTGAATAAGTATATCGGCGTATTGCTGGTCTAAAATTTGGTTTAAACGCTCTTTCCACGCCGTGTTACTGTGAATATGAGAAAGCTCAGAAGCGAACTGCCAGCCGTGAGGTTGTTTGGTCGCAGCCATCAGTGCGCTGTCGGCATTTTCCATAATTTCAGAAAAAGACTGTTCATCATTAAACTGCGCAGCACCAATCCATACTGCTTTACTGCCATCTTTAAGTGGGTTGCAAGGTGCTAGGGTACTACAGAGTACGTTTATGTGGGCTTCGCAATCTTGCTTAGTCATCGACTCTGTCACCAATACAAAATCAGCGCCAGATACCCTAAACAGAGACGCCGTTTCCTGAATGCTAGAAGTAAAGTTCCTTAGCTCTTTAGCTACCGCAGTAACATAATTATCGCCATCTTGCGCGCCTAACGTCATGTTAATAGCGTTTAGTTGGGCAAGACGTATTAAAATTACATAGCCTTCATCCGAGGTGGCAGTTTTACTAAGTAGCGCATTCATATGGCGTGTGAAAGCGTTCCTGTTTTGCACACCAGTAAGGCTGTCTTCAAAGGCTTGAATTCTGAACTGTTCGGCTTTTTGTGTTAGTTCTTTAAACATAACTTCTACAGAAGTAGAAAGCCTGTTTACTGCCTGGGTGATAAAAGAAAGTTCTTTGGTAAACGGTTTGTAGTTAATGTGGGAAAACTTTTGGTTTTGAATATCTTCAATTTTGTTTACTACAATACGAAGCGGTTTTGTAATTGCAGTAATAATAAAAAGCAGCGCAATATAGGCAAAAACAAAAGCAGCAAAGTACATAAACGCACTTTGCTTTACGCTTTCCCATAAAGTTTCATTTGCAAGGCCCGGGTGACTTTGAACCGCGAGTTCCCCCGCCATCGTCCAACCATCATTTAATTCTGTTTTTTCAACGGGTGGAGCAACTTCTACAATATCAGTAAACCAGGTAGGAACCGTATCGACAGTATCTGGGTTACGTCTTTCAATCAGTAGATTCCCCTCCATGTCAGTAATGGTAATATACTGATAGAACCCCCTGTCGAAAATAGCATTTACCATGGTCTCGGCCACAATCAGGCCGTTAGCGTCACCCAAATAGGGCGTAACAGAAAGCCCTAATGAAGTTGCGGTATCTTGCGCGTGGGTAGCAAGCTGCTCGTTTACATATTCTCTTGTTAGCTTAACGTTTATTATGAAAGAACCAGCAAAAACCAGTATTAAAAAAACGAGTAAGCTTGAACTTAATTGGGTAGATAGTCTCATTATTCTTGTTTATCTCCGTACATAACGCGGTCTAGCCGCTCTACCATGTCGTCCCACATTTTCATTGGGCCGCTTCCCCTAAGTTTGCGGCCAGTGCCCATAGCTTTAGCAGCCCACAGTCCGTTACCGTTAAAGCTATAAATAGGCGACAAATCTCTTCTTTTATTGGCAGGCAAAATACGCCTGTTTATATTATCCAAAACAAGTGGAATAGAGGTTGGGGTTTCATAATACGCCAATACCATGTGAGGTTGGCGCAATTCTAACGCAGTAACATACATTAGTCGCAACTGTTGTTCTGGAATACCAAGCTCAAGCAAAGAGAAATATTTGGCTATGGTATAGTCTTCACAGTCACCTGCACCGGTAGAAATAAACTCAATTGGCGTTGCCCAGTAATCTTTTTGTTGCCAGTGAACAAGNTCGTCNACAAAATCNAANCGGTTAAANAANCGNTTTATNTCNTAAAGCTTTTCGTCTAGGTCTTCACTTTGTANTTCNCTAANCAATTGTCGCCATTTAGCAACGTTTTCGCTAGCCTCAGTGCCATAAANTGAACCAATACGGGCATAAACTTGNGGTGTGAACACGGTTTTTTGTTGTGCAATGGGCGATGTAANTGCCAACAANGTACACCCTACAATCACANCCATGCGAGCAGCNGATAACATGCNGCGCNCAGTTAATAAGGCAAGAAAAGGTGAGCATGAACGTTTCTTTTGGTGCAAACCGTAGGTACTTTATGCAATAGATTAAGGCAANTGTAAAAAATCTTTCACTACTATGGGTTAGCATAGCNTGCCTACCAATAACACAATGATGGCAAACTTATTAAGAACTTGAAAGGCATTTCAAAAGCCATAAAGGCTTTTTATTAAAAAGTGATCTTTCTGGCATGGTTTATGTTTAATAGTTTTTAATTAAGATTTTAAANTTATAAGTATGCGGTGCGGGTTATGAAGTTGTGCGCCGTCTGGTATCATTNCCAAGCTTTGTAGTAATTTTACAACGAAAAGGAACTTTCATGGAGTACTCAGCGCGTCCAGCGGTGTTTATTATTAATTCACTTGAAGGCGGTGGCGCTGAACGAGTAATGGTTAAGCTATTAACCATAATGCAATCGTACNTTGTTGNTAAACGTGTTNCTGTTCATCTAATTCTTCTTGACGACTTGCCAGAGTCACAGGTTTGCCCCGAGTACGTAAATAAAATAGTACTTAATACTGAAGGCAGTTTGGTTTCAGGGTATAAGCAACTAAAACCCGTATTGGCAGACCTGAACCCAGAATATTGCTTCAGCTTTTTAACAAGAAGTAACTTCTTAAACGTTACCTTGGCNAAACGGCTAAAATTTAAAGCCATNATAAGCGAGCGGGTTAATACAACAAGCCATCTTTCTGGCGGGCTAAAAGACAGTGTTAGCCGACTNTTNGTTCGTTTGCTTTACAACAAAGCTGACAGCGTTGTAGCCGTTTCTGAAGGTGTAAAAGCCGACCTTATCGACAACTATGCAGTATCAANAGNNAAAATTTCGGTGCTGTATAACCCGTATGATATCGAGCANCTTCAGGCTCAGGCATCGGAAAATGTGCAGGATCTNCCNGNAAAGCCNTACATTATTGGGGTAGGGCGCTTAGTCAAAAATAAAAATTTCTCTTTACTACTTAACGCCTATGCTAAAGCTAACATAGCAGAAAACNTAGTAATTCTGGGCGTGGGCGATGAAGAAGCGAACCTAAAAGCACAAGCNAAAGAGCTAGGAATTGAAAACAAAACGCAGTTTCTTGGTTTTAAAGCAAACCCATACCCTTATTTAAGCAATGCCGAATACTTTGTAAGTACGTCGAACGCTGAAGGCTTCCCTAATGCCATTGTTGAAGCCATGTGTTTAGAAAAAGCAGTAATAGCAACAAACTGCGAATCTGGCCCTGCNGAAATTATTGCCGAGCAATATCCTTACAGAGTAACTGGCGCTAGTAATGAAAAAAACGGTATTCTTTGTGAGTTAAATAACGCTGAAGGTGTTGCAAGTGCGTTAAGCTCATTCAGTGATGAAACTGTTCGGGCATCTTACGCTGCAAAAAGCAAAANCTGTGCAAAGCAATTTTCTTACAATGCCTTTCAAGAAAAAGTAATAGCCATTATTGAAAAGGTTTGCNAATAAACATGTTTGAAGGGTTAAAAGTAGTTGTTGGCCTAATAAGTTTTATTATGGTGTATCGCACCATAACTGGGAACTGCAATAAATATNTAGCGTTTGCTATTTGCGCTATATGGCTGCGATTCTTTTTGTCGGCGTTTCATACTATTACGTACCCTTCGTTGGTTGCGGGCTTTTCGATAAATGCGCTTTCAAGTATTTCTGTGGCTGGGCTGGGGCTTTTCTTTTTGCCGTTTACAGTATTTACCCTCAAGAAGCTTTTTCCATTTTATCTATTTTTTACGGTAATCGCTGTCAGCGGTTTTGTGAATATGAAGATACCAGGTGCNATNAATGTATTGGTTAAATGGTGTTACTTNTTAGTTNTGGCAGGGGCATTATTTCTTTCTATACGAGTTCAAGGNCAACAGGAAACNTTTAAAAAGNTATTAGTAGCATTTGTGATGCCGGTNACAATGCANGTANTGTCTATTNTNNTAGGNCATGCAAAAGCAGCAGAAGCAGANGGTTCAACCAGNTTTATCGGTGGNTACAACCACGAAGCCGCNTTTTCNATGATNATAGTTAGTTTCATTTTNGTAATAGGNCTNACTAAGCCAAACTCCATTCGCTTCAGAACTNGCTTATTTTCNTTNGCTATNTTGNTACTTGTTCTAGTGAANTANAGAACTTCAGTNCTTACGATTTTGCCTATAGCNGCCGTTTTTTATTTNACGCTNGTNGAGCANNGGTTAAANCCNTCGCAAAAGGTGCCTGTGCTGACAATCGTCACTATGGTTATAGTTGCATCGTTTATGGTTTTGTCATTTATCATGCGTGAACGCTTCTCTGATGTAGGTCTGCTAATTAGTAACTTAGATATTATTTTTAAAGCCCCTATGTATTTCAGTGAGGCTGAAAAAGACATTATGTCGGCTCGTGTATTTATCTGGAGTCAGTATTTAGATGGGTTTGCGAATGCTAATTCTCTTAACCAACTTATTGGGTTTGGTCCAGATTCTTGGAAAGGTGTATTTGCAAAATACGCGCATAATACCTATGTATCAAATCTTTATGAATATGGAGTAGTTGGTTTCACCGTTTTTATTTTCATGTTTGGATATTCGTTAAACCAAGCATTAAGAATCAGCAAAAGTGGTCTATCTAAAATAGTAGCTTTTTCAATAGTTGGTTTTTTAATAATGAATATGGCAACAATGCCGCTTTGGAATATCGAGGGCTTAATATTCTTTGCAATTCTAATTAGCGTCGTTCTTGCTTTATCTGCACCGAAAAAGCTTTTTGATCCAAACTTACATAACAATCAAGTCATGAGGTTCGCCAAATAATATGAAGATATGTGCGATAGGTTTACGTGGAATACCCGATGTTATGGGGGGCATAGAGTCACACTGCCAGCAGTTGTACCCACGTATGGTAGAAAAGGGTGATTCAGTAGTAGTTATTGCGCGTTCACCTTATGTAAGCGGAAATAAATATACCTACAAAGGTGTAGACATAGTTAGTGTATGGACCTTAAAGCATAAATTCTTAGAAACCTTTATGCATACGTTTTTTGCGATACTGTATGCGAGAATATTTGTACATCCAGATGTGGTTCATCTTCATGCTGTTGGGCCGGCGCTATTTACTCCGCTCGCAAGGCTGTTAGGCATGAAAGTAGTAGTAACGCATCACGGTGCAGATTATGACCGACAGAAATGGAATGGATTAGCGAAGTTTATTCTTAAATCTGGTGAAAAAATGGGTGTGTTATTTTCGAATAAAATGTTTGTTGTAGGAAAAACTTTAACTAACAGGCTGAAAAAGCAATTTCCGAATCAAGCTGAAAAAATACATTATGTGCCTAACGGCATGCTCCCTTCGTTTACAGGGGACATAAGTGCAAGTTCGCTGCCTAAAGAAATGCCGATATCTTCACAAGGGTATATTTTAACAGTAGGTAGGCTAGTACCCGAAAAAGGGTTTCACGATTTAGTAACTGCGTATAAAGCATCCAATAGCCATTTAAAACTAGTAATAGTTGGACAAGCGGATCACCAAGATGAATATGCATCTACACTAGTAAAACAAGCCAGCGACAGCATTATTTTTGCTGGGCGAAGATCAGGTGATGAACTTAAAGCGTTATACAAACACGCGAGAGTATTTGTATTGCCGTCATATCATGAAGGTTTACCTATCGTTGCGCTTGAAGCTATAAGTGCAGGTACGCCTGTAATTCTTAGTGATATCTTACCTAATAAAGATATCGAAGCACCGGTAGATAGCTATTTTGAGGTTGGGGATACTGCAGCTCTGGCTAACAAATTGACCAATTTAGATTCGCTAGATTTGGCGCTAGACCAGAATAGGTATTTATACATTTTTAATTGGGACCGAATTGCTGATAATACCCTTAGTTTAATGAAAAGCGTTTTTATAAAAGGTGCTAGCAGGTGAGCTTAAATATTTCAGTAGTCATCACTACCTACAATCGACCCGACTGTCTCTTAGAAGCTCTAAATGGTGTAAAAAGCCAGCTTTATTCACCATTTGAAATTATCATTATTGACGATAATTCGAGTCAAACATACGAAAGCGCTATGCCTACTATCAATGCCCTAGGTGCTAGGTACTTAAGACAAAACGTCTCTTGCGGGGCAAACAAGGCTCGAAATTTAGGTATTGAAGAAGCTAGTGGCGAAGTAATTGCTTTTTTGGATGACGATGATATTTGGTTACCGGAATATCTGACAACTTTGGTTGGCCATTATGAAGCTGGTGCTGATGCTATCGTTTCTGGTTTTAAACAGTTAGGTAATGAGGATGTTGTCGTTGTGAACAATGATGAAGAGGTGACTAAACCATCACTTCTTCGAGGAAATACCTACTGCGGAATGAGTGGCTTCAGTGCCAAACGTGAACTATTGTTGATGCACTCTTTCGATGAATCATTAAATAATGGCCAAGATTGGGATATGTATGTAAGACTTTTTCAAAAAGGCGTTAAGTTTAAAAATATACCTAAGCCAGTTTTTTTGTATAGATTCCAAAATGAAGATGGCATCGGTGCAAAAGTACGTAAAATGAAACCGGAAGACATTGATAAAAGGTTGGGGTCTGCATATAAGCATAAGGTTTTTCTTGGTGACTATTGGTTTAAAAAACGAGTCTGTGAACAAATCTTGTTTTCTCTTAAACATAAGAATGAAAAGTCACGCTGGATCATCCAAGCTCTTAAAATGGCAGGTGTCAGAGCTACCTTTGTTTTCTTTTTTAATGCACTCAAACGTAAGGTATTCAATAGACCTATGTCCATATAAGAGTGATTCTCCGATTACTCTCCTACTTATTAAAAATTAAATGCGTGGTTCACATGACTTCAAACGTAAAAGTTTCTGTAATCGTTCCCGTATGGAATGATGAACGAAGAGTTGTTAAATGCATTAACGCGCTTAAGAGTCAACAGTTTGTACCTGAAGCTTACGAAATAATAATTATTGATAATGGCTCTACTGATAGGACTTTTGAAGAAATTCAAAGGATTGAAGGTATCACTGTTTTACAAGAGCTTCAGCCTGGTTCATATGCTGCAAGAAACAAGGGGCTTTCGGTTGCTAAAGGAAACTATGTAGCATTTACAGACTCTGATTGCGTTCCAGATAAAAACTGGTTGGCTTCTCTAATTGAGTGCGCCGAAACTCAGAGGGATATAGGTGTTGTCGCGGGTGATGTTAGCTTTTTCAAAGATGACGCTGATATTATTGATGATGCATCTCTAGCATACGAGAGCTTTTTCTCAATGAATCAAGAAGAGTATGCGAGGAGAGGCGTTTGCATTACAGCAAATTGGCTGTCGAAAAAAAAGACACTTCTCGAGTTAGGTGGGTTCAACGCCAAACTTAAATCGGGAGGAGATCATGATATGGCAAAGCGACTTACTAACAATGGTTTAAGTGTTGTTTTTTGTAAGCAGGCAGTAGTTGCTCACCCAGCCAGAAATAAGCAAGAAATTCTTAAGAAAAGAAGGCGGGTTATCGGTGGCTCTTGGGATAAAACAGACGGCAAGCTCAAGTCCATAAAGCTGCTTTGGGAGGCCGTTAAACTATATATCAAACGTACGCTTCTTGTGTTTTTTTCGAATGAAGCCTCTCTTAAACAAAGGTTATCGGTCTTTGGAATCATATCAGCGATATTCTTTGTATCGTTATCAGAAATAGCGAAGCTCACAGCTGGTCAACAAAGTACAAGAAGCTAAAAGGAATAATATAAATTGAGCAGGATAGTAAGTGCTACTTCATGGACGACATTAGCGACAATAGTAAACCTACTGCTAACGATGGCGCAGCTCGCTATATTAGTGCGCATTTTAGCTCCAGCAGTATTTGGTCAGTTCGCCGTTGTTAATATGGTAATAGAGGTCTTTGTTGCTTTCGCTTTGGGAGGAATCTCGAACTTTCTAGTATATAAAAAGAATGCAGACCAACCCACAAGCAATGCCATATATTTTCTTGCTCTTGGGATAGGCGCAATATTCAGCTTGGTGTTATTTTTATTAACGCCCTTTTTAGCAACTGCGCTTGGGTATGAAAGCATAGTCCAAGAACTAAGGTTGGCCACTGTTTTACTAGTAATTTCATCTATTGCCTCGCAATATCAAGCAGTAGGAATGAAAAACTTTCATCATCAACGGGTAGCGCAAGTTGATATATTTGCGAAAGTCCTATCCTTTGTGTTTGCAATCAGTTTTAGTCATTTGGAGCTACTTTGTTTAGTAGGAGCCACTATCGTATACCAGTTAGTTCGTCTGGTTGGGTTCATGATGGTTTTGGGAAGAGAAGTAAACCTAACGACTAAAGTAAATACTGCTATTTATCGTGAAGCTTTCAATTATGGAATATTTGACTTTGGATCTCAGGCTCTAAATATTCTAAGAAGGCAACTTGACGTTATTATTCTAGCTGTAACCCTTCCGAGCAACGAATTAGGGGTTTACCATGTTATAAAGCAACTTGCCAGCAGACCTGCACAGGCACTACAGCCTATTATAGGTAAAGTGGCATTACCCGCATTTGCAGAAGTAAAAGAAAATGGAACGCGATTCGCCAGAGTCTATAAAGACTTCTTTATACTACAACTGTTTGTACTAGCAATTATTTACATACCAGTAATCATCACGTCAGACCTAGTCACAGCGTTGTTCTTCGGTTCCGATTTTGTGCAACATAGCTGGGTATTATCAATACTTTCAATATTTTGGTTCATCCGTGTAGCTAGTTCTAACTTAGTCGGACCATTAGTTCAGGCGACTGGCTTTACCAAGAGAAATTTTCTCTGGAATGTAATTTTACTTTTGCCTAATACACTAGTTATATATGCGTCCTCACAGTATGGTGTAGTTGCTCTGGTCTCGGCGATGGCTGTATTCCAGCTTATCCTGTTTCCTATTGTGAATTATTATTTCATATTATTTATCACAAACGTCAGCTTCCCTTTTTCAGTTAAAAATATGCTTATAGTCGTGACTTCACTGTCTGTCCCGCTAGCCATACTAAAGTATTTTGTTTTGCCTTTTATACCCGAAGTATTTTTGGTAAAAGAAATCATTGTAGCAATGCTTACATTTGCTATAGCCGCTATGTTGTTGGTCTTCTACAAAGAGCTAAAAAACTCACTTATAAGAGTAAAAGGATTTTAAATGTCAATTTCCAAAAAAGTTTACTTTTTTGTACGGACGTTCCCTGTGTTATCGCAAACGTTCGTCCTTAATCAAGTAAAAGATCTCAAGAACCAGGGAATGGATGTTCATGTGTTGGCTGTAAATCCTATTGATCATACTTCTTCAATACTAACTTCCATATTTGGACCGGATGTGGATGAAAAAGTATCGTCAATATTACCAGAGCCGCACTCAAAAAAGTCGTGGGTATATATGCTCCTCGGGGCATTGTTGTGCGCGTGTGTTAAGCAGCGTTGGCCGATTTTAGGTTTAGCAAGCCGGCTAATAAAGAAGAAAAATTTTTTTACGGCAAAAGATTTACTATGTTTAGTTTGGCATTTGCGGAACAAAAAAATCGTTATGGAAAATTGCATAGCGCACTTTGGAAGTAATGGTGTAGTACTAGATTATCTCCGAAATGCTGAGCTTATAGACTGTGAAAACCTATTTACGGTTTTTCATGGTTATGAAATAAGTCGTTATGACCAATTGACGTTATGGAAAGAAGAATATGGCAAGTTAGGTGGAAAGTTGTTACCTATTAGCGAACATTGGGCTGAATCTTTAGTTAATTTTGGTGCTAACAAATCGAGCATAGAAGTCGTCCATATGGGCGTAGATGTCGATACTTTTTCTTTCAGCGATAAAGAACTATCTTCACCACTTCAGGTGCTTTCTGTCGCTAGAGCGACAGAAAAGAAAGGGCTTAAGTATGCTATTGAAGCTATATTAAATTCAGAATTAGATGTTCATCTTACATTGATAGGGGACGGTAAATTGTTACCAAGCCTTAAAATGTTAGTTGAAAAACACTCTAACAAAAGTCGCGTAACTTTTCTGGGCGCCTGCCCCCCTGAGCGAGTTTCATCAGAATTAAAAGAAACTGACTTATTTTTACTACCTTCAGTTCAAGATAGCACGGGAGACAAAGAGGGTATTCCTGTGTCATTAATGGAAGCTATGGCTAGTGGCGTTGTTGTATTATCTACAATTCATAGTGGTATTCCTGAACTTATTGATGATGGTGTTTCAGGTTTTCTGGTCCCAGAACGTGATGCTTTAGCGATTCAGGAAAAGATGAAGGAAATAATAAAGAACCCGACACTCTCTCTTATACGGGAGAATGCGCGTGCAAAAGTTGACAATGAATTTAATGCAGCGACGCTAAGCAAACAATTACTATCGCTAATAACAAAATAGAACGGATTTTGAATCGTATGAAAGTACTTATTATAGGCAATCACACATGTGGCAATAGAGGTGATGGTGCAATTATTAGAGGCCTTATTGAGGAGCTAGAGCAGCAAATACCAAACATTGAATTGGAATTAATGTCACGCTTTCCTATTAGTTCAGAGATACTTTTATCTCGTCCGTTCAGAAGTGACTGGCTTTACAAGTATCAGCCTTATAGCGGGGGACTGAAGTCTAAAATTAAAAACAGGATTCATAAGCCTATATTGTTAGAAAGACTAATTTCTTCTGCGCGTTCGGGAAATACTCACAAAAGTCTTCCTACTAAGTTCAAAGAGTACATCAAGGAGCTTCAAGATTTTGATTATGTAATTCAGGTTGGAGGGTCTTTCTTCGTTGATTTATACGGAGTTGGACAATTCCATCATGCGTTATGTGCTCTGGCAGCTAAGGTTCCCCTTCTTATATTGGGTCATTCAGTTGGACCGTTTGAGAATGATAAGTTTTGTGAAGTATCTGAGCTTGTATTTAGTCGAGCAAAAGTGCTTGGGCTACGTGAGTCAGTTAGTCAATCGCTGTTGGAAGAAAAATTTGCACTACCAGCATGCTATGTAGAAGGTGCTGATACTGCATGGCTTGTTAAGAATGATGTAATAGATATAGAAAATAAATCGTTAATCGAGTTTATTGAACGCAATAAAACTGTGGCGATAACCCTAAGAGAGTTGAAGCCATTCGATAAACGCTTAGGTGTGACTCAAGAAGAGTACGAAAGAAGCTTCGCTAAACTTTGTAACTCTTTAATTGAAGAGGGGTATCAGATACTGGCTTGTTCTACTTGCACTGGCATCGAAGGCTATCAAAAAGACGACAGAATGGTGGCATTTAAAGTCGGTAAGCTAATTAAAAATCCAGAAATGTTTAAAGTTGTAATGGATGAGCTTAACGATGTTGAACTAGGTACTTTAATAGGCAAATGTACGTTGACTATTGGTACACGCCTACACAGTGCAATTATCTCTATGAACTTTGGAACCCCCGCTTTTGCTATCAACTATGAACATAAGTCTGAGGGAATTATGAACCAATTAGGCTTGCCGCATTTCGGAGTTCCTATTTCTATGTTGATAAATGGAATTTTGATAGAAAAAGTCAGAGAAACTCTCGTTAATGTGGACACGATTAGGCAAGAAGTAAATATTGCTGTTGAAAAGGAAAAGGAAAGAGCAAAAAACATGATCTTAAGTTCATTGAAATAGGTTGTGGTGTGTCTGATTATTTTACAATTCAAATAATATTTGTTTTAACTCATTGAAATAATTGCAAAATAAAGTTGGCGCTTGTTTTGCATGCTAAAGAGTAGTGATTGACCCATAGTTCTAGTCAAAGGAAGTACAATGAAAACATTATTTAAAGGCGCCTTTATTACAGCGCTTCTTGCATTCGGCAGTTTTGCGAATGCTTCAATTATAAACTTTAACGATTACGCGATATCTGGCTATGCTACACAAGCTCGTAGTGGCTCTTCAACGGTTGAAGATGGTGGTTTTACTCTATCTCTAGCGGGCAACTTGTGGGTAGACATTTTTTACAATTCTGTTCTTACTTCAGATTCTATATTGAACTTCACCTTTGAAGCTACAGGCCTAAATGCTGAGCTTTATGGTATCGGTTTCGATAATGATGAAAATTACGCAGCGGGTCAGTCTGAAAACTTTGGGTTTATCGGTGGAACGCAAGCGCACGAATTAGTGACAGCAAACCTTTTTTCCGACTATGAAAGTGGTGACGGTGTTGTAAGTTTTTCAATTAACATTGGTGACTACGTTACAGGTTCTTTTAATAGACTTATATTCATCTTAGACAACGATGCTCAGCAGTCAGGATCTTTCGCGTCTTTTAGCAATGTTGAAATTTGCGATAACATTCTTGTTTGCCAAACATCTTCGGTAACCGCTGTATCAGAGCCTAGCCATTTAGGTTTTGCTGGCTTGATGTTATTGATGGTTGGTGCGCTTAGAAGAAAGATTAAGTAAAAGTAATTTTAATAATTATAAAGGGGCTTAACAGCCCCTTTTTTTGTAAGTTGCGCTAGCAAATAATAATTAGATGTCCCAACTTTGATTGACCTTGAGACAAGTAAGCTTTCAAACAAGAATTATTTATTCCTTGTGAAGAACTGCTTCGTAAATAGTTCGATCTACCTTGGTGAACTCACGAATTCTTTCCATTATTGCACTATTATTATATATCTTTTGAGCTTCATCACTATTAGGCGTGGTATTTTTACTACTAACTTTTATATTAGCACCGAATTTGTTGTTGAACTGTTTCTGCCAACTCTCTAAATCCTCAAGGACACCGACACTTGCAAAATTCTCTAGATTTAAAATTGCAGAATCAATAGCTTCATTTTTATTAGCCATAATTTCTTCGTATGTACTAAATTTTGAAAAGAAACGTGCGTATGTTGTACTTGAAGATTTGGCTTTTTCTGTATCTAAATACTCAGAAATTTCACTATCATTCTTTAACCACGAAGAGGACTTGAATCTATTATAAACGTACTCAGACACAAAGCGTTTTTCAGGTTCACGTAAAATGGTTATAAAATTCCAATTTTTAGAGAATTCTGAAGTTACTTCCGGGCGGGCCCTACAATGACCAGTTATGAACACTTGGCCTTTGGAGTTAAGGTAATTAACAAGTTGAGCTTCTCTTACCGTCATCATGTCAAGGTTCAATATCTCGCTCGCGACCTTACTTCCCTTTAAATCGATATTATTAGTGAAGCGAGATGCTTTTAATATCTTGGGATAAAGAGATTCGTAAATCGCGTCGGATAACGAAACGCCCCCACACTTAGGCACGTGACAAAAAAACACCTTGGGGTAGCTCTCTAAAATTTTTTCGACCTTCTTCTTTATTTGCTGCCTCAAACTAAATCCTTAATATTAGTTGTTTTTAACTTTATATAATTAGAATAGAGACCGTGAAGCAAGTATTGATCCTAAAAATTAAATTTTAGTTTTTTAAACGGATTTATCGCACCACGATGTGTATTATTTTAAGCCTGCCTTATTACAGGTTTATTGCTTTCAATATTTGCCATTTTGTTTACAAAGAAGTTCAGGTCTATTCACTTACTCTTATATTGCTAAATACTACCTTAACTTTGTTTTCTATGGGGGTAACGCTATCGTAATCTAACAATAAATATAAGTAATCTATCTGCCCGGTAATGTATTTTCCGACTGGAAACTCAACGGCATTACTACTCTCATCAAAGTTGGCTGTACCATCTAAACCCCACTCTTGGGTTCCTGAAAACCTAATTATTCTATTGCTTGTTTCTTTAGTGTCTGTTTCCATTCCGATACCGACAATCTCTGCTTGACCTTCTATTTTTAGTTTAAGGCTAACGATTGAGCTTTCAGTTAATACACAATTAATCGGAAAACGTACCCAGTTATTTCCTGTCATTGTTACGGTACCTTCCGGCGACACTACAGTGGTGCCATATTTATATTGTTTAGTAATTGGAACATACGCAGTTTGTTCTAGATTAAATTCGCAAATAGTTTCTGGTTCTTTGATACTAGGAGTAAGAGCTACCATTTCTGTAAAGTTAGGTATGGTATTGCCCTCACTTATGGAGCTGGTTGATGGCATCAATGCTTTCAAAGATTCAACAAACTCGAGGTTGTCTGAAAGGGGATGTTCAGAAAGATTAGTTAAGTCGAACTCATATCTTGCGTCTTGTAAGGTTTCGTTAAAACAAAGGTCATTGCTACTAACACTCCCTATAAATTTTTCTTTATCAAAAATACAGTAGCCAACTGAGCTTCCTGTATTTTGAGTAATGATAATGTTATTTTTTGTATTGACCCAAAAAGTTGAGTCTCCAACGACTTTAGAAGCTGCTATTCCATTTCTCTGAACGTCAATAAAATTTTCAAAGATGAATGTCTGTCCTGCAGGCTTAGACATGAGGCCTCCAGCTTTTATCGCTGTCCATTCTTTTCCTCTATCGTCACCTAAGTTATGAATAAAGTTATGAAACAAGTAACTTGGTCCTAAGAGATTCGGTGCAATACTAATTCCAGTATAACCTTGAATAAGTTCATTATCGTATACCAGAACATTCTGCTGCCCCCCATCAATTTCAATGAGGTCGTCGTTTGCATAAGCCAAATAATTGCCATGAATAGCTGAGTTTTTTACGAATCCGCCACGGCGTTCTGTGTTCATTCTACCTTCGATGACATCGTTAAATCTGTGATCTTGACTACCGTAGAAACGATTATTTCTAACTATAAATTCACCCCGGTATGCATCACTGTCATGATATGCCCAAACTTGAAGCGCATTTGCACCTTTAGGGTGACCAACCGACCAATTATTTGCTCCTAGATTGGGGCTATGTACTTCACACTCTTCAATCACAGCAATACCGCTTCGCTCTAAGTAAATACCCGAATCGTAATTGATAGGGGAGTTACTTGTCGGGCTTGAGTAAGCTTTGCCGTTTCTAATATCAACTGCTTCTCTTCCATACTCCGATACGTTGCAACCTTTAATCCAGATATGGTGTGCCTTTTTTGCAAATATACCGTAACGCTGCCCGCCCTTAACGGTCAGGTTTTCAAGCATAACGTACGAGTTGTTACCAATATTCACAGCCGCAAGTACTTCGCTGCCAGCTTCAATAACGGGGCCGTCGCCTATAATTTTTGCATAGCCATCTGCGCTACCTTCTATATTTAGCGCTTCTAAATCCAGTTGTCCGCCAGAATAAATTTCAGAAAGGTAATAAATTTTATCTGGGTCAATAGGGGGCGTATTAGGTTTTGTTGTTGTTTGAAAGGAATGTTCAACGATATCACCATAAGCATCCGTGACGGTTACTTCTATATGATACGTAGTGTTTGCTTCTAGGTACACTATGCTTCCAGCGAACGACCCGTAAATTGGCTCCCATGCTAAATCTAGCCCTTCACGCCAATAAGTATCATCTTCGGCTCTAAATTTAACGGTGGCAGTACTTTCTTCATCCTGGCCATAAATAACTAACCCTATCGAGTTAATGAGTGGGGTAGCAGTATCTTCAAACCCAGAAGCTGATGCGGCAAAGACTATCGAAGGATCTAACCCTGCTGTTATTGCTGACTCGTATATATCGTTTTTGCTTAAGTCCGAGTATGTTGAAATTATCTTCATCCACTTTGCAGTATCGATAGGGTACAAGGCAAATAGAGCGGAGGCTTGGCTAGAGGTTATATTGGCGAACCGCGTTTTAGTTTCATTTTCACTGATAGATGGCTTACGTGATAACACTTTTTGCTTATACAGCTGGGCTATCTCGTCTTCGTACTTTTCAACAACGGCTGATAGGTTTTTCGAGCCTTTGTAATTAGCTAGTAATGTGCTTACGTTATTATCATCGCTAATATTCGCACTAAGATAGTTATGCAAAATATCACCGGGTTGGCCCCCCTTTGCATAATTTTTATCATTCTTGTTCATGGTGGCACAAGAAAGCATTAAAAAAGACAGCAAACCAATTAAAGTGAAGCGAAGAATAGATGGCTTTAAGTTAGCAGGGTGCATGGTATATCCCTATAGATTGAAACGCATGAGAAGAAAACTAGGGCTGTTTTAAAAGGGTAGTGCTAACGTTGTTACGTATCAAGGTGCAAGCTGGGATCTCGCTAATTAAATTTGTTTTTTAACTATTGCTGTTTATACAATCATTTCGGAAGTTACATTTTCGTTAGGGCCCCCGCCAGCCTGCAAAACTTCGTTTGAGAACGTTTTTACATGAAATGTGTAATCAAAAGATGGTATCTGTAATAAATATGTAAATGTGGTTTTAGTAACTAATATCCTTTGTATATCAACAGTTACTAGCGATAGAAATATATAGAATTAAGAAATGTAGAATGTATACTGGGGTTTCTTTCTGTTGAGGTCACTTTACTGCTTTTTGTGGCTACAGCGTTTAATGAAATTAATAGTATATTTATGTCATATTTGATGCTAGGGAATGGCTTTGCACAACAAAAAACGCTTTTCAGCAATTACACTCTTTTCAAAATTTGCATCTGTCGGTGTAATGAATACAGCTATACATTGGTTGTCATTTTTTGCATTAACCTATCTTGGGTATGATCAAGCTTCTTCGAATCTTATTGCTTTCTCTGTCGCAGTAACATTTTCTTTCTTTGCAAACAGTAAATTCACTTTTAACTCAAAAGTTTCTGTAAATCGCTATCTTGTATTTACTGCTTTTATGGGCGCTTTAGCATTCTTATTTGGCTTTTTGGCTGATGCCTGGAAACTACATGAGGTAGTTACTCTAGTCCTGTTCTCTGGAACAAGTCTGGTTGTTGGCTTTTTGTTTTCAAAATGGCTATGTTCGGATTAACTGTTGTTGAATCGAAAAGAGCCTGTTTTCGTTAAGGTTTTCTGGAGTATCCATAAACCTGAACCAACCTAGGTAGTGT
>PAJO01000007.1 GCA_002706085.1 Alcanivoracaceae bacterium | reverse complement strand
CGTAGGAGCGGCGCTTGAGCCGCGAACCCTGTTGGAAAGCCTGTCCCAAGCCCTGCCGGATTACATGGTGCCCAGCCAGTTGATCACACTGGAGCACCTGCCGCTGACCCCCGCGGGCAAGGTGGACCGCAAGGCGCTACCAGAGCCGCAATGGCAAACCGCCAGTGCCGGCGATGCACCGCAAACCGATAACGAAAAAATTCTGGCGACTATATGGCAAGATTTGCTGGGGCTGGAAGCCGTCAGTCGCGATGACCATTTCTTCAATCTGGGTGGGCATTCCCTGTTGGCGGTGCAAATGGTTAACCGCTTGCGTCATCAGCACCAGCTGGATTTGCCGCTCAATCGCATTTTTGAACAACCGCTGCTGAAACAGTGTGCCGCCCTGTGCCAGAGTGCAGCGGCCTTGCCCGCAATCCGCCCGGTAGCGCGTGGCGGCGATTTGCCGTGTTCCGCGGCGCAACGGCGTTTGTGGTTCGTGCAGCAATTGCAGCCGGAAAACGGTGCCTACCACATGCCGTTGGGGCTCGATGTGCGTGGTGAATTGCATCACGCAGCCTTGCAGCAGGCGCTGGATGCCCTGGTGGCGAATCACGAAAGCCTGCGCACCCGGTTTGTGGAAACCGAAGGGGAGCCTCGCCAGCGGATTCTGGATGAGGCCCCTGTGATCATCGACTGGCAGGACCTCACCGGCGAGGCGCTACCCGAATCTGTGGCCAGCGAACGCCAGGCGCGCACCCTGAACGCGCCGTTCGATCTGGCCAATGATCCGTTGTTGCGCGTGCAGGTCATTCAGTTGGCCCCACAGCGCTATCAACTGTTGCTGGTCCAGCATCACATCATTGGTGATGGCGTTTCCATGCAACTGTTGATGGCGGAGCTGAGCAGCCGTTATGCCCAGGCTCATCGCGGTGATGCCATGCCGCTGGTTTCCGCTCAACCGTCCGCCCGAATCCAGTACGCGGATTATGCCGCCTGGCAACAGCAGTGGCTGGCCAGTGATGAGGCCCGTGCACAACAGCAGTGGTGGGTAGAACAGTTGGGCGAGGGCGGTGAGCCGCTGGCGTTGCCCACCGATTTCCCTCGTGGTGTGTTAGTTGACACCAAACAGGGCGGGGCACGTTTACCCGTGACCTTTAGCCATGATCAGCTTGAGCGGCTGAAGCAGCGTGCCACCGAGCTGGGTTCTACGGTGTCCACCTTGTTGCTCACGGCCTGGCAGGTACTGTTGCATCGCTACAGTGGTCAATCGCAGGTGCGGGTGGGGGTGCCGGTTGCCGGCCGATTGCTGGCCGAAACCGAAACCCTGCAAGGGTGTTTTATCAATACCCTGGTCGTGCCGGCCGATTTTGTCGGCTCGCAATCGCTGGCTGAGCAGGTAGCGGTCACACAGCAGTTCATCGGCGAAGCGCAAGGGCGCCAGGCGTTGCCTTTTGAGGTGTTGGTCGAGGCGCTGGGCGTGGACCGGAATCTGGATCGTCACCCCTTGTTCCAGGTGGTGTTCAATCACCAGCGGTTGAGTGAAAACTTTGCCCCGCAATGGCCGGAAGCGGTCATCACACCGTTTGATCCGGGTGCCGCCGGTGCCCAGTTTGAACTGGCACTGGATGTCCTGGAAGACGATGAACAGCTGCAGGGGTTTATCGGTTACGACACGGCCCTGTTCCGTGCCAGCACCATTGAGCGCTTGCGGGAACATTTCCTGAGGGTGATGACGGCGCTGCTCACCCAGCCTGATCAGTCCTTGTCGGATATCGCCTTGCTGTCAGATCAGGAACAGGCCGACCAGCAAGTCTTCAATCGCACCGAAAAACGCTGGGGTGATTTTGTTGCCGTGCCGGAAAGAGTGCGTCAGCAAGCCGTGCGTTCGCCTGAGGCAGTGGCGTTGTCCATGGGCGACAAGCAGCTCAGTTATGCCGAGCTGGACCGCAAGGTAAACCAGCTGGCCAACCGCTTGCGTGCGGCCGGGGTGAAGGAAGAAGTGCGGGTGGCCATCGGCTTGCCCCGATCACTGGATCTGGTCATCGGTCTGTTGGCCATTACCCGTGCCGGGGGTGCCTATGTGCCGCTGGACCCGTCCTATCCACAGGACCGTCTGGCCTACATTCTGGAGGCATCGCAGCCGGCGTTGTTGCTGACCGACAGCCGCTTGCTGGACAGCTGGCCGCAAGCGGTGCCCATGTGGTGTCTGGATCAACTGGACGTGAGCGGGCAGGCGACCACGGCACCGCCGGTGCAGTGGCATCCGGATCAGGCGCTCTATGTGATCTACACCTCTGGCTCCACTGGCAAACCCAAAGGGGTGCTCAATACCCAGGCCGCGCTGGAGAATCGATTGCTGTGGATGCAGCAGCAATACCCACTGGATGAATCCGACTGTGTGTTGCAGAAGACACCGTTCAGTTTTGATGTGTCGGTGTGGGAATTTTTCTGGCCGTTGATGGTGGGGGCGCGTCTTGCCATCGCGCCGCCGGATGCCCATGCGGACCCGCAGTGGTTGCAGCAGGTGATGGCTGAAGAGCAGGTCACCACGCTGCACTTTGTGCCGTCCATGTTGCATGCCTTTGTGTCCGCAACAGGATTGAAAAACCTGCCGTCCCTGAAGCAGCTGATCTGTAGTGGGGAAGCGCTGGACATGGCATTGCAGGGATCGGTGTTTGCCGCCCGTGACGATGTGCAGTTGCACAACCTGTACGGCCCCACCGAAGCGGCCATTGATGTGAGTTACTGGCAGTGTCGCCCGGGCACCGGCCACACCGTGCCGATCGGCTCACCGATCAGCAATATTCAGCTGCATGTGCTGGATACCGATCTCAACCCGGTGCCGCGTGGGGTGGCCGGTGAGCTCTATCTGGCGGGCGTGGGGTTGGCGCGTGGCTATCACGGTCGCCCCGATCTGACCGCAGAGGGTTTCGTTCCCAACCCCTTTGGTGAGCCTGGCTCACGGATGTACCGCACCGGTGATCAGGTGGTGCAGCGTGCCGATGGCGTTATCGATTATCTGGGCCGCCTTGATCATCAGGTCAAGATTCGCGGTCTGCGTATCGAGCTGGGTGAAATCGAGCAGCAACTGAAACAGCAGCCGGACATTGAGGATGCGGTGGTCGTGGCCCACTCCGGCGCGGCAGGTGATCAGCTGGTGGCCTATGTGGTAAGTGGCGCGTCCTCCCCGGAGGCCTGGCAGCAAGCCCTGTCGGCGGCCCTGCCGGATTACATGGTGCCGGGCCTGTTCATGTTGCTGGAGCAGATGCCGTTATCGCCCAACGGCAAACTGGATCGCAAGGCGCTACCTGAGCCGCAATGGCAGGCCCGGGAATACCGTGCGCCGGTGACCGACACCGAACAGCAACTCGCTGCGCTGTGGGAAGAGTTGTTGGGGCTGTCTTTAGCGAAGGAATCTCTTTCAGGAGAATCGCTGTCAGGAAGCGGTGCTGTCGGGCTGGACGATAACTTTTTTGCGCTGGGTGGCCATTCACTGTTGGCCACGCGGGTAGTGGCGGCATTGCGTGATCGCTGGGGCGTGGATGTGCCCCTGCGTGCCCTGTTTGAAACCGACACCCTGCAAGCACTGGCGGCGTTGGTGGACGAACACAACGGCGAAGCAAAGCAACAGGAACAGGATGATCTTGCTGCCATGGCGGATCTGCTGGATGACCTGGAAGATTTATGATCCGGAGTAAGGGATGAGTCTCGATAAAGTGGCACTGGCCCAGCGCTTTATGGCGCTGGAAGAAAGCAAGCAGGCCATCTTTTTGCAGAAGCTGGGTGAAAAGGGCATTCCGTTTGAGCGGCTGCCGATTGTGTCCGGGCATCGCCCTGCGCGGTTACCGCTGGCGCCGGCCCAGCAACGGCTCTGGACGATTTATCAATTGGAGCCGGACAACACGGCGTATCACCTGACCACCGCTTTCAGTTTGAGCGGTCCGCTTGAGGTGGCGCGTTTGCTGCGCAGCCTGGAGGCGGTGGTGCAGCGACACGAGAGTTTGCGCACCGGTTTTCGGGACCACGACGGAGACGCCGAGCAGGTCATCCAGTCGGCGCGGTTGTCGGTTGAGCAGCGAGATGTTCGCTCGCTGGATCAGGCTGCCTGTCAGACGCTGGCTGATGAACATGCCCGCCGTCGCTTTGTGCTGGAACGGGACTTGCCGTTGCGCGTGCAATTGTTACAGGAAGGCGAGCAACAATGGCGGCTGCAGTTGGTGATGCACCATCTGGTCTCTGATGGCTGGTCCATGGAGGTGTTCTTTACCGATCTCGGCCGTGCTTATCTGTCCGATGCCCCGTTGCCTCCCCTGGCGGTGCAGTATGCCGACTACGCGCTGTGGCAAAAGGCCTGGCTGGATGCCGGCGAGCGCGACCGGCAACTGACCTATTGGCGTGAGCAGTTGCGGATGGATCAGGGCGATAGTGTTCAGCCGCCGTTACTGATTCCCTATGACCGTCATCCGCAGCACAACGATCTTCGTCAGGCGGCCAGCGAGCAATGGTTGTTGCCGCAGACTTTGCAGGGCCCTTTGCTGGCCTTGGCGCGAGACAATGACACCACGCTCTTTACCGTGGTGTTGGCGGCTTGGCAGTGGGCGTTGGCGTCGGTCAGCGGTCGCCGGGATATTCCGGTGGGGGGGCCGATGGCAAACCGTGGCCGCAGTGAGGTTGAGGCGCTGGTGGGGTTCTTCGTCAACACCCTGGTGGTGCGAGGACAACCCGGCGCAGCCATGACCGTGGATCAGTGGGTGCAGCAGGTGCACCAGACCATGCTGGATGCCCAGGCCCATCAGGCGCTGCCTTTCGACCAGTTGGTGGCGTCGTTGGCGCCTCGTCGTGAACCTGGCGAAACCCCGCTGTTTCAGGTGCTGTTTAATTATCAGCGTCGTGATGGTGGTCGCCGCCAGCTGGATAATGAGGTCACCATCGCCCCGCAGGCGCAGGGCGTGCCCCATGCGCTGTTTGATCTTGCGTTGGATGTGCACGAAGCCAGTGACGGTGCGCTGGCGCTTACCCTGACCTATGCGGCCGACCGCTTTCACAGTGACACGGCCCGACGTTTGCAGCACGCCATGGAACAGGTACTGGCGGCTTTTGCAGGAGACCGCCAGCGGTGTTTGGGCACCGTGGACACCGCTATACAAGACTTGCCGCGTTTGCAGCAGTGGGGTGAAGGCGAAGGGTCTTATGTGGCCCAGAGTTTCCCGGCACTGTTCTCGCAGCAGGCGGCGTTGCGTGGGGAAGCTATCGCCCTGGTGCATGGCGATACCCGCGTGTCGTTTGCTGAACTGGAAGCCCGTTCCAATCGTCTCGCGCGTTATCTGGTCGAGCAGGGAGTCACCGCGGATGACGTGGTTGGCGTAGCGTTTGCGCGTGGCGTCACCATGATCGAAGCGTTCCTGGCCGTGATGAAAGCGGGCGGTGCTTTCCTGCCACTGGATCCCGGTTACCCCACAGACCGTTTGCACTACATGCTCGAAGACAGCGGTGCCCGGTTGCTGTTGACCTCGTCGGATCTGGCGGAGACCTTGCCNCAGGTGGAGGGCGTCAGCCCGGTGTTCGTGGATCAACTGTCGCTGGCGAATACCGACGNCGGTTCGCTNAATAACGANCCCCATCCCGATCAACTGGCTTATGTGATCTANACCTCCGGCTCCACCGGCAAGCCCAAAGGCGTGGCCCTCACNCACGGCGGCTTGTCCATGCATGTGCAAACCATCGGCNAGCGTTACGGCATGACGCCGNAGGATGTGGAGCTGCANTTNGCNTCCATCAGTTTNGATGGNGCGGTGGAGCGCTGGANCGTACCNCTGGCGTTTGGCTCCCGGGTGGTGATTCGCGACCAGGCATTATGGAGCGCGGAAAAATGNTGCGAGGTGCTGCAACAAGAAGGCGTCACCATCGCCTGTTTCCCGCCCAGTTATGTGGGCCCGCTGCTGGACTGGATCGAGCAGGAAAAGCCCGCACTCANNGTTCGCTCCTGGACCCTGGGCGGTGAAGCGTTTACTCGCGAAACCTTCGAGCGCATGCAGCAAGTGCTCAAACCGCAACGCATCATCAACGGCTACGGNCCCACCGAAACGGTGGTCACGCCGATGCTGTGGGCGGCCTATGAGGGTGACAGCCTGACCAGCGCCTATGCGCCCATCGGCACCGCCGTGGGGCCCCGCAAACTGTATGTGCTGGATCAGGATTTGAATCGCGTGCCCGCTGGTGTCGCGGGTGAGCTGTATATCGGTAACGAAGTGGGATTGGCGCGCGGCTATCACGACCGTCCGGACCTGACCGCTGAACGTTTCCTGCCGGATCCGTTCGGCGAAGCGGGTGAGCGGATGTACCGCACCGGCGATCTGGTGAAATTCCGCGACGACGGCGTCATGGAATATCTGGGTCGGGTGGATCAGCAGGTCAAAATCCGTGGCTTCCGCATTGAGCTCGGTGAAATCGAAAGTCGTCTGCTGGCTTTTGACTCGATCTGCGACGCCGCCGTGGTTGCACAACCTTCCCCCACCGGTGACCGGTTGGTGGGCTACATCGTGCCACGTCACACCGTAGGAGCGGCGTTTGAGCCGCGAGCCCTGTTGGAAAGCCTGTCCCAAGCCCTGCCGGATTACATGGTGCCCAGCCAGTTGATCACACTGGAGCACCTGCCGCTGACGCCCGCAGGCAAAGTGGACCGCAAGGCGCTACCGGCTCCGCAATGGCAAACCGCCAGTGCCGGCGATGCACCGCAAACCGATAACGAAAAAATTCTGGCGACCATCTGGCAAGAGTTGCTGGGGCTGGAAGCCGTCAGTCGCGATGACCATTTCTTCAATCTGGGTGGGCATTCCCTGTTGGCGGTGCAAATGGTTAACCGCTTGCGTCATCAGCACCAGCTGGATTTGCCGCTCAATCGCATTTTTGAACAACCGCTGCTGAAACAGTGTGCGGCTTTGTGCCAGAGTGCAGCGGCCTTGCCCGCAATCCGCCCGGTGGCGCGTGGCGGCGATTTGCCGTGTTCCGCGGCGCAACGGCGTTTGTGGTTCGTGCAGCAATTGCAGCCGGAAAACGGTGCCTACCATATGCCGTTGGGGCTCGATGTGCGTGGTGAATTGCATCACGCAGCCCTGCAGCAGGCGCTGGATGCCCTGGTGGCGAATCACGAAAGCCTGCGTACCCGCTTTGTGGAAACCGCAGGGGAGCCTCGCCAGCGGATTCTGGATGAGGCCCCTGTGATCATCGACTGGCTGGATCTCACCGGCGAGGCGCTACCCGAATCTGTGGCCGGCGAACGCCAGGCGCGCACCCTGAACGCGCCGTTCGATCTGGCCAGTGATCCGTTGTTGCGCGTGCAGGTCATTCAGTTGGCCCCACAGCGCTATCAACTGTTGCTGGTCCAGCATCACATCATTGGTGATGGCGTTTCCATGCAATTGTTGATGGCGGAGCTGAGTAGCCGTTATGCCCAGGCTCATCGCGGTGATGCCATGCCACTGGTTTCTGCTCAACCGTCCGCCCGAATCCAGTACGCGGATTATGCCGCCTGGCAACAGCAGTGGCTGGCCAGTGATGAGGCCCGTGCACAACAGCAGTGGTGGGTAGAACAGTTGGGCGAGGGCGGTGAGCCGCTGGCGTTGCCCACCGACTTCCCTCGTGGTGTGTTAGTTGACACCAAACAGGGCGGGGCACGTTTACCCGTGACCTTTAGCCATGATCAGCTTGAGCGGCTGAAGCAGCGTGCCACCGAGCTGGGTTCTACGGTGTCCACCTTGTTGCTCACGGCCTGGCAGGTACTGTTGCATCGCTACAGTGGTCAATCGCAGGTGCGGGTGGGGGTGCCGGTTGCCGGCCGATTGCTGGCCGAAACCGAAACCCTGCAAGGGTGTTTTATCAATACCCTGGTCGTGCCGGCCGATTTTGTCGGCTCGCAATCGCTGGCTGAGCAGGTGGTGGCCACACAGCAGTTCATCGGCGAAGCGCAAGGGCGCCAGGCGCTGCCTTTTGAGGTGTTGGTCGAGGCGCTGGGCGTGGACCGGAATCTGGATCGTCACCCCTTGTTCCAGGTGGTGTTCAATCACCAGCGGTTGAGTGAAAACTTTGCCCCGCAATGGCCGGAAGCGGTCATCACACCGTTTGATCCGGGTGCCGCCGGTGCCCAGTTTGAACTGGCACTGGATGTCCTGGAAGACGATGAACAGCTGCAGGGGTTTATCGGTTACGACACGGCCCTGTTCCGTGCCAGCACCATTGAGCGCTTGCGGGAACATTTCCTGAGGGTGATGACGGCGCTGCTCACCCAGCCTGATCAGTCCTTGTCGGATATCGCCTTGCTGTCAGATCAGGAACAGGCCGACCAGCAAGTCTTCAATCGCACCGAAAAACGCTGGGGTGATTTTGTTGCCGTGCCGGAAAGAGTGCGTCAGCAAGCCGTGCGTTCGCCTGAGGCAGTGGCGTTGTCCATGGGCGACAGGCAGCTCAGTTATGCCGAGCTGGACCGCAAGGTAAACCAGCTGGCCAACCGCTTGCGTGCGGCCGGGGTGAAGGAAGAAGTGCGGGTGGCCATCGGCCTGCCCCGATCACTGGATCTGGTCATCGGTCTGTTGGCCATTACCCGTGCCGGGGGTGCCTATGTGCCGCTGGACCCGTCCTATCCCCAGGACCGTCTGGCCTACATTCTGGAGGCATCGCAGCCGGCGTTGTTGCTGACCGACAGCCGCTTGCTGGACAGCTGGCCGCAAGCGGTGCCCATGTGGTGTCTGGATCAACTGGACGTGAGCGGGCAGGCGACCACGGCACCGTCGGTGCAGTGGCATCCGGATCAGGCGCTCTATGTGATCTACACCTCTGGCTCCACTGGCAAACCCAAAGGGGTGCTCAATACCCAGGCCGCGCTGGAGAATCGATTGCTGTGGATGCAGCAGCAATACCCACTGGATGAATCCGACTGTGTGTTGCAGAAGACACCGTTCAGTTTTGATGTGTCGGTGTGGGAATTTTTCTGGCCGTTGATGGTGGGGGCGCGTCTCGCCATCGCGCCGCCGGATGCCCATGCGGACCCGCAGTGGTTGCAGCAGGTGATGGCTGAAGAGCAGGTCACCACGCTGCACTTTGTGCCGTCCATGTTGCATGCCTTTGTGTCCGCAACAGGATTGAAAAACCTGCCGTCCCTGAAGCAGGTGATCTGTAGTGGGGAAGCGCTGGACATGGCATTGCAGGGATCGGTGTTTGCCGCCCGTGACGATGTGCAGTTGCACAACCTGTATGGCCCCACCGAAGCGGCCATTGATGTGAGTTACTGGCATTGCCGCCCGGGCACCGGCCACACCGTGCCGATCGGCTCACCGATCAGCAATATTCAGCTGCATGTGCTGGATACCGATCTCAACCCGGTGCCGCGTGGGGTGGCCGGTGAACTCTATCTGGCGGGTGTGGGGTTGGCGCGTGGCTATCACGGTCGCCCCGATCTGACCGCAGAGCGTTTCGTTCCCAACCCCTTTGGTGAGCCTGGCTCACGGATGTACCGCACCGGTGATCAGGTGGTGCAGCGTGCCGATGGCGTTATCGATTATCTGGGCCGCCTTGATCATCAGGTCAAGATTCGCGGTCTGCGTATCGAGCTGGGTGAAATCGAGCAGCAACTGAAACAACAACCGGACATTGAGGATGCGGTGGTCGTGTCCCACTCCGGCGCGGCAGGTGATCAGCTGGTGGCCTATGTGGTAAGTGGCGCGTCCTCCCCGGAGGCCTGGCAGCAAGCCCTGTCGGCGGCCCTGCCGGATTACATGGTGCCGGGCCTGTTCATGTTGCTGGAGCAGATGCCGTTATCGCCCAACGGCAAACTGGATCGCAAGGCGCTACCTGAGCCGCAATGGCAGGCCCGGGAATACCGAGCGCCGGTGACCGACACCGAACAGCAACTCGCGGCGCTGTGGGAAGAGTTGTTGGGGCTGTCTTTAGCGAAGGCATCGCCGTCAGGAGAAGCGTTGTCAGGAAACGGTGCTGTCGGGCTGGACGATAACTTTTTTGCGCTGGGTGGCCATTCACTGTTGGCCACGCGGGTAGTGGCGGCGTTGCGTGATCGCTGGGGCGTGGATGTGCCCCTGCGTGCCCTGTTTGAAACCGACACCCTGCAAGCACTGGCGGCGTTGGTGGACGAACACAACGGCGAAGCAAAGCAACAGGAACAGGATGATCTTGCTGTCATGGCGGATCTGCTGGATGACCTGGAAGATTTATGATCCGGAGTAAGGGATGAGTCTCGATAAAGTGGCACTGGCCCAGCGCTTTATGGCGCTGGAAGAAAGCAAGCAGGCCATCTTTTTGCAGAAGCTGGGTGAAAAGGGCATTCCGTTTGAGCGGCTGCCAATTGTGTCCGGGCATCGCCCTGCGCGGTTACCGCTGGCGCCGGCCCAGCAACGGCTCTGGACGATTTATCAATTGGAGCCGGACAACACGGCGTATCACCTGACCACCGCTTTCAGTTTGAGCGGTCCGCTTGAGGTGGCGCGTTTGCTGCGCAGCCTGGAGGCGGTGGTGCAGCGACACGAGAGTTTGCGCACCGGTTTTCGGGACCACGACGGAGACGCCGAGCAGATCATCCAGTCGGCGCGGTTGCCGGTTGAGCAGCGCGATGTTCGCTCGCTGGATCAGGCAGCCCGTCAGACGCTGGCTGATGAACATGCCCGCCGTCGCTTTGTGCTGGAACGGGACTTGCCGTTGCGCGTGCAATTGTTACAGGAAGGCGAGCAGCAATGGCGGCTGCAGTTGGTGATGCACCATCTGGTATCTGATGGCTGGTCCATGGAGGTGTTCTTTACCGATCTCGGCCGCGCGTATCTGTCCGATGCCCCGTTGCCGCCCCTGGCAGTGCAGTATGCTGATTACGCGCTGTGGCAAAAGGCCTGGCTGGATGCCGGCGAGCGCGAGCGGCAACTGACCTATTGGCGTGAGCAGTTGCGGCTGGATCAGGGCGATAGTGTTCAGCCGCCGTTACTGATTCCCTATGACCGTCATCCGCAGCACAACGATCTTCGTCAGGCGGCCAGCGAGCAATGGTTGTTGCCGCAGACTTTGCAGGGCCCCTTGCAGGCCTTGGCGCGAGACAATGACACCACGCTCTTTACCGTGGTGTTGGCGGCCTGGCAGTGGGCGTTGGCGTCGGTCAGCGGTCGCCGGGATATTCCGGTGGGGGTGCCGATGGCAAACCGTGGCCGCAGTGAGGTTGAGGCGCTGGTGGGGTTCTTCGTCAACACCCTGGTGGTGCGAGGACAACCCAGCGCAGCCATGACCGTGGATCAGTGGGTGCAGCAGGTGCACCAGACCATGCTGGATGCCCAGGCCCATCAGGCGCTGCCTTTCGACCAGTTGGTGGCGTCGTTGGCGCCTCGTCGTGAACCTGGCGAAACCCCGCTGTTTCAGGTGCTGTTTAATTATCAGCGTCGTGATGGTGGTCGCCGCCAGCTGGATAATGAGGTCACCATCGCCCCGCAGGCGCAGGGCGTGCCCCATGCGCTGTTTGATCTTGCGTTGGATGTGCACGAAGCCAGTGACGGTGCGCTGGCGCTTACGCTGACCTATGCGGCCGACCGCTTTCACAGTGACACGGCCCGACGTTTGCAGCACGCCATGGAACAGGTGCTGGCGGCTTTTGCAGGAGACCGCCAGCGGTGTTTGGGCACCGTGGATACCGCTACACAAGACTTGCCGCGTTTGCAGCAGTGGGGTGAAGGCGAAGGGGCTTATGTGGCCCAGAGTTTTCCTTCGCTGTTCTCGCAGCAGGCGGCGTTGCGCGGCGAGGCCATCGCCCTGGTGCATGGCGATACCCGTGTGTCGTTTGCTGAACTGGAAGCCCGTTCCCATCGTCTCGCGCGTTATCTGGTCGAGCAGGGTGTCACCGCCGATGACGTGGTTGGCGTTTCGTTCGCGCGTGGCGTCACCATGATCGAAGCGTTCCTGGCCGTGATGAAAGCGGGCGGGGCTTTCCTGCCACTGGATCCCGGTTACCCCACAGACCGTTTGCACTACATGCTCGAAGACAGTGGTGCCCGCTTGCTGTTGACCTCGTCGGATCTGGCGGAGACCTTGCCGCAGGTGGAGGGCGTCAGCCCGGTGTTCGTGGATCAACTGTCGCTGGCGAATACCGACGGCAGTTCGCTCAATAACGAACCCCATCCCGATCAACTGGCTTATGTGATCTACACGTCCGGCTCCACTGGCAAGCCCAAAGGCGTGGCTCTTACTCACGGCGGCTTGTCCATGCATGTGCAAACCATCGGCGAGCGCTACGGCATGACGCCGGAGGATGTGGAGCTGCAGTTTGCGTCCATCAGTTTTGATGGCGCGGTGGAGCGCTGGACCGTGCCGCTGTCGTTTGGCTCCCGGGTGGTGATTCGCGACCAGGCATTATGGAGCGCGGAAAAATGCTGCGAGGTGCTGCAACAAGAAGGCGTCACCATCGC
>PAJO01000006.1 GCA_002706085.1 Alcanivoracaceae bacterium | reverse complement strand
CTCGTAGCTCGTAGCTCGTAGCTCGTAGCTCGTAGCTCGTAGCTCGTAGCTCGTAGCTCGTAGCTCGTAGCTCGTAGCTATTGTCTACTCCCCCCAACGCTTCAGCAGACTTTGCTCGATGCCCAGGTGGTCCAGCAGCCTGGCGACCATAAAATCCACCAGGTCTGAGACGCTTTCCGGCTGGTGATAAAAACCGGGGGCGGCGGGCATGATGGTCACCCCAAGCCGCGACAGCTTGAGCATGTTTTCCAGATGAATCGCGGAGAAAGGCGTCTCCCTTGGGACAAGGATCAGCTTTCGCCCTTCCTTGATTGCCACATCGGCTGCGCGTTCAATCAGATTGTCGCTGGCACCACAGGCAATGGCAGAAAGCGTTCCAGTGGAACAGGGGCACACCACCATGGCAGCTGGCGCACCGCTGCCCGAGGCCACCGGCGCCGTCCACTGCTCCAACCCGCACACCACCAGCCGGCCTTTATCGGTGCCAGCCCATTCCCGAAGCGCTGCTTCAGTCTTGCCGGTTCCGGAGGGTAATGCCAGCTCGGTTTCCATCCCGATCACCACCTTCGCGGCCTTGGACAGAATCACAAAGACCTCGCAGTCCGCCAGCAACAGGCACTGCATCAAACGAAGACCGTAAGGCGCACCAGACGCGCCCGTGAATGCAAGAGTGACACGCTGACTCATGAACCCATCCCGACGCCGCGGGCCATCAAGGCACCCAAAACAGGCATCAATGTGACCAGGTGAATTTCCGCCACCAATACTCCTCGCAGGTTTTTCTGCAGTCTTGGATCAATCTCTGGCACATGCCCGGCTTTCACCTGTTTGCGCCATCCCATGAAGACCTTGGTGGGGTACAGACTCAACAAGGCGATCAGCACAAACACCGTCACCTTGCCATGAAACCAGGGGTTGGCCATGTAGAAATCCAGGCCTTTCTCGGTCCAGCCAGCACGGGCCAGACCACTGACCAGCACAAACAACGCCGACAGTCCGTAGCCAATATCCAGCCACAACAGGGTTCTGACGTTGCGCTCATTGATACCTGTGCGCCACAGCAGCAACTCGCCGTACAGACATCCGAACAACATCAGAATGCTGAGGTAGTGGACCGACGCCCACAACACGGACCAGAACATCACGTTCTCCTGTCTTGATGATCGCTACAGGCTCAGTCTGCCAACGCATCCAGCAGTTTCTGGTGAATGCCGCCAAAGCCGCCGTTACTCATGACCACCACACTCAGGCTCTCTCCCTTGTGCGTGGCAACCCGGGCAATAATATCGTCCAGCGAATCACTGACGGATGAAGGCACCGGCGCCTCCGCCAGTACAGATTCCAGCGACCAGTCCAGCCCCGGCGGCTGGTACCAGATTACCTCATCCGCACAACCCGTGCTGGCCGCCAATGCGGCCTTGTGGCTACCCATTCGCATGGTATTGGAGCGCGGTTCAATCACGGCCAGAATCTTGCCCTCACCAACCTTGCGGCGCAGGCCGTCCAGGGTGGTCGCGATCGCCGTCGGGTGATGGGCAAAATCATCGTAAACCTTCACACCGGCCACCTCGCCGCGCAATTCCATACGCCGCTTAACGCCTACAAACTCGCAAAGCGCCGCCGCGCCATCGGCCAGGGTCACCCCCACGTGGCGGGCAGCCAACAGGGCCGCCATACCGTTATTCACACTATGCCTGCCAGTTTGGTCCCAGTTGACCCTGGCCACCGGTTCGCCGTTTTCCAGCACGGTAAAAACAGACCCATCTTCGCTGTCCAGGCGGTAACCCAGCGCTTCGTCTTCTCCAAAGCGCTCGACTTCGCTCCAGCACCCTTTTGCCAGCGTCTCTTCGAGAGCCGCTTCGCCATGGGGGAGAATCAATCGGCCGCTGGACGGCACAGTGCGAATCAGGTGATGGAACTGGGTCTGGATAGCCGCCAGATCGGCAAAGATATCGGCGTGATCAAATTCGAGATTGTTGAGGATCACGGTACGCGGACGGTAGTGAACAAACTTGCTGCGCTTGTCGAAAAATGCGGTGTCGTATTCATCCGCTTCCACCACAAAGAAAGGCGTCTCTCCCAGGCGGGCCGAGACGCCAAAATTGCCCGGCACCCCACCGATCAGATAGCCCGGCTTGAGCCCGGCATACTCCAGAATCCAGGCCAGCATAGAGCTGGTGGTGGTCTTTCCATGGGTCCCTGACACCGCCAGTACCCAGCGCCCCGGCAAGACAACTTCTTCCAGTAGTTGCGCCCCGGAGGTATACGCCAGCCCCTTATCAAGCACCGCTTCCACAGCCGGATTGCCACGGCTCAGGGCATTGCCAATCACCACCAGATCCGGGGCGGGGTCCAGTTGTGCCGGGTCATACCCCTGAATCAATTCAATCCCCGCCGCTTCCAGCTGGTCACTCATGGGGGGATAGACATTCTGGTCACTGCCGGTGACACGATGCCCCTGGGCCTTGGCCAGCTGGGCCAGAGAACCCATGAAGGTGCCGCAGATGCCGAGAATATGAATATGCATGGACAAAACTGCCTGTTGGTCATGATCGTGCCAGGGCGAGCCCGGCATCAGGAATGGTTGGCGCTATTCTACATAAACCGCTAACAGGGTTCGCTGCCCACCAGAATGCGGATCTGCCGGGAACGCCGCAATACCATAGACGGGCTCATGCCCAGCATGTTCCGGAACACATTGGTGAGATGGGAGGAATCCGAAAACCCTGCCGCCAGCGCGGCATCCGTCAAGCTGCTGCCCATGGCCATCATGGTGGAGGTCACAAACAGGCGATGCCACAGTCGGTAGCGCCGAATCGGAATCCCGGTGGCGTCCTTGAACAAACGCTGGAGCCGGTCGCCAGACAGGCCCACCATGTCGCCCAGCGCGTCATTGGACAGGTTATCGGTCGGGTCCTGGCGGATTCGCTCGATCACCTGCCGCACCCGCTCATCTGCCTCAAAGCCTGGCACCACCTCATCAGCAGCAGGAAACAGAATCCCCTGGAGCGCCGCATACGCCTCATCAGCAAGCGCCTGCTCCTGAAAAAGACGTTCGAGCACTTGCTGTTGTTCCTGTGCGAAATCTCCGGGCAGAAACAAACCACTCGGATGGCGTTCCATGCGGCTCTGATGAAACAGCAAGTCCCGCCCCAAAGGGTCGAGAAAACAACAGGCAATGCGTCCCTCCCCGGCTTGCGCAGAGAAGGTCAAACCGGCAGGCAACAGGGCACAACGGGTGGTGACGGTGTCACCGCCAACGGTAAACGGAATCTCGCCATCGAGCCCGAACAGCAACGTGTGTGCACCCTGGGTGAGCGCCGACAACGGGCCAATAAACCCGAGGTAAAGGGTACGCTGCGGCCATAAATAGAGCGTCGCGCTGGGCGACTCCATTGGCGCCTGATCTGCTGTCATTGTTGTTCTTCCCTCTGTTGCCCGGTTTGCGAGCCGCATCACAGATGACAAATCGATGCCCGAATTCTTACAAGTTTAGTACCACCGAACCTGCCTATAGTCCAATCGTCGACACGAAATACTCAGCCCGGCGCCGGCTGCATAACAATAAACAGGAGAACACCATGTCGATCACGCTACGCGGGCTCTGCGCGGCCCTGATACTGTGCGCAACAACGTCCCAGGCCCATGCCTGGTGGTGGTTTGGCAAAGACAAAAGCTACGCCGACACCCGATACCCCATCGTACTGGTAGGCGGCATCATTGCCTTCGATGACATCGCAGGCATCGATTACTTCTATGGTATTGCCGATGACATGCGCGACTACGGCGCTGAGGTCTATGAAAGCAATGTCAGCGCCCTGCAAAGTAACGAATACCGGGGTGAAGAGCTGATCGTCCAGATCGAGAACTATCTGGCGGTCACCGGCGCGGAAAAAGTCAATCTGATCGCTCATTCCCAGGGCTCGCCCACCTCCCGCTATGTGGCCGCCGTCCGCCCTGACCTGATTGCATCCGTGACCTCAGTACACGGTGAAAACCGGGGTACCGCCGTCGCGGATGTGATCCGCGGTGTCGTACCGGAAGGCAGCATCACCGAAGGCCTGGCCAACAGCATCGGTAATGCCTTTGGCGCGCTTTGGGAAAGCCTGTCGGGCGGCCCCAATCCGGGGGACCAATCCACCCGTGATGTCCTGGCAGCGTCCACCACCGAAGGCCTTGCTGCATTCAACCAGCGTTACCCACAGGCCATGCCAACCTCAGCCTGTGGCACCAGCGGCCAGCACACGGTAAATGGCGTGCGCTACTGGTCCTGGGGGGGTGACGGTGTGCACACCAACCTGTTCGACCCGTTTGATTCCCTGTTGGTCACCGTGACCCAGTTTGCCTTCAGCAATGGCGAAGCCCATGACGGCGTACTGCCGCTGTGTGGCATGTATCTGGGCAAACCCATTCGCCACAACTACAACCACAACCACGCTGACGCCATTCGCCAGCTGTTTGGTCTGATGGGCTGGGAAACCGATCCCAAGACCCTGTACCGCAACCATGCCAACCGCCTGAAAAACGCAGGCCTGTAAGCCCCCCACGGCGGGGCTCTGCCCCGCCGTTGACCGGAGCGCATCATGAAACGACACCTGGCATTGCTTACCACAGTGCTGATACTGGCCTGTGGCGTCTTTATTGCCCTCAAACGCCTGCCCGTGCCTGATGTGCTTTACGCAGGCAACACGAGCCGGGCACACACCGCCGTTGCGCCTGAGGCACCGACATACTTCGCGTCGGCAAACACACAACCTGGAACCGCCCCGGCGCCACTGGCTGCACAACTGACCGAACAATTGACCAAAGAATTGAAAAGCACCTCCCTGTCTGACACCACCGTGCCCGCCACCCTCACGATCAACAAGGCCGGGCGACTGGTGGTCGACAGCAACAGCAAGGCCGTGATGGATTACTTTCTGTCTCTCAGTGGGGAAATGCCCGACGCCCGGATTCGTGACCTCATGCAGCAATGGGCGACAGGCAACGCTGGCGAGGCTGCCGCAGACGATTTGCTCGCCCTGTATGACCGCTATCAGCGCTATCGGCAGCAATTTGCCAGCGGCGAGTATGCAGCCACCGGCAGCGGCACTATCCGCGATCAGCTGGCCCTGCGACAACGACTGCGTAATGACACCTTTGGCGCAGACGATGCCGCTGCCCTGTTTGCCGACGAAGATCGTTACGACCGCTTCAGCCTTCAGCGCCATGACATTCTGGCTTCGTCCATGGACGACCGGGAAAAAACCCGAGCCCTGAGCACGCTTCGACAGTCGCTCCCGGCGCATCTGGCGCAACAGCTCGAACAACAAACCAACCTGCAGACCCTGCAACAGGATGAGCAGCAACTTCGCGATGCTGGCGCCAACGGCGCCGATCTGTTTGCCCTGCATCAGCAGCGCTTCGGTGATGCTGCAGCCTTGCGCCTGCAGGCACTGGACCAACAGCGACAAGACTGGCAACAGCGGCTGGACGACTACCATGGGCGGCGTCAGGTGATTCAGTCATCTGGCTTGTCCCGCCAGGATCAGGAACAGCAACTGGCGCAACTACGCAATGCCATGTTCAGCGAGACGGAACAACAACGGGTCGCGGCACTGGAACGTATCCAGTCCGCCTCACACTAGCGAGTCTCCAAATCTACGGTGCTGTTTGATCAATCGGTAGACCGCATAAAAAACGGGCAACATCCAGTTGCCCGCAAGGGAAGGTTTACTGCCGATAAACCCGATACTTCTAGTGACTGATCATCCAGGGCCGGGCGGATGGGAACATCTTGTTGCCCTCTGCCGTATAGAACAGCTTGGACTTGCGCTTGTGATGACAGCAGCCCTGCTCTTTCTCCGATGCCTGATTGCCGTGACGCGGTTCATGTGCGGCCTTTTCATTACGCGCCATGGCATCGCGTTTTTCCGGGGCCATGTCCAGCAACTCCGGCGCCACCATGATGACCCGTGCAGACAGCGCGCCACAGCTGGGGCAAGGGGCGCACTCGCCTGAGGCCTGCATAGGCACCAGATCGTGAAACAAACCGTGTTCGGCACACTTGTAGTCATACAACGGCATGATCAGCTCCTCTCTATCCGTTTACTTGTCTTTGGACAGCGGCACGTCGGTACTGCCTGCCACGCTGTGTTGCGGTCCATCCATCCCCGGCTTGATATCGAAGTCGAAGATGTCCGTAGGCAACCAGAGCGTTGCACACGCATTGGGGACATCCACTACCCCACTGATATGCCCCTGCACGGGTGCGCATCCCAGTAATGCATAAGCCTGGGCTCCGGTGTAACCGAATTTTTTCAGGTACTCGATGGCGTTCAGACAGGCCTGACGATAGGCCACATGCACATCCAGATAATGCTGCTTGCCTTCCTCATCCACGGAAATACCTTCGAAGATCAGATAGTCGTCATACTTCGGCGCCATGGGGCTGGGCTTGAAGATCGGGTTCTTGATGCCGTACTTCTCCATGCCGCCCTTGATGATGTTGACGCGCAGGTGAATCCAGCCGGCCATTTCGATAGCGCCGCAGAACGTAATTTCACCGTCGCCCTGACTAAAGTGCAGATCCCCCACGGACAGACCGGCGTCTTTCACGTAGACCGGGAAGTACACCTGGGAGCCACGGGACAGGTCCTTGATGTCACAGTTACCGCCGTGCTCGCGGGGCGGCACGGTACGGGCACCTTCTGCAGCAGCCTTGGCCTTGGCATCACCGCTCAACTTGCCCATGTGGGCGGTGTCCGCGTAGGGCAGGTTGGCCAGCCCCGGCACGCGATCGGGCTCGGTGTCGTAGAGTTCTTTCTCACGGGTGTTCCACTCGTCCAGCATTTCCTTCGATGGCAGACAGCCGATCAGGCCCGGGTGAATCAGGCCGGCGAATTCCACATTGGGAATATGGCGGGACTTGGTGAACATGCCGTTGAAGTCCCAGATGGATTTCTGCGCTTCCGGGAAGTGTTCCGTCAGGAAACCGCCGCCATTCTGCTTGGAGAAGAAACCATTGAAACCCCACTGACTTTCGTCAAAGGTGCCGATATCCAGAATATCCACCACCAGCAGGTCGCCGGGCTCTGCGCCTTCTACACCGACCGGGCCGGTAAGGAAGTGCACCTGGGTCAGATCCACATCACGCACATCATCGGCGCAATCATCATTCTTGATCTGGCCACCGGTCCAGTCGTGGCATTCCAGAATGAAGTCGTCACCGGGCTTCACCATTTTTGCCATGGGGATGTCCGGGTGCCAGCGGTTATGAATATTCTCGTTCTCGTAAGGGGATTGGTTCAGGTCAATCTTGATGATCGTTTCAGCCATGGTGTGCTCTCCTCCGGTTTGACACGGGGATTGCCAACCAGAAAAGGCAATCCCGTCGTTCCGGAATCACTATCGGCAAATCCTGTCATGGCCACCATTCGCCCATGTCCCACTTGGGGTACGTCATTTGACGTATTGATGGCCGCTACACGCCCTACGCAACACGCCCCCGCCTAGCAAGCGGGTCATGTTTTCCAGAACTTAACAGGCCCGCCGGGTAAACCAGACGGGCCTGTTGGCGTCATTACACTTAACTCCGCTTTCCTCTACTTGCGCTGGCTTCTCCCTGTAGGAGCCCATGCTTGCATGGCGATCCGAGCCTTGGCGAGGTAAGGATTTCAATGGCGGGGTTCGAGTAACAAATTACGAAAATCCAGAATCGGTGGCAGGTTCAAGATCAGTATCCTTGCCTTGCGGAACTCCAGACTCGACACGTTTTATCTCGCTATCGCTTGAATCGCCCTGCAAGCCTGGACTCCTACAAAGGTTATCCCCTCACTGTTTTCCAGCGTCCCTACCTACACCGGGATCACGATCAGCGAACCGCCCTCCATTCTGGCTTCAAAGGTATCGGCCTGGGGGTAATCCAGCATCACTCTGGCCAGTGGTGGGGAGAGTTCGTTGCGGATGCGCCGCCCCATCTCGCGGGCTCCAAAGCGCGTGTCGGTCGGGCGGCAGAGGTGACGGCGGGCGCCGTCGCCAAGGCTCAGAACCACTTTCCTCCGATCAAGCTGCCGCTTGAGCCTGTCCAGCTCAATATCCAGCAGCTGACTGACCAGGTCCCGATCAAGCGTATTAAAGGTGAGGATACGGTCGATACGATTCAGGAATTCCGGATCAAACTGGCGGTGCAGGGCCTGATCCACCAGATCCGGAATGCGCTGCCGGCTACGGTCTGGCTGCCACCAGCGGCGTGGATGCAAGGCCGCAATCTGACTGGCCCCTGCATTACTGGTCATGAAGATCAGGCTGTTACGAAAATCGATGTCCCGATTGCCGGCGGTTAATCGCAAGCGCCCCCGCTCCAGCACATTCAGTAGCGTGCGCACCACTTCAGGGCTGGCCTTCTCCAGTTCGTCGAATAACACAATCCCGGGCTTGCTGAAGCTGCCACGAATCGCTTCTTCATCGAACAGGTTCTGGCCTTCCTTGCTGCCCACATAACCCGGCGGTGCGCCGGTCAGTGACGCCGCATAGTGCTCCTGGGCAAGGGTACTCATATCGATACGGCATAGCGCATCGGCACTGCCATGAATGGCCTGGGCCAACAGGCGAACGGTTTCTGTCTTGCCGACCCCGGTGGGGCCGACAAACAACTGGACTGACAGGGGGCGGTCTTCCGCACCGATATCCGCCTTGATGACCTGCAGCATGTCTGCCATGGCGTCCAACACCTGGGGCTGACCCACAATGTGCTTGCGCAAATGGGCCATGACCTCAGCAGGATCGAACACGAAACGGTTCATGCGCCCAGAGCCGGTAGCCCAGCGCTGCCGGGCCACCTCCTCCTGGTGTGCTTCCAGCTTGTCGTTGATGAAAGGCATCAGCCCCCCGCGCTTTTCTCTTTGCCATCCACCGGCAGTTCGCCCACCGGACACTCGGCAACACCTACCGTGCTGCGGGTCATGGCTTCCACATTTTCCCGCGCCTTCTCTGCATCCATCACCCAGGTGCGATAGAAATCAAACGGGCAATCTGCCACCCCCTTGTCGCCATCACCTGACGCATGCATGCCGGTGTAGCCGCGGTGCAGCAGCTTGAACAAATGATTCTGGGATTGATCATTGGCGCGGGCATCACGGATCTGGCTCACCGACAGCTGCGCATACTGCACGCCCATATCCTCTTCGCCGCATTCACCCAGGGTGCGGCCATCGAAACCAATCAGTGCCGAGTGACCAAAGTAGGAATACACACCATCAAAGCCTGTGGCATTCGCAACTGCCACATAACAGTTGTTGGCCCAGGCCATGGATTTGGCCATCATCACCTGCTGTTCCTTGGCCGGGTACATATAGCCCTGACAACGTACGATCAACTCGGCCCCTTTCATGGCACAGTCACGCCAGATTTCCGGGTAGTTGCCGTCGTCGCAAATGATCAGGCTGATCTTCAGGCCCTTGGGCCCTTCCGTCACATAGGTGGTATCACCCGGATACCACCCTTCAATGGGGCACCAGGGAATACATTTGCGGTATTTCTGGACGATTTCCCCTTCGTTGTTAATCAAAACCAGGGTGTTGTAGGGCGCCTTGTGCGGGTGTTCCTCGTGACGTTCCCCGGTCAAGGAGAACACCCCCCAGGTATTGGCTTCCCGGCAGGCCGCGGAAAAGATCGCCGTTTCATCACCGGGTACCGTGGCAGCGGTCTCCATCATTTCGTCCGGGTCATACATGATGCCCATGGTGCTGTATTCGGGAAACACCACCAGATCCATGCCCGGCAGGCCCTGCTTCATGCCCTTGATCATGTCGGCAATCTTACGGGCGTTATCCAATACCTCCGCCTTGTTATGAAGGCGCGGCATCTTGTAGTTCACTACCGCTACGCCAACGGTATCGTTACTGCTGGAAATATCCCCGTGTCGCATGACTCTCTCCTTGAAAATGGGTTAAAAAAACGGGCGGGGTTATACCGCCAGATACGCGGCAATCTTTTCCTGGTTCACGTCGTCGCCACTTTCTTCGTGAACGATCTTGCCTTTCTCGATCACCAGAATGCGGTCGGCCACATCCATCACAAAACTCAGCACCTGCTCGGACACCACAATGGACAGGCCACGTTCGTCACGGATACGTTTCAGGGTTTTCGCCATGTCCTTGATGATGGAAGGCTGAATCCCTTCAGTGGGTTCATCCAGCAACAGCACCTTGGGCCGGGTTGCCAGCGCCCGGGCAATGGCCAACTGTTGCTGCTGACCGCCAGACAGGTTACCGCCACGACGGTTCTGCATTTCTTTCAGTACCGGAAACAGTTCATACAGATCCTCCGGCACTTTCTTTTCACCCACCGCCGCCAGCCCGGTTTCAATGTTTTCTTTCACCGTCAGGGTCGGGAAGATCATTCGCCCCTGGGGCACAAAACCGAGCCCGGCTTTCACCCGCTGAAAACTTTTCAGTCCGGTCAGATCCTGGCCATCCAGTTGCGCGGTGCCACCACGCATTTTTTCCATACCGATCAGGGATTTCATCAGCGTGGTCTTGCCCATACCGTTGCGCCCTACCACCGCCACGATTTCGTTCTCGGCGATGTTCAGGTTCATGTCGCTGATGATGGTGCTTTGGCCGTAAGCCACCTGCAGATTCGATACATTCAACATAGTCAGTACCTCGCCTCAGCGTCAGTGTCCCAGATAAACTTCGATGACTTTTGGATCCTGCTTGACGTGATCAATNGAGCCTTCGGACAACACCTTGCCCTGATGCATCACCGTCACCCGGTCGGCAATNTCNCCGACAAACTGCATGTCNTGCTCGATCACCAGCACGGTGTGGTTCTCGGTAATCACCCGCAGCAGCTCGGCGGTTTTTTTCCGCTCCGCCACAGACATGCCCGCCACTGGCTCATCCAGCATCAAAAGATCCGGCTTCTGGATCAGCAGCATGCCGATCTCCAACCACTGCTTCTGGCCATGGCTAAGCAGAGCGGCTTCCTGATGCAACATGTCGGTGAGGAAGATGGTTTCTGCCACTTCCTCCACCGCTTCAATTACCGCAGCATCTCGCTTGAAGGCCAGCGCNCCGATCACCGACCGTCCGGCGGGGTAGGACACTTCCAGGTTTTCAAACACAGTGAGATCTTCATAGATGGACGGGTTCTGGAANTTGCGCCCGACCCCNGCGCGAACAATGTTGTGCTCGCTCATCTTGGTCAGCTCTTTCCCCTGGAACTTGATGGAGCCGTCCGTGGCCTTGGTCTTGCCGCAGATCAGATCCAGCACCGTGGTCTTGCCCGCCCCATTNGGGCCGATGATNACGCGAATTTCCTTTGGCTCCAGGTACANGNACAGATCATTCACGGCCTTGAAGCCATCGAAAGACACCGTCAACCCTTCTACCGCAAGAATGAAATCTTGTTTNCTCGGGCTCATTTGGCTTCCTCCACAGGCAGGGTTTGTGCTTCAGCATTGNCACGGCGCAGCATNGCCGGCAGTTTGCTTTCCAGCGGCATCACATAGCGGCGATAGAGACCGGCAAGACCATCCGGGAAGGCCAGTACCACAGCGATAAACAGCACGCCCAGGCCGTACAGCCACANTTCCGGGAAAGACTCAGAGAAGAAGGTCTTGGCGGCATTCACAATCAGTGCACCGTAGATGGCACCCAGCAGGGAGTTGCGGCCACCCACCGCGCACAGGATCACCATTTCGATGGACGGCACGATGCCCACGAACGACGGAGACATGAAACCCACCTGCAGGGTGAACATGGCACCACCGACACCGGCAAACATGGCCGCCAGACAGAACACAAAGATCTTGAAGGACGCCACGTCATAACCGGAGAATCGCACCCGGTCTTCCTGGTCACGCATGGCCAGCAGAATGCGGCCAAGCTTGCTNCGCATCACCCAGGCACCNACGATCAGGCAGACAAANAGCATGCCCACACACACGAAGTAGAGCAGTGTCTTGGCTTCATCCGTGCGGATATCCCAGCCCATCAGGGTACGCAGATCGGTAATCCCGTTGACNCCGCCAGTGAAGCCCTGCTGACCGATGATCAGNATGGTCAGGATNGCGGCAATGGCCTGGGTGATGATGGCGAAGTACACGCCACCCACACGGCGCTTGAACATGGCCACCGCAATGATGAAGGCCAGCAAGGCGGGTACCGCCAGCACCGCAATCAGGGTGAAGGAAAAGCTGTGGAAGGGTTCCCAGAACCACGGCAGCGCGGTGAGCTGGTTCCAGTCCATGAAGTCAGGAATCCCCGGGGTNGACTGAATGGCGGTGTTCTCCGGGCTGGACGCTTCCAGCTTGAGGAACATGGCCATGCAGTAACCGCCCAGGCCGAAGAAGATCCCCTGCCCCAGGCTGAGAATGCCACTGCGGCCCCAGCACAACACCAGTCCCATGGCCGCGAAGGCATAGGTCAGGTACTTGCCGACCATGTTGAGGCGGAAAGAATCCAGTGCCAGCGGGAAGACCACTACCAGCAGCAGCGCCAGCAGCACATAGTAGATGCCCTCGCGGGACTTCAACCATTCGATGAACAGATTTGCTTTCATGGCAGCCTCCTAGCGACGCACTTTCAGGGCGAACAGACCTTGCGGGCGCAGCATCAGAATGCCGACCACAAACAGCAGGGTCAGAACCTTGGCCATGGAACCACTCAGGAAGAACTCCATGGTGGACTGGGCCTGGGAAATGGTGAAGGCAGAAGCAATGGTGCCAAGCAGACTCTGGGCGCCACCGAACACCACCACCAGGAAGGTATCGACGATATACAGCTGGCCAGAGGTCGGGCCGGTGGAACCAATCATGGTAAAGGCGCTACCCGCCACACCGGCGATGCCGCAACCCAGCGCGAAGGTGACCCGGTCAACCCGGCCACTGTCGATACCCACAGCTTCGGCCATGGGACGGTTCTGCACCACGGCCCGCACCTGACGGCCCCAACCGGAACGGAACATCAGCAGGTAAACGGCGAAGGCGATCAGCAACGACAGCACCATCACAAACAATCCGTTGATGGGGATCTCCACCAGATCCGTGACCGCAATGGAGCCCATCATCCAGTCCGGCAGGCTGACCCCCACTTCACGGGCGCCGAACACACTGCGGTAGGTCTGTTGAAGAATCAGACTCAGGCCCCAGGTGGCCAGCAAGGTATCCAGCGGCCGATGATAGAGATGCCGTATCATCAACCATTCCACCAATGCCCCCAGTGCAAAGGTGACGACAAAGGCCAATATCATGGCCACAAAGAAATAACCCCCGTATAAACCGGGCATAACACTTTCAAACACCTGGGCAGTCAGATACGTGGTGTAGGCACCCAGAATCATGAACTCACCATGGGCCATGTTGATCACGCCCATTTGCCCAAAAATAATGGCCAGCCCCAGCGCCATCAGCACAAAGATGGAAAACAGCGACAGGCCGGCAAATCCCTGCATGGCGAAGATCGAGGTCAACTCCGTCATGGTGTAGTCAGCGAACATGGCAGGTACTCCCGAACAGTGATTGGCGTACTGTGATTAGGTAAAGCGGCAAGACAAAAAAACAGGTCAGGAAAGGAAAGGCCGACGCCCGATCAAACCTGGGCGCCGGTTAACGCAAGTGCTTACTGGTAACCTTCCGGGAACGGATCCGGCTCCATCAGGTCTTCAGTTTCGTAGATCACTTTGTACTGACCATCAGTCTGGGCCTGGCCGATTCGTGCCTTGGACCACAGGTGATGGTTCTCGTGAATGCGCACATAACCTTCAGGCGCAGTGGTCAGCTCGATGCCGGGAGAAGCGGCCTGCACTTTTTCGATATCGAAAGAGCCGGCTTTTTCCACCGCAGCTTTCCACAGCCAGGGGCCGAGGTAAGCCGCCTGGGTCACGTCACCAATCACGATGTCATCGCCCCAGCGTTCCTTGAACGCTTTCACGAAGGCTTCGTTGTTGGAGTTGGTCAGGCTCTGGAAGTACTTCATGGAGGCGTAGGCACCTTCCACGTTTTCACCGCCAATACCCAGGATTTCATCTTCGGTTACCGAGATGGTCATCAGCAGCGGCTTCTCTTTGGTGAGATCGACACCGGCGGCTTTCATCTGCTTGTAGAAGGCCACGTTGGAACCGCCCACCACAGAAGCAAAGATCACATCAGGCTTCTTCAACTTGATCTTGTTGATCACGGAGTTGAACTGGGTGTGACCCAGTGGGTAGTACTCTTCACCCACCACTTTCAGGCCCAGCTTGTCGATGTGCTTGCGGGCAATCTTGTTGGAGGTACGCGGCCAGATATAGTCAGAGCCGAGCAGGTAGAAAGTCTTGGCACCCTTCTCTTTGGCCAGCCAGTCGATGCTTGCCAGAATCTGCTGAGTCGCCTCCTGACCGGTGTAGATCACGTTGGGTGACTGTTCCAGACCTTCGTAGAACGTCGGGTAATACAGCATGCCGTTGTATTGCTCGAACACCGGCAGTACCGCTTTACGGGAAGCGGAAGTCCAGCAACCGAACACGGCGGCCACCTTGTCGTTCACCAGCAGCTTGCGGGATTTCTCAGCGAAGGTAGGCCAGTCACTGGCGCCATCTTCCTGGATATATTCGATCTGGCGACCGAGTACACCCCCGGAGGCGTTGATCTGTTCGATGGCCAGCTTCTCGGCCTGCACAGAACCGGTCTCACTGATCGCCATGGTGCCGGTGATGGAGTGCAGGATACCTACCTTCACCGTGTCGTCGGTCACCGCCAGCCCGGTGGTATTGGCAGCGTCCGCCAGTGCGGAATTGGACAAGGCAAACAGCGCAGGTAACGCCATCAGCCCCCCCAGCAGGTGACGGCGCGTCCAGGACGACCGTTGGTTAGCAGAACGGATTTTGCTCAATTTCATTGGTGTACCCCTCATCAGCGAATGTCACGGGAAGCACGTCGTTTCCCTCGCCAACGAGTATGGAAATCTGCCCCCCTGCCTCCCATTCGGAGATTGCGCCATCGAGGTACGTCATTTGACGCATACCGGGGCCACCCAAAGCCACCTATGCTCAGGCGCGAAGCAAATAAACGGGCATGGAATATGCATCAATTCAGAGCATTGCCAGATGCCCCGTTTTCCGGGGGCTGCGCAGGCCATGATGGCCTGCTTGCACATGTACACGGCGTCCGCGACAGGGATTTCCGCTGCCGAACCGGGTCCCCCTATGGCCATTGAACAGCGCATATTTCGCGTACGCCGAAGCTACAACCAGTGGGTGGCAAACCAGACCCTGGAAGACTTTGCCCTGCGTTTTACCGGCAAGGGCGCCCGGCGCTGGTCTGCCGGCCGGGTGGCCGGCACCGCCATTGGCGCAGTGACCTTTCTGGCACTGGAAGCCATTGGCGGCGCCATGACGCTCAACTACGGCTTCATCAACGCCATGGCGGCCTGCGTGGCAGTGATGGCGGTGATCTTTTTGCTTGGCCTGCCGGTGAGTTACTACGCCGCCCGCTACGGGGTGGATATCGATCTGCTGACTCGCGGCGCGGGCTTCGGCTACTTGGGCTCGACGCTCACCTCACTGATCTACGCCTCGTTCACCTTTATCTTCTTTGCCCTGGAAGCGGCCATCATGGCCATGGCACTGGAGATCCTGTTTGGCATTCCCCTCACGATCGGGTACCTGGTCAGCTCTCTGGTGGCGATTCCACTGGTCATCCATGGCATCACCACCCTCACCCGCTTCCAGCTATGGACCCAGCCCCTGTGGGTGCTGCTGCAACTGCTGCCGTTCGTGTTCATTCTGTTTCAGGACCCGTCAACCTTACCGCGCTGGACCGCCTTTGAAGGGCTGAACAACGATGGCGGCCATTTCAACCTGATTATGTTCGGGGCCGGCGCCACGGTGCTGTTTTCACTGGTAGCCCAGATCGGCGAGCAGGTGGATTTTCTTCGCTTCATGCCCGAATCGCGCAAGGGCAACCGGGCGCGCTGGTGGCTGGCGCTGCTGTGCGGCGGGCCAGGCTGGACGGTGATTGGCGGCCTTAAGGTATTGGCCGGCTCCTTTCTGGCCGTGCTCGCCTTTTACCATGGCCTGCCGCTGGAACAAGCCCAGGAACCCATGCACATGTACCTGGTGGCCTTCAGTCATGTGACCACCAACCCCACCATGCTGCTGGCGCTGGCCGGGATTTTCGTCATCCTTTCCCAGCTCAAGATCAACGTCACCAATGCCTACGCCGGCTCCATTGCCTGGTCCAATTTTTTCTCGCGGCTAACCCACAGTCACCCGGGCCGGGTGGTCTGGCTGGTCTTCAATGTGGTGATTGCCCTGGTGCTGATGGAAATCGGTATCTATCGAGCCTTTGAATCCATCCTTGGCAGTTATGCGCTGGTGGCCGTGGGCTGGGTGGGAGCGCTGGTCGCGGATCTGGTCATCAACAAGCCGCTGGGGCTCAGCCCAAAACACATCGAATTCAAACGGGCCTACCTCTATGACCTCAACCCGGTGGGTTTTGGCTCCATGCTCATTGCCACCGGGATCGGCCTGACCGCCAAGACCGGCCTGTGGGGCGCCACACCGGAGGCCCTTGCCTCCTTCATTGCCCTGGCCAGCACCTTCATTACCACCCCCCTGCTGGCGCTCCTTACCCGCAGCCGCTATTACATTGCCCGCACCCCGGATTCCACCCGGGAGCTGGAGGGCCACGCCTGCTGTATCTGCGAGCACACCTTTGATCGTGAAGACATGGCCTTCTGCCCGGCCTATAACGGGCCGATCTGCTCCCTGTGCTGTTCGCTGGATGCCCGCTGCAACGACAGCTGCAAAACCAACGCACGTTTTTCCGAACAAATGATGGAATGGCTCGGCGGCCTGTTACCGGACACCATGATTCGACCACTGCGGTCACGCATGGGCCACTTCCTCGGTCTGCTCGTTGCCATCACACTGATCATGAGCGGCCTGCTGGCACTGGTGTATTACCAGATTCCGGTCAGCGATCCTCACGTTCAAGCGCTGATGGCTGACACGCTGATCAAGGTGTTTGCCATTCTCATCATCATCAGCGGCGTGGTGGCCTGGCTGTTCGTGCTGGCCCACGAAAGCCGGGTGGTGGCCCAGGAGGAAAGCCGTCGACAAACACGCATGCTGATGGAAGAAATCAAGGCCCACGAAAAGACTGACCGGGAGCTGCAAAAAGCCAAAGAGCTTGCCGAGGCCGCCAACCAGGCCAAGAGCCGCTATCTCACCGGTCTCAGCCATGAGCTGCGCTCGCCATTGAATGCGGCCTTCGGTTACGCACAATTGCTGGAACAGGACCCCACCATCCCGGACAACCGCCGCGATGCCATCGGCGCCATTCGTCGCAGTACCGAGCACCTGTCAGATCTGATCGAAGGCTTGCTGGAAATTTCCAAGATTGAAGCCGGTCGGCTGGAACTGTATCGCAATCAGGTTTGCGTCCCGGAACTGATCGACGAGCTGGTCACCATGTTCCAGTTACAGGCGGCCGAAAAAGGTATCGGCTTCGAATTCCGCAGCAAGACCCCGATCCCCGGCTGGGTTACCACCGATGAAAAACGGCTACGGCAGATTCTTATCAATCTGCTTTCCAATGCCATCAAGTTTACCCGCGAGGGACAGGTCACCCTGACCTTCCGCTATCGCAACCAGGTGGCCGAGTTCTCCATTGCCGATACCGGCGTGGGCATCGACGAGGAAGACTTGCAGCGGATTTTCCGCCCCTTCGAGCGCGTGCGAAAGCCCGGTATTCCCAGTGTTCACGGCACCGGCCTGGGACTGACGATCACCAAACTACTGGCCGATATCATGGGCGGCGACATTCAGGTCAGCAGTACTCCCGGGCAAGGCAGTGAATTCCGTTTGTCGGTGATGCTGTCACGCCTCAATGGCCCTGATCCCGTCCACCAGGAGCGCAGCCCGGTGATCGGCTATACCGGTGAGCGAAAGAGCCTGCTGATTATCGATGACGACCCTTCTCACCGCGGCCTGATCAGCGATCTGCTGACGCCACTGGGCTTTGTGCTCAATGAAGCACCGGAGGGGGAAACCGGCATGCAACTGGCGCGACATATCAACCCGGATCTGATCCTGATGGATATCTCCATGCCGGGCATGAGCGGCTGGGAAACCGCCCAGCATATTCGCCGCCAGGGCTACCGCGGGCCCATCGTGATGCTGTCGGGCAACGCCCGCGAAAACCAGCCAGACATCCCGGAAGGGCTGCACAATGATTACCTCACCAAGCCGTTCAAGTTGAACGCGCTGGTGGATTGCCTGGCCCGGCAACTGGGCCTGACCTGGCTACACCAAAACAGCGCCCCGCAGAAGCGCATTCCTGTTACCGAAGAACCGGTGATCCTGCTCGACCAGACACTACGCGATGAGCTACTGGCACTGGCCGAGATTGGCCACCTCAGCGCCCTTCGCGAGCGCCTGGACGAAGCCAAAGCCAAGGGACAACTGCCCACCGCCCTGGCAGGCGATCTGGATTCCCGATTGACCCTGTTTGATTTTCAGGCGGTGATCCGCCTGCTGGAGACTGCCGCATGAACGCCGCCCAACAACGCAAAGACCTGATTCTGGTCGTCGACGACTCCCCTGATTCCCTTGGCATGATTCATCACGCACTGGATCAGGCGGGGCTGACCGCCCTGGTCGCACTGGAGGGCCAGCAGGCCCTGGGCATCGCCGAAAAGATGACACCGGACCTGATTCTGATGGATGCCATCATGCCGAACCTGGACGGTTTCGAAACCTGCCGCCGGCTGAAACAGCACCCTTCCCTGTCATCCGTCCCGGTGATTTTCATGACCGGGCTGACCGAAAGCGAAGATGTGGTTCGCGGCCTGGAAGCCGGTGGCGTCGACTACGTGACCAAACCGGTGCGCCCCGACGAATTGATTGCCCGGATCCGCGTCCACCTGAACAACGCCCGCATGACCCAAAGCGCCCACACCACATTGGACCGCCTGGGCCAGACCAGCTTCTCTACCACCCCGGCAGGCGAATGGCGCTGGGCAACACCACAAGTGGAACAGCTGCTGGACAAGACCGGCGTTCCCCGTGAACAGCTGGCCGAGGCGATTCAACGGTGGATGAGCCACCAACCGGAACGTGGACAACAACTCAACCAGCTGCCGGGCAACCTGCAGGTGCGTTATCTCGGCCAGGCCGAAAACCACGAACACCTTTTCCGTTTGCTGCACCATGACAGTGATGCCGAACTGGAGATGCTGAAAACCGCCTTGCACGTGACGCAACGCGAAGCCCAGGTACTGGCCTGGATCGCCCACGGCAAAACCAACCGGGAAATTGCCCAGATCCTGGAACTGAGTCCTCGTACGGTAAACAAGCATCTGGAACAGATCTTTCGCAAGCTGGGCGTGGAGAATCGCACCGCTGCTGCCGCCATGGTGATCCAGCTGCTGACGCGGTATTGAGGACAGCGGCAAGCTTCAAGCTGCAACACGAGAGCCTGTTTCGGCACACCTTGAACGCTTTCCCCGCGAACCACAGCGCCATGATCGCGGGTACAGCATCGTCGATCCGGTAGCGTAAAGCCGCGCCTTGTAGCTTGCGGCGATTTCCTACCCCGCCGGGGCCATTACCGCAGGTAACAGCACCGCCACGCTGCCATAGCTGGCCACCAGCAAGGCCATGGCAATGCCCAACCCCAGGAAAGGCCCCACATTCAGGGCACGATGAAAAATGAATGCCTGGGCGGCCAATTGCCAGCTCACCAGCAGCAGAATAAACACCTGCACCCAGTCAGCGCCGGGTCCGAACAACCAGCCACTGAGCAACAACGGCAGATTGGCCAGCGACAACACCACATCCACCCCCACCAGAGAGGTCGCCGTCTGCAGCCAGCGCCCACCGAGCCCCTTGAAGGCCAGCATGATGAAGGTGCCACTCAGCAATACGGTCAGCGCAATCCACTGGCTACCCAGCAGCAATGACGCAGGCAAACCCTGCTGCAACAGACCGACCAGTAACTGCAGGCCGGACCACAGCAACAGCACCAGCGCAAACACAGACTGGGAATAGGGTGTGTGTTCCGGGCTGGCCCGAAAGATGGCTAACCGCCAGAACAAGGTAATGAGTGCATTCATGGGACGCTATTCTTCCAGAGCGGGAGGGAAAGCACCATGCGAAGGAGTTGAAAGTTTAAAGTTCAAAGTTGAAAAGCGCGGGAAAGGCCAGATGGAATCTGAACGGTCATATCCGCGCCCCTACCGCTAATCGCGGGCACTACCGAGCCAAACCGAGGAACTGGATCGCGTTTCAACTTTGAACTTTAAACTTTCAACTCAATGTCCCCTCGTCCGACAACATCGGGTGTGTTTCCGCCCCGCCTTCGCTAGAATGCCCACAAATCGAACCAAGGGGTCTGTCACATGGCGCGTAAAAACGCTTTCTACGCTCAGTCTGGCGGTGTTACCGCCGTCATCAATGCCTCCGCTGCCGGCGTGATCGAAGCCGCCCGTGAGAACAAGGATGTCATCGGCAAGGTTTACGCCGGCCGCAACGGCATTATCGGTGCCCTCACCGAAGAACTGATCGACACCAGCAAAGAAAGCAAAAGCGCCATCGACGCGCTCAAGTACACCCCCGGCGGCGCCTTCGGCTCCTGTCGCTACAAACTGAAAGACCTGAAAACCTCCCAGCGCGAATACGAGCGACTGATCGAGGTCTTCAAGGCGCACAATATCGGCTATTTCTTTTACAACGGTGGCGGCGATTCCGCTGACACCTGCCTGAAGGTCTCCCAGCTGTCAGAAAAAATGGGCTACCCGATCCAGGCCATCCACGTCCCCAAGACCGTGGACAACGACCTGCCTTTCACCGACGTGTCTCCGGGCTTTGGCTCCGTCGCCAAATACACCGCCGTGAGCTGCCGTGAAGCCGCCCTGGACGTGGCCAGCATGTGCGCCACCTCCACCAAGGTGTTCGTCATGGAAGTGATGGGCCGTCACGCAGGCTGGATCGCCGCCGCCGCGGGCCTGGCCAAGGAAGAGAGCGACGATGCTCCGCATCTGATCCTGTTCCCCGAAATCGCCTTCGACAAGGCAGCCTTCATGAAGAAGGTACAGGCCACCGTTGAAAAAGTGGGCTACTGCGTCATCGTGGTCTCCGAAGGTGCCCGTTATGAAGACGGCACCTTTCTGGCTGACGCTGGCACCACCGACGCCTTCGGCCACAAACAACTGGGTGGCGTCGCACCGGTCATTGCGCAGATGGTGAAAGCAGAACTGGGTTATAAATACCACTGGGCGGTGAGTGACTACCTGCAGCGGGCGGCCCGCCATATCGGTTCAGCCACCGACATGGAGCAAGCCTACGCGGTCGGCCGTGCTGCGGTGGAATTTGCTGTCGCCGGCAAGAACGCGGTGATGCCCACCATCGAGCGCAAGAAGACCAAGAAATACAGCTGGACCATCGGTGAGGCCCCGCTGAAGAAAGTCGCCAACGTGGAAAAGCCCATGCCGCGCAAGTTCATCAGCAAAGATGGTTTCGGCATCACCCCGTCAGCGCGCGAGTACCTGGCCCCGCTGATCGGTGGCGAATCCTACCCTCCTTACAAGAATGGTTTGCCCCAGTTCGCCAAGCTCAAGCTGGCACCGGTGGCGAAGAAGTTGAACGACGTCTTCGACGTATAAATGCCCTCGAAGCTATCAAAAAAAGCCCCGCACCGCGGGGCTTTTTTTTGCCCTGGGGCCGTTAGCCCCCTCTGGAAAAGGCAATACGCCAAACCAGTTCAATCCTGTGACGCCGTAGGTCCGGCGCCCCCCCCACGACAGGCTTGCCACTAAACGCAGAACGTAAACCTATCCGCAAGTGCGTTGCTCGCCACGCGTTCACCAGCCAGGAAAAAAATACCCCGAGTTCAAAGAGGAAAACAAGGTTTAACGCTCAGTGTGTTCGGTAGTAAAAATCGTATTTTAAGGAGTTAGGTAGTCGCCGCAGCGCACAAACGCCTGCAGGACGGCCCGAAGGGTAAAAGTAGCGAATAACCAACGCTACCAAGGGAAGGGATAAATCATTCCACCCGGACCCCACAGCGTATCAAGCTGTGTTCTGAAGCGAGTCTCGTCGCCTGTTGAAACAAACCCTGCCCGCCCTTCCCTCCCGCCTGCCGTCAGCAAGCCGTGCAGCTCCAACCGCCGTGCCACTTCCCGGGCCACGGCCTGCTGGGTGCTGATGATGGTCACATCCGGCCCCGCCACGGCGGCGATCTGCTCGGCCAGAAAATGGTAATGGGTACAACCCAGCACAAGGGTATCTGCCTTCTCCGCCAACAACGGGGAGACGTATTCCCGCAGCAGATCACGCGTCTCGGCGCCATCAAAATCCAGCGCTTCGACCTGATGAACCAGACGCGGGCAGGGCTGCACCAGCAACTTCACATTGCTGCTGAAACGTGCGGCCAGGTTTTCAAAGGAATGGGTTTGCAGGGTTCTCGGTGTGGCAAGCACACCCACCACACCACTTCGCGTGTTTTCAACCGCAGGCTTCACACCCGGCTCCACGCCAATGATCGGCACCGAAAAGCTGTCGCGCAATTGAGTGATCGCCGCGGTGGTGGCGGTATTACAGGCCACCACAACCGCCCTTGCGCCACATTTCAGCAACAGCTCCGTGATCGCATGCATACGTTCACGGATAAAGTCATCGCTCTTGTCTCCGTAAGGCGCATGACAGGAATCTGCTACATAAAGAATATCTTCCGCTGGCAAACGCTCACGCACAGCCCGGGCAACCGACAGGCCGCCAATGCCGGAGTCGAAAATACCGATGGGGGAAGACAGGTTCATCAAGCGATTGGCTCAATCTTGCCGTTGAGTAAGGGCGATTGTACTGCAAGGCACACCCGCTCGCAGAGCCCGGGTCTGATTTTTTCACGCCAGCGAGCCCATTTCATGGCTGTTTCTTTTCCCGGGCATGATCCAGCAGATCGTCGACAAAGGCCTGCTCTTGGTGCAGGTCATCCGCCTGCTCCGGTGCCGCCGGCAACACCTGATTCAGGATAACCGCCACCAAGCCACACAGGCTGATCCCCTGCAGGGTAAAGTCACCATTGCCCATGACCATACCGCCAATTCCAAAGATCAGGGTCACCGCCACGATCACCAGATTGCGCTGAGCGTGCAGACCGACCTGCGCCTTGATCAGGGTATTCATGCCCACGCTGGCGATGGAGCCGAACATCAGAATCAGGATGCCCCCCATCACTGGTGTCGGAATGCTCTGCAACAACAAACCGAACTTGCCGATAAAGGCCAGAGTAATGGCCAAGATGGCTGTCCAGGTCATCACCACCGGATTAAACACCCGGGTCAGCATCACAGCACCCGTCACTTCGGAATAGGTCGTATTGGGTGGCCCACCAAACAGTGCCGCCGCCATGCTGGCGACACCGTCCCCTGTGAGGGTGCGGTGCAAACCGGGCTTGCGAATATAGTCCTTGCCGGTGACATTACTGATTGCCAACACATCCCCCACATGCTCAATCGCGGGGGCCAGCGCCACCGGCACCATGAACAGAATCGCCGGCCAGTAGAAGGTGGGAGCAATAAAGGTGGGCACCGCCAGCCAGCTGGCCTGACCCACCGCAGAGAAATCCACCATTCCCATGAACAGGGCGGTCAGATAACCGGTCAGCACACCGCACAGAATAGGCAGCAGCCGGAACAACCCGTGCCCCAGCGTGGCCACCAGCATCGTGGTAAGCAGGGAGATCATCGCCACCAGCAATGCTTCACCGTAGGGAAACAACGCTGTCTCGCCATTCCCGGACAAGCCCATAGCGAAATTCACGGCGGTGGGCGCCAGGCTCAGACCAATCACCATGATGATTGGCCCCGTGACGACCGGGGGCATCAGCTTGTGCAGAAACCCCGGACCTCTCCACTTCACCAGTGCCCCGAGAATCACATACACCACCGCCGTACACAGTAGCGCGCCCATGGTTGCCGGTACGCCCCACTGCTCTACCCCATGGGAGATTGGCGCGACAAACACAAACGAAGACGCCAGAAACACCGGAATGGAACGCCGGGTAATCCACTGGAACAGCAGCGTCCCCAAGCCTGCGGTGAACAGCGCCACGCTGGGATCGAGTCCGGTCAGCAGCGGCATCAGCACCATTGCGCCAAACGCCACAAACAGCATCTGCGCTCCGATCAGTATGATTTTCCAGTTCCAGAAACCGCCTGCCTGGCTCATGCCTTTCTCCCGTTCACGTCCTACCGCGTGCCAAAGATCTTGTCACCTGCATCACCAAGCCCAGGCACGATATAGCCCGCGTCATTCAGTCCCTGATCCACCGACGCGGTATAGATATCCACATCCGGGTGGGCCGCCGTGACCTTCTCGATACCTTCTGGCGCAGCCACCAGCACCAACGCACGAATCTGTTTGCAACCGGCTTTCTTGAGCATGTCGATGCACGCCACCAGAGAACCGCCGGTCGCCAGCATCGGGTCGATCACCAGTGCCAGCCGCTCATCAATGTCATGGGCAAGCTTCTCGAAATACGCCACCGGTTCCAGGGTTTCCTCATCCCGATACACCCCCACCACACTGACCTTGGCACTGGGAATCAATTCCAGTACCCCATCAAGCATGCCAATACCGGCACGCAGAATCGGCACTACCGTGACCTTCTTTCCCTTGATGCGCTGGGCCGGCGCCGGCCCCATCCAGGTTTCCACATTGTAGTCTTCCAGCTCGAGATCGCTGGTCGCTTCATAGGTCAGCAGGCTGCCCACTTCAGCCGTAAGCTGGCGAAAACTGCGCGTGCTCAGGCTCTGCTGACGGAGCAAACCCAGCTTGTGTTTAACGAGGGGGTGGCGAATTTCATGTATGGACATGGGTCGTTGGCTCCAGAGAAAAACTGTCTGTGAGTATTGTGCGGGTTACAGCTCAAATGTCACTGGTGTACATCCTGTCCACTGGGGTATCGCCCCCGGTTTGTCGGTGCTAATGTCAAAGAAAAGAAAAATCAGGATCAGACCGTGAACAAGACCCTTGCCGAAATGCAGCGAAAAGAGTTTGTTTATGAGTGTGCCAGCCGCGCGTTGGCCGCCAGTTTCTCGAATCCGGCCGCCAAACCGTCCATCGCCAGCATGGTTCGCGACGCCGACAAACTCTGGGAGGAACTACAGGAATGGGAAAGCCTTCGACAGGAGTCACAACTATGAAGTCACTGATCCAGATCCTTGTTATCGCCTGCTCGCTACTTGCTTCGCCCCTGTGGGCGGCAGACAGCATTAGCATCAGTGAGCTGAAACAAGCCATGCAAACGGGTAAAACCCCAATCATCATCGACGTTCGCGATGAGGACGAATATCTTGCCGGGCACATTCCTGGGGCCATTCTGGTACCGGCAAAGAATGTTGAACACCACATGGACATGCTTGAGAAGTACAAGAAGGAAGAGATCGTGCTGTACTGCCAGTCCGGTCGTCGCGCCAGTGCGGCCGCTACCACACTGGAAAACGCCGGGTTCAAGCATGTAAAACTCCTGGAAGGAGATTTCCCGGGCTGGCAAGCCAGCAAATAAGCCGTTTTTCTTACCCCGGTGCCCTTTGACGGCACCGGAATAAGCATATTCCCATTCTTTCCCCCGCTACGACCTTCGGCCATTAGCCGCGAGGCCTCCCCGTTGCTATAATCCGCGCCCACCACCAACCCTGTTGAGAAGGACAGACCATGGATTTTGCTAAGGTTCCCGCCGGTAAAGAGATTCCGGAAGACATTTACGTGGCCATCGAGATCCCGGCCAACGCTGACCCGATCAAGTACGAGATCGATAAAGACAGCAACGCCGTATTCGTCGACCGTTTCATGGCAACTCCCATGTTCTACCCGGCCAACTACGGCTACATCCCCAACACCCTGTCCGAAGATGGTGACCCGCTGGACGTGCTGGTTGTCACCCCTTACCCGGTGGTTCCCGGTTCCGTAATCCGCTGCCGCCCGGTTGGCATCCTGAACATGACCGACGAAGCCGGTAAAGATGCCAAGCTGGTTGCCGTACCGCACACCAAGCTGACCAAGCTGTACGACAACGTAAAAGACATCAACGATCTGCCCGAGCTGCTGCTGGCACAGATCAAGCACTTCTTTGAGAACTACAAGGATCTCGAAGCAGGCAAATGGGTGAAAGTTGACGGCTGGGACGGCGTTGACGCCGCCAAGGCCGAGATCCTGAAGTCTGTTGAAGCTTACGAAAGCAGCAAGTAAGCGAAGGCAGATACAAGCTACAAGCTGCAACGCGGGTCCAGGTCATACCGAAATCGAATACCTCGCCCCGCGCTGCCAGCCAATAAAAAACCGCACCCCTGGGTGCGGTTTTTTATTGGCCGCTCTGCGGCTGCAACACGCTGCATGCATCACGCAACATGCCAACGACAAAACCGCGAGGGCCAGCTTGTTGGCCGAACTGAGCATGGGTCACTCTGCAGAGTCGGCACCAACCTGACTGCCCTTCGGCCAATAAGTTGGCTTTATTCACTTCGCTCACCCTTCGGGCCAGCCTGCAGCTGTTACCTCCGTTGCACTCCGGTTCCTACAAGGGGTTCGACATTCCCCCATGGCGCAAACGGAGCTCAAATGCCCTGTCTGTGGGAGCTATGCTTGCATGGCGAATCGAGCGACAGCGAGGCCCTTTATTACATTCGCTCTGGAATCTATACCTCGCCTGGGCTCGGGTCGCCATGCAAGCATAGCTCCTACTGGGCCATAGGTTATTTGAGTTCGCCGAACTCAACGATCTGTAAGGCATTCCCGTTCTTCTTAAAACCCAGGAACTATTCTGGGGCTGCCCTTCCAATCAAGCTGTAGCTCACAGCTGATAACCGCTCAACGCTGTTCCCGATACCCCTTCGGGGTCACCCCACTCCAGCGCTTGAACGCCTTGGAGAAGTTGGCCACATCGCTGTAGCCCAGCGTGTAAGCCACCTCACTGATACTGAGATCAGGCTTTTCCAGCAACCGTTGCGCCTGCCGATAACGCTCTTCATCCTGCAACTGACGATAGCTGAGCCCGGCCTGCTGCAAATGCCGTTTCAGGGTTCGGGCAGAGACCGCCAACCGGTCGGCCATGGCTTCCAGTGAGGGCAGCGGTGCCGGGTGGTCCTGCAAGGCGGTGCGAATCCGCTCTGCGGTCACCCCTTCCTCTTCTGTGCGCCATTGACGAAATTGCATCTCACACTGCTCTCGGGCAATGGCAGCCACTTGAGGGTCAGCCAACCGCGGCCGCGCCGCCAACGCTGACAACGGGAAAATCAGGGCATCGCTGGACTGCTCGAATAACACCGGCACGCCCACGTCCTTTTTCAACGCAGACAGCCACTCCGGGGCAGCACCTTGCCGATGGATCAGTGTCCCCTCCGGCAAGGTCTCCAGCAGCTGCTCGACCATAAACACGAGCCCAACCAGCATGGCCTCAATAATGAAGTCATGAGCAATCCCCAACGAGCGGGTACTGCGCAATTGCAGGTGGGCAAAGTCCCCTTTTCGGGCCTGATGAATTTCCAGAAAAGGGGCCCGCAAACCGAGAAAACGGCAGGCGGCATCCAGTGCATCCTGGGCGCTGGCGCTGGACAGCGCCAACAGGCCCACAGGCCCATGCAGGGTAATACTCATGGCCCGGGCATAGCGAAACCCCAGACCGCGCTCCCCCACCATTTCCACGCCACGCTCCGCCACCGTCTGGGCCAGCGACATGGATACCCGCCGGTCTACCGACAGCAACTCATCCCGGCTGACCCCCAACCCCGCCAGCAAGGCGGGGGCATCAAGGTCCAGCGAGACCAACAGGTCATAGAGCAACACCACATAAATGCCAGGAACACCGGCATTTCCCCAAGGACGGCCCGAACTCACCATTTGTTGGCCCTCCGCGACAAGACCATTAACTGCATGACATCGCATAGTAGTTGCCATTGAGCGATGTCATCAACGGCATATTGCCCGGAGTGTAAAATGAATTTGTCTCTGGTGAAAAAACACACCCACCCTTCGGTCCCGATTACCNCTCGTCGCATGGGGTTCTCTTTTGAAGGCCTACAGCACGATGATTACTGGTTCGATAACGACCCGGTACTGACACACCTGCTGAACATCCTGTCGCTGACGTTTCCTGACGGTGAACGTTTCTTTGTGGATTCGGTTCGTGCCCTGCGTGACCAGGTCGATGACAAGGATCGCCAGAAGGACATTTCCGGTTTTATCGGCCAGGAGGCCATGCATTCACTGGAGCACCAGGCCTTCAATGACCTGATTGCCGATGGCAAGTACGACGACATCGTCGGCAAGGCCCTGGCCGTTACCAACAAACTGTTAGCNGGTGCCCGCAAGCACATGAGCAAACGCCAGCAACTGGCCGCNACCGCAGGCCTGGAGCATTTCACCGCGATTCTGGCTGACGCCATTCTTCGCCGCCCGGACCTGATGAACAAGATGGACCCGGCAGTACGNAACCTGTGGGTGTGGCACGCCATCGAAGAGACCGAACACAAGGCGGTGGCCTACGACCTGTACAAAGACGTCAACGGCAACTACCTGGAACGCCAACGGCTGTTCCTCTCCAGCACTGCCTACCTGATCGGNTTNTCNAGNTANTTCACCTGGCAAATGCTCAAACGGGACAACGTCCACAAGAAGCCCCTGACCCTGGCAAAAGGTCTGTGGAAAGGCTTCGGCTACAAAGGCGTGATCAGCAGCATCATCCCCGCCTGGTTCTCCTACCTGAAACCCGGCTTCCACCCCTGGGACGATGACAACAGCNCCCTGATCGAGGAATGGCGCAAGACGCTGCCTGAGCCTAAGGGGANGAAAATGGCAGTGAACAGTTAACAGTGAATAGTGAACAGTTGCGCGAGCAACGTTTTACTNTTTTTCAACGCAAGAGGCCGCGCCCAACCTTTGAGCGCGGCCTCTTGCGTTGAAGACCCTGAAAGACCAGGCCCGCGACGCTGTTCACTATTCACTGTTAACTGTTCACTGAAGTCTCAGCCTTCCACCAACAGCTTGCGCAAATCNATNANCGCTGCGTTGGCACGCGAAACATAGTTGGCCATCACCAGCGAGTGGTTGGCGAGCATGCCGAANCCGTCGCCGTTGAGGATCATCGGGCTCCACACGGTTTCCTGGGTGGCTTCCAGTTCGCGNACCATCTGGCGGAAGCTGACGGTGGCGTTTTTCTTGCGCAGCACTTCGGCGAAATCCACTTCCGCNGCNCGCATCANTTGCGCAAGCGCCCAGGTGGCACCACGGGCCTCATAAAACGCATCATCGATTTTCAGCCACGGGGTTTTCACAAATTCCTCGTCNGCATCCACCTTNGCCATGGCCAGGGCACCATCCTTGTCCACNTTGAGCTGGCTACGGCCGACGCTCTGGCTGAGTTTGAGACTNAGGGACCCCAACCGGTTCTGCACTTCGTTCAGCCAGTAGTTGAGGTTATCTGCACGAGCGTAGAACTTGCCGTCGTTTTCGTTGGCGTCNGTCAACCGGTCCAGGTAGCGCTGCAGGGCGCTGATCCCGCGGCGGTACTCACTTTCGGTGGCCGGCATGGTCCAGCTTTTGGCGTCAAAGTTGAACTGGGGTTCGGCAATGGCCAGNTCGCGGTCTTCCTGGCTCTGGGACTGNGAACGGCTCATGTCCCGGCGCAATACCCGGGTGAAATCCCGCACCTGTACCAGCGCGCCATATTCCCAGCTGGGCATGTTATCCAGCCACAGACGATGGGGCAGAATGTCATTACTCAGGTAACCACCCGGCTTGGACAGCAAGGTATCGGCAACAAAAATCAGCTCACGGGTGGTGGTTTCACCCGGCACCGCATCGGGCACAGGGGTCACCGTGCGCAGATCAGGTTCCTGGCTCCAGTACCAGCCAAGCANCACATCGACCAGCAGCAGCAGTACCAGCAACCACATCAATCCTTTCCAGATCCGGTTGTTGCGGGGGTCCAGCATTGCATCCCCCATTTTTTCGCTGAACTTCTCGTTACTCATGATCACTCCCAAGATCAGTCCGTCACTCACTATACATGAGGGATGAGCCCAACACCCAACCCTCCTGCATTCGTCAGCGTGTTGTTGCGGTCAGCCTATTGCCCTTTGCCTTGCCCGCCCCAGATGACGACAATANCCCGCTTGTGGCCTCAGGAACCGTGGCGCTGTCTCGCGGTCTGAATCCGGGCTGAGGGACGGACGGGAGAATATGATGATGTTGATTTGGCGGCGCTGCTTGCTGCTGGTTGCCCTGGTACCAGTCTTTATGACTGCCCATGCGAATGCCGACAGCCTGTTTGGCGATCAGGATCGTTTGCCCACCGTAGATGAAGCCATCGTACTGGTCACCGATGCCGACTGGGACAACCAGCAAGTGCTGCTCGACTTTGAGCTGTACGACAACCTCTATCTTTACCAGCACCAGTTCAAGTTCACCCTGACCGATACCAACGGCAACGTGCTGGATGACTTCTCCGATTTCACCCTGCCGGAGGGCAAAGCCAAGACCGACGAGATTTTTGGTGATGTGGAAGTCTACTTTCACCGCCTGTCACTGGCCTTGCCGCTGCAATCCGTGCCGCTGGTAGATACCCGACTGGAAGTGCGTTACCAGGGCTGCATCGAAGACACCCTGTGTTATCCCCCCACCAAGAAGATCGTTGAATTTGCCAGTCCCCAGCCGGAAAAAAAGTCGCCCGCCGCGTCGTCCACCAGCCCGGCCGCCTCTGACGACGCGGATTTCTTTGACACCCTGAATTCCGATGATGCCAATGCCTTCAATGAATGGATGGAAAACCAGTCCATCGGCCTGATCGTAGGCCTGTTCTTTGTCGGCGGCCTGTTACTGGCATTTACCCCCTGCGTGTTTCCCATGGTGCCGATTCTGTCTGGCATCATTGCCGGCCAAGACAAGCCCAGCACCTCTCGCGGCTTTGTCCTGAGCAGCGCCTACGTTCTCGGGGTGGCCGTGCCCTATACCCTGGCCGGGTTGCTGGTCGCCCTGTTCGGTGCCGGGCTGAATCTGCAGTTCCTGCTTCAGCAACCCGCTGCCATCATCACCTCTGTGGTGATCTTTGTCCTGCTCTCCCTATCCATGTTCGGGCTGTACGAGCTACAGCTTCCCCATTTTCTGCGTGACAAGCTGCATCAACCCGGCGAAGAGAAGCGCGGCAGTCTGCTGGGCGCGGGCCTCATGGGGGTGATCTCGGCACTGGTCGTCTCTCCCTGCGTGACCCCGATCCTGGCGGGTGCGCTGATCTATGTCGCTGCCAGCGGCGATGCGGCTACCGGTGCCGCCTCACTGTTCGCCCTGTCCATCGGAATGGGGGTGCCACTGATCATCTTTGGTACCGGCGGCGGCAGCCTGCTGCCACGAGCCGGCATGTGGATGGAAGAGATCAAGCGCTTCTTCGGTGTGGTCATGCTCGGCGTGGCCATCTGGCTACTGGACCGCATTATCAGTGACACCCTCACCCTTGGCCTGTACGGGTTGCTGTTGGCCATCTATGGCGTGCAGCTTGGCGCGCTGGATGCCGCCGGCGAAGGTCTGGCCCGCCTCAAGCGAGGTGTAGCGCTGGTGCTGGCGCTCTACGGCTCGGTGATGATTGTTGGCGCTCTCAGTGGCGGCAGCGATCCGTTGCAACCCTTGCAGCCGCTCACCCAGCCGGCAGCAACAGTGCAGCAACAAGCCAACCCGGCCACACAGGACCACGGCCCGTGGAAAACGGTTGTCGGCAAGGCATCACTGGAGCAGGCACTCGCCGCGTCCCGCCAGGCGGGCAAGCCCGTGTTGGTGGATTTCTTCGCCGAATGGTGCGTCGCCTGCAAGGTGCTGGAGGAAACCACCCTCAGCAACGAAGCCGTGCTCACCGAAATGCAAGGCTTTGACCTCTACCGGGTGGATATCACCGAGATCAACGCCGACAGCCAGGCCATCATGGAGCAATACAACATCCTCGGCCTGCCGGCCCTGGTGTTCTTCACCCCTGCCAGCAACGAAATCCCCAAATCCCGGGTACTGGGTGAAATGGGGCCGGAACGTTTTATTGAGCACCTTAACGCCCGGGTGGTGCCGGGGCTTTGATGCCCCCCTACCCGACTCCCTCCCCTTGCCGTAGGAGCGTCGCTGGCGGCGCGATAGCTGACCATAATCAAAAGCACCGTCACCACAGAGGGCACAGAGATCACGGAGAAAACTTGTTTTACGTGTGCTCTGTGCCCTCTGTGGCGTTCGCCTTTTCCTTCGACGCTGGATGATCGCGCCGCCAGCGACGCTCCTACGGAAAGCCATGCACCTCCCCCCTAAACAAAAAACGTGAAACAGTACCGATATCCCGGCATCTTCCGTCAACTTGTAACGAATGTTGTAAAAGCCTTTTTTCTGCCATGAAATCCCCCTAGTATTGCATTGGTGCGAGAAAGCGAAGGATTCCTAGCCAATTTCCCGCACGTTCACAACAAATAACGACACGTTTCCAGGGAGACCCGTTTTGGCTTCCATTCTGGTCCTGCATGGCCCCAACCTGAACCTGCTTGGCACCCGCGAGCCGGAAAAGTACGGCCATACCACCCTGGCTGACATCAATCAGCAACTTCAGCAGCAGGCCAGCGACGCCGGCCACCATCTGCAGCACCTGCAGAGCAATGCGGAGTACGAGCTGATCGAGCGTATTCACGATGCCCGCACCGAAGGCATCGATTTCATCATTATCAACCCGGCAGCATTCACCCACACCAGTGTGGCGTTGCGTGATGCCCTGCTTGGCGTAGCGATCCCCTTTATCGAAGTGCACCTGTCCAACGTGCATGCCCGGGAAACGTTCCGCCATCAGTCCTATTTTTCCGATATCGCTCGCGGCGTGATCTGCGGCCTGGGAGCCACCGGCTACCAGCTCGCCCTTACTGCTGCCCTTGAACAACTGGCCCCCAACGCATAACTGGATGGTTTAGAGACATGGATATTCGCAAGATCAAGAAACTGATTGAGCTGCTGGAAGAGTCTGGCATTGAAGAACTGGAAATCTGCGAAGGCGAAGAGTCCGTTCGCATCAGCCGTGGTGGCAACAAGGTTGCTGCTGCACCGGCCCAGTACTACGCCGCCCCACAAGCGGCCCCCGCCGCACCGGCTGCCGCTCCGGCGCCAGCAGCTGAGGCCGCGGCCCCTGCCGCAGAAACCCCCAGCGGGCACCTGGTTCGCTCTCCCATGGTGGGCACGTTCTATCGCTCCCCGGCGCCGGGCGCGCCGATGTTTGCCGAAGTGGGCAAGAAGGTTCAGGCCGGCGATGTGCTGTGCATCGTCGAAGCCATGAAAATGATGAACCAGATCGAAGCAGACAAGTCCGGCACCATTGATGCCATCCTGGTAGAAGACGGCGAACCGGTTGAGTTTGATCAGCCTCTGTTCTCCATCGTTTAAGGAGAACCGTCATGCTGGAAAAGGTTGTCATTGCCAACCGCGGTGAAATTGCCCTGCGTATCCTGCGTGCCTGCAAGGAACTGGGGATTCGTACCGTAGCCGTCTACTCCAAGGCCGACCGCGACCTCATGCACGTGCGCCTTGCCGACGAAGCCGTGTGCATCGGTCCGGCACCGTCCGTGGATTCCTATCTGAATATCCCGGCCATCATCAGCGCCGCCGAAGTCACCGATGCCGACGGCATCCACCCGGGCTACGGCTTTCTGGCCGAGAATGCCGACTTCGCGGAAAGCGTGGAGCGCTCCGGCTTCACCTTCATCGGCCCCAAGGCCGATACCATCCGCCTTATGGGCAACAAGGTTGCCGCCATCGACGCCATGAAAAAGGCCGGCGTCCCCACGGTTCCAGGCTCCAACGGCCCGGTGGGTGACGACGATGAAGGCGCGCTGCAGATGGCCCGCGACATCGGCTACCCGGTCATCATCAAGGCCGCAGCCGGCGGTGGCGGACGGGGCATGCGCGTGATGGAAGAAGAGCGCCTGCTGCTCAACGCGATCACCCTGACCCGCTCCGAAGCCAAGAACGCCTTCGGCGATGCCACCGTGTACATGGAAAAGTTCCTGCAGAAACCGCGTCACGTGGAAGTGCAGGTCCTTGCAGACGGTGCCGGCCATGCTATCCATCTGGGCGACCGTGACTGCTCCTTGCAACGCCGTCACCAGAAGGTGGTGGAAGAGGCGCCCGCGCCGCACATTCCACAACACCTGAAAGACGAAGTCGCACAACGCTGTGTCGATGCCTGCAAGACCATCAACTATCGCGGCGCAGGCACCTTCGAGTTCTTGTATGAAGATGAGCGTTTTTACTTCATCGAAATGAACACCCGAGTACAGGTGGAACACCCGGTAACCGAAATGGTGACCGGCGTGGACATCGTCAAGGAACAGCTGCGCATCGCCGGTGGTGACGGGCTGCAACTGCAGCAGACCGACATCAAATTCCAGGGCCATGCCATCGAAGTCCGGGTCAATGCGGAAGATCCCGTTCGCTTCACCCCGTCACCGGGCAAAATCAGCTACTTCCACGCCCCTGGCGGCAACGGCGTGCGTGTCGACTCGCACATCTATAGCGGTTACACCGTACCGCCCTACTACGACTCCCTGATCGGCAAGCTGATCACCTGGGGCGAAGACCGCAACATCGCCTTCGCGCGCATGCGCAACGCCCTGGACGAGATCGTCGTGGAAGGCATCAAGACCAACGTGGGTCTGCACCGCGAAAAAATCTTCAAGGACAAGGCGTTCATTGAAGGCGGCGTGGATATTCACCACCTTGAGAAGAAACTGGGCAGCGAATAGCGGCCACAAACGTTAAGCCCCGGCGGAATCAAAGCCGCCGCAAAAAGGCCGCGATCAGTATCTGATCGCGGCCTTTTCATTCACTGGAACGCGCTTAACGCAGCCATCAACCGCGCACTTCAGTACACATCAGGGCCGCTTTCGCACCCGCAATACCAGCGCCCGCCCCACGATGTCATAACCGTGCGCCGCGGCTATTTCATGCTGGCGACGTTCAATCACCGGGTCGCGAAATTCAACAATATCATTAGTGTCCACACACACCATATGGTCATGCTCTTCGCCAGAAGAAAGCTCAAACACGGAATGACCGTTATCGAAGTTATGGCGGGCAACAAGCCCGGCTTTCTCAAACTGGGTCAGCACCCGGTAAACCGTGGACAGACCAATGTCCTCCCCGGCCTGATGCAGATGCCGGTAGAGATCTTCCGCAGTGAGATGATGGCGCTCTTCATCGATGGACTCGAGCATTTGTAGGATACGTACGCGAGGCAACGTCGCCCGCAGACCCGCGCTTTGCAGGGCCTGATTCTCTGCTTTCATTATTGTGCTCCATGCAATATCTCGGTCAGCCCGACGTGGGCAGTGCCGCTTTCTCCCTGCCCCTATAATAATGACGAACGACAGAAAAAAATGTGCATTTTTTCTGTCGGTCCGGGATGGTGTTGGCACAAATTCCCGGTAAAGTTCAGATCATGTCATGTTCAGGCAGAACCCTATGCCACTTCAGCGCCGTCAATTTCTCACTAGTCTGTTTTTTGCTTCCCTGCTGCCTACAACGGCATTCTCTAGACCGGATCTGACCCGGACCATGGGAACCACCCTGGCGGATAGAGGATCACCGCTCTACCGCTTTGAGAATTTTCGCGTCACCTCCGAAGATGGCGAGCGCCACTACCGGGTATGGCTGGCCATCCCGCACTCCGCACCGCCGGAGCAAGGCTATTCGTCGGTGACCCTGCTCGACGGCAATGCCGTGCTGCACCATCTTCAGGAAGACTGGCTTGCACCGTTGTCGGAAAACGCTCTGCCGGTACTGATCATGGTGGGCTACGACACCGATCTGCTGTTTGATGTGGTGGCTCGCCAACAGGACTACACGCCGGCACTCCCCGGTGAAGGGCTGATCCCTGACCCCCGCCGACCGGAACGCCTTGGCGGCGGCGCCGACGCCTTCCTGACCCTGCTGGAAAGCCACATCAAGCCCGAAGTGCAAAAACGCGCCCGCCTCAACCTGGCGCAACAATCCCTGTGGGGGCATTCGTTCGGCGGCCTGTTTGCGCTCTATGCGCTGGCGTCGCCTTCCAGCACCTTTACTCGCTATATCCCGGTCAGCCCGGCAACCTACTGGCACAACCACGCGATTGATCACTACCTGAAAGACACACCGTCCCCGGCACAGGTATGGCTGGCACGAGGCACTGATGAAGTCCGTGTGACTCCGGATATGGACGATGCCGCTATCGCACGCCTGAAACAGCAAGGCAGCGACGCCTTCATGATCACAGTGCAAACCCTGGCACAACACACGCCATTGCAAGTCCACTGGAAACCCTTCCCCGGCCTGGGCCACGGCGCCATGCTCCCGGCCTCCCTCCCCGACGCCCTGGCCATCGCCAGCGGCAAAACACCCCCTGGCTGGAACCCACACCCCACACAATCTTAGGCCTGTTAAGACCGGGGTATGCGCCGCGGACAACCAACGGCTCTGTCTGTTCCGCTTAAACGTGGGAGATTCGCTTGCAAGCAAGCTCCCACAACAAGACCTAATCCGGAGTGATTCGCCGCGACCTTAACTGCTATCATCCCCCACGTTGGGGCGAACGCCCCACGCAGCTGTTCACTTTTTACTGTTAACTATTCACTAGAGCGAAGCGAAAATGGCCTGGCTCCAGCTCCACCTTGCCACGACGGAAAAACACGCCGATGCCTTTCAGGCCGCGCTGGAAAATCTGGGCGCCTGCGCCGTGACCCTCACCGACGGAGCAGACCAACCCGTGTTCGAACCACCGCCGGGCACCCGACCGCTATGGCAGAACACCGTTGTCAGCGCCTTGTTCGAGGCTGATGCAGAACTGGATCTGATCCTCACCGCCCTGCAGCAGCAAGGGCTGCAGGCCGATGCGCATCATCACGAAACCCTGGAAGACCAGGTGTGGGAACGGGCGTGGATGGATGACTTCTCCCCCATGCGATTTGGCGAACGGCTATGGATTGTGCCCAGCTGGACAGACGCCCCCGACCCAAACGGAGTCAACCTGAAACTGGACCCTGGCCTGGCCTTCGGCACCGGCACCCACGAGACCACCGCGCTCTGCCTTGAATGGCTGGACGGGCACGCACTGAACGGCAAGACGGTATTGGACTTCGGCTGCGGCTCAGGCGTGCTGGCCATCGCGGCCCTGCTACTGGGTGCCGGCAAGACCACCGGTACCGACATTGACCCCCAGGCCCTGATCGCCAGTGAAGAAAACGCTCGAAACAATGGTGTAGCCGACCGGCTCGACCTGTTTCTTCCGGAACAGATGCCCGCCGAATACCGCTGCGACGTACTGGTGGCCAACATTCTTGCCGGCCCACTGGTAGAGCTGGCCGAACTACTGGCGGGATACTGCAAACCCGGTGCCGGACTGGCGCTTTCCGGGATTCTCGCTGAGCAGGCAGACGATGTACGCGACGCCTACTCCCGCTGGTTCGACCTGACGCCAACCACACAGAAAGGCGACTGGGTACGCATTGACGGTGTACGCAAGCAGCCGTAACCGGGGCGAAGACCGATTTGGGGATCGCTGCACTCACCCCAACAGCCACCCAAACTGAGGCGCAGGTCCTTGCGGGCCATTGGGTTTTTTCTGTAAAAAGAGTCTACGCACACAACACAGCGACTGTGTGCGGTTTGCTGCGCCGCCAACCAATAACAATCAGGCATGTCCATGGCCACCCAGTACAAGACCCGCTGCCCTCACTGTGCAGCCCAGTTCAAGATCACCGACGAGCACCTCAAACAGGCTCGCGGAGCCGTGCGTTGTGGTTCCTGCCTTCAGGTATTTCAGGCCACGGACTATCTGGTAGACCCACCCGAGCAAGCCGCCAGCACCGAAAACCGCTGGGCCGGCGCCCTGGACAGCAACAGCTCCACTTCCCCCGACAAGCAGACCAGCAGGAAAGACTCCCCCTTTTCCGACGGCGAACTGGATCTGGATCCGGATTTAGACGCTCAGGATGATGATGAGCAGCACGACGACAGCGGCCTGAATATCGAAGGCATGGAGCTGAGCGACTCTTTCATGAATCTTGGCGAAGACGGCGAGAACGGCCTCGGCGAGGATTTTGCCGACATGCAGGGGGCCGGCCGGGCAAGCCACAACGAAGGCGCCGATGAAGCCTGGGCCGAGGCCCTGCTGCAGGAACTGGAAGATGAACCGGAACCCGCGCGCCCTGAGGACGACAAACCCGCCAAAGCGGTCTTCGCGCCTCTGGATGAGCCCGGCGCGAAACGCCCGGCGGCACCCACTCCCAAAAAGGACAAGCCGGCCCCCAAACCCAAAGCGCAAAAGCCTGCCCAGGATGACGACGACTCCCTGTTCGGCGGCCTCGACTTGTTCGGTGATGACCTGACCGAAGAGCCAGTGACCATTAGTGCTTCCGCGCCACTGCGTGAGAGAGAAGCGCACTTCCAGCGACATCGCGATTGGTCCGGACTGGCTAAATGGGGGGGGCTGTCCGTGCTGGCATTGGTGGTACTGATCGCCCAGTACGGTTACTTCAATTTCGATCAACTGGCCCGTAGCCCTCAGTGGCGGCCAGCCTACCAGCAAGTGTGTGAGGTGCTGGGATGCCGCCTGCCCAATCGCAGCGACATCAGCAAACTGCGAGGCGCCAACCTGGTGGTTCGCAGCCACCCTCAGTTTGACAACTCGCTGGTGGTAGACGCGATTCTCTTCAATGAAGCCCGTTATCCGCAGCCCTTCCCGGATCTGGAACTGACCTTCAGTGCACTGGACGGCAAGGCCATTGCAGGGCGTCGCTTCAAGCCAGCGGAATACCTGCACGGCGATCTGGCCGGCATGGAAACCATGCCCATCCACACCCCTCTACATGTATCACTGGAAATCGTTGACCCTGGCGACAAGGCGGTGAACTACAACCTGCGGCTGCTGGCCAGCCCGGAGTCGGCGGGCTCCCCTGACGCCTGAACCGCCCCCGATAAAACGGGAAGTTTTTCACCACAGGGCGCACAGAGATAATCGAGGCAAGGCAGGGGCAGTTTCTCCGCTCCCTCGGTATCCTCTGCGCCCTGTTCGCTTAACCGCCTGTTAACGGCAAGTGATGCGGGCAACATAGACGCCCCTGCCCCTCACTAGCGCCCAGCGTGCACCGCATCCTGTCAGCTCAACCGCCCCCTGATTCAAGGTGAGCCTTTTTTGATCAATGGCCTTTCATCGCCGGGCGCGGGTCTCTATCATTAGCTCCCTTTTTAACCAACCGACCTTCCAATTCCATGCAGATTGGCCCCTACACCCTACCCAACTCTCTGATTCTGGCCCCCATGGCCGGTGTCACCGACCGCCCGTTCCGGCGGCTGTGTCGGGATCTGGGAGCGGGCCTGCTGGTATCGGAAATGGTCACCTCGGACACCCGTCTGTGGAACTCTCGAAAATCCCGCCAACGGCTCAACCATAGCGGCGAGCCCGGCCCGATCTCGGTACAGATTGCCGGTGGTGAACCCGCGATGCTGGCGGATGCGGCCCGCGCCAATGTGGATCATGGCGCCCAGATTATCGACATCAACATGGGATGCCCCGCCAAGAAGGTGTGCAAACGCGCCGCAGGCTCTGCCCTGCTGGCCGATCCAGATCTGGTAGCCCGCATTCTGGATGCAGTCGTTGCGGCGGTGGATGTCCCCGTGACGCTGAAGATCCGCACCGGGCCAGACCGCGCTCACCGCAACGCCATCGAGATCGCCCGCATCGCCGAAGCTGCCGGCATCCAGGCGCTGGCCATCCACGGCCGCACCCGGGCCGACAAATTCAATGGAGAGGCGGAATACGCCACCATTGCCGACGTGGTAAAGGCGGTAAATATTCCAATCATGGCTAACGGTGACGTGGATAGCCCGGAAAAAGCTAAACGGGTACTGGAATCCACGGGAGCCGGTGGTATCATGATCGGCCGCGCTGCTCAGGGTAACCCATGGATCTTCCGGGACACCCTGCATTACCTCGAGCACGGCTCGCTGCCCGCAGCGCCGTTAGTAGCGGAAGTCCATGATTGCGTGCAACAGCACCTGGCCGAACTTCACCAATTCTATGGTGAGTTCATGGGGGTTCGCATCGCACGCAAGCACCTGGGTTGGTACACACAGAACCTGCCCGGAGGGGAAGACTTCCGGCGTGGATTTAACACACTGGAAAATGCCACCGACCAACAGGTGGCAATCGAGCAGTTTTTCCAACAGATCAACGTCACTACCGACCGGGTTCGCTTTGGTCGGTATGGCGAAGTGTCTGCCCGGAAGAAAAACGGAGCCTTGGCCGCATGACCCTTTCTTCAGTTAACACAGCCGCTGCACGGACACTTACTGAAATGAACACCGCTGAAGCACGCAAGCAGCCGCATCTGACCATTGCGCGCAGTGAAACCCACGATACGCTCCGCAATTGTGTGCGTCGTTCGTTAAACGATTATTTCAACCAGCTGGATGGCGAGCCTGTGAGCGAGCTGTACCAGATGGTACTGGCGGAGATGGAAATCCCGCTGCTTGAGAAGGTGCTGGAATACACCCGTGGAAACCAGACCAAGGCAGCCGAGCTGCTGGGCCTGAACCGCGGCACCCTGCGCAAGAAACTCAAGCAGTACGGTCTGTTGTAAAACAGACCTGCTATATCAAGGGCAGTGACCACACTGCCCTTTTTTTGTTTCTGGCCCTCGTATTAATTAAGACTACGCAACTTGGTGAAATCCCATGAGCAAAGCCGTTGAACGTGCACTGATCAGTGTTTCCGACAAGACTGGTATCGTTGAATTTGCCCAGGCCCTGGCCGGCAAGGGCGTGGAGCTACTGTCCACAGGCGGTACCTACAAGAAACTGCAGGAAGCCGGCATCGCGGTGCGCGAAGTCTCCGACTACACCGGTTTCCCGGAAATGATGGATGGCCGGGTGAAAACCCTGCACCCGAAAGTGCACGGCGGCATTCTCGGCCGTCGCGGCCAGGACGATCAGGTGATGGCCGATAACGACATCAGCCGCATCGACCTGGTGGTCGTGAACCTGTACCCGTTCGAAGCCACCGTGGCCAACCCGGATTGCTCCCTGGAAGACGCCATCGAAAACATCGATATCGGCGGCCCGACCATGGTGCGCTCTGCCGCCAAGAACAATGCCCACGTGGGCATCGTTACCAATGCGTCTGACTACCAGCGCGTGCTGGACGACATGGACGCCAACGGCGGCGCCCTGTCCAACACCCTGCGTTTCGATCTGGCCATCAAGGCGTTCGAGCACACTGCCGCCTACGACAGCGCCATTGCCAACTACTTCGGCAAGATGGTGGGCGGCGAAGATGGTATGAGTAATGAAGACTTCCCGCGCACCATCAACCTGAACTTCGAAAAAACCCAGAACATGCGTTACGGCGAGAACCCGCACCAGAAAGCGGCCTTCTACACCGAACGCAGCCCTGCCCCGGCATCCATCGCCACCGCCAAGCAGCTGCAGGGCAAGGAACTCAGCTACAACAACATCGCCGATACCGACGCGGCGCTGGAGTGCGTAAAAGCCTTTACCAAGCCCGCCTGTGTGATCGTCAAGCACGCCAACCCCTGTGGGGTAGCGGTAAGCCTGGACGGCATCGGCAAAGCCTACGATCTGGCCTTCGAAACCGACACGGAATCTGCCTTTGGTGGCATCATCGCCTTCAACCGCGAGTTGGACGCGGCTACCGCCCAGGCCATCGTCGATCGCCAGTTCGTGGAAGTGATCATCGCCCCCAGCGCCACCGATGAGGCTCTCGCCATTACCGCCGCCAAGAAAAACGTGCGCGTACTGGTCTGCGGCGAAATCACCGGGCCGACCGAAGGTGGCCTGGATTACAAGCGCGTTAACGGCGGCTTGCTGGTACAGGATCGCGACATCGGCATGATCACTGAAGGTGATCTGAAAGTGGTCACCAAGCGTGCCCCCACCGAGGCCGAAATGCACGACCTGATCTTCGCCTGGAAAGTGGCCAAGTTCGTCAAATCCAACGCCATCGTCTACGCCAAAAACCGCCAGACTGTGGGCGTGGGCGCCGGCCAGATGAGCCGCGTAAACTCTGCCCGTATCGCCGCCATCAAGGCCGAACATGCGGGTCTGCAGGTGGAAGGTTCGGTGATGGCATCCGATGCATTCTTCCCGTTCCGCGACGGCATCGATAATGCCGCCAAGGTCGGCATCAGCTGCGTGATCCAGCCGGGCGGCTCGATCCGCGACGAAGAAGTCATCGCCGCCGCCGACGAAGCCGGCATGGCCATGGTCTTCACCGGCATGCGTCATTTCAGGCATTAAGACGTCGGACGTCTGAGGTCGGACGTCTGACGACAGAATCGGGTTAGCGTCCGACGTCCGACGTCCGACGTCTGGCCCGCCTCCAACAAAGACGGAATCAGAAGAGGCGAGCACCTCAATGAAAGTTCTAGTAATTGGCGGCGGTGGCCGCGAGCATGCGCTGGCATGGAAAGTGGCTCAGGCCGAGCAGGTAGAGACGGTGTTCGTGGCCCCAGGCAACGCCGGCACCGCCCGCGAAGCCAAGCTTGAAAACGTGGCCATCGATGTGCTGGATCAGCCGGCCCTGCTGGCATTTGCCAAGGACAACGGGGTTGACCTGACCATCGTTGGCCCGGAAGCGCCACTGGTAGAAGGCCTGGTCGATACGTTCAAGGACAACGGCCTGAAGTGCTTCGGCCCCAGCAAGGCCGCCGCCCAGCTGGAAGGCTCCAAGGCCTTCACCAAGGACTTCCTGGCCCGCCAGAACATCCCCACCGCCGCCTATGGCAACTTCACCGACATGGAGGCAGCCCTCACCTACGTCCGTGAGCAAGGTGCGCCCATCGTCATCAAGGCCGATGGTCTGGCAGCAGGCAAAGGCGTGATCGTCGCCATGACCCTGCAGGAAGCCGAAGACGCGGTGCGCGACATGCTGGACGGCAACAAGTTTGGCGACGCCGGCCACCGCGTGGTAGTGGAAGAATTCCTGGAAGGCGAAGAAGCCAGCTTCATCGTCATGGTAGACGGCAAGAATGTGCTGCCCATGGCCACCAGCCAGGACCACAAGCGCGTCGGCAACGGCGACACCGGCCCCAACACTGGCGGCATGGGCGCCTACTCCCCGGCACCGGTGGTCACCGATGCGGTCTACCAGCGCATCATGGATGAAGTCATCACCCCGACCGTAGAAGGTATGGCCGCCGAGGGCATGCCTTACACCGGTTTCCTGTATGCCGGCCTGATGATCAGCCCGGAAGGGGCCCCCAAGGTCATCGAATACAACTGCCGCTTTGGCGACCCGGAAACCCAGCCGATCATGATGCGTCTGCAATCCGACCTGGCCGCCCTGTGCCTGGCCGCCCTGGACGGCAAGCTGGACCAGACCGACATCCAGTGGGACCCGCGCCCCACTCTGGGTGTAGTCATGGCCGCTGGCGGCTACCCGGACAGCTACGAAAAGGGCGATGCCATCGAAGGCCTGGACCAGGCGGATTCGGACACCGTAAAAGTCTTCCACGCCGGCACCGCCGAGAAAGACGGCCAGGTCGTCACCAGTGGCGGCCGGGTTCTGTGTGTCACCGGCGTCGGTGACACCGTCAGCGACGCACAGGCCAACGCCTATGCAGGTGTGAAGCAGATCACATGGCGCAATGCCCAATACCGCACAGACATTGGTTACCGTGCAGTGGCCCGCGAAAAGGCATAAGCTAGCCCCATAAGTACGAATAACGGGGTAGGTCACAGGCGGGCAGCCCGCTCCCTGTGGCTGTGTTGGGCTTTCCGGCACCATTATTGGCATTTCTGTTCTGGCGGAGACGGGTTAGCGCCCGTTTCCGCTTTGCGCATCCAGTACCCCGAACAATAAGCGATTGTATTGGGGGTACCATGAGCAGTGTCCTGGCCGACATGTCTCGCCTTGAGAATTTCATTCCTTTCGACTGTCTGGGCGAATCCCATCTTCAGGAAATTCAGGGCCAGATCGACGTCATCACACTTGGCCCGGGCCGACTGTTGTTCAAACGGGGCCAAAAGACAGACAAGGCCTTCTTTCTGGTAGAAGGCGCACTGGACCTTACCGACGCAAGCTTTCAGGTACGTCACTTCACCGCCGATGATGACGAGAACTATCTGGCCCTGGATAACTATCCCGAGCACACCATCAACGCCATCAGCGCGGAAGCCACCACCCTCTACGCCATTGATCGCAACAAACTCGATTTGCTGATGACCTGGACCCAGGCCGCGGAATCTCTGCTGGATGAAGGCGATGACGAAAGTGAACGGGACTGGATGGACGCCCTGCTGTCCTCCGAACTGTTCGCTGCCGTGCCCCCGGCCATGTTGCACAGCCTGTTCATGAAGTTTGAAGAACGCGAAGTCCAGCTGGGCGAGACCATCCTCACCGAAGGGGAAGATGGCGACACCTTTTTTGTAATCAAGCAAGGCAAAGCCATGGTCACGCGCAGCAAAGGCGCCAAACAGGAAACCCTGGCGGCCCTGTCTGCCGGGCGTTTCTTTGGTGAGGATGCCCTGATCAGTGACAGCCCGCGCAATGCCACCATCACCATGACCAGCGACGGCGTGGTCATGTGTCTTGGCAAACAAGACTTCCAGGCGATCCTGCAGGATTCCGTGATTCGTCATCTCAGCGAAGACGAGCTGGATACCATGGTGCTGGAAGCAGATACCGCCTGTGTGCTGGTGGATGTGCGGTTACCCATGGAGTTCCGCCACGACCGCACACCCGGTGCACGCAACATTCCATTAAGTGAATTACGCCGCGAGGTACAGAATCTGGAGAAGGATTTCTTCTACGTGGTGTGTGGCGACAGTCGACGAAGTGAGCTAGGAGCCTATATCCTCTCCGAAGCGGGCTTGAATGCCTATGTGCTCGATCGGGGAAAATCAACGGATGCTGACAACGCTGACAACGTGGCCGAACAGGCTCCTTAACTTTTTCTGCCTGCTGCTACTGCTGCTTTGCACCCCCTGCATGGTGCAAACCGCAGCGGCACAGCCTGCACCTCCGCCGCCCTTCGTTATTCATACCGAGCCGGATAACAGCCGGATCACCATTTATTCCGAATTCCTCCACGACGCGCCTGGCAACCTGACGGTTGATGACATCAGCGCCCTTGCCAGCAGTGAGTTTCAACCTGCCACCCGGTTTATCGAGCGTCTCGGTGTCCAGGACGGTAACTGGTGGGTTCGGGTGGCACTGAAAAACGAGCTGGACCGCCCGCAAGAATACACCCTTCATGTACTCGGCAACCCTCATGCCAGCCTCTATCTCCCCTCCCCGGCAGGCTACGCCCAGGCCAGCTCCGAGCTGCGTATACCCGGCCGTGGAGCCGGCTTTCGCATTGCCCTGCCGACCGGGCAAACCCAGCTGCTCTACTTGCGCCTGCAGGCCCAGGGTTACCTGACCTACGGTTTATCCCTGACAACACCCAACCATTTCCTGGCTGATCAACAGGTCAGCAACGCTCTGTACATGGTGCTCGCCGGGGCCATGCTGATTCTGGTGATCTATAACCTGATTGCCGGGATCATGCGTGGCGGCATCACCTACTACTACCATGCGGTCTTCCTGCTCAGCATTATTGCCATCAGCCTGTTGCTGGCTGACTTCCTGCCATTGGTGATTGCCGATAGTGCACGCCTGCAACCCAGACTGCTGTTCGTGATCATGTTGCTGGCCCTGTGGGCCGCCGCCGGGGTGACCAAGGAATTCATGTGCCTCAAGCAGCACCACCCTCGCCTGGACACACTGGTCAATGGCCTGCAGGTGGTCTCACTGATTGCATTGGTTGCCAACCTCCTGCTTCCATTGAGCCTTGCTGCCTACCTCAGCTTCATGCTGGTTGGCTTTGCGGGCATCACCATGATCGTGCTCGGCTACACCTCCTGGCATGGCGAGGCCCATGGCGGCGGTATGTTCTTCATGACCGCCATGCTGGTTAGCCTGCCAGCCTTACTCGTCTGTCTGGCGTATCTCGGGATTTTGCAAACCAGCGCCGAACTGCCCCAATGGCTGATGGGAACGGCTGTCGTGGAAGCGGTCACCCTCGGCGTAGGCCTGCGCATTCGCCGCAACCACCAAAGCCGCCTGAAGACACAAAGCGAACGCTCCGAAGCCATCGCCGACACCGTCGACAGCACCCGCAGGGAAACACTCTCGCGTATTGGCCATGACGTCAGAACCCCCCTCAGCGGCATTCTGGGCATGGCAGAAATTCTGGACGACACCCCGCTGACGCCCAATCAACGGGAATGTGTCAGCGCCATTCAACACGCTGGCGACAGCTTGCTGCGCATCATCAACGATGTCCTGGAACACTCCCAGTTGACGGCCGAGGGCGCTGATATCAATCGTGCCTCACTGGATATCCACGATCAGGTCATGGAGGCCATCGACCTGTTCAAGGAGCGAGCCGAAGAAAAACACATCGAGCTGATCACCCATGTCCACACTAATGTGCCAGCACGAGTACTGGGGGATGCCGGGCGGTTACGGCAGATCCTCACCAACCTGATCGGCGCCCTGATTCGCCATGGCACCCCGGGGGAGCTGGTGGTGGATGTGTCCATGGAGCCCACCGGCCAGGCCGACCGGATCCGTTTTGGTTTTTCTGGCAGCGCGATCAGCGACGACACCGTGCAACGCCTGAAAGACAGCCAACGGCAGAGTGAAAGCAGCCACCTGAGCCTGGTCATTGCCGAACAACTGGTCGATGCACTGGAAGGCCGTATGGGCACACTGCAGGACCATCGTGGCGCACACTTCTGGTTTGTCCTGCCACTACCCGCCGACAGTACCGGCAACCACCCGACGGTGAAGGTCGACCCCGCCAGACTGGAAGGGCGAAGCATCCTGGTAGTTGATGATTCCAGCACCGTTACCCGGGTATTACGTCACCACGCCCTGTCCTGGGGGATGAAGGTGACCGCCTGTCACGACCCCCGAGAGGCGCTGGCGTCTCTGCGTACCCAGGCCAATATCAACGAGCCCTACGATGTCGTGGTACTGGATCACCAGATGCCGGGCATGGATGGTATGCAGCTGGCGGCCCGCATCCATGAAGACCCCCTGATCATTCACCCCACCGTGCTGGTCATGCTGACCGGGGTCAATCAGGCGCCCTCCTCTACCCAGGCCCGCAATGTGGGGATTCATCGGGTCCTGTCAAAGCCGGTCTCCGCCCCGCGCCTGCGTCAGGCACTGGCCGAAGAACTGGGCAACGACCGCCCTGCACCACAGGAACAGACAGAGCACCAGCCAGACCCGGGATTGAATATTCTGGTAGCAGAAGATCACTACCTCAGCCAGAAGGTCATCCGGGGTATGCTGGGAAAACTTGGTCTCAAGGCAGACATGGCATCCAACGGTCGCGAAGCCCTGCAAAAGGCCCGCGAGACTCGCTATGACCTGGTCCTCATGGACTGTGAAATGCCGGAAATGGACGGATTTGAGGCCACCCGCAAGATTCGCGAGTGGGAACAGAGCCACGGTCTCCCCGCCACGCCCATCGTTGCGCTGACGGCTCATATCCTGAAAGAACACCGCGACCGCAGTTTTGCGGCGGGCATGAATGCTCACCTACCCAAACCGGTGGAATTGAACACGCTGCGAGAAACCGTGGTGCGCTATACCCAATCCGGACAAGACTTACCGGGAAGCTAAGGAGCCTCTGAATAACTCCTTGCGTGCTCAGTCTTTCAGGCTGGCTCGCCCCCTCTATGGGCCAAAAGGTAAAGAGGGGCGCGGTTTTGAAGGTGTATGTCCATCCATCAAAAAAGCGCAACAACGAGTGCGGGCCAGCCTGAAAGACCCGAAGGGCGCGGCCTGAAGCGCCCATCTGTTGCGCCTTGCCTCTAGGAAAGGGAGCCACCCTTACCGTCGAGACAAGACACAACAGCTGCACGCTTCTGGACACGCTGAGCATGCAAGGAGTTATTCAGAGGCTCCCTAAATCAGCCCGCACTCACCGCCCGGTTCTGGCACCAGTGCCGCAGCCTCGCCAATGGCTCTGCCATGGTGACTGACAAGGGAACCGTGGCGGCCAGCTCGGCTTCCAGCATGGCCTGATCCAGTACCGTTCCCGCTGCACTGGCGCTGTACAATCCCGCCACCACCGCCTGTTCGATTTCAGCACCGGTAAAGCCGTCACTGTGTTCGGCCAGCGTCGGCAAGTCAAAACGCTCTGCATCCTGATGCCGCTTTTGCAAATGAATCCGAAAGATAATCTCGCGGACAGGCGGCGACGGAAGATCTACAAAGAAAATCTCATCCAGACGCCCTTTGCGAATCAGCTCCGGCGGCAAACGCTCGATGTCGTTGGCCGTGGCCACCATAAACACCTTGCTGGTGTTCTCGGCCATCCAGGTCAGCAAGGTGCCCAGCACCCGGCGCGACGTCCCGCCATCGTTGTCCCCTACAGCAATGCCTTTTTCAATTTCATCGATCCATAACACACAGGGCGACATGGTTTCTGCCATGGTCAGGGCTTCACGGACATTGCGCTCGGATTCTCCGAAAAACTTGTTGTATATCGCCCCCATATCGAGCCGCAACAACGGCAGCCCCCACAGGCCGGCCACCGACTTGGCTGCAAGGCTCTTGCCGCCGCCCTGTACCCCCACCAGCATCACGCCACGAGGGCTGTCGATGCCCGCATCCCCGTGGAAGGCTTTCTCTCGCTTGCCAAGCCACTGCTTCAGGCCGTCCAGACCGCCAACATGGGCAAAACTTTCGGTGTCGTACTCGTAGCTGAGCACGCCATCCATCTCCATCAGGGCAAACTTGGCCTTGTTGACCTCCGGCAGATCGTCTTCGGTGATGGCGCCATCCTGGATGATGGCGCCCCGGGCCAGCTTGCGGGCATCGTCTGCGCTCATGCCGCGCAGGTTACGAACCAACCGGTCCAGTGATTCCCGGTTGGCGCGAACCCGCTCGCCCTTTTCCTTTTTAAATCGACGGGCTTCGTCCTGGACAATATGCTCCAGCTGTTTCTCATCCGGCATGGACAGGCTGAAGCGGGTGCAGTATCGGCGCACTTCAGCGGGAATCGTGAACTGGTGACTGATCAGCACCAGCGTATGCTGTAACCGCTCGTGGTGGAGCGCGATTTCCTTGATCAGCCGGACATTCTTCGGCTCGCCGTCCAGGAACGGATGGATATCACACAGGGCATAAATCCCGGGCTGGCTGGTACCACGAATCTGGCCAAGCATGGCATCCGGCTCAATGGTGTGCTTCTGGCTGGGCACATCATCAAACTCCAGCCTGCGCAGGCCATCCACCGCATTCCAGGCAAACACCGGGCGCCCTTCTTTCATTCCCAGACGCCGGATCAAATCCAACGCCCGTAATTCCTCCCAGGTTTCGATCACCACAATCGGGTAGCGGGAATCCAGCAGCATGCGCAGGTCGTTCAGATCACTCATTGTTATCATTCTTCACAGGGCGAGGATGCCGGTATGCTAACATGATCATCTTTCAAAACACTGCTGTGGACAGCCCATGACAGAACGCCGCCTTTCTCCTCTGGACCGATTGCTGGCCAGAGCAGACAACGCCCTGCGCACGCTGACGCCAGGTACCATACAAGCTGAACGTGCTCCGACTGCCGCACCGGATAGCCCGGGCGGCACCGCCCAGCCCGGCAGCCTGCCGAGCGATCAGCGTCGCCACGTGATGGGTTTGATGCGCATCAACCATACCGGTGAAGTGTGTGCCCAGGCGCTGTACCAGGGCCAGGCCAGCACAGCCAGCCTGCCGCATATCCGTCACGCCATGGAAGAAGCCGCCAAAGAAGAAGAAGACCATCTGGCCTGGTGTGAAGAGCGCATTCGCGAACTGGGCGGAGCACCAAGCAAACTGAACCCGCTGTTCTATGCCATGAGCTATGCCATGGGTGCCACCGCCGGCCTGATCGGTGATCGCTGGAGTCTGGGGTTTGTCTCGGAAACCGAAAACCAGGTGGTGAAGCACCTGGAATCCCACCTTTATCAGGTGCCGGAAAGCGACCTGCGCACCCGAGCCATCCTTGAGCAAATGCGCACCGACGAGCTCAAGCATGCCGTCACCGCCAAAGACGCCGGCGGCGCCGACCTGCCGCCGCCCATCCGCCACGCCATGACATTGATGAGCAAGGTGATGACGTTTGCGACTTATCGGATCTGATTAGTTAACAGTGAATAGTGAACAGTTAACAGCGTCGCGCCAAACGTCATCAGGTACTGAGAACAAAGAGGCCGCGTCAATAGATTGGGGGCGGCCTCTTTGTTTGCTGCGAAGTTGCCGTAGGAGCTTGCCTGCAAGCGATCCGAGCCTTGACGAGGTAAGAATTCCAGAAGCGAGTTTCGAAAATCAATAGACAACAACCAAGCACGAGGTTTGAGGTTTTGCCTTTCGAAACTCGCTTCTCGTAACTCGAAACTCATTTCCTCGCCAAGGCTCGGATCGCTTGCAGGCAAGCTCCTACAGCGGCTTCGAAATATATGTTGTCACAAACAAAGAGGCCGCACCCAGGTTATGGGCGCGGCCTCTTTACTTCCAGCTGGCCGCTGCGCTGATCGCGCAGCTATTCACTGTTAACTGTTAACTATTCACTGCTCTTCAACCAAGATTCCGGCTGTAAAAAATCTCCAGCATCTCGGTCTTGAGGCGTTCTTCAATCGAATCGAGTTCTTCCTGGTCAAACTCGTCGCTACCAGCACCAAACAGATAGTTGTCGATATCGAAGTCTTTCAGCAGCATCTTGGTATGGAAGATGTTCTCCTGATACACATTCACGTCGATCATCTGATAGGCGTTCTGGGTATCTTCCGTGAGGAAGTTCTGGATGGAATTGATGTCATGATCAATGTAGTGCTTGGTGCCATCCAGATCGCGGGTCATACCGCGCACGCGGTAGTCCACCGTCACGATATCGGAATCGAAACTGTGGATCAGGTAGTTCAGGGCACGCAGTGGTGAAATCACCCCACAGGTCGATACATCCACATCCACACGGAACGTGGAAATACCGTTATCCGGATGGGATTCCGGGTAGGTGTGGACCGTCACGTGGCTCTTGTCCAGGTGCGCCACCACCGTGTCCGGCAACGGACCCGGGGCTTCCTCGTCCCAGTCAGTGCCATCTGGCGGGGTTTCATGCTCGGCAATCAGCATGGTCACGCTGGCCCCCTGCGGATCGTAATCCTGACGGGCCACGTTAAGAATATTGGCGCCAATAATCTTGGTCACATTGGTGAGAATCTCGGTGAGACGCTCGGCGTTATACAGCTCATCAATATATTCGATGTACTCCTGACGATGCTGCTCAGTCTTTGCATACGCAATATCGAAGATATTGAAGCTCAAGGATTTGGTCAGGTTGTTGAAACCGTGAACCGTAATCTTGGGATTGGGATCTTTCACCACAGCCGTACCCCATGGGCGCTTACCGCCACACTAGAACAAAACACACCACCGCATTGATGCGGCTACCTGTCTGCGAGGCGACTCAACGCCCCACCTTTCACCCCGGCATGGCGCCGGAATTCCCAGCCTGACCGGAATCAGGCCTCAATGCTATAACTATGGGTGATCTCGACACCACCCCGGGTCAGCATGATGCTGGCCGAGCAATACTTCTCGGCAGACAACTCCACCGCCCGTTTTACATGGGCTTCTTTCAGGTTATTACCGCTAACGATGAAATGCAGATGAATCTTGCTGAACACCGCAGGAACATCATCGACGCGCTCGGCGGTCAGTTCGCAACGGCAGTCGGTCACATCCTGACGAGACTTCTTGAGAATATGCACCACATCAAAGGAAGAACACCCCCCGACACCCAACAGCAACGTCTCCATGGGGCGTGGGCCACGATTCTGGCCACCATGATCTGGCGGGCCGTCCATCAGTACCTGATGGCCGCTTTCGGTCTGACCTTCGTAGCAGGCCTCGCCCTGCCATTGGACCACTGCTTTCATGGCGTTCTCCTGGTGCATTTTGCCTTCGGATGACAGCCTCTTTTCGCCACCCGGAAAGGGGGCGCAGAGTACCATAGCCCGGGGCCTGCGCCACCCCTTTTCGGGCCCCTGCCGACAATCTGCGGCACCGTCCCTCTACAGATCCAGTCTGTCGGCCTCAGGGGACCGCCCAAGCCGGGATAATCGGTAGTGAGAGCCAGTTCCCTTGGCAGGCCTGATAAAAACAGGCAATATCCATAGTCTTATTAGCTAAGACATTTTTCTGGCTTAAGACTGAGCGCCCATGACTGACGGCAATAAAATTATTCCAAATCTGGACCATTTCCTGGCCAACTGCCATCGACGCAAGTACCCAGCGAAAAGCACCATCATTTATGCGGGGGATGAATCGGATGCCCTTTATTACATCCTGAAGGGCTCCGTGACCGTGATGATCGAAGATGATGACGGTCGCGAGATGATCATGGCCTACCTGAATGAAGGGGACTTCTTCGGCGAAATGGGTCTGTTTGAAAACGACCCTTCCCGCTCTGCGTGGGTAAAGGCCAAGACCGAGTGTGAAGTGGCTGAAGTCAGCTACTCCAAGTTCAAGCAACTGGCCCGTGAAGACGCTGACATCCTGTTCGCCGTCTCCGCCCAGATTGCCGGTCGCCTCCGTGCCACCACCCGCAAAGTGGGCGATCTGGCGTTCCTGGACGTCACCGGCCGCGTGGCTGGCACCCTGCTGGACCTGTGCAAGCAACCTGACGCCATGACCCACCCGGATGGCATGCAGATCAAAGTCACCCGCCAGGAAATCGGCCGCATCGTCGGCTGTTCCCGCGAAATGGTCGGCCGGGTTCTCAAGAACCTGGAAGAGCAGGGGCTGGTGTCGGTTAAGGGTAAGACTATGGTGGTTTACGGCACCAGATAGGATAGTTGACAGTTGAAAGTGGACAGTTGACAGCGTCGCGGACGAGGTTGGCTGCTTACTGAAAGCAAAGAGGCCGCGCCCAAACCTGGGCGCGGCCTCTTTGTTTATGACATACGTTTATACAAAGCCGCCGCAGGAACGTAACGTAGTGGAGTACGTACGGAGTGCGGCCCGAAGGATGAGAACTTGCCCGCAAGCTCCCACAACAGCGAAGCAGAGGTGCTTTTCACAAACAGGAAGGCCGCACCCAGACGCCCGGGCGCGGCCTCTTTATTTTGAACACCTGACGACGTTCAGCCGCGCAACTGACAACTGTCCACTTTCAACTGTCAACTGAAGAACAGCGCCTTCAACGCCTTCCCCGGATCCTCTTCGCGCATAAAGGCTTCGCCTACCAGGAAAGAGTGGATGCTGTTGCTGCGCATCAGCTTCACATCATCGGCGGTGTGGATACCACTTTCGGTGATGATCAACCGGTCTGCCGGGGCTTGCTCGGCCAGGGCCAGAGTGGTGCTGAGGCTGGTCTCGAAGGTATGCAGGTTGCGGTTATTGATGCCGATTAGCTCGGCATTCAGGGCCACGGCCCGCTCCAGCTCTTGCTGGGTATGCACTTCCACCAACACGTCGCAGCCGGCGCGCTGGGCAGCATGGTAAAGCTCGTTCAGCTGGTCATCGGACAGCGCTGCCACGATCAGCAACACCGCATCGGCCCCCATGGCGCGGGATTCGAAAATCTGCCATGGGTCGATCATGAAATCCTTGCGAATCACCGGCAGGCTTACCGCATTGCGGGCAGCACGCAGGTAGTCTTCATGGCCCTGAAAAAAATCCTGGTCGGTGAGCACCGACAGGCACGCTGCCCCATTGGCTTCGTAACTGCGGGCAATCGACACCGGATCGAAATCATCGCGGATCACCCCTTTGCTGGGGGACGCTTTCTTGATTTCAGCAATTACCGCAGGCTGCTTGTCGCGAATACGCTGGAACAGGGCCTTGGCAAAACCACGGGCCTTGCCCTGGTTCTCCGCCATGGATTGCAGGTCGCCAAGCGAGTAGTTGTTCTTGCCCACCGCGATTTCTTCCTGCTTGCGGGCAATAATCTTGTCGAGAATGGTGCCTGTGCTCATAACCGTTCTCCTTGTCAGTCCGCTGCAGTGAGGGCTGTGCTGAACTGGGCCAGCTCGCGCATGCGCTCCGCTGCCTCTCCATTGTGTATCAGGTCTTCCGCCATGCGTACCCCCTCTTTGTGAGAGCGGGTAACACCGCTGACATAAATGGCCGCCCCGGCATTGAGGGCGATCATGTCTGCCGCCTTGCGGGCTGCTTCGTTACTGCGCTTGCCGAAGGCATCGCGAATCAGAGCCAGCGACGCCGCGGAATCGGTCACATCGAGCCCCACCAGCGAATCCGACTCCAGCCCCAGCTCTTCCGGGGTAATCGTGTATTCACTGACTTCACCGTTCTTGAACTCGGCCACATGGGTGCGGGTCGCCAGGCTGATCTCGTCCAGACCATCCTTGCTGTGCACCACCATCACATGCTCTGCCCCCAGACGCCCCATGACTTCTGCCATCGGCCGACACAACTTCTCACTGAACACCCCCAGCACCAGGCGCTGAACACCGGCAGGGTTGGTCATGGGCCCGAGGATGTTGAACAGGGTGCGCATACCCAGTTCCTTGCGCGGCCCCACCGCGTATTTCATGGCCTTGTGATGATTCGGGGCAAACATGAAGCCCACCCCCACGTTATCCACGCAGCTACCGATCTGTTCCGGGCTCAGGTCCAGCGCAATGCCGGCGGTTTCCAGCAGATCGGCAGAACCGCTTTTGGAGCTCACCGACCGGCCACCGTGCTTGGCCACCCGGGCCCCGGCAGCGGCCGCCACAAAGGCGCTGGCAGACGACACATTAAAGAGGTTGGCACCGTCACCCCCGGTGCCCACGATATCCACCAGATACTGGCGGTTTTGCACCGGAACCGCAGTGACCAGCTCACGCATGACCTGCACACCGCCGGTGATTTCATCCAGCGATTCACTCTTCATGCGTAGTGCCACCATGAAAGCACCAATCTGTGCATCGGTGGCGCCGCCGGTCATGATCTGGCGCATGACCTCTTGCATCTCGTCCACGCTGAGATCGATCTGCTCGACCACCTTGGCCAGCGCCTGCTGGATATTCATGCGGCGTCCCCTTGTTGTGCGTTTTTCAGAAAGTTCTCGAGCAGGGCATGGCCGTGCTCACTCAGAATGGACTCGGGGTGATACTGCACCCCTTCAATGGGCAGGGTCTTGTGCCGCATCCCCATGATCTCGTCCATGCTGCCGTCATCGTTCTGGGTCCAGGCGGTAATCTCCAGACAATCCGGCAGGCTGTCTTTTTCCACCACCAGGGAATGGTACCGGGTGGCGATATAGGGTGACGGCAGATCCCGGAAGATACCCACACCGTTGTGGTAGATCGGCGAGGTCTTGCCGTGCATCACCTGGCGGGCCCGCACCACCTTGCCACCAAAGGCCTGGCCAATACTCTGGTGCCCCAGACACACCCCCAGAATTGGCAGCTTGCCGGCAAAGTGCTTGATGGCGGCGATGGAGACGCCGGCTTCGTTGGGCGTACAAGGCCCGGGAGACACCATCAGGCGGTCCGGGTTGAGCGCCTCGATGTCCTCGATGGTGATCTGGTCATTGCGGTGTACCAGCACCTCGGCCCCCAGCTCCTGCAGGTACTGCACCAGGTTGTAGGTAAAACTGTCGTAGTTATCGATCATCAAGACACGCATTACCGCTGCCCTCCGTCTGCCAGGTTGAGACCACCCAATGCCAGATTCACCGCCCGGAATACCGCCCGGGCCTTGTTCATGGTCTCGTCCCATTCGGACTGGGGCACCGAGTCCGCTACGATGCCGGCACCGGCCTGCACGTAGAGACGCTCGTCCTTCACCACCGCCGTGCGGATGGCGATAGCCGTGTCCATATCACCATTAAACCCGATGTAACCGACCGCCCCGCCGTAGACCCCCCGCTTGGTGGGTTCCAGCTCGTCGATGATTTCCATGGCGCGGATCTTGGGGGCACCACTCAGGGTGCCCGCCGGGAACGTAGCACTGAGCACGTCCAGCGGCCCCTGGCCGTCTTTCAATTCCCCTTCCACATTGGAGACGATATGCATCACATGGGAGTAGCGTTCCACCACCATCTTGTCTGTCAGGCTCACCTTGCCGGGTTTGGCCACACGGCCCACATCGTTGCGGCCCAGATCAATCAGCATCAGGTGCTCGGCGATTTCCTTGGGATCCGCCAGCAGGTCCGCTTCCAGCGCCTTGTCTTCTTCCACCGTGGCACCGCGCTTGCGCGTCCCGGCAATGGGGCGCACGGTCACTGCGCCCTGCTCGGCCCGCGCCAGGATCTCCGGTGACGAACCGGCGATATGAAAATCGTCCAGGTCCAGATAGAACATGTACGGCGACGGATTCAGGTAACGCAGGGCCCGGTACAGGTCCAGCGCGGGGGCCTTGAACGGACAGCTCATCCGTTGGGCCGGTACCACCTGCATCACGTCCCCGGCCAGAATATAGTCGCGAACTTTCTCGACCCCGGCCTTGAACTCGGCTTCGGGGAATTCGCTCTGGAAATCGCTCTCGTCCACCGGGTCACCGTAAACCACATGCTCCGGCTCCGGCAGTGGCGCCCGCAGCTGCTGCTCCAGTGCCTCAAGGCGGGCCTCTGCCTGTTCAGCGGCACCTGCTGCCGTCGGATCCACATGGACAATCAGGTACAGGGCCCCGCGCAGGTTGTCGAACACCACCACTTCTTCAGAGCGCATCAGCAGGATATCGGGCACACCCAGCACATCCTTGCCCGGCGCCGGGCCTAACTTCGGTTCAAAGTAGCGGACGCTGTCGTAACCAAAATACCCCACCAGCCCGCCATTAAAGCGTGGCAAACCGGGAATTTCCGGAGCCTGATAGTGCTGACGATACTGTTCGATCCAGGCAATCGGATCTTCCACTTGCTGTTCGCGTGTGCCGTCGTCATTGCTCACCGACACGGTCTTGCCGGTAATGCGGATGACCTCGGTGGCAGGCAGCCCGAGGATGGAATACTGCCCCCAGCGCTCGCCACCCTGGACGGATTCAAACAGGTAGCTGTATGGCCCCTGAGCCAGTTTGCGGTAGGCGGTCAACGGGGTATCCAGGTCCGCCAGCACCTCGCGCACAACGGGCACGCGGGTAAAGCCCTGTTGGGCGTAACGATCCAGTTCTTGTGGTGACATGGTTTTTCCTTATCCGACCCTTTTCAGGCAGGCCGATGTCGAGAAAGCCGATTGTAGAGAAAAATGAAGCAAAAAGGGCGTGTCAGCGCATTACGGCAGACACAGGGGGAGCGTCACCATCGCCAGCTGGCGGGTGCGGACAGGAAAGCAAAGCTGTTGATCAGGGCACGTTCCAAGGGGGACGTCCTTTCTCAAACGGGGTCGATGGCTGAAATTGTAGTCAATGTTAACGTCAGACGCCAGACATTAGCCCACCGGCCTTGCGGCTGTGGGAGCCGGCCTGCAAGCGATATTTCGCCAGCAGGCTGGCTCCCACACAAGCTACGCTCATGTAGACTAGACCGCATAACTTCAACCGGATGCTGTTTGCGTTTGGCGCCAGGTATCTGGCGTCCAGCGTTATCAACCATGAACATTGTCGCCCTCTACACTGCCGATGAATCCCGCGGGCCCATGACAGGCCACGAGGCGGTACAACTGCGTGCCGGCTGTGACATCGTCGGCGACCGCCACTGCAAGCGGAACACCAAGCCCGAGGAACAGCTCACCCTGATCGGACACGAAGCCGTGGACGCCTTTAATCAGAAGTTCGGTCAGGAGGTACACCCCCACCAGCTGCGCCGCAACATTGTCACCACGGGCGTGGACCTGAATGCCCTGGAGGGACGCGAGTTCATGGTCGGCCCGGTACGGGTGCGCGGCATCGAACTGTGCGAGCCCTGCTCTGTGGTGGGCAACCTGCTGGCCGGCGAGCTCACTCCCACCCAGATCATCAAGGCGTTGATGGGACGAGGCGGACTGCGCTGTGAAATCCTCTCCACCGGGGTAGTGAGAGTGGGCGACACCATTGAAATACCGGATTGAGGTTGCCTCCAGGCGCGGTGATTCCACCGCGATAGCCGATGCGTCAATGTCGCGATGGAACCATCGCTCCCACAACGAGCGGGCATACAACCTGACCGTAGGGCGGAAATTGGCGTCAGCCAATCTCCGCCATGAACACCCAGAGGCGGAAAGTCCCTTCGGGAATGTCCACCCTACGACATCTTTAGAGTGCTTCACTGCATGAACGACGTAGAAAAAACCCGCTACATCAACCAGACCCGCCAGTGGCTGGAACAGGTCGTGATCGGCCTCAACCTGTGCCCCTTCGCCCGCAAGCCTTTCCAGAAAGGGCAAGTGCGCTTCGCGGTCAGCGACAGCCGTAATGTGGAAACACTGATGCAGGATCTCTTTGACGAGCTGCGAACGCTCGCCACAACGCCAGCATCTACCGTCGACACCACCCTGCTGATCATTCCCGACCAGCTGGACGACTTCTACGACTACAACGACATGCTGGACCTGGCCGATGCGCTGCTGGAACAGGAAGACTGGGTGGGCACCTTCCAGATCGCGACCTTTCATCCGGCCTACCAGTTTGCCGACACCGAGGCCGCTGATCCGGGCAACTACACCAACCGGGCCCCCTACCCGATACTGCACCTGCTACGCGAAGAGAGCCTGGAGGCCGGACTGGCCAGCTACCCGGACCCAGAGGCCATTCCCGAACGCAACATGGACACGCTGGACAACCTGAGTGAAGCCCAGTGGCATAGCCTGTTCGGCGGCCTGCCGGGAGCGCGCCGATGAATCTGGATATGGCGGACATCCTGCTGGTGACCACCGTGGTGATCATTGCGGCGCTGTTCTGGCGCGCCCACGGTATTCGTGAACGCGCCCTGGTCTACACCCGAAAATACTGCGAGCGGGAACAGGTGGAATTCCTGGATGACACGGTAGGGATGGAAAAGCTCACGCTACAACGCGATGGCAATGACAAACTGCGTATCACCCGCATTTACCGGTTTGAGTTCACCGTCACAGGCGGCGAGCGCTATTCTGGCCACACCATCGTCATGGGCGGCGTCGTGCAGCGAGTCGAATTACCGCCCCACCGCTACACACCGCCGCCAGAACAGCTGCACTGATGTTGCGCCCCCTCGTCTAGGCGGCGATCTCCTCCACCTCGCCACGCTGACGACGCCCCTGTTCACTATGGCGATTGGAGTCCAGTCGCTGGAACGCCTTCGGCAGCAAACGACGCGCCACCCGATTCACCGGCCGTTCCAGCCAGTCGGGCAATGCCATACCCAACGGATTGGTTTCCGCCACACTGTCGTCGCCAATCACTCGCGTGCCCATGAGGTAATCAAACCAGGGCCGGGTAACGCACCAGTTGGCATCCTGGTGGGTGTTCATGTGGTGGTCGTAGTGCCACGGCAGTTGGGTACGGGCCCACTCTGGCTGCAGGTGCGCCTTGCTGTGTTTGTGCCAGTACTGCCAGGCGGAATAATAGATCCCCGCGGTAAAAAACGGCGCCACCGCCACCGTCGGGGTAAACACCGCACACAGCCCGATCAAGGCCACTTTTTCGTTGAAGATTTCCTGATCCTGGAACATGGGCATCGTGTAATGCTCGTCCTCCAACCCGTTCAGCCGCACACGTTTGTGATGGCGAATATGACTGAAGAAAGGGCTGTTGCGATGCTTGCGGGGATACTCGTGCAGCCACACCTTGTGGGCATACCACTCAAAGGCATTGGCCGTGAGCAACGCGACAGGAAAACCAAGCATGGGAAACCCTCATAACAATGACAGAGGCTCCATCATGCCGTACACAGGCCGGTCTCTTTTGATCGCCAGCGAAGAACACCCTGTCAGCAGGATCAAAAATCGCGGTGTTCAGCGTGCATGCGTTTTCGAAACGCTGTGGGGGTTTCGCCGGTCCAGCGCTTGAACGCCCGGGTAAAGGCCGCCGGTTCGGAAAAACCGGTCAGGTAGATAATCTGGTCAATCGGCTCCTGGGTGCGAGCCAACAGGCGCCGGGCCAAACGCTCACGGTAACCGGCCAGCACCTCCTTGAAGCTGGTTCCCAACGCCGATAACTCACTGCGCAGGCTGCGCGGTGTCCGCCCCAGCCGTTCCGCCAGCGCATCCAGTGACGCATCCCCCTGCTCCAGCAAGCCACCCAGCGCCTGCTCCACCGTATGCAGAAAGTCCTTGCGCGCAAGATCCTCCAGCTTTCGGGCGGCCAGGGTTTCATGCACGCGTAACAGCTCCGGCTCCGCCGCCAGGGACGACCGCGCCAACAGGGCAGCATCGAAATGTATTGCCCCTTCTTCCGCCCCCAACACCACCGGGCAACCGTAGACACGCTGATACGCCTCGGCGCTGGCACCCCGGTTATGGGCGAACGTCACCCGATCAGGACGAAACTCCCCATCGCTGACCTGCTGCAAAAAACGCAGCACCAAGGTGGTGGCGCACTCGAGATAATGGCGCTCGGGGTGTTCCAGCCCGGCAAGAATGGCTACCCCGGACTCCACCCGCAGTTGCAATTGCAAGGCATCTGTCATCAGCCGGTTATAGCGCAATGCCCGCTGCAATCCATCACCAAAGGTGGGGCTGGACAGAAACAGGTACTCCAGCACCTGGCCACGAAACGGTGGCATCAGCTCACCAATATGCAGCCCGATATCCGGGTCGCCACTCACCCGCTGCGCCGCGGCCCAGAAACGCTGTTGAGGAGAATTGATCCGTCGCTCGGACTGGTCCGGCGGCTCATCCGGCATGCCGATACTGGCAAAAATGGCCGCGCAATCCAGCCCGGCGCGGGTCATGGCCTGGTAGGTCATCCATAAAAAAATGCCGTTATCGGAAGCAGGTGTCTGGCTCATGGTCAGCAGTATACGAACTCATGCCGGCACAGACACCTGTCTTGTCCAGCACCTGTCAGGGCATGGGTTTGTCGCAGTTGACCATCCATGGCACCCCGAAGCGGTCGATGCACATGCCAAAACGTTCCGCCCAAAAGGTCTCTTCCAGCGCCATGGTTACCTGCCCACCCGCACTCAATTGCGCAAATACCCGCTCTGCTTTTTCGGCACTGTCTGCGGCCACATTGATAATGGTGCCCTGGGGCTTTTCATACTGGTCCGGCGGGCAATCCGATCCCATCAGAACAACACCCTCGCCTTGCAGGCAGATGTGACAGATATGGTCGTGGCTTTCCGGCGGCACCTGATCGGCCATGGGCGATTCCCCCATCGTGATCAGAAAACTGATCTCGGCCTCCAGCACCTGCGCATACAGCGCAAACGCCTCACGACAATTACCGGGAAAATTCAGATAGGGGTTAACGCGAACATCAGTCATGGTATCTCTCCTTGAGACAATGGGCTTTCCATAGCCAATCGAATGGCGTGATCGCTTTTCGACACCCCCTCTTTTTGTAGGAGCGTCGCTGGCGGCGCGATAACAACCTTATGGGATCACGCCGCCAGCGACGCGCCTACGGGGGACTTACGTGACGCAAAAGATTTTGACTTTGAATTTCGCTATTCACTGTTAACTGTTAACTATTCATTGCCCTATTTGACCCGCTGCTTTTCCAGCTTGCGAGCCAACGTGCGGCGGTGCATCCCCAGGCGGCGAGCCGTTTCTGAAATATTAAACCCGGTTTCCGCCAGGGTTTCGTGGATGCGTTCCCATTCCAGGGTTTTCAGGTCAGTCGCACGTGCGGTCAGGGACACTTCGGTATTGCCTTCGGCCCGATTGAAGGCATCTTCGATATCGTCGGTATTGGATGGCTTGGCAAGGTAGTGACAGGCCCCCAACTTCACGGCTTCCACCGCCGTGGCAATGCTGGCATAACCGGTGAGCACCACGATCAACATCTGGTCATCGTGCTGATGCAGGGCCTGCACGCAGGCGAGCCCGGAAGAGTCGCCCTTCAATTTCAGGTCCACCACGGCATAGCCGGGGTCGTGATCGGCCAGCAGATCCTGTGCGCTTTCCAGGCTGTCCGCATGGAGCACCCGGTAACCGCGCCGCTCAAACGACCGGCTCAGGGTTCGGGCAAACGCCTCGTCGTCTTCGACAATCAACAGCAAACGTTCTTCCACAGCGTCAGACACGCCTCACTCCTCTTCCAGTGTCACGACCGATAGCGGCAGTGACAAGGTCACCAGCGCCCCACCCTGGACCAGATTGCGTGCCCGCAGGTTGCCCCCGAGAGTGCGCAAGACATTCATTACCAGGAACAACCCCAGCCCACTGCCCGGCCGCCCCTTGCTGGACTGATAGGGACGGCCCAGGTTATCCAGCATCTCCGCTGGAAAACCCGGCCCCCGATCGGTCACCGATACCAGCAAGGTTTCCTCTTCGCGATGAACATCCAGCCGGACCCAGTTCGGCGACGCTTCCAGAGCATTGTCCAGCACGTTGTGAATACTCTGTTTCAGTGCCGAATCAGAGACAATACTCAGATCCGTGCCGAAATCATTGAGGTAAATAAAATCCTTCACCGGGCGGGTATCGCGCCATTCCTCCACCAGCTCATCCAGAAATTCCCGAACGGTGGTTTCTTCCGACGACTCTCCCCGGGCCTCGCCCGCGGACAGTAGAATGCCGCTGACGATCGATTTGCAGCGCAGTACCTGGGTCTGCATTTCAGCAATTTCCTGGGCCATATCGCCATCGGATTTGAAGGGCTCCATATGCTTCCAGTCCCCCAGAATCACCGACAGGGTCGCCAATGGCGTGCCCAGTTCATGGGCCGCACCGGAGGCCAGCAAGCCCATACGCACAATATGCTCTTCTTCTGCGGCTCGCTGGCGCAGCTCGGCCAGGTGTTCGTCACGCTGGCGGCGGTTACGGGTAATACGGTTGATGAAGATCACCAGCAGCACGCCGTTGAGCACGAAGCAGATCATCATGCCTTCGATGTACAGGCTGAACAGCCCTTCGGAGTGGTCCAGCGGCATGGGCAACGGATGTCCGTACCAGGCGAGCCAGCCAAAGCACAACGTGGTGGTGACCAGGATCACCCAGGTGGACCACACCTCCAGCAACACCGCCCCCAGGATCACTTGCAGCAAATACAGGAACACAAAGGGGTTGGTCGCGCCGCCACTGAGCGCCAGCAGCAGCGTCAGGGTCGCAACATCAATCAGCAGCGAGAGAAACAGCTCGGTATTACCAATGGCGCGAGGCAGCTTCATGCGCAGCATGCTCACGGCATTGAGCAGCAGCAACCCGAACAACACCACCAGCATGTGTGCCACTGGCAGCGCAATCCCGAAGCCATAGTTCACCACCAGAATGGTGGCAAACTGGCCAAACATGGCGATCCAGCGGAGCTGGATCAGCAATTGCAGGTTCTTGCGTCCGGTGATGTCATCGCTGTTGCGGCGAATGGCCGAAAACAGCGGACCCGGCGCAGACGCCGACGAGGTTGAATGAGCAGATGACATGGTTTCCATGACCCCAGTTTAGCGCTTTCGGCGTGAATCCCGCAGCACCAACCAGGCCGCCAGCACCATCCCCAGCGCCAGCGCAAACCAGGTCAGGGCATAGACCCGGTGATTATTGCGGAACTGAATCACTGTGAGCCCGCCCACGGGCAGGCCCGAGCCAGCGGCCTCGGCATCCACAAAATACGGCGCCACCGGGGACAGCCCCTGTTGCGCCGCCATGGCGTCCACATCACGGGAATACCAGCGGTTTTCCGCCGGGACATTGTCGCGTAGCACGCCACCACCCGGATGGCTCAGGCGCAACAGCCCCTTCACCGTGACCGGCCCCGCCGGGGTATAGGCGCCCTTGCTGGCGGCCTCGCGCTCTGCCTGGGGCACAAACCCCTGGTTCACATACACCCAGCTGCCGTCATTGCGCTGCAGTGGCGCCATCACCCAATAGCCCTGCCCTTCCTGCGTGGCAGCGGCCACCAGTGCAACCGCCTGGGCGCGATACTGCCCGCTCAACTGCACATGCAGGTATTCATGCTGCTCTTCGGATACCTCTGCCCAGGCCTTCCTGGCCGGGGCCTCAACGGCCTCGGCATGCACCCGGGCATCGACGCGGGCGATCAGGTCTTCCTTCCAGGCCAGCCGTTTTACCTGCCAGACACCCAACGCCATAAAGCCGACAAAGGCCAACGCTGTCAGCAACAGAAACAGGAAAACAAGAAGACGTCGACGAGCCATGGTCATGCCTCTTCAAACGTGGGATGGAGGAAGGTGGCGGAGATCGGCTACGCCGATTTCCGCCCTACGCGTGTATGCGTGCAAGCGTGCTGCGGGTTTAATCCATCATCCCCGGCATCATGTTCACGTTCAGGTTATGCATCACCCACAGGGAACCGGCGAGGGTAATGAAGACCAGGATGAGCGTGAAAATCAGAGCCAACATGTTCCAGCCGCCTTCCGAATGGAAGTTCATGTGCAGGAAGAACACCATGTGCACAACAATCTGCACCAGGGCAAAGCCCAGAATCACCATGACGGTGGTGGCAGAGCTCTCGAACACGCCGCCCATCACCAACCAGAACGGGATCACGGTGAGAATCACCGCCAGCACGAAGCCCGTCAGGTATTCCTTCAGGGAAACGTGGGGAATGTCTGCATCGTGATGATCATGATCGTGTGTATGCTCGCTCATGGCAGCACTCCCATCAGATAAACGTAAGTGAAGACGCCGATCCAGACCACATCCAGGAAGTGCCAGAACATGGACAGGCAGAATACCCGGCGCTTGTTTTCCGGAATCAGGCCACGCTTCTTCAGCTGGAACAACAAGGTCACCAGCCACACAATGCCGAAGAATACGTGCAGGCCGTGAGTCCCCACCAGCGCAAAGAACGCGGTCCAGAAACCACTGGTCTGCGGGCCAGCGCCCACGTGAATCAGGTGATGGAACTCATACAGTTCCAGCCCCAGAAAGCCGGCGCCCAACAGACCGGTCACGGCCAGCCAGAACATGGTGCCTTTCACCTTGTTGGCCTGCATCTGCAGCATGGCAAAGCCATAGGTGATGGACGAGATCAACAGCAACGAGGTGTTGATGGCGATCAGGCTCAGATCGAACAGTTCCATTCCGGTAGGCCCACCCGCATAACTGCGGCCGAGCACACCGTAGGTGGCGAACAGACAAGCGAAGATCAGACAGTCGCTCATCAGGTAGATCCAGAAACCCAGCAGGGTGCCGTTCTGGGGGTGATGATCCCCCTTCACCAGAAACTCCAGCTGGCCGTTCTGGCTGCTGTCGGTTGCAGCAGCCGTCATAGTGGTATCAGACATTGGCTAGTTTCCGTGTACGTTCTGCTTCAATCCGCTCTACTTCTTCCGCCGGAATGTAGTAGTCACGGTCGTAATCGAAGGTGTGGTAGATCGCGGTACCGATCAGGGCCACGAAGGACACCCCTGCCAGCAGCCACATGTGCCAGATCAGGGCAAAACCAACCACCACACTGATACCGGAGAGCACGATACCCGCCCAGGTGCCCTTGGGCATGTGAATCGGGATAAAGCCGGATTCAGGGCGCTGGAAGCCGTGCTGCTTCATCTGCCACCAGGCATCCAGATCGTGCACCTGCGGGGTGAACGCAAAGTTGTACGGCGGTGGCGGCGACGAGGTAGACCACTCCAGGGTACGGCCATCCCACGGATCACCGGTTTCATCCTGCAGGCTCTCGCGACGCAGGAAGCTCACCACCAACTGGATGATAAAGGCGGCAATACCAATGGCGATCAGGAACGCCCCCAGGGCAGCGATCTGGAACCAGATCTGCAAAGACTGGTCCTCGAAGTGGCTGACACGACGGGTCACGCCCATCAGGCCAAGTACGTACAGCGGCATGAAGGCGAAGTAGAAACCGATCAGCCAGAACCAGAAGGACATCTTGCCCCAGAACTCGTCCAGCTTGTAACCGGTGGCCTTCGGGAACCAGTAGGTAATACCGGCGAACAGACCAAACAGCACGCCACCGATGATCACGTTATGGAAGTGCGCGATCAGGAACAGGCTGTTGTGCAGCACGAAGTCCACCGGCGGCACCGCCAGCAACACCCCGGTCATACCCCCAATTACAAAGGTGACCATGAAGCCCACGGTCCACAGCATGGGTACATCGAACTTGATGCGGCCACGGAACATGGTGAACAGCCAGTTGAAGATCTTCGCGCCCGTGGGGATCGAGATAATCATCGTGGTGATCCCGAAGAACGAGTTCACGCTGGCCCCCGAGCCCATGGTGAAGAAGTGGTGCAGCCACACCAGGTAGGACAGCACGGTGATCACCACGGTGGCGTACACCATGGAGGTGTAACCGAACAGCGGCTTGCGGCTGTAGGGGGCCACGATCTCGGAGAAAATACCGAACACCGGCAGGATCAGGATGTACACCTCCGGGTGCCCCCAGATCCAGATCAGGTTCACGTACATCATGGCGTTGCCGCCCAGATCGTTGGTAAAGAAGGCAGTATCCAGGTAACGGTCCATGGACAGCATGGCCAGTACCGCCGTCAACACCGGGAAGGCGGCTACGATCAGCACGTTGGTGCACAGGGAGGTCCAGGTGAACACCGGCATCTTCATCAGGCTCATGCCCGGCGCCCGCATCTTGACGATGGTCACCAGCAGGTTCACCCCGGACAGCAGCGTACCCACCCCGGCGATCTGCAACGCCCAGATGTAGTAATCCACCCCGACTCCGGGACTCTGCAATATCCCCGATAATGGCGGGTAGGCCAGCCAGCCAGTCTTGGCGAACTCACCGATAAACAACGACACCATCATCAGTACCGCACCGCCGGTGGTCATCCAGAAGCTGAAGTTGTTCAGGAACGGGAAGGCCACATCGCGGGTGCCAATTTGCAGCGGAATCAGGTAGTTCATGATCCCGGTTACCAGCGGCATGGCCACGAAGAAGATCATGATCACGCCGTGGGCAGTGAAGATCTGGTCGTAGTGATGCGGCGGCAGGTAGCCGGTGGAATCCCCAAAGGCCATGGCCTGATGCAGACGCATCATGATGGCATCGGCAAAGCCGCGCAGCAGCATCACCAGGCCAAGAATGATGTACATGATGCCGATTTTCTTGTGGTCGATGGTGGTGAACCACTCGTTCCACAGGTAGCCCCACAGCTTGTAGCGGGTCAGCGCGGCAAGCAGCGCAATACCGCCCACCGCCACCACGGCGAAGGTGCCGAGGATGATCGGATCATGAAAGGGAATCGCGTCCCAGGTAAGGCGACCAAAGATCAGCTTGGTCAGGTCCAGGTTCTCAAACATGGGCGGCACCTACTGCGTTAGCGATCAGGAATGCTGTATTAGTCATGTTGGCCTCCATGCTGGTCGTGCCCAGCGTGACCTTCATGCTTCCCGTGGCCCTCATGGCCGGTGTCTGCCTCACCGTGGTGGCCGCCGTGCTGGCCCATGCCACTGTGGTACATCATGTCTTCCATGCAGGTCTGGCCCGGCGCCACACAGCGGTTGAAAATCGCGTGATACAGGGTCGGGTCCACCTGGCTGTAGAGCGTCACCGGGTCGTCGATACTCGGGGCTTCCAGTTCCAGGTAGGTTTCCCGGTCCAGCGCGTTGCCACTGGCCTTGGCCTTGGCCACCCAGGCATCGAAATCTGCCTCGCTGAGCCCGTGGAAATCGAACTTCATCTGCGAATAGCCCGCGCCGCTGTAGTTGGCAGAAAAGCCCTTATAGACGCCCGGCTCGTTGATCACCCCGTGCAGCTTGGTCTCCATGCCCGCCATGGCATAGATCTGACCGGCCAAGGCCGGAATGAAGAACGAATTCATCATGGTGGAGGCGGTGATCTTGAAGCGGATCGGGTGATCCACCGGCGCCGCCAGCTCATTGACGGTGGCGATCCCCTGCTCCGGGTAGATAAACAGCCACTTCCAGTCCAGCGCCACCACTTCCACGGTGAGCGGCTCCAGGCCGACTGGCACCGGAGTCTGTGCATCAATGCGGTCCAGCGGGCGGTAGGGATCCAGTTTGTGGGTGCTTACCCAGGTCATGGCCCCCAGCGCGATGATGATCATCAGCGGCACAGACCAGATCACCAGTTCCAGCACCGTGGAATGGGTCCATTCCGGCTTGTAAGTCGCCTCGGTATTAGACTCGCGGTAGCGCCAGGCAAACCACAGAGTCAGCACAATCACAGGCACAATGACCAACAACATCAGCACCGTGGCCCAGACGAGCAGGTCACGCTGTTGCAGGGCCACATCACCGGAAGGCGACATCACAACGGTGTCACAACCGGAAAGCAGAAGGGTCGCTAGCAACGTCAACGACGCTCCACGCAAATATTTCACTAATTGCATTGGCGAATTTTCTGGTTGGCTTATGGGATGGGGGCACTCTAGCCACCTGGGTGAGTAGTCGGTATTGGACATTTTGTCCCATAGGCTTAAAGTCCTAAGTTGACGGACGTCAATGCACGACGATAACAACACAGCCAGAGCGCACAACATGTCAAACACCCTCCAGGCCCCGATACAGGGCCAGAGCCACGCTCCGGTGGCTCCCAATGAAATCGCGGTGGGCGTGGTCATCGGCCGCACCTCCGAATATTTCGACTTCTTTGTCTACGGGATCGCCTCTGTCCTGATCTTCCCTCAGGTCTTCTTCCCGTTTACCGGTCAGCTTCAGGGCCTGCTGTATTCCTTCGTCCTGTTCTCGCTGGCCTTTGTGGCGCGCCCCTTCGGCACCGCCCTGTTCATGTGGATTCAGCGCCATTGGGGTCGCGGCGTCAAACTCACTGCGGCCCTGTTCCTGCTCGGCACCGCCACCTGCGGCATGGCGTTCCTGCCCGGCTATGAAAAGCTGGGTGCCCATGCCATTGCCCTGCTCGCCCTGTTCCGCATCATGCAGGGCATAGCCTTCGGTGGCTCCTGGGACGGTCTGCCCTCGCTGCTGGCGCTGAACGCGCCGAAAGAGAAACGCAGCTGGTACGCCATGCTGGGGCAACTGGGCGCGCCCATCGGCTTCGTGATTGCCAGCGCCCTGTTCCTGTTCCTGTATAACAGCCTGAGCGCCCCGGATTTCGTCGGCTGGGGCTGGCGCTATCCGTTCTTCGTGGCCTTCGCCATCAATGTGGTCGCCCTGTTTGCCCGCCTGCGGCTGGTGCTGGGCGAGGAATACACCGAAGCCATGGAAGAAAGCGAACTGGAACCCATCCGCACCACAGAAATGGTACGCACCCAGGGTTACAACATCTTTATCGGCTCCTTTGCCGCCCTGGCCAGCTATGCCCTGTTCCATCTGGTCACCATCTTCCCGCTGTCCTGGATTGCCTTTCAGGGCAGTCAGACTACCGCCGAAGTCCTCACTGTACAGATTTTAGGCGGCTTCGTGGGGATTCTGGCCACCATTGGCTCCGGCTGGATCGCCGCCCGTATCGGCAAGCGCACCACCGTGGGCGCCCTGGCTGCCGTGATCGGCGTGTTCAGCCTGCTCACCCCACTGCTGATGGGCGGCAGTCCCGCCATGCAGGACACCTTCATCCTGCTGGGCTTTGCCCTGCTCGGGGTGTCCTACGGGCAAGCCTCCGGCACGGTGACCGCGAACTTCGCCCCGCGCTTCCGCTACACCGGCGCCGCCCTGACGTCTGACTTCGCCTGGCTGTTCGGCGCTGCCTTCGCCCCCCTGGTGGCCCTGGGCCTGTCCGCCAAATTCGGCCTGCTGTCGGTGACGGTCTACCTGCTCTCCGGCGTCATCTGCACCCTGCTGGCCCTGGCCATCAACCAGTCGCTGGAAGATCAGGGCGAAGAGAGTTGAAAGTTTAAAGTTCAAAGTTGAAACGCGGACTGACGCCGTCGTTCAACGAAAACCAAAGAGGCCGCGCCCGGATTCCAGGCGCGGCCTCTTCATTTGGGGTCGCTTCGCGACCGCATCAGGCTACACGCAACACGCGAACCCGGGAAAGCCACACTGTGGGAGCGGTCGTTCGACCGCGATAACCGTGGCACGGCGTTTTTCACAGTGGAACCGCCGCCCCCACAAAACCATCTACACCAACGAAAAAGGCCGCACCCAACCATGGACGCGGCCTCTGTCATTGCAGAGCCAGAAAACCGGCCCCGCGTGCTTTTACTCATAGCTCATAGCCCATAGCTCGTAGCTAGCAGCTGTCAGCTCAAACTCCCCAACGCCTTCTTGGTAAACGGCTCAATCTCGTCTTCCTTACCATCACGCATCTTCACCAGCCAGTTGGGGTCTTGCAGCAGGGCACGGCCCACCGCAATCAGGTCAAACTCGTCGTTGTCCATGCGTCGGGTCAGCTCATCCAGCGCCGCCGGGTTGGCGGTGCCACCCATACCTTCCGGGCTGTTGAGGAAGTCGCCGTCCAGGCCCACGCTACCAACCGAAATCACCGGCTTGCCGGTAATGTTCTTGGTCCAGCCTGCCAGATTCAGGTCAGAGCCCTCAAACTCCGGCAGCCAGAAACGTCGGGTAGACGCATGGAAGATATCCACACCCGCCTCCACGAACGGCATCAGGAAGCGCTCCAGCTCTTCCGGGGTCTGGGCCAGCTTGGCCTCGTAATCCTGCTGCTTCCACTGCGAGAAGCGCAGCACGATGGCAAAATCCTCGCCCACCGCTTCACGGACCGCCTTGACGATCTCCACGCCGATGCGCGCCCGGTTCTCGATGGAACCGCCGTACTCGTCGTCACGTTGGTTGGTACCTTCCCAGAAAAACTGGTCCAGCAGGTAACCGTGGGCCCCATGGATCTCCACGCCATCAAAACCCACGGCTTTGGCGGCCTTGGCGGAATCCGCAAAAGCCCGGATCACGTCCTGGATATCCTCTTGGGTCATGGCATGACCATTTTCCTTGCCTGGCTTGAACAGCCCGGACGGGGAATAACCGGGCACATCCTTGTCGGGGCCGATACCGGCCTTGCGCACCGCACCCACATGCCACAGCTGCGGAATGATCTGGCCACCGGCCTCATGGACCGCATCCACCACCTTCTTCCAGCCCGCCATGGCCTCATCGCCATAAATCGCCGGCACCCGCTCGTAGCCATTGGCGGCCTTGTGGCCCACAAAGGTACCCTCGGTAATGATCAACCCCACCTCACCTTCGGCGCGGCGGCGGTAGTAACCCACCACTTCCTCATTGGGCACATAGCCCGGGGAGAAGGTGCGTGTCATAGGGGCCATGGCCACCCGGTTTCGCAGCTTCAGTGATTTGTGCTCAAAAGGACGCAACAGGCTATCCAGTGAACCGCTCATAGGTACTCTCCCGATAAATGCAACAAAGAGGTCGGACGTCTGACGTCTGAAGTCGGACGCAAAAACAGTAACCAAGGGCCGGGGTTATGGCGCCCGACTTCAGACGTCCGTCGTCCGACCCATCACCAGGCACTTCATCCTTCCAGACAAAGCCGACCAAATTTAGTTGCGTTATAAAACCTTATTTGGTTTCGTTTTGCAACCATTGTGGCGTACACTAGCGCCATGACACGTAAACGCTTTGACGAAATGGGATGCTGTGTTGCCTCTGCCCTTAACGAGGTCGGCGACTGGTGGTCCCTGCTGATCGTGAAACAGGCCATGCTGGGCACCCGCCGCTATGTGGACTTCCAGAACAGTCTGGGGATCGCCAAGAACATCCTCTGCAACCGCCTCTCCCGCCTGGTCGAGAATGGCGTGATGGTGCGTGTGGATGTAGGCGAACACGGCAAGCGCTATGAATACCGCCTCACCGACAAGGGCCGCGACCTGTTCACCGTGGTCACCGCCCTGCGCCAGTGGAGCGAACGCTGGAATGGTGAACAGGACAGCATGAAGCTGGTAGATCGTCAGACTGGCGAGCCACTGGCCCCGGTCACCGTCCAGAATCAGCAGGGGCAGCCGCTGACGGTTCGGGATGTGCGGTTTGTGGATGAAAACGGCAAGCCGTTTGAGGAGGCGGGCTAACTCCCCAACGCCCCCGTAGGAGCGCCGCTCGCGGCGCGATCACCACCGAACACAGTAGTTAACGGTTTTGTGGGAACGGAGCGATGCGGAGTAACGCACGCAGTGCGGCCCCGAAGGGGTGAGCGAAGCGAATAAATCATGCTTGCATGATGAATTCGGAGGTGAAGGTGGCACTCACCTGGATGCCCCACAACTTACCTGCCCCGTCATCGCAGCGATAACCGTGCCTGTCCTCGCCGGACGGGCCCAAAGGGGTGCTGCGCGATACCCATCTGGGCTGGCTAAATAACCCGCCAACCTCACTCTCCTGATACAGTAGATCTCCTCGCCAGACGATTTGAGAAACTGGATGACCACCGTATCCGCACTGCAACAGCGATGGCACACCACTGTCGCCCCACTGCTGCCCGAACCCGATGCCACCTGGCAACAACTGGCCACCCTCTACAGCGAACCCCATCGCCACTACCACACCCTGGATCACGTAGCCGCCTGCCTGAAGTGGCTGGACCACTACCGCCACCTGGCCGACGATCCGCTGACCATGGAATTGGCCCTCTGGGCTCACGACGTAGTCTACGATCCCCGCGCCAGCGACAACGAAGCCCGCAGCGCCGACTGGTTCGCTGAGCATTTCGCGAGCAGCACCCTCACAAAGGATCAGAAAAATCGCGTCCACACCCTCATCCTCGCTACCATTCACCCGCACCCACCTACGGATGCGGACATGGAGCTGTTGCAGGATATTGACCTGAGCATTCTGGGGGCAGATGCAGAACTGTATGACTGCTATGAAGTCTGGATTCGGCAAGAGTATGCCTTTGTTTCGGAGGAGGCGTTTGGGGAAGGGCGTCGTGCGGTGTTGCAGGGTTTTCTGGATTCGCAGGTGATTTATCACACCCTGGCGCTGAGGGAGAAACTGGAGTTGCCGGCAAGAAACAACCTCAGCCGTACGCTTGTGAAGCTGCGGCGCTAACGCTGTCCCTGAATACACGCTTACGGCGCGATTTCAGAAAACCGGCATCCCGTGTTGATTTTGCATTTCCACACACGATGCAAGACTTTCTCCCCAACCCGCACCTATGACTTTGACCTTTTCCTGATCTCAAGCAATACCGAAGCAATAAAGCAAAATAAAACCACCCCCCCCATTAATGAAAAAAAAGTCTTCAGCGGTGATCTGCTTGCCCGTTCTTGCATTGACGTCAGGAGAATTCATCTCCCAATCCACAATACGGACAATACCCATCATGGCCGACAAAGACAGCATCAAGGCCGCATTCGTTGATTTCATGAAACCACGTCTTAGCAGCAGTTCCATAAGACCCCAAGCGAAAACGATACCCAGAAAATACAACACTAGCTGATGCATAAAGCGTTAACTCTAAAACGGAACCTATCCTTCGAACACAGAGGTCAGGTCTTTCATGTTGCAGCTAGATGAAAGATCAGCCACCAATCAAGCTGCAACCAACGACTTGGCCGCAGCCACCTTCTTGGCCAGGGACTCCTTGTGCATGGCCAACCACATGTCATTCATGTATTGAAGATTGAGCCAGAACTCCGGGGTTGTGCCCAGTACCTTGGCCAACAGAAACGCGGTTTCCGCCGTGACGCCGCGGTGGTTTCCGCACAGCTCATTGACAGTCTTGCGACTAACGCCCATCGCCTTGGCCAGCTCCCCCTGAGTAATCTTCAGGGGCTCAAGGAATTCTTCCTTGAGCATGGCTCCCACGCTGGTGGGCTGATGCGCTGGCAGCCTCAATGCTTCAACCATGATGTCACCTTTCACCTGTACTGATGGGGATCAAGATACATCGAACGCTTTACCTTTATCCCACGTGAACACCAAGCGGTATTGCTTGTTGACTCGAATCGAGCACCAATGCTTCAACTTTCCATTCAGGTGCTCAGATCTGTTTCCTGGAGGCACCCTTGAATCCTGCTCGCCGTTGGCGATATGAAGGATTTCAAGTCTGCGTTTGAGCGCCCCCTCGATACTCTTGGGCGCCGGACAAGCACCGCCATTAAAGAAGTAACCCTCCAGCACCCGACACGACATCATGAGCGCGGTACCTGTGCCCATCAGTGAACTTCAGCCTAATCCCCATTTCGGGAGATAACCTTAGCTCAACCCCTTACCTGTTTATGTAAGCCATCCTCTACAAAACAAACTGCCAGCGTAAGAAAACCGGAGCGCGGGCTACCGCTCCACCAACCGCCTCGCCATCCAATACCGCTCGCGCCAATACGGGTTTTTCAGCGAGGACTGCATCACGCCGCTGCTTACCGAGGCATGCATAAACTCATCGCCTCCCATATAGATGCCCACATGGCGGTTGCCCGGGCCGGTGCGGAAGAACACCAGGTCGCCGACTTCCAGTTCGTTGCGGGCCACAGGCTCGCCTTCCTGCATCAAAGCCGAGGTGGTGCGGGGGACTTTCATGTTCAGTTGCGAGAGGAAGGTGAGGTAGACGAAGCCAGAGCAGTCCACGCCTTTGGGGCTGAGGCCACCGTAGCGGTAAGGAACGCCTTGCCAGTCTTCTTTTTGGGCAAGCAGGCTGTCGAGGATGAGGGTCTGCCGGGACGGGAGGTCCTGAGGGGTGTCAACGATCTCAGGGAGCGGGGCTTGGCGTTCCGGGGGGACAAGGGAACAGGACGCCAGGCTGGTTAACAGCAGGACGGCGGGAAACGAAAAGGAAAGGCTGAAATGGCGGTGCATGGCGCGAGAGTGATGGCTGACTTAGGGGGTGAGGCAGCACAAGGTCGGGAAGGTTCCGTGAATAGCGGCAAGCCTCAAGCTACAAGCGGCAACACGAGGTAATGACATCGCCCAATTCGGTCATCATGCTCCGCGCTGAAACTCCCCATAACAACCAAAACCGCACCCGAAAGGGGTGCGGTTTTTTTGTAGCTTGTAGCTTGCGGCTTTTAAGCTTGGGCGAGTTCTTCGCGCATTTGCTGGATGACGGTGGCGTAGTCGTCTTTGCCGAAGATGGCGGAGCCGGCCACGAAGGTGTCGGCGCCGGCGGCAGCCACTTCGCGGATGTTCTTTTCGGAGACGCCGCCGTCCACTTCCAGGCGAATGCCATGGCCGCTGGCATCAATGAGTTCGCGCACCTTGCGGACTTTATCCAGGGTGTTGGGGATGAATTTCTGGCCGCCGAAGCCGGGGTTGACGCTCATCAGCAGGATCATGTCCAGCTTGTCCATCACGTATTCCAGGCAGTCCGGACGGGTGGCCGGGTTGAGTACCAGACCGGCTTTGCAGCCGTGGCTCTTGATCAGCTGCAGGGAGCGGTCCACGTGCTGACTGGCTTCCGGGTGGAAGGTGATGTAGCTGGCGCCGGCTTCGGCGAACATGCCGATCAGGTCATCCACCGGGCTGACCATCAGGTGCACGTCGATGGGGGCGGTAATGCCATGATCGCGCAGGGCCTTGCACACCATGGGGCCAATGGTGAGGTTGGGCACGTAGTGGTTGTCCATCACGTCGAAGTGGATCACGTCTGCCCCGGCGGCCAGTACGTTATCGCATTCTTCGCCCAGGCGAGCGAAGTTGGCAGCCAGAATGGAAGGGGCAATCAGGTAATCCTGCTTGGGCATGATAAATCCTCAATAGTGCAGTTGGCGCAGTATCGTCACTGTGGGAGCGGTGGTTCCACCGCGCACGAAATCGCGGTCGAACGACCGCCCCCACAAAAGTTGTTCTCAGCGTTGGGTCAGCAATCGATCCAGTTCGTCGAGACGTTCCGGGGTGCCGATGTCCCACCATTGGCCGCGATGATGCTCGCCGCTGGCCGCGTCACGGGCCATGGCCTGGCGTAGCACGGGGGCCAGTTTGGCTTCGCCCTCCGGCAGCGCTGCGAACAGGGCCGGGTCAAACCGGCCGATCCCGGCATAGGTCAGTCTCGGGTCGGTATTATCGCGCAACCGGGCGGTGTCTGTCAGATGAAAATCCCCTTGCGGGTGGTGCGGGGGGTTGTCCACCAGCACCAGATGCACAGGATCATCGCACTCGATGAGCAACCGGGACACGTCGTAATCGGTCCAGATATCGCCATTGATCAGGGCAAACGGGGCGTCGCCCAGCAGCGGCAAGGCACGCTTGATGCCTCCGGCGGTTTCCAGCGGGGTGCCTTCGTGAGACCAGACGATGGGAATGCCATAGCGGCTACCGTCCCCCAGCGCCTCGGCCAGGGTGTCGCCCAGCCAGCCACTGTTGATCACCAACGACGCGAAGCCGGCATCCCGCAGGGCCTCGATGTGGTATTCGATCAGGGCCTTGCCCCCCGCCTGAAGCAAAGGCTTGGGGGTGTGATCGGTGAGTGGGCGCATGCGCTTGCCATAGCCCGCTGCCAGTATCATGGCCTTCACGGGTTGTCCTCAAGCTGGTCCAGCACCCACTGCAGGTCGGCCAATTCCGGGCGACGGGCGATGACCGTGCGCAGATAGGCAAAGAAGCGCGGCACATCGCCCAGATATTTGGGCTTGCCGTCACGGTGGCAGATCCGCGCGAAGATGCCGATCACCTTGATATGGCGCTGGGCGCCCATCAGATCGCAATCGCGCAGGAAGGTGTCGAAATCCTTCGGCACCGGCAGGCCAGCCGCCGTGGCCTTGTCGAAATACTCGCGCAGCCAGTTCAACACCCGCGCTTCTGGCCAGCTCAGGAAAGCATCCTTGAACAGGCTGATCACGTCGTAGGTAATCGGCCCGGCCACAGCATCCTGGAAATCGATCACACCCGGATTGGGCTCGGAGACCATCAGGTTACGGGGCATGTAGTCGCGGTGCACAAACACCCGGGGCTGAGCCAGGGCGGAATCGATGAGCCGGTCAAATACCCGATCCAGTCGTTGACGCAGCTCGCCGGTGACCACCATCTCGCGGTGGCGGAACAGGTACCACTGGGGGAACAGCTCAAGCTCGCGCTGCAACAGAGCCTCGTCGTAGACCGGCAGCCCGGCCACTTCGGCATGTTGCTGCTGGGTAATCAGCGTATCGATGGCTGCGCTGTACCAGGTATCCGCATTGGCCTCGTTGAGGGCATGCAGCCAGGTCTCGGTGCCCATGTCGGTGAGCAGCAAAAAGCCCTGGGCCAGATCCTGATGGACGATTTTTGGCACATGCACCCCGGCGGCGTCCAGCCGCCCGGCCACATCAATAAAGGGCCGACAGTCCTCGTGACTGGGCGGCGCATCCATGGCCACCAGGCTTCGGCCATCGTGCTGATAACGGAAATAGCGGCGAAAACTGGCATCGGCAGAGGCGGTCTCGCCCACCACCTGCGCACCAAGGTAAGCGCTTACCCACTGGTCCAGATCCGCCTTGCGCGGGTCAGGGGTTACGTCAGATTTACTTTTATCAGGCTGCATTGCCTTCCTTGTTCCATTACACTGCCGCTTTTACAGACGCACAGCCGCGTCTGTGCAAAACGGCCTTTTTACCTGTTCTGAGCAGCCGATGCCACTGCCCACACAACGAATTCTGATACCCGCCCTGCTATTCATCGCCGGGGCCAGCAACGCGGATAACGACCTGAACTGGGTGGACCGCGAAGAGATGGCCACGTTCCCTGCGGTGCAGCAGCGCGCCATACCGGACTGGTGTGGCGGCATCTACTATAACCCTGCCGTGGGCATCCCGGTGGAAGGCAGTGACACTGTGGTCACTGCGGATCACTCTACGCTGACCCAGGACGGCCTGATTTCGCTGGACGGCGATGTTCTGATCGAACAACCCGGACGCCGCATCACCACAGATCTTGCCCAGCTCGACCAGTCTACCGGTAAATACGAGCTGGAAAGCGGCATGCGCCTGGAAAGCGACCGGGCCACCTTTATTGCCGACAGCATGAGTGGCCAGACCAGTCGCAGGGAAGGCAGCCTGCAGGGAGTCCGCTATTCCCTGTTTGATCTGTCCTCGCGGGGCAGCGCGGATTACATCTACCTCACAGATACCACCACCACCATTACCAACGGCAGCTACACCACCTGTCAGCCGGGCTCCAATGGCTGGTCGTTGCATGGCAAACGGATCTTCCTGGACCGGGAAAAAGGCTGGGGGGAAGCCAACGATGTGGTGCTGAAAGTGAAAAGCACACCGGTTTTCTGGCTGCCCTGGATCACCTTCCCTATTGATGACCGCCGCAAGACCGGCTTGCTGTTTCCCACGATTGCCATCGGGGACGATAACGGCCTGGATATTTCCCAGCCGATCTATCTCAATATCCACCCTCAGATAGATGCCACCATCGCCCCGCGGTATATCGATGGCCGGGGCAGTGGTGCCGATTCCGAATTCCGCTACCTGAGCCCCTATGGGGAAGGCGAAGTCAGTTACGGCATCTTGTTCAACGACCGCAAATTTGACGACGAAGACCGCCAGGTGGCCCGCTGGAACCACAACGGCAACGTCGGGCGCTGGAATCTGAAGACTGACTTCAACTACGTCTCTGATGATTTCTACTTCAAGGATCTGGATACCGGCCTTGAGATCAGCTCTCAGACCCATCTGCCCCGCCTGGCGGAAGCCCGCTACTACGGCCGTACCTGGCAGGTGCTGGGCCGGATGCAATCCTGGCAGACCATCGACCCGACCCTCGCCGATGACGACCTGCCCTATCGACGGCTGCCACAACTGCAGATCACCGGCGACCCAACCCTGATTGGCCCACTGAAAGGGCTGTGGCTATCCGACATGACCGCCTTCGAACGCAGCAGCTCTGATGACAGCGGCAAGGCCACTGGCCTGCGCGGCCATGTCGCACCGGCCCTGAGCATGCGCATGCAGGAAAGCTGGTGGTTCGTCGAGCCCCGGGCACGCTTGTATCACACCCAGTACAAGCTCGACAGCGTGGACGCGACCGCCGAAGACAACCCGGACATGACGACCTGGGGCGCCAGTCTGGACTCCGGGCTGGTGTTCGAACGGCCGACAAACTGGTTCGGCAGCGCCTTTACGCAAACCCTGGAGCCCCGCCTTTTCATCAACAAGGTGGCCTATGAAGAACAGGACAGTTTGCCCAACTTCGACACCCGCGAGGTGACCTTCTCTTACAATGCCCTGTTCCGGGAAAACCGCTTTATTGGTTATGACCGCATCGGCGACGAAGAAAAACTGGCCGTGGGCCTGACCAGCCGCTTCCTGCACGACGCCAGTGGCCGGGAGCAGTTGCGCCTGCGGGTCGCTCAGGGCTTCTATTTTGATGATCGCAAGGTCTTCACCGACGACTCCCTGGAAGACCCCACCGACGACCAGACCCCACTGGTTGGGGACCTGCGGTGGAACTTTGCCCATGATTGGTACCTCTACACAGAGGCACAATGGGATCTGGAAGAAAATCAGCGGGAACGCTCCAACTTCCAGATCGGCTACAACGACCGCGAACGGCGTATTTTCAACGTGGGCTTCCACGACCGCCCCGCCGACGACATTCAGGAATCCGAGATCAGCGCCATTTTGCCGGTGCACCGCAACTGGCGCCTTGTCGGCCGCTGGATGTACGACCTGGACAATGAACGCACCCTGGAAACCATGGCCGGGGCAGAATATCGCAATTGCTGCTGGAAACTGCGCCTGCTCAGCCAGCGAGAGCTCACCGATGACGACGGTGACGGCGACCTGGAAGCCGACAGCACCGTCTGGTTCCAGATTCAAATGATCGGTCTGGGCGGGTTTGGCGGCCAGGTAGATTCCTTGCTGGAACGCAGTATTCCGGGATACAGGAGAGAGTATGAATAACGAATCGCTGCACGCAGCACGCAGCACGCACCCTACCCGCGCCCTGCACTGGCTGATGCTGGTGGTGGCACTGTCCCTGCCAATGCTGGCCCAGGCTAAAGTCCAGATGCTGGACCGCATTGTGGCAGTGGTAAACGACGGCGCCATCATGGCCAGCGAGCTGGATGAACGCATCAACGTGATCGCCCTGCAGTTCCAGGACAAAGGTCAGGAGCTACCGCCCCCGGCCATCATGCGCGAACAGGTGCTGGACCGCATGATCATCGAACGGGTGCAGCTGCAGCTTGCCGAACGGGCCGGCATCAAGGTAGACGATGCCAGCCTCAACCAGGCCATGTCCGGCATCGCCCGCCAAAATGGCATGACCCTGGAAGACTTCGCCGCTGCCATGCGTCAAGACGGCTACGACTGGAACCAGTTCCGCGAACAGATCCGTGAGGACATGATTATCTCTCGTCTGCAGCAGCGCAGCGTGGCCTCCCGTATTCGGGTCACGGACCGCGAAGTAGACCGCTTTCTGGGCTCAGAAATGGGCAAGCAGATGTTCGAGGAAGACTTTCACCTCGGCCATATCCTGATCCGGGTGCCCGGTGCCGCATCACCGGAAGACGTCCAGGCCGCCCAGGCCAAGGCCCAGGACGTTGAAAACCGCCTTGCCGGCGGTGAAGATTTCCAGCAAGTGGCGGTGTCCGTCTCCGATGGCCCCAAGGCCCTGGAAGGCGGAGATCTGGGCTGGCGGCCGGCGGCCCAGTGGCCCAGCTTGTTCTCCGAGGCAGCCATTTCACTGCAAAAGGGCGAGATCTCTGCTCCCATTCGCTCTGGCGCCGGCTTCCACATTCTCAAGATGATCGACCGCCGTGGCGGCGCCGAGAAGGTAGTGACCCAGTATCAGGTGCGCCATGTGCTGATCAAGACCGACGCCCTGACCAACAGTGAACAGGCCCACGCGCAAGCCCAGCGCCTGCACGACCAGATCGCCAGCGGGCAAAGTGAATTTGCCCCGGTGGCAGCCGAGCATTCCGATGACCCGGGCAGCGCCCGTAATGGCGGCGAACTGGGTTGGGTCAACAGGGGTGAAATGGTGCCGGAATTCGAAGACATGATGCTCAATACCCCGACGGGTGAGCTGTCGCCCGTTTTTGAGACCCAGTACGGCTGGCATTTCCTGCGCGTCGACGACATTCGCGATACGGACATGAGCGACGAATTCCGCCGTATGCAGGCAACCCAGGCGCTTCAGAAGCGCCGTTTCGAAGAAGAACTGGAAACCTGGATTCAGGAAAAACGCGGCGAGTCCTACGTGGATATTCGCCTGTGAGCCAGCCGTCGGACGCCGGACGTCTGACACCAGAACGTCCCATTGCCATTACCTGCGGCGACCCGGCCGGTATCGGTCCGGATCTGGCTCTGGCCTTGCCCGCCCTGTTTCCAGAGCAGCCCTTGGTGCTGATTGGTGACAAAGCCGTATTGAGCCAACGGGCCGCCCTGCTTGGCAAGACACCCTCCCTGGGTGACTGGCAGCCCGGCGACCCCGCCATTCGTGACCCGCTGACCCCGGATTTTGTCTGCGTGTGGCACACTCCCGCCGGCGCCCCGGTGACCGCAGGCCAACCCAACCCGGCCACCGGCCAGGGCACCCTGGATATGCTCACCCGCGCCGCCCGTGGCTGCCTGGACGGCACCTTTTCGGCCATGGTGACAGCTCCGGTCGCCAAGAACGTGATCTGCGAGGGTGCCGACCCTGCCTTTACCGGGCATACCGAGTTTCTGGCTGCGCAAGCCGCCGTAGACAGGGTGGTGATGATGCTGACAGCCCGCGACCTGCGTGTGGCGCTGGCCAGCACCCATCTTCCGCTCAGTGAAGTCCCCGCCGCTATCACCCCCGATAGCCTGACCCGCACTCTCACCATTTTGCGCGATGATCTGGTCAACAAGTACCGCATTGCGCAGCCACGCATTCTGGTGCTGGGCCTCAACCCCCATGCCGGGGAAGGCGGCCATCTGGGGCGCGAAGAACTGGACGTGATCATCCCTACACTTGAGCACTTGCGCCAGCAGGGCTTTACCCTCACTGGCCCGGTGCCCGCTGATACCGCCTTTCAGCCTGCATTGCTGAACCAGCACGATGCCGTACTCGCCATGTACCATGATCAGGGCCTGCCCGTACTCAAGTACGCCGGTTTTGGCGAAGCTATCAACATCACCCTGGGGCTGCCGTTTATCCGCACCTCCGTGGACCACGGCACCGCCTTCGAGCTGGCAGGTACCGGCCAGGCCAAGGTTGGCAGCCTGGTCGCTGCTACCCGCCTGGCGCTGAATCTGGCGACCCCACAGGACCCATGACATGACAGAACACCGCACCCGCAAGCGTTTCGGCCAGCACTTCCTGCACGACCGCAATCTGGTCGACCGCATGGTCCGCACCCTGGACCTGAAGCAGGACGATACCGTGGTGGAAATCGGCCCCGGGCGTGGCGCCCTCACTTACCCCTTGCTGGAAGATTTGCCACACCTGCACGTGGTGGAACTGGACCGCGACCTGATTACTCTGCTGCGCCAGGAAAACACCCCTGACCGCCTGAGCATTCATGAGAGCGATGCCCTGAAGTTCGATTTCCGTACCCTCAAGCCGGCGGACAAGCCCCTGCGAGTCGTGGGCAATCTGCCCTACAACATCTCCACCCCCTTGATCTTCCACCTGCTCAGCCAGTCCGATGCCATCAGCGACATGACCTTCATGCTGCAGAAGGAGGTGGTGGACCGGCTCACAGCCAGCCCGGGCACCCGGGACTGGGGGCGCCTGTCGATCATGGTGCAGTACTACTGCCAGGCCGATTACCTGTTCTTTGTCCCACCGGGCGCCTTCAGCCCACCCCCCAAGGTGGATTCCGCCGTGGTACGGCTGCTGCCCTACCCGACACTGCCGCACCCTGCCGACGATGAAGACCATTTGCGCCGCCTGGTGGCTCAGGCCTTCACACAACGACGCAAGGCGATCCGCAATAGTTTAAAATCCCTGGTTAGCCTGGAGCAGTTCGAGGCCGCAGGCATTGATGCTGGCCTGCGCCCGGATCATCTGTCCGTGGCCGACTATGTGGCACTGGCCAATCTCAGCCAGCCACAGAGCTGATTTCTTCGCACCATCACCGCCAGCATCGGGAGACAGAGCACCCATGACCGCCAGCCACCGGCCCCCCAGTGACCCACGCCACCAGATCAGGGTTACCGTGGAAACCGAATACCTTGCCGACCAGAGCGACGCGGCCAGCCAGCGCTGGGTGTTTGCCTACCACATCACCATCCTCAATGAAGGCACCGTCAGTGCCCGACTGCTGACCCGTCATTGGGTGATTACCGATGGAGAAGAGCGTGTTCAGGAAGTCCACGGCGAAGGGGTGATCGGCGAACAACCGCACCTGGCACCCGGCCAGAGCTTCCGCTACACCAGCGGCGCAGTACTGGAAACCGAAGTCGGCAGTATGCGTGGCAGTTACCAGATGATTGGCGAAGATGGCATTCATTTTGATGCCGACATCCCGGCCTTCACCCTTGCTGTACCGCATGCACTGCATTGATAACGCCAGCACGCTACACGCAACACGCAACAGGCCTGCAGTCGGGGAGGTCGGGTGAGCGATTACGCTATTGGGGATCTGCAGGGGTGTTTGGAAGCCTTTGATTGTCTTCTGAAAAAAATCGCTTTCAACCCGGACCGTGACCGGCTGTTTCTGGCCGGGGATCTGATCAACCGCGGCCCGGATTCGCTAGGCACCCTGCGGCGGGTATATCAGCTGCGTGACAATGTGCACAGCGTGCTGGGCAACCACGACCTGCATCTGCTGGCGGTAGCCCACGGCGCAACCGAGAGCAAGCGCAAGGACACCCTTGCCGAGATCCTCAATGCCCCGGATCGCGTCGAATTACTGGGCTGGCTGCAACAGCACCCGCTGCTGATCGATCTCCCCGAGCACAACGCCACCCTCACCCATGCCGGCATTCCACCGCTGTGGACCCTGGCTGAAGCCCGCAGCCGCGCCGCAGAAGTGGAGGCGGTACTGAAAGACGATCGCTGCGGTGAGTTCTTCGCCCATATGTACGGAAACCAGCCCGCAGGCTGGGACGACAGCCTTGCCGGCCCCGACCGCTGGCGGGTGATCACCAACCACTTTACCCGAATGCGTTTCGTGAACACCGCCGGAGAACTGGATCTGACCACCAAGGGCGAAGCGGACGCCCCTCCCAGTGGCTTTTTGCCCTGGTTCCTGCACCCACAGCGCAAAGCTACCGGCACCCGCCTGCTGTTTGGCCACTGGGCCGCTCTCGAGGGTCATACCGGGGTCGCCAAGGTAGACGCGCTGGATACCGGCTGTGTCTGGGGCGGCAGCCTGACCGCATTGCGGCTGGACGATCTCACACGAATTCAGTGCCACTGCTGATTTTCAAAAAATCTTTTCAATAAGCCGCGCAGCCTGCAGGCCACGTGACGCCCAGCCCGACATCCCTACACTTCATCCTTTTTTTGGCAAAAATCTTTTCGCTTCCCTTTGACTTGCTGCGCAGTTTGGTTACATCCTAAAGCTGTCTGATGACGCTGGCAGCGATACTCAGCGACATCGTTTTCCCATTTATTTACACGTAATTTTCACTAACAAGGAATCACCCTGAATGTAGTTTCGTTGTGACAATTTAGGTTCCGCAGGAGGAAGCCGGCATGAGCATTATCCGCCACTACCAGGACCGTTTCGAAGCGACCCAGCAAGAAGAAATGTCGCTGGAGGAGTACCTGGACCTGTGCAAACGCGAACCCAGCGCCTACGCCACCGCCCCGGAGCGTATGCTGATGGCCATTGGCGAACCGGAAATGGTCGACACCTCCCAGGACCCCCGACTGTCACGCATCTTTTCCAACAAGGTGATCCGCCGCTACCCTGCCTTCGATGAGTTCTACGGCCTCGAAGAAGTCATTGAAAACATCGTCAGCTATTTCCGCCACGCCGCCCAGGGACTGGAAGAAAAGAAACAGATTCTTTACCTGCTCGGCCCGGTCGGCGGGGGCAAGTCTTCACTGGCCGAAAAGCTCAAGGCATTGATGCAGCGCGTGCCCTTCTACGCCATCAAGGGGTCGCCGGTAAACGATTCCCCCTTGTCGCTGTTCGACCCGGAAGAGGACGGGCCGATTCTGGAAGAAGAATACGGCATCCCGCGCCGTTACATTCGCACCATCATGTCACCCTGGGCAGTAAAACGCCTGAATGAATTTGGCGGCGACCTCAGCCAGTTTCGGGTAGTAAAACGCTACCCCTCCATTCTGGATCAGGTGGCCGTAGCCAAGACCGAACCTGGCGATGAGAACAACCAGGACATCTCGGCACTGGTCGGCAAAGTGGACATCCGCAAACTGGAAGACTTCGCTCAGGACGACCCGGATGCCTATGCCTACTCCGGTGGCCTGTGCCGGGCCAACCAGGGCATCCTGGAATTTGTGGAAATGTTCAAGGCGCCAATCAAGGTATTGCACCCCTTGCTCACAGCCACCCAGGAAGGCAACTACAATGGTACCGAGCACCTCGGCGCCATCCCCTATGACGGCATTGTTCTTGCGCACTCCAACGAGGCGGAATGGCACACCTTCCGTAACAACAAGAACAATGAAGCTTTCATCGATCGCGTCTATATCGTCAAGGTGCCCTACTGCCTGCGCGTCACCGAAGAAGTGCAGATCTACGACAAGCTGCTAAGAAACTCCAGCCTGCGCGATGCCCAGTGCGCCCCTGACACCCTGCACATGCTGGCGCAGTTCTCCATCCTCACCCGCCTGAAAGAACCGGAAAATTCCAGTATCTATTCGAAGATGCGGGTGTACGACGGCGAGAACCTGAAAGATGTGGACCCGCATGCCAAATCCATGCAGGAATATCGCGACATGGCCGGCGTAGACGAGGGCATGAACGGACTTTCAACCCGCTTTGCCTTCAAGATTCTTTCCAAGGTGTTCAACTACGATCACGCCGAGGTGGCGGCCAACCCGGTACATCTGATCCATGTACTGGAGCAACGCATCGAACAGGAGCAATACCCTCAGGAACAATCCGAGCAGTATCGGCGCTTTATCAAGGAATACCTGGTGCCGCGCTATGTGGAATTCATCGGCAAGGAAATTCAGACCGCCTACCTGGAGTCTTACTCCGAGTACGGGCAAAACATCTTCGACCGTTACGTCACCTATGCGGATTTCTGGATTCAGGATCAGGAATTCCGTGACCCGGATACTGGCGAAATTTTCGATCGTCAGGCGCTCAACGAAGACCTGGAAAAAATCGAAAAACCCGCCGGCATTTCCAACCCCAAGGACTTCCGCAACGAAGTGGTGAATTTTGTACTGCGAGCCCGCGCCAACAACCACGGCAAGAACCCAAGCTGGTTGAGCTACCAGAAACTGAGAGACGTGATCGAGAAAAAGATGTTCTCCAACACGGAAGACCTGTTGCCCGTCATCTCATTCAACGCCAAGGGCAGCGATGACGACCAGCGCAAGCACAACAACTTTGTGCAACGAATGGTCTCCCGCGGTTATACCGAGAAGCAGGTTCGCCTGCTATCCGAATGGTATCTGCGTGTGAGAAAGGCGCAGTAACGCCACTGCAGCGCGCCGCTTGAGGCGCGAACCGACGGCGAAGTCGGGAGAAACGGATGAGCTACATCATTGACCGCCGCCTCAATGACAAGCGAAAAAGCACAGTGAACCGGCAACGGTTTCTGCGCCGCTATCGCTCGCATATTCGTGAGGCCGTCAACGATGCGGTCAACCGCCGTTCCATCCAGGACATGGAGCAAGGTGAGCGCATCAGCATTCCACAAAAAGACCTTTCCGAGCCTATCTTTCACCATGGCCCCGGCGGACAGCGAAGCATCGTTCACCCGGGCAACAAGGAGTTCAATCAGGGCGATCGCTTCAAACGCCCAGAGGGCGGAGGCGGCCGGGGAAGCGGTGAAGGTGACGCCAGTGATCAGGGTGAAGGTCAAGATGAATTTGCCTTTGAAATCGACAAGCAGGAATTCCTCAATTTCCTGTTTGAAGATCTGGAGCTGCCCAACCTGGTGAAACGCCACCTTGAAGGCGCCCAGGTCTTCAAGACCCGCCACGGCGGCATTGTCAGCCAGGGCATGCCCGCCAAGATCAACATCGTCCGTTCCATGCGCCAGGCCTCCATGCGCCGCCGGGCATTGACCGCCGCCACTCGACGCCGCATCCGTGACATGAAGGAAGAGCGCGAAGCACTGCTACAGCAAGATCAGTCTCCGCAGCGCCAGGCACGACTTCAGGAGCTGGACGAACTGATTGCCCGGCTGGAGCGACGCGTGGAACGCATCCCCTACCTGGACACCGTCGACCTGCGTTTCAACCACCACATCAAGGAGCCTGTACCGGTCAGCCGTGCGGTGATGTTCTGCATCATGGATGTATCCGGCTCCATGAATCAGGACATGAAGGACCTGGCCAAGCGTTTCTTTCTGCTGCTGTACCTGTTTCTCGAACGCAACTACGACCAGATCGAGGTGGTGTTCATCCGCCATCACACCAGTGCCAAGGAAGTTACCGAAGAGGAGTTTTTCTATTCCCGGGAAACCGGCGGCACCATCGTCTCCAGCGCCCTGAAACTGACGCGGGATATCATCAACGAGCGCTACCCGGTCGATCAGTGGAACATCTATGCCGCCCAGGCCTCCGACGGTGACAACTGGAATGACGACTCTCCCGCCTGCGCCAAAATGATTGAAGAAGAACTGCTCCCCAAAATGCAGTATTTCTCCTATGTGGAAGTCATGCCGCGGGCCCATCAGGCGCTATGGGATCATTACGAAACCATTATGGCGCGGCATCCCGGCGCCTTTTCCATCGCACAGATAGATGAGCCCGGTGAGATTTACCCGGTGTTTCGGCAACTCTTCAAGAAAAGGATGGAAGAAGCATGACGTATCTGTCTGAAGGGTCTGACTGGAATTTCGAACTGCTGGCAGACTACGACAAAGCCATCGCCGACATTGCCCACAACAAGTACGGGCTGGATACCTACCCGAATCAGATCGAAGTCATTTCTTCAGAACAAATGATGGATGCCTACTCGTCGGTGGGCATGCCGGTCGGCTACAACCACTGGTCTTACGGGAAACAGTTCGTTGAAGTCGAGGGCCGCTATCGTCGCGGTCAGATGGGCCTGGCATACGAGATCGTCATCAACTCCGATCCCTGTATCGCCTACCTGATGGAAGAAAACAGTATCACCATGCAGGCTCTGGTCATTGCCCACGCCTGCTACGGACATAATTCGTTCTTCAAGGGCAACTATCTGTTCAAAACCTGGACGGATGCGTCATCCATCATCGACTACCTGGTGTTCGCGCGTAACTACATCGCCGATTGCGAGCAACGTCACGGGGTCACTGCGGTGGAAGAAACCCTCGACTCCTGCCATGCCCTGATGAACTATGGCGTCGACCGCTACAAGCGTCCCTCGCCGATTTCCGCCGTTGAAGAACGCAAGCGCCAACGCGAGCGTGAGGATATTCTGCAAAAACAGGTATCAGAACTGTGGCGCACCTTCCCCCAGCTGCAACCGGCAGCCCGCACCCGTGAGGCCGCGGCCCAGTTCCCGGCTGAGCCCCAGGAAAACCTGCTGTATTTTCTGGAAAAGAACGCCCCGCTTCTACAACCCTGGCAGAGGGAAATCATTCGTATTGTGCGCAAGATGGCGCAGTACTTTTACCCGCAACGTCAGACCAAGGTAATGAACGAGGGCTGGGCCTGCCTGTGGCACTACACACTCCTCAATGACCTGTACGACGCGGGTAGGGTGACCGACGGCTTCATGCTGGAATTCCTCCAGAACCATAGCCAGGTGGTCTACCAGCCGCCTTTCTCTGCCCCCTTTTACAGCGGCATGAACCCTTATGCGTTGGGCTTCAACATGTTCCAGGATATTCGCCGCATCTGCGAAAATCCGGACGATGAGGATCGGGAATGGTTCCCGGAGATGGCCGGCAGCGACTGGCTGCAAACCGTCAAATTTGCCATGGAAAGCTTCAAGGATGAAAGCTTTATCCAGCAGTTCCTGTCACCGCGCCTGATTCGCCACTTCAAGTTCTTCCAGATCATGGACGATGACCGCAATGACTACGTGGAAGTCTCTGCCATTCATAACGAAACCGGCTACAAGAAAGTCCGCGATGCACTGGCAGAGCAATACAATCTGAGCATTCAGGAACCCAACATCCAGATTGTCAGCGCCAACCTTCATGGTGACCGGGCACTGACCCTCCGTCATCAGCGCAGTGATGGCCGCCCCCTGGATGAACACAGTGCCACGGAAGTGTTACGCCACCTGCATCGCCTGTGGAAATTCGATGTGCACCTGGAAAGTGTGGAAAACGGCACCGTGATGGAAAGCTACTCCATGCCCTCCGTGACCAAACCCATTACCGTGATGTGAGGCGGAGGCCCCCAACAAGGGGCCCCGCCACTGCTATGCCGCCACTCTGCTGGCTTCAAGGCGTTTCACTGCCCGACGAACCTTGTGGTCGCCCAGCAGAAACAGCGACAGGGCCAGCACAATCAGCAGTGCGCCCGCCAGCACCATCACGCCCAGACTTTCACCGTTGAACAGGTTGCCCAGCAACAGCGCCAACACCGGGGTAATCAGGGTCACCAACGCCACCGTCGCCGCCGGTAGCCGCGACAGGATCTGGAAGTAACAGTAAAAACCCAGCAATGACCCAAACACTGCAAGGTAAAGAATGGCAGAGAGTCCGCGGACATCGCCACTCCACACGGGCGCCTGACCGGTAACCGCCATGGCAAGGGCATAGCATGGCAACGATATCAGTAACCCGCCCACCGTTTGCTGCATGGGCTGCAGTCCGGCCCCAACCCGCTGCACGGCGATACCGCTACCGGCAAACAGGGTCACCGCGGTCAGCATCCACAACAGCCCAATGCCGCGGTCTCCCATGTCTCCCCCTGCCAACAGCTGTGCCAGGCTTTCATCAAACACCAGCATCAACCCCAGCAGCCCGAGCACGCAGGCCCCCCAGTGCCAGGCATTCAACCGCACGCTGCCCGGCAGGCACTGCATCATCAGCCCTGACAACAATGGCGCCAGACCAAATATCACCGAGACCAGCCCCGAGGGCAGATAGGTTGCACCCATATAACTGCAGCCCATGGCCCCGAAGATTCCCGGTAACGCAGCGAGATAGCTTGCCCTGGCACGGGGAGTCAGAGGCAACGGCTGACGCTTCCACCACAACCACACCAGCCCCAGCAGCGCAGCAATCCCCATACGCACACCGGCCGCCGCCAGTGGCGCCATGGCGTCACCACTCCATTTAATCCCCAGCGGCGTGGTTGCCCACACCGCTACCACGATCAAATACGCTGCCAGGGTTGGCATGTCGTTCTCCTTGGTTTGAGAGGAGCAAGTTGAAAGTTCAAAGTTGAAAGGCGCGATCAAGACAGGCGCCAACCGGCCACCTCATTCACCGCGCCGCAAGCAACGCGTCTTATGCTCTATCCACCCTGCTGCGCGGCGATATCGGTTAATGGGTAGCAACGCGCCCTCACGCGCTTTTCAACTTTGAACTTTCAACTTGCAACTAAAACCGACCTGCAAACCCCCAAAACGAAAAAAGGCCGCAGGTCGGGGACGCTGCGGCCTTCTTGCTAAACTGAAACGAATCAGTCAGACAGCCGCCGTCCCTGCGCACGCCATTTGCGTGCACAGCGATCGATGACCGGCATAAGAGAGTAAGGGGCTGAAGTCGGTGCATCCTCGCCTCTGTTGTGCCTGAAAGAGCGGCAATCTAGGCGCGAGGAGCGATGTTTGGCTTGCCCAAATGAGCGACTAGCAACAACGAGTGCCGCTCTTTCAGGCACAACCCGAAGGGCTGGGCCCCTTTTTCCGTCTGACTGCGCTGGATGAGACTCACATAGCGAACTATGCCGCGCCTCATCCAGCGCAGTCAGACAAAAAAATGAACTCCAGCAGAGACGAGGATGCACCGTCTTCAGCCCCTTAGTTTCAGTACGATAGAAAGCATGCGAACATTCTGCTCAAGAATGCAAAGGCGCACAAGATGAAAATGTATCTGGTTGGCGGTGCGGTCCGGGATCAATTGCTCGGCCTGCCCGTCACCGAAAAGGACTGGGTGGTGGTCGGCGCTACCCCCGACGAGATGCAGGCACAGGGCTATCAGCCCGTGGGTCAGGATTTCCCTGTCTTTCTGCATCCGAAAACCAAAGAGGAATACGCCCTCGCCCGCACCGAGCGGAAGTCCGGCCATGGCTATGGCGGCTTTACCTTTTATGCCGCCAGCGATGTAACCCTGGAAGAGGATCTGGTACGACGGGATCTCACCATCAATGCCATGGCACGCGCCTCGGGAGGTGGGGTCATCGACCCGTTCAATGGCAAGGCAGACCTGAAAGCCCGCCTGCTTCGCCATGTCTCCCCGGCCTTCGCAGAAGACCCGTTACGGGTACTGCGCGTTGCCCGCTTCGCGGCCCGTTACCACTGGCTGGGTTTCCGTGTGGCGGAGGACACCCTGACGCTGATGAAACAGCTGGCCGCCTCCGGCGAGCTGGATTATCTGGTGGCAGAACGAGTCTGGAAAGAAACCAGCCGCGCGCTGATGGAACGCGATCCGCAGGTGTTCTTTCAGGTACTCCATGCCTGCGGCGCGCTTGCCGTACTGTTCCCGGAACTGGCAGCACTGGATGGCGTACCGCAACCGGAACAACACCACCCTGAAATCGACACACTGGTACACCAGTATTTGTGCCTTCAACAGGGCGCCCGGCTGGGGCTCAGCCTTCACGCCCGCTACGCACTGCTGTGTCATGATCTCGGCAAGGGGAAAACCCCCGAGGAAGAATGGCCACGGCACATTGCCCATGAAATTCGCAGTGCCCGGTTGAGTAACAAGGTCTCCAAGCGCTTGAAAGTGCCGCGGGAAACCGCTCAATTGGCCGCGCTGGTTGCAGAATTCCACACCCATTGTCACCGGGCTCTGGAACTCAAACCCACCACGGTATGGAAACTGTTCAAGGCACTGGATGTCTTGCGACGTCCAGAACGCCTGGACGACTTTCTGGGGGCTTGTGAGGCAGACGCCCGGGGCCGAACGGGGTTTGAAGACAGAGATTACCCCCAAGCGGATTATCTGCGTGGCGCAGCAAACGCCGCCCGCGATATCCACATTGACTCACTGCGCCAGCAGGGACTGGAAGGCCCGGCTCTGGGGGAAGCCATCACCCAGGCGCGCATTCATGCCATCTTGGAGTACAAGCAATCATGGACCCCGTTGCCCTGATTACCGGCAGCGCCCGACGTATCGGCGCCGAAATTACCCGTACCCTCCACCAGCGAGGGATGCGGGTAATCATTCACTACCGCAATAGTGATGCGGAGGCAGCGGCCTTGGCCGACCAGCTCAACGGTGTTCGCCCTGACAGTACCAGACTGCTGCAGGCAGACCTGAACAATCCTGACGAGGTTCGCCGACTGGGCCGAGATGCTGTGGCAGCGTTTGGGCAGGTGGACCTGCTGGTCAACAACGCCTCCAGCTTCTACCCCACCCCCATCGATGATGCCACCGATGCAGACTGGGATGCCCTGATGCACAGCAATCTGCGCGCCCCGTATTTATTGAGTCAGGCACTGGCTGCCACCCTGCGCCAGCAACAGGGCTGCATCATCAATATTGTGGACGTTTATGCAGAAAAACCGCTTGAAGGCCATACTCTGTATTGCATGGCCAAGGCAGGACTTGCGATGATGACACGCAGTCTGGCACGGGAACTGGGGCCGCATATCCGGGTAAACGGGGTTTCACCGGGACCGATTCTGTGGCCGGAGGCCGGACAAATGAATCAGGCGGCAATCACCGCCTCCACCGCCCTTAAACGCTGCGGCGAACCGGCTGACATCGCTGGAGCTGTGGCCTGGCTTGCAGGGGATGCAAGCTTTGTCACCGGCCAAATACTGGCCGTGGATGGCGGCCGCTCCCTGGCGTTTCAGGGCGGATAAACAAGGACGTTAGATTTTTGGGGGAACCATGACACGCATAGCCCTGCTACTGGGGATAGCCCTGCTTTGGCCATCACTGACCAACGCTGAGATTTACCGCTGGAAAGATGAAAACGGCAACTGGCAATTTGGTGACCGCGTGCCAGGCTCCGGCTCAAGCCACGAGGAGGTGAACGTCAAACCACCCGCCAAACTGGGCCAGGGCGACAGTGTCAATGAAATCCACCAACGCACACTGCGCCTGCGCGATGTGGAACAGGCCGAACGCAAAGCCCGCGAGGTCGAGGAACAAAAAGACCGTGCAGCCATGGCCGGCGCCTGCAGGAAAGCACGGGATCGCTTCAAGCAGCTCCATCGCAGGTTTGTCTATGTAGACGACGACGGCACCGAAAGAAGCGCCTCTGCTGAAGAAGTCCAGGACGACATCGCCCGGACGGAAAAATGGATCAAAGAGCATTGCGAGTAATTGCCACGCTATTAACCCTGGCAGTAATGCTGCCGTTCCTGCCTGCCCAGGCGGAGATTTATCAGTGGCGTGATGCCAATGGCAAACTGCACTTCGGAGATCGCCCGCCCGGGGAACAACCCGTCGATGTTGTCACGCCGCGGGTCAGCCAGGCCAGCGCACCACTGGAAATTCATGTCCGCCACCAGGACTTCACACTCCCCAACGGGTTGCACGAGCAGACCCTGCGAGCCATCGAAACCATTTATCAGCGCTACCGCAAGGACTTCGGCCTCGACCTGAACGGTACCGCCGAGGTGAACCTGCACCTGTTCACGAAACAGGCAGACTTCCGGCAATGGATGGAAGCCCGCATCGGCAACAGCAACCCGCACTATGCCGGCGTGTTTCTGCCCCGCACCAACGAAGTCGCCGTGTGGCGTTGGGACGCGGATGACGACAAGGTCGCCCAGACCATTCTCCATGAATCCAGCCACGTGCTGCTGTATCAGTTGTCCCCGGCATCGCCAGTGTGGATGCATGAAGGCCTGGCCCAGTATTTCCAAATGCTTAAAGTGCAAGACAACAGCCGGGCAGTGGTCACCGCTCTGCCCTCTGCTCAGGCACGGATTCAACAGTGGCTGGACGACGGCAACCTGATCACCATGCGCCAGTACCTGTCCATGGATGACCAGCAATGGCGACGTCTTGCCCACCAGCTCAATGCCATTCCCTACACTGTCGCGTGGGGGACTACCGCCTTCCTGATGTCAAAGCCGGTAGGCCGCAGCACCCTGCGTCGCCTGCTTCAGGATCTGGAAAAAAGTGACCAGCGCCCCGACCTGGAGCGCATTGCCCACCTGTACCCGGGGGGCTTGTCACGGCTGGAATATGATTTTTATCGCTGGGCCCAGCAAGGCATGAAGCCCGAGGTGTTTTGATGGAACGCGGCATGCATTTTGTAAAGGCTCTGGAATCTATACCTCGCCTGGGCTCGGTTCGCCATGCGAGCATGGTTATTCGCTTCGCTCACCCCTTCGGGGCCGCACTACGTGCGTTACTCCGCTGCGCTACGTTCCTACAACGTGCTCAGGTTATTTATTGGCGCCGAACTCAACGATCTGGAAGGCGTTTCCGTTCTTCTAAAACACACCGGAACTATCTAGGTTTGCCCTTCCAATCAAGCGCAGCTTGTAGCTTGTAGCTTGTAGCTTGTAGCTTGTAGCTCACAGCTGATAGCTGATAGCTGATAGCTAATTACCGCTCAAACGCCACCACCCACAGTTTCTGCTCAGCGAAATGAGCCGCCTCCAGAATATCCCGGTATGCCTGCCCGGTTTCCGGGTGGCGTCCGTCAGGCACCAGATCGACCAACGGCTTCAATACGAAGGCATGTTTGAGGATTTCATCGCGGGGCAACTGTACTCCGTCCACGGTACCGGTCACGTCACCATAGGTGAGGATGTCGATGTCCAGGGTACGACTGGAAAACTTTTTCTCGCCGCGCACCCGGCCATGGTCTTTCTCGATGCCTTTCAAGCGTGTTTCCAGCTCTCCCACCGGCAACGCCGTCGTCATCCCCACCACCAGGTTGTAGAACGCATCCCCATCAAACCCGACCGCCTCACTTTCATAGACAGGGCTAATGGTCAGCTCGCCAAACGCAGCCTCCAGCGCCTGCAGGCCCGAGCGGATATGACGCTCACGATCAATATTGGAGCCAAGGCTCAGGAACACCAGGGAATCAGCCGGGTTACCCATGGGGACGCTCACCCCGCTCGATAATAACCCCGACATCCCGCGCTCCACGCAGGGCGCCAGGCTTGCTCAGGCGCAATTTCAGCCAAGGCACCTGGAATTCACTCAGCACCAGTTGTGCTACCTTTTCCGCCAGTGTTTCTACCAACTGGAATTCACTGCCTTCGATAAAGGCAATCACACGCTTGCCGATTGCCTTGTAGTCCAGAGCATCATCAATGTGATCACTGGCAGCGCCTTTGCGTATGTCCGCAGCCATTTCCAGATCCAGGCTCACGGTCTGACGGATACGGCGCTCCCAGTCGAAAATGCCGATGACCGTGTCCACTTTCAAATCATTGATATAAACGATGTCCATACTCGCCCTCTCGGCGCTGACAACAGCATGACGTCCGATTTGACATCATCCCATTGCTGGTAATCAGATGTTACGCTTGCAACGCAGGCGACCGGGTTGCCATGTGTAGAATATGGCCGCATGCCGCGATACGAATGGAGATTATAGCCGGTGGAAGCAGGGACATTACAGGACGTGTGGTTTTGGCTGCTGGCATTATGTGTGGCTGGCTACCTGATGGGCTCCATTTCCAGCGCCATTCTGGTCTGCCGCCTGTTCGGCTATCCGGACCCGCGCACCGAGGGCTCCAACAACCCCGGCGCCACCAATGTTCTGCGTATCGGTGGCAAACCCGCCGCGGCCCTGACCCTGCTGGGTGATGTACTCAAGGGGGTGATTCCCGTGCTGATCGCCCGCTGGCTGGAACTTGGCCCTCTGGTCGCCGCACTGGCCGGCACCAGCGCCTTTATCGGCCATCTCTACCCGATCTTCTTCCGCTTCGAGGGCGGCAAGGGGGTAGCAACAGCCTTCGGCCTGCTGTTTGCCCTGCACTGGCCCAGCGGCCTGGTGGCCGGCGCCACTTGGCTGGCGGTCTTCGCCCTGAACCGGATTTCTTCCATCGCCTCGCTCAGCGCTTTCGTGGTCGCCCCTGCCTGCATCTTCGCCTGGCTATACCCGGCATTCTGGCCGATTCTGCTGATGTCCGTTGTGATGATCGTTCGCCACCGCAGTAACCTGGAAAAAATCCTGCGCGGGGAAGAGTTGGGGTTCAAGAAGAAGGATTAAACCCTCAATAGTAGGAGCGTCGCTGGCGGCGCGATAACCCAACATCTGAAAAACGGATTTACCAGAAATGACACAGAGATCACTGAGGGAAAAACAGGTTTTCTCTGTGTGCCCGGCGTGCTCTGTGGTCAGAAGCGCTTTTGATCCTGGTCTTTAATCGCGCCGCCAGCGACGCTCCTACGGCAGGGCTAAGGGTAGTCGGTCAGAGCGCCGCGAGCTCCGTCAGCGGCCACCGGGCACGCACCTTGATGGGAAGCTCCGCAGACTCTCCTGCCTGCAATCGAAGCGCCCCGGCAAAGGCGATCATGGCGCCGTTATCCGTGCAGTATTGCGGGGCCGGGTAGAACAGCTCCACCCCCCGCTTTTTCATCTGCTCACCCAGCTTTGCCCGCAGGGAACGGTTGGCACTCACGCCTCCCGCCATCACCAATTGTTTGTAGCCAGTCTGCTCCATGGCCCGGCGGCACTTGATGATCAGAGTATCGACAGAGGCCTCTTCAAACGCCAGCGCAACGTCCGCACGATCCTGCTCGCTAAGGGCATCCTTCCCGCCCAGGTCGTGAATGGTATTAAGGGTAAAGGTCTTCAGCCCGGAGAAACTCATGTCCAGCCCCGGGCGATCCGTCATCGGGCGGGGAAAGCGGAAGCGCCCCGGAGTGCCCTTTTCCGCCAACGCCGCAATACGCGGCCCACCGGGATAGCCCAGCCCCATCATTTTCGCGGCCTTGTCGAACGCCTCCCCGGCGGCATCATCCACCGATTCCCCAAGAATCGCGTAATCGCCCAGTCCTTTGGCATCCAGCAACAGGGTGTGACCACCACTGACCAGCAAGGCGACAAACGGGAACTGTGGCGCCCGCGCTTCCAGCAGGGGCGCCAGGAGATGGCCTTCCATATGGTGCACTTCCACCGCCGGAATCCCCCAGCCAAACGCCAGGGAACGTGCCACACCGGCGCCAACCAACAGCGCCCCGGCCAAGCCGGGGCCGGCGGTATAGGCCACGCCATCAAGCTGGTCGGCACGGGTATCGGCCTCGGCCAGCACCTGCTTGACCAGCGGCAGCACCCGCTGCACGTGGTCACGACTGGCCAGCTCGGGCACCACGCCGCCGTAGCGCGCATGCATGTCCACCTGGCTGAACAGAGCCTGGCCCAGCAACCCCTCACGGGTGTCGTAAACCGCCACCCCGGTCTCGTCACAGCTTGATTCGATACCCAATACGCGCATGATGCCTGTCCGTTGAAATCCGCCGCCATGATAGCGCCACCACGCCAGATTTGCATTTCCCGCCCACTCAGGTAAAATCGCGCCCTCGCTGCATATGGGACCACCTGAGCCCGCAGCAAATCCATAAACTCTAATTTCTAGGAAGGTGATTCTTCATGCCTCAGGTGAAGGTGAAAGAAGGCGAACCGTTTGACGTGGCCCTGCGCCGTTTCAAGCGTGGCTGTGAAAAAGCGGGCATCCTGTCTGAAGTGCGTCGTCGCGAGCAGTACGAGAAGCCCACTCAAGAGCGTAAGCGTAAGCGTGCCGCAGCCGTCAAGCGTCACCTGAAAAAACTGCAGCGTGAGCANCTCGCNCGCAANCGNCTNTACTAAGCACCGNTGAGTAGAGACGTCTGATGAGTGCGCTCAAAGAGCANCTCACTGCAGCCATGAAAGACGCCATGCGTGCCAAAGACAAGGCACGTCTTGGCGTTTTTCGTATGGCGCTGGCAGCGATCAAGCAGATTGAAGTAGACGAACGCATCGAGCCCGATGACGAGCGTGTACTGGCCCTGCTCGACAAGTTGATCAAACAGCGCAAGGACTCTGCGACCCAATACCGTGAAGCCGATCGCGCCGACCTGGCCGAAGTGGAAGAAGCGGAAATCGCCGTGCTCCAGGAATTCCTCCCCGAACCGCTGACCGATGCGGAAATCGAAACCCTGATCGATGAAACCATTGCCAGCACCGGTGCCGCCGGCATGCAGGACATGGGCAAGGTCATGGGCATTCTCAAGCCGCAACTGCAAGGCCGTGCCGACATGGGCGCCGCCAGTGGCAAAGTACGCGCCAAGCTAAACAGCTAAACCGCCGCCCCTGCAGCCAACCACATTCCGCATAGACATCTGGATTCCGCCTTGCGGTATGCCATACGGGTTCCTGTCCCTTCTCGCACCGATATTTCCCTGTTCGACAACACGACTCGAGCAGCGAGACGCGAGCTGGAGAGCCAAAAACCAACACCCCGGCATGGTTTTACGCTGTTAACTATTCCCTAATAACTATTAACTTCCCTCCGGCAATGTGCCGTGCGCGGACTCACGCCATTCGCTTGCAGGCAAGCTCCCACAACANCCCGCTCCCGCCGTTCCGGTAGCCCCCTGCTGGCGATGATCGCCTGATCTCCGAACCCCACGAAAAAGGGGTGCAGCCCATCACCACACCCCTTACCCAGCGCCTTCAAGAAGTACGCAGCGCGATTACCGGTTAACGATAGCCACCAACGTATACTGGCTCCGCCACGCCCAGCGTCACCGCATTGGCTTGCATCATCTGGGGGGACGGCAGCACCAGCAAGCCGCTGTCGTACTCACGAATCTCCACCGGACGGTTCTGTTCCGTGGTGGCATCGGCTGGGCGCACAATGGCGGTCACGTCTGCCTTTTCTTCAGCGTCAGCCTTGCCGGCCTCTGCATCCTCGTCGTCTTCCGGCGGGTAGGCAATAAAGGCGTCCAGCAACCGATCTTGCGCGACACGCTGATGGTGGCGATCAAGCAAGTACAGGCGCACCTGCTGGCTGCCCGCGATCTGGCCAGAATAGGCCTGGCGCAGTACGGTTTCCTCGTCCAGATAGGTTTTCTCCGAATCACGCTCTTCTTCCTTGTCGTCTTCCGAGCCCAAGGCCACATCCGGTAACCACACGCCAACCACCAGCGCGAAGGGGCGTCCGCCCTGCTTCTCACTGACATACCCCATGCCAAGATCATCCAGGGACTCCAACGTGAGAATTCCGTCAGAATGACCGTTGATGAACATCCCTGCTGGCTGCTCTACGAGCACCGAAGTCATGTTTTTCAGGTCATCCTTGTAGATCTCGTGCAGACCCTGATGGACAGCAATGCGAAGCCCTTGTTGCTGACCGGACGCGGACGACTCCGCAGCGACCAGCGGCGAGGAGCACAGGGCACCGGCCAACAACAGCGAGAGCGTACCGTCGTCCAGCAGTTTCCAGACCACCCCATTCAGCTGCAAATATGCCTGTACAGCCTGAGAACTTCCCTCTGCCATGGCGTCCTGCCTTGAATCACTGATTTTACGGTATTATTCACGCCTGAATCCGGTTTCTCTACCCCCTTTGGGGAAAAGCAGGGAGACGGTCTCGCCTCCCTGTCAGACTACCCCCATGTAACACTTTCTGGTTGAATACACAGTCTTTTGGCGCAAACTCGTCCCATGGCCCGCATCCCGGAAAATTTCGTTCAGGATCTTCTCGCTCGCACCGATCTGGTAGAACTGATCGATGCCCGTGTGCCATTGAAAAAAACCGGACGCAATTACAGCGCCTGCTGCCCGTTCCATCAGGAAAAAACCCCCTCGTTCACCGTCGCCCCGGACAAACAGTTCTACTACTGTTTTGGCTGCGGAGCGTCCGGCAATGCGGTGGGCTTTCTGATGGAATACGAGCACATGAACTTCCCGGAGGCCGTCAAGCAGCTGGCCAGCCGGGCGGGCATGGAAGTGCCGGAAAGCCGGCCGGAAACCGCAGCAGACAAACAACGCAAGGACCGCCTGCAGTCCCTTTACGACCTGCTGAGCCGCGCCGAGCGTTTTTACAGCCAGCAGCTTCGCCTGGCCCCGGAAAAGCAAAAGGCCGTCAGCTATCTGAAAAATCGTGGCCTGAGTGGCGAGATCGCAAAGAAATTCGCGATCGGCTTCGCCCCGCCCGGTTACGACAACCTGATCAATGGCCTGTCGCTCACCGAGTCCGCACTGGAGCAGGCCCTGACCGCCGGACTACTGGTGCGCCGTGAAGACACCGGCCGGGTGTACGACAAATTTCGCGACCGCATCATCTTCCCTATCCGTGACAGCCGTGGCCGCACCATCGGCTTCGGTGGCCGGGTGCTGGGCGACGGCAAACCCAAATATTTGAATAGCCCGGAAACCCCGGTCTTTCACAAGGGCCAAGAGCTTTACGGCCTGTGGGAATGGCGCCAGAGCCGCGACCGCAGCGATCGCCTCTATGTGGTGGAAGGCTACATGGATGTGATCGCCCTGACCCAGCACGGCGTGCCCAATGTGGTGGCCACCCTGGGCACCGCCACCACCGAAGATCATGCCCGCAAACTGTTCCGACAGGTCAACGAGGTCATCCTCTGTTTCGACGGCGACAAGGCCGGGGTACGCGCCGCCTGGCGGGCACTGGAATCCCTGCTCCCGGCCCTGGACGACGGCAAGCAGGTCCGCTTCCTGTTCCTGCCCGACGGCGAAGATCCTGACACCCTGGTCAGAGCCCAGGGCCCCGAAGCCTTGCGCGCACTCACCGACCAGGCCGATACCCTGTCCACCTACCTGTTCCGCCACCTCTCCGAAGGGCTGGACCTGAATACCGTGGATGGCCGGGCACGACTGGCGCGGCTCGCCCTGCCCTATCTCGACAAGCCGGCCGGCCCGGTTTATCGCGCCCTGCTGACAGAAGAACTGGCCCGCCTCACCCGGCTGGACAAGGAATCGCTCAGTCAGCTCAAACCGGCCAAGCCGGAACCGACCCCGGCAGCCCCCACGCCACGCCCGCAAGCCACCCAGCAGAGCTGGGGCGAGGAACCCCCTCCCGCCGAGTGGGGCGATGCCATGCCGCCACCAGAGCAAGACCCGTTCTACCCTGCAGATGACCTGCCTCCCATGGAGGATCTGGGTCACTCACCTCGTCACACCAGCAGCCGCCGCAAGGGACCGCTGACCATGGTGGAACGCCTGGTGCTGGTACTGCTGGACTACCCGCAACTCATCGAAGCACAGCCGCTGCCCGACGGGGTTGAGCAACTCCCCATCCCGCACATTGATTTGCTGATCCAGGTCGCGGGTCTGTGCCGCCAGAACCATCGCCCCGCGGCCTTGCTGGGCGCACTCATGGCTCTGGAACAGGGCGAAACCATGGCAAGGCTGCTCAAGGCCAGCCTCAAACCGCCCATGGAAGAAGCCATGGCGACCCGATTGTGGCAGGACGCCCTCTCTCAGCTGGAAGTGGCCCGCCTCGAAGCGGCGCTGGCAGAGGTCGAACAAGCCGGCATCCCCGACGCCTCCCACTGGCAGGAACTGCACAAAGCCCTGGCCGAAGCCCGCCAGCACGCCCGCAAGCCCTTCCACTAGCGGCCCAAGCCTAACCCCTTGTTTTTTCAGTTGGCTATCAACTATCAACTGTCCACTGCCAACTACCCAACCCCTTGCAATTACTGGCCGTAATCCCCATCTCCCGGTATAATACGCCGTTTTCCCACGCCACCATCACGCTGGAGGCACCCCGCAGGGAGCGGCGGGCCATTCAGCACGACGAGACGGGCTTAATTGCATGACAAGTCAGAAGCAGCAGCAACAATCCCAGCTGAAGCAGTTGATTGCCCTCGGTAAGGAACAGGGTTACCTGACCTACGCCGAAGTGAATGACCATCTGCCGGAGTCCATTACCGACACCGACCAGGTGGAAGACATCATTCAGATGATCAACGACATGGGCATCACCGTGGTCGAAAAGGCCTCCGACGCCGACCAGTTGATGATCGATGAAAGTGCCGACAGCACCGATGAGGTTGCCGCTGAAGAAGCTGCCGCGGTACTCGCTTCCGTAGAAAGCGAACCCGGCCGCACCACCGACCCCGTGCGCATGTACATGCGTGAAATGGGCACCGTGGAGCTGCTGACCCGCGAAGGCGAAATTGAAATCGCCAAGCGCATCGAAGAAGGCACCCGCGAAGTAATGCACGCCCTGGCCTTCTGGCCCGGTGCCGTCGATATGCTGATCGACGAATACGCCCGCGTGGAAAACGAAGAACGCAAGCTGACCGACATCATTGCCGGTTACCTGGATCCCAATGACGATGGGGCAGCTGCCACCAACGCCAACAAGGAACCTACCTTCGCGGAAAAAGCCAAGAAGGAACAGGAAAAGAACAAGGAAGAAGAAGACGACGATGCTGACGACAACGACAGCAACGACGACGATGATTCCGATGAAGATGAAGGCGGCCTCGATCCGGTACTGGCTGCCGAGCGTTTCGAGCTGCTGAAAAAGCTGCACGAAAAAGCCGAGCGTTCCCTGAAGCGCAACGGCCGCGACCACGCCAGCTCCGCCAAGGCTCTCGAAGCCCTGGCTGAACACTTCACCCTGTTCAAGCTGGTGCCACGCATCTATGACGAAATGCTGGTCGGTGCACGCAACAACCTGGATCTGGTGCGCAAGTTCGAGCGTCAGATCATGAGCAGCGCCATCCGCCGCGGCGGCATGGATCGCAAGGATTTCATCAAGCAGTTCCCGGGCAATGAAACCGACATGGGCTGGGTAGACACCCAGCTCAAGACCAAAAAAGGCAAAGCCATTGCCGACAAGCTGAGCGTCGTCAAAGAAGACATTCAGCGTGCCCAGCGCAAGATCATCACCATTGAAGAAGTGATCGGTCTGCCGGTTGGCGACATCAAGGAAATCAACCGTCGCATCTCCATTGGTGAAGCGAAAGCCCGCCGCGCCAAGAAAGAAATGGTGGAAGCCAACCTGCGTCTGGTAATTTCCATCGCCAAGAAATACACCAACCGCGGCCTGCAGTTCCTCGACCTGATTCAGGAAGGCAACATCGGCCTGATGAAAGCGGTGGACAAGTTCGAATACCGTCGCGGCTACAAGTTCTCTACCTACGCCACCTGGTGGATCCGTCAGGCTATCACCCGCTCCATCGCGGATCAGGCGCGCACCATCCGTATTCCGGTACACATGATCGAGACCATCAACAAGATCAACCGGGTACAGCGTCAGATGCTGCAGGAAATGGGCCGCGAGCCGACCCCGGAAGAACTGGGCGTGCGCCTGGAAATGCCGGAAGACAAAGTCCGCAAGGTACTGAAGATCGCCAAAGAGCCGATCTCCATGGAAACCCCCATCGGTGACGATGAAGATTCCAGCCTCGGCGACTTTATCGAAGACGGCAACATGGAATCCCCGGTGGACTCCGCCACTTCGCTGGGCCTGGAAGAAGCCACCCGCGAAGTGCTGGCCAACCTCACCGCCCGTGAAGCCAAGGTCCTGCGCATGCGCTTCGGTATCGACATGAACACCGACCACACCCTTGAGGAAGTGGGCAAGCAGTTCGACGTGACCCGTGAGCGTATCCGTCAGATCGAAGCCAAGGCCCTGCGCAAGCTTCGCCACCCGAGCCGCAGCGAACACCTGCGCAGCTTCCTGGACGGCGACCTGTAAGCCTTGCAAAAAAATGCCGGCCCCCGAATAATCGGCGGCCGGCATTTTATTGCCCCTCTGTTTTCTCCGGGCCTATAGCTCAGTTGGTTAGAGCAGTCGACTCATAATCGATTGGTCCCAGGTTCAAGTCCTGGTGGGCCCACCAATTTCTTTCCCTCACGTGTATAGCTGTTCTTGTAACCATAGTTTGGCCGTTTTGGACAAACTATGGTGATAATGTTGGCATAGTTTGTCCGCCCTCATTCACATCCGCACAAACCACAACCCTCACCTTCCATAATTTAAGCCAAACTGACAATTTGTCACTCCATTTGTCATTTCATGGTACTCTCGGGCTTTATCCCTAAAACAAAAGTACCAGAGGCACAGCCATGATCCGCTGCCATCTCGCCCGCATGATGGGCGAGCACAAAATGCGTATTGCCGACGTTGCCAGAGAAACGGGGTTAAGCCGGGCTACGGTAACCCTGCTTTATAAAGAAACAGCCCAGAAAGTGGATCTGGAAGCCATTGATAAATTGTGTGAATTATTCGACTGCGGTATTGGTGAGCTGCTAGAGCGTACGAATCAGACAACAAAGCTCAACGCCAATCAGTAAACGGGGGAAGTGAATCATGGTCAATCAGAACCCTGAACAAAAGGCCCGTGACCAGATAGATGCTCTGCTTGCGAAAGCTGGATGGGTCGTACAGGACAAAAAGAAAATCGATTTCTCTGCCTCCATGGGTGTGGCCGTCCGCGAATACCAAACCGATGTTGGCCCCGCTGATTACGTGCTGTTTGTAGACAAGCAGGCAGCGGGCGTAATTGAAGCCAAACCCGAAGCCTGGGGTGAAAAGATCACCACGGTTGAAGATCAGTCTCAAGGGTATGCCAACGCTACATTAAAGTGGGTAAACAATAGCCAGTCTTTGCGCTTCGTGTATGAAAGCACGGGAGTCATTACCCGCTTTACTGATGGTTTAGATCCACACCCACGTTCACGCGAGGTGTTTAACTTCCACCGCCCGGAAACGCTTGCCAAGTGGCTTAAAGAATCCAAAAGTCTGCGGGGTCGTTTACAGGATTTCCCGCCATTGATCAAAGAAGGTCTGCGTGATTGCCAGATTACAGCCATCACCAACCTGGAAGAGTCCTTCAAACAAGACAAACCCCGTGCCTTGGTACAGATGGCCACCGGCTCCGGCAAAACGTTTACCGCGATTACCTCAAGTTATCGCTTATTAAAAGAACCCGTCAGCGCCAATCGCATTCTCTTCCTAGTGGATACCAAAAATCTTGGAGAGCAGGCAGAACAAGAGTTCATGAGCTTCGTGCCGAACGACGATAACCGCAAATTCACCGAGCTTTACACGGTACAGCGGCTGAAGAATCAATACATCGCCAAAGATGCCCAGGTCTGTATCAGCACTATCCAGCGCATGTATTCCATCTTAAAAGATGAGCCGATGGATGAATCACTCGAAGAACAGAATCCGGCTGAGCAATTCACAAAGCCCAAAGAACCGCTGCCGGTCGCGTACAACGAAAAGATCCCGCCCGAGTTTTTCGATGTGATTATCATTGATGAATGTCACCGCTCAATTTACAACCTGTGGCGGCAGGTATTGGAGTATTTTGATGCCTATCTGGTTGGTCTGACCGCCACGCCGGACAATCGCACTTATGGTTTCTTCCGCAAAAATGTCGTCAGCGAATACGACCATGAAAAAGCCGTGGCCGACGGCGTTAACGTCGGTAACGAAATTTTTGTCATCGAAACCGAAAAGACCAAGCAAGGCGGCAAGATCGAAGCCAAACAGCAGGTAGAACGACGCGAGCGCACAACTCGCCGCAAGCGCTGGGAGCAACAAGATCAGGATGAAGCCTACACGGGCAAACAACTTGATCGCGACATTGTTAACCCTGACCAAATCCGTACAGTCATTAAAACTTTTAGGGACGCACTGCCGACCATTTTCCCAGGTCGTAAAGAGGTACCTAAAACCCTGATCTTTGCCAAAACCGACAGCCACGCCGATGACATCATTCAAACCGTGCGTGAGGAGTTTGGCGAAAGTAACCAGTTTTGTAAAAAAGTTACCTACCGCGTTGCCAATGACAAAGCCGATGCCGAAGGTAACGTCATTCAAAAAGGTGAAGACCCTAAATCCGTGCTCGCCCAGTTCCGCAATGACTTTTACCCACGCATAGCCGTCACCGTCGATATGATTGCCACAGGTACCGATGTCAAGGCACTGGAATGCCTACTGTTTATGCGCGATGTCAAAAGCAAAAACTATTTCGAACAAATGAAGGGGCGCGGTACCCGCACCCTGGATAAAGACAGCCTGCAAAAGGTCACGCCATCTGCCCAGAGCGCCAAAACCCACTATGTCATTGTGGATGCCATTGGCGTTACGAAGTCCGTAAAAACCGCCAGCCAACCGCTGATCACCAAACCTAGCGTGTCGCTGAAAGACTTGGCCATGGGCGTGATGATGGGGGCCAGTGACAGCGATACGGTTTCTTCACTGGCCGGGCGCTTGGCACGGTTAGACAAACAACTGGATGACAAAGAACGTGCTCGAATTTCGGAAAAGGCCGGTGGCACACCACTATTGATGATTGTGGGTGAACTATTCAGCGCCATCGACGGCGACCGAGTAGAGCAAAAAGCGCTGGAAATTGCTGGCCAACCTGTTGGAACTGATCCCGGTGACGATGCCCGCAATAAGGCTCAACAACAACTGGTCAGTCAGGTAGCCAATGTGTTTAACGGGGAATTAATCGAACTGATTGATTCCATCCGCCGCGATAAAGAACAGACCATTGTTCACGACGATCTCGACACCGTACTCAAAGCCGAGTGGGATGGTGAAACCACCGAAAACGCCAAAGTGCTCACCCAAGAGTTTGCCGGCTATCTGCAAGAACAAGCAGATCAAATTGACGCGCTTGCTATCTACTTCCACACGCCTGCACGCCGCGGCGAAGTGACCTACCCGCAAATCAAAGCCCTGTTGGACAAGCTCAAGCAGGATCGCCCCAAACTGGCACCGTTACGCATCTGGCAGGCTTATGCCCATTTGGATGCTGTTCATAAAAAAAGAGACACGGGCGAAAACCCGCTAACCGAACTCACCGCCCTGGTGGCGCTGATTCGCCGCGTATGCGGCATCGATAGCGCTATCACGCCCTTTGGTAGCACCGTAAGAAAAAATTTTCAGGATTGGATCATGAAGTACCACTCAGGTAATTCAGAAAAATTTAATGAACAACAAATGCAATGGCTGCAAGCCATTCGCGACCATATCGCCAGTTCCTTTCACTTTGAACGCGACGACTTGGACATGACGCCATTTGACGCCAAAGGCGGCTTAATGGGCATGTACCAGCAATTTGGCGACAAAATGGACTGGGTGATTGAAGAGCTGAACCGGGAGTTGGTAGCGTGATGATTGAAACTAACCTCGGTCAAGTAACGTTTATCACTACCGGTAAATTGGATGCGAATGCACAAGATACTAACGGACTATATCCCTTTTTCACTTGCGGCGAAGAAAATTTAACCATAAACACGGCTGCATTTGATACTGAAGCCGTTTTGCTGGCCGGCAATGGAAATTTCAGCGTTAAATATTACAAAGGTAAATTTAATGCGTATCAACGAACCTACGTCATTGAACCAAACATCGTAGATGGAAAGTGGCTCTACTATTTGGTCATGCACCATATCGCGAAAATAACGGCAGGGGCTCGTGGGTCTACTATCAAGTACCTAAGAATCGGTGACATTACCGATTGCTCGGTGAACTTAGTTTCGTTGACTCACCAAAAACGCATTGTCGCCAAAATCGAAGAACTCTTCTCCGAGTTGGACAACGGCATTGCTGCGCTAAAAACCGCCCGCGAGCAACTTAAAGTCTACCGCCAAGCCGTGCTCAAACACGCCTTTGAAGGCAAACTCACCGCAAAGTGGCGTGAAGAGAATGCCGACAAACTGGAATCCCCAGAACAACTCCTCGAACGCATCCAACAAGAACGCGAAGCCCGTTATCAGCAACAATTGGAAGAATGGAAAGCTGAGGAAAAAGCGTGGGAAGCCAATGGCAAAGAAGGGAAAAAGCCGGGGAGGCCTGCCAAACCAACGCGAATAGCACAGGCAACGGACGAAGACTTACCTGAACTTCCAGTCGGTTGGGTATGGATCGAATATGTGGGTATTTGTGAACAGATAAGAAACGGTATTTCAGCCAAACCTAGCGGGGATTCTGGCGATAAAATATTCAGAATTAGTGCCGTTAGAGCGATGGAATTTAACCTCGATGATATTCGTTATTTGCAAGACCCTGAAGGCCAGTACCATGATTACTTTTTGTCAAAAGGTGATCTCGTTTTCACGAGATATAACGGTACTCGAGATTACGTTGGCGTTTGTGCTGAGTACAAAGGTGATGGCACCCATCTTTATCCTGACAAACTTATTCAGACTAGAATCGGTGTAGCCTCCGTACTTCCCTCTTACTTAGAAAAAGCGATTAATAGCGGTGGCTCGAGAAAGTTCATGGAAAAGCGCATTCGAACTACGGCTGGGCAATCAGGCATATCAGGTAGTGACGTCAAACAGATGCCTGTTCCGATTTGCTGTAGAGATGAACAAGCTATCATCGAACTAAATCTCGAAAGGCAGCTTTCAAACATTAAAGCGATTGGCGAAGAGATTGAAGCAGGACTTAGCAGGTCTGAAACCCTACGCCAATCCATCCTGAAAAAAGCCTTCTCAGGCCAGTTGGTGTCGCAAGACCCGAACGACGAACCGGCTAGTGAGCTGTTAGCACGTATACAAGCTGAAAGAGAAGCCATCAAGACAAAGAACACTAAAAAGGCCAGGAAGGCAAAATGACTATTGTCTGTTTACGCGGCGACACCGCTTTAGACGAGCAGGATTTACGTGCGCACTTGGCGGCCATGTTGCGTTTGGAAAACACTGCGGTGCTGCTCGGCGCGGGGGCGTCCGTCGCCGCAGGCGGCATGACCATTATGCAGCTATGGAAGGACTTTATTCGCGACCATGCAGATACCGCTATTCGATTTTCAAATGACGGGTTTATAGCACAAGAAGATACTGTTCTAACCAACTTTGAAAGAGACAATCCCAGAGCGCTGCCTAATATAGAAATTCTTCTGGATCAGTTGGAAATGGCGCAGCTTGACTGGCACCGCCGCAAACCCGCCAGTAGGAATTTGAAAACCCTCAAAAGCGATATAGCGCTTCTACTTAAATGCGTGGTTAAAGCAGCCATACTGGATGAAGATTCATGGGCGAGACCACCGGCATTTGATCGTTTACCTTATCACGTGAAATTGCTGCAACGCTTGATTGGCGCTCGACAGCCCGGACAGGCAAGCCCGTGGGTGTTTACTACAAACTACGATCTCGCTGTTGAGTGGGCAGCAGAATCTGTAGGGATACACACGCATACCGGGTTTGTCGGCATTCATAATCGCACATTCTCGCCACAATCCTTCGATTTGGGATACCGGAACATTAATGCTAAAGGTGAGGCCCGGTTTGGCTGTAATGATGTTTACTTGGCAAAACTACATGGCTCGCTGACCTGGCAATGTACTGACGGCGAATATCGTGAGCTGGCGGCACCTGAAGCTTGGCCGAACCTCAAAAAAATCGCTGATGGCGTGGAAGCAGTAGATGAGTCACTGATGGTTTTCCCCAGGGCAGCGAAATATTTGCAGACCGTTGGTTTTCTGTCTGGTGAGCTATTCCGCCGTTTCTCCGACTTTCTGGCCAGGCCACAAAGCTGCATCATTTTGACAGGCTATTCGTTTGGCGATGACCATATCAACCGTCTTCTACGTTCCGCGCTGCTTAATCCAACGTTGCAAGTCATTGCGTTTTTGCCAGAATTTATAGGCACTGACCCAGCACAGATTGAGGCGCTAAAGCCTGAAGTGAAGCGCCTAATCGCTCTGAAATCTCCCCGCCTGACTTTTGTCGGCGGTGGCGCGAATGCATATTTCAATCACATGGTCGATTTTCTGCCGGACCCTATGCTCTACGATCTGAAGGAGCAGGAATTTCGCGACCGAATAAAAGCGATCAGTGGTGACGAAAATGCTGAGTAGAACCGCTATTGGCTATGTCGTTCAGATTGATGGCGGACAGGTCACGCTTAATCTACTGGATCACCACCGTGGACAAATGGCGAGTCACTATCAAGGCGTCACTCCGGTAGGCGAAGTTGGTGGCCTGTTGGTTCTCGATGGGGGTTATCGGCTTTTTGTACTGAAAATTTCCGGTCTCAATTTTTCAGAGCCGAAAGAGATTCATCGCCCTTCCGCAAGCAACCAAGGTCAGAATGGCCAGCCATTGCGGCATTTGCACGGCACAGTAATTGGTTGGGTAGAGGCAGGAAGATTTGTATCCGACAATTTGGCATCGCCGCCTCTGGGAGCAGAAGCCTTTCCGCTAACGGGCGAAGAATCGCAAATTGTACTTGGGGGGCCGGAGCCTGACGGGCCCATTACACTTGGTACCGAGTATAAAACAGGGAATAGTGTTAGGACTGGTCTAAACCGACTCCTGGCACAGCATATTGCTGTTCTAGGAAGTTCAGGCCAAGGTAAAAGTTGCTTTACTGCCGCCGTTTTACAGCAACTTGCAGATATGCCGAACTCCCGCATTGTTATATTCGATATCAATGGGGAGTACGATCGCGCATTCAGAAAATCTGAGAGTGCGATAGCTGCGGGCGACATGGAATGCAGACTACCCGAAGGTGCCTATCAGCATACCGTTATAGGTGAAGATGCTGATGGTGCAGAAGGGTATCGTATTCCCTATTACGCGCTCGGCAGGCAGGGCCTCAATCGACTTCTGTTGCCAAGTGAAAAAACACAACGGCCCGCATTGTCATTTGCCATCGACAATTTGAAATATGTTCATTGGCATCCGGCCCAGCGAGGTGCGTCGATCGATGGTAATAACCCAGTTCTTTTTGATGATTGTCGTCACAATGGTGCTGCGGATGCAGATCGTGCAATCAATACCCTCAGAGAACGTCAAGGCCAACTCTCTCAAAATTGGCCTCACATGGCGGCTCTATCGGCTTTAGTTGCAGAAAGTCATAGCTTAGCCCCTAACAATAGAGGCGCTATTGAGCGAAATGGCTTTCAATATGGCAACGTCTCACCTCTTATCACACGAATCCATCGTTTGGTCGACGATGAAATGCTTCGAGCGGTCGTTGACGTAAGCGGTGGTGCTCCAGTCAATGGCGGCAACCTTGATATGCGGGCGGAGGGAGAACACCTGGTCGACAAAATCTTTGGCTGTGCGGATAGTCAGTGGCGTGTACACGTTGTAAATCTTCGCCAAGTACCGCAAGACCTAATGCCCCTTGTGCTAGGTTCGATGCTAGAGCTTTATTCTCAAGTCCTGTTCCGACGCGGACAGGGAAACAACCCTGCCACATTGCTTGTGCTTGAAGAGGCGCATCACTATCTGCGGCCCGTGCCTGATGGGGATTCAGGCACCTCATCGCTCGCTTACGAGCGACTGGCGAAAGAAGGTCGTAAGTTTGGACTTGCCCTATGGCTTAGTACACAGAGGCCGTCCGAGGTCTCGCCAACGGTTCTTTCTCAGTGCAACACATGGGTTTCCTTCCGTCTTACATCTGAGCAAGACTTGCGTGTGATTTCATCTGCTTGCGAATGGGCAGATAAGCGTGAGGTATCTCGTATTGCAGGTTTACCCAGGCAGCATGCCCTGGTAATGGGAGGAACTGTGGCCTTGCCAACCTGTATACGGTCCAAAAATGCAGAGCCAACACCGAAGTCCGAGGATGGAAGATTTGATGGGTGGGTAACAAATGAGTAGCAAGCTCCGAATCAAAGTCGACAACGTATCCCACTGCACAAACGAAAGCGAACGTGTGGGGAGCAAGAATAGCTGGAATCCCCAGGGTAGCCGCAAAGCCAGGCGCCAAGCGCAGCCGAAAGCCCAGAGTGGTCTCTTAAGGTTTTTGATCGTGATCGACCGCCCGTCAAGGTACAATGGCCCCATATTTAGGAGGATCACATTATGGCCAGTGCAGACCAATTAAAGGCGCTGCTCCAGTCTCACCTGGAGGGCGATGAAAACCGTTTTTATTCCGTTGCCATGCAGGTGGCAGCCCATGAGGCCAAGCGTGGCCATGGCAAGCTGGCCGAGGAGTTGCGGGCACTGGTTGATCAGGCCAAATCCCGCCGGACGGCTGTACCAGGGAGCATGCAAGATAGCAAAGCAGTGCCCATCAGCAAGCCAAGAGGTGAACTGGCTAACTTGCTGAGTGTGAGTTACCCCAAATCCCGCCTGGGAGATATGGTGCTCAATAACGAGCTTGCCCTGCAGTTGGAGCGGATAATCCGCGAGCAGCGCCATGCGGCGGAGATCCTGTCCCACGGGTTATCGCCACGGCGCAAACTGCTGTTAGTCGGCCCCCCCGGTACGGGCAAAACCATGACTGCTTCAGTACTGGCCGGTGAACTGGGCCTGCCGTTGTTCCAGGTGCGTCTCGACGGGTTGATTACCAAGTTTATGGGTGAGACCGCCGCCAAACTGCGGCAGATCTTCGAATCTACCCACCATGCTCGCGGCGTGTATTTCTTTGATGAGTTCGATGCTATTGGCTCTCAACGGGGCTTGGCAAACGATGTGGGCGAAGTGCGTCGTATTCTAAACAGCTTCCTGCAAATGATTGAGCAGGATGACTCTCACAGTCTGATCATTGGAGCCACCAACCACCCAGATATTCTGGATAACGCCCTGTTCCGCCGCTTTGATGATCTGCTGCATTACGCGTTGCCAGATGAAGCGCACATCGCCAGTGTGCTGAAATCGCGCCTATCGCGATTAGCCGTTAAAAATACCTCTTGGAAACGTTTGGCCGATAAAGCACTTGGTTTGAGCTATGCAGAACTCACCCGCGCCGCAGATGAAGTGTTGAAAACAGCGCTAATTGAGCGAGCAGAAAGAATATCCGAAAAAGATATTTCGCAAGCGCTGGAAGAACGCCGCAGGCTTTCCAACCGATTGAATAAGAGCAGTTAACGATAAGGACATCGCATGGCGGAAAGGGAGCCGAATAACCACCCACATTTTATTTTTCAAAATAGCGCTCAAGCAGAAAGCTTTACGTCGCCAGCAACAGGTGGCGGTGGCAAACAGATTCCCGCAAGAGACCGGGCAGCCCATGGCGGCGCCCTTCAAGGTAAGCTTCAGCAACTGACTCCGGTGTTAGCCGAAGCGGCCGATCAGCAGCGACAGGCTGGTATAGAAGAAGGGTTCGGCCTGCAAATTGAGTTTGAAAGCTTCCCGGATGTTGAGCTGGCTTTTGAATCCCTTGCCCGCGAACGATCAGGCATCGAACTGCGCAATGTTCGCCACGACGGACATAAGACGTTTGCTACAGTCTTTGTGCCTGATGGCAAGCTCGGCGTTTTCGAAAAACTCATCACCGATTACTTAGATGACAGCAAGGACAAAAAGAGTGGCCCTGCTCATAGCAAGTTACTGAATGCCATTTCGGATATTCGTGCGGCCACGTTGCAAGCCCTCTGGACTGATTCACCCGATGCTATGCCGACGGCAGACGACGAACACCTCTGGTGGGAGGTGTGGCTGCCAACGCGAAACGATCGACAAGGGATTGTGGAACAATTCAGAGAAGCGGCAACGAGCCTGAATTTCCGTATCGCGCCCGGCGAGCTTTCCTTTCCCGAACGCTCTGTTTTGCTGGTGTACGGCTCAGTCGGTCAGATGAAGCGCTCGATGATGACGTTAAACAGCATCGCTGAATTGCGTCGCGCTAAAGAAACAGCAGAATTTTTTGATTCTTTAAATCCAGAAGAACAGCCACAGTGGATTGATGAGTTAAATGACCGCTTAACCTTGCCCGCCGACGGTGCTGAGGTGCCCTATGTATGCGTGCTTGATACCGGGGTGAACAATGGGCACCCGTTATTGCGACAAGCCATTGCCCATGCCGATAAACACAGTGTTGATCCAGCATGGGGGTTAGATGATGGCGAGGGGCATGGTACAGAGATGGCAGGCCTTGCCCTGCTGGGCAATCTGACCGATGCGCTCTCAAGTCAGATGCCAGTAACAGTTTCGCATCGTTTGGAATCGGTTAAGTTGTTGCCAGAAGATGGAGCCAATGGTGGTGACGCCATTCTGCATGGCTATCTGACCTCAGAGGCGGTTGATCGGCCGGCGGTTAGTGCGCCACACCGCAAACGGGTTTTCAGTATGGCGATTACCGCCAGAGACAATCGCGACCGGGGGCGGCCTTCTGCCTGGTCAGCAACCATTGATCGGCTTGCCTATGACGCCGATGCACAAAACGAGGCACCAAAATTATTTGTGATATCTGCCGGTAACATTAAAGACCCTAACGCCTGGACGGAATACCCGCACAGCAATACCACTGACGGTATTCATGACCCGGCGCAGGCATGGAATGCCCTGACCGTGGGAGCCATGACCAACCTGGCAAGAATCACTGAGGCGGATGCAGAGCACTACACTCCTATCGCGGAGATTGGTGGTTTAAGCCCTTTCAGTACCACCTCACAAACGTGGCAAGCACATTGGCCATTAAAACCGGATGTGGTGTTCGAAGGTGGCAATGTGGCAAAGGACGGTTTAGGTGCGGCCTGGATGCCAAGCTTAAGTCTGCTTACGACCAATGCAAATCCAGCTGAACGCCTGCTTACGACAAGCAATGCCACCAGTGCCGCTTCAGCCCTTTGCGCACGAATGGCGGCACAATTAATGGCCAGATACCCGAACCTTTGGCCAGAAAGCATNCGCGGANTGATCGTGCATTCCGCGCAGTGGACTGACGCGATGAAGCGTATGTTTCTACCCGCAAGGGGGGAGCCTACCAAGGCACAAACAACCGAATTGGTAAGGCATTGTGGGTTCGGAGAGCCAAGCATCGATAGAGCCCTATGGAGCGCAGATAACTCGTTAACCATGATCTGTGAGGAATTTTTACATCCGTTCAAACGCGAAAACGGGAAAGAGCCGCAACTTAGGGATATGAACCTGCACCAATTGCCATGGCCATTGGCAGAGCTTGAGGCGTTGGGTGAGGCGCAGGTAGAAATGCGGGTAACCTTGTCTTACTTTATCGAGCCCAACCCTTCTGCCCGTGGCGTGACCTCGCGCTATCGGTATGAGTCCCACGGCCTTCGCTTTGATGTAAAACGCCCATTAGAAAGCGAAGCTGACTTCCGCGCCCGAATCAATGCAGCAGCCAGAGACGATGAAGAGCGCGTGAACAGAAACGACAATGACCCAAACTGGGTGATTGGCAAGAAGAACCGGCACAAAGGCTCGCTGCATTCCGATATCTGGAAAGGCAGTGCGGCAGAGCTAGCGAGTCGAGGTGCCATTGCAGTTTACCCTTCACTGGGCTGGTGGAAAACAAGGCCTGCACTGGGACGGTACGATCAACGCATCAGGTACTCTCTGGTCGTATCTATTAACGCACCGGATATTGACGTGGATTTATACACGCCGATCGCTAACCAGATTGGCGTACCCGTTGTCATCGAATAATTGATTTAAGTGGCGCCGATGCCATTCACGAAAGAGCAAGAAATATGAATACATCAACCATCATCTCCAGAGTCTGGAGCTTCTGCACCACCCTTCGCGACGACGGTGTGGGCTATGGCGACTATCTTGAACAACTCACGTATCTGATCTTCCTGAAGATGGCAGATGAATACTCCAAGCCACCTTATTCCCGTGATGTGGGTATCCCTGCAAAGTACAACTGGCAGGCGCTGACCAGCAAAAAAGGCGCGGAGCTAGAGGTGCTTTATGTGGAGTTGTTGCGTGAGCTGGGCAAGCAGAAAGGCATGCTTGGCCAGATTTTCACCAAAGCGCAAAACAAGATTCAAGACCCCGCCAAGCTGTACCGCCTGATTGATATGATCGACAGCACCCAGTGGATCATGATGGGTGCAGATGTTAAAGGTGATATCTATGAAGGGTTGCTGGAAAAGAACGCTGAAGATACCAAGTCTGGTGCGGGCCAGTATTTCACACCGAGAGCATTGATTCGCGCCATGGTAGAGTGCGTTCGGCCAGAACCTGGCAAAACCATTGCCGACCCTTCATGCGGCACAGGTGGATTTTTTCTGGCAGCCTACGACTTTCTAACCAATTCAGAAAACTATTCTNTCGACAAAGAGCAAAAGCAATTCCTGAAGCACAGCACCTTCCATGGCAATGAAATCGTCGCCAATACCCGCCGCCTGTGTTTAATGAATATGTTTTTACACAACATCGGGGAAATTGATGGCGATAGTCTGGTATCCCCTAATGACGCGCTAATCGCGGCCAGCCCCGTTAGCGTAGACTATGTGCTCGCCAATCCACCGTTTGGCAAAAAAAGTTCTATGAGCTTTACCAACGAAGAGGGTGAGCAAGAGACTGATGAGCTCACTTATAACCGCCAGGACTTTTGGGCCACAACCTCTAACAAACAGCTCAATTTCGTCCAGCATATTCGTAGCATGTTAAAGACCACTGGCAAAGCCGCCGTCGTCGTGCCGGATAACGTGCTGTTTGAGGGCGGTGCAGGTGAAACGATTCGCAAGAAACTGTTACAGAATACAACCCTGCATACCATTCTGCGTTTACCAACTGGCATATTTTACGCGCAGGGGGTTAAGGCAAACGTGTTATTTTTCGATAACCAGCCTGCCAGTCCCAAGGCATGGACAAAAGAGGTGTGGTTTTACGATTACCGAACTAACATCCATCACACCCTAAAGAAAAAGCCAATGCGCTTTGAAGATTTAGCGGACTTTATCGATTGCTACAACCCGAACAATCCGTCTAAACGCAAAGAGACTTGGCACCCTGAGAAGAATCCAGAAGGCCGCTGGCGGAAATATGGTGTTGAGGAATTACTTGCACGCGACAAAACCAGCCTGGATCTATTCTGGCTAAAAGACAAAAGCCTGACTGATTTGGATAACCTTCCGGAGCCAGATGATCTCGCAGAAGAAATTATTGAAAACCTGGAAGCTGGGTTAAACAGCTTCCGGGAAGTACTTAGCGGCTTGGCCACTAAATAACCCCCGAAAATTGTTTTCCGAAAAAGATTGGGCACCACTACTACCCATTCTGTAATGCCCCGTAAGCAGTTTGAATTGCCTTTTTCAGCACCCACTTCGGCAGCCCGGTTTCCTCCCGCAGCTGCCGGTAGGCTTGCTTACG
>PAJO01000005.1:18641-52621 GCA_002706085.1 Alcanivoracaceae bacterium | reverse complement strand
TGTTCACTGTTCACTGTTCACTGTTCACTGTTCACTGTTCACTGTTCACTGTTCACTGTTCACTGTTCACTGTTCGCGGCGATCTCATTATGACAAACCAACCTGTAGGCATTCCCCTCCCCAGTGGTCATACCATGCGTGCGCGCTGGTTGCGGCCGGCGTCGGCGCAGCCGCACAAGGCGGCGGTGATCGCGATTCACGATATTTTTGGTTATACCGATGATATTGAGCGCATTGCGCAGCGGCTGGCCGATAACGGTTATCCGGTGTTGGTGCCGGATTTATATGATTTGCCGGGCAGCAAGGCGTTGTGTGTCGTGAAGACATTGAAGGCCCATGAAACCGGTAAAGGGCCTGCGTTCGAGCAGCTTGAAGCCTGCCGGCTCTGGTTACTGGCGCAGTCGGATGAGCCGGTGGAGCAGGTGGGTGTGATGGGCTTTTGCATGGGCGGTCGTTTTGCTGTGCTGTATGCCAGCCAGGCCCCGGTGCAAGTGGTGGCGCCATTTTATGGCGGGATCCCGAAGAAGGCGGAGTCCCTGCAGGGGATCTGCCCGGCGGTGGGNGGCTGGGGGCGTCAGGATATGCTGTATGGCGATCATGGCGAGCGATTGGCCAGCCANCTTGATCGTCTGGGGGTTCCCCATGATGTGAAGACGTACGACGATGTGGGCCATTCTTTCATGAATGACCACCAGACCTTCACATTCAAGAAACTCGGCCCGCTGCCGCCGCTGCGCTCAAAGTTTGACGCGGGGGCTTCGGAAGATAGCTGGCAGCGGGTGTTGGTTTTCTTCGAAAAGGTGTTTTCNGGGGAGATCGGTTCTCGCTAGAGNCGGAGNAACGTGGTCATGTCGGTTNCCATTCGCACTTCGAATGGATCGCCATGCGAGCATGGCTCCTACAAATCGTGGCGCCTTCTACCTTGTCGGAGCCATGCTCGTATGGCGATGAATTACGGATTTCGCTGATTTTTCAGGTATACCACAAAGGCAATGCTGGCGATGACCAGCAGAAAAATCACGAAAGCAGTCAATAGTTCTGACAGGGTCAGGTTGGCCAGCATCCGGGCTCTCCAGGCAGACAGATCAATTCAGAATAGCAGAACCGTGGNAGGTAAGCGCCTGCCANGGTTGCCATTGNGCATNAGATTTCCTGCAACAGGTCACAGGTCTTCTCCCATCCCAGACAGCCGTCGGTAATCGAGACCCCGTACGCTAGCGGTTTGTCCTGCCCCTGGCGCCCATCTTCAAGATGACTTTCCAGCATCACGCCGACGATGTGCTGNCGGGACGGGTCACGCTGCTGTTGACGCTGGGCCAGNAAGTCACGAAGTACATGGGGCTGGCGTAGCGGGTCTTTACCGCTGTTGGCGTGGCTGCAGTCCACGATCAGGCGAGGGTTTTGGCCCTTTGCCNGCAGGGCTGTAACCGCCTGGCGAACACTGTTGGCGTCGTAGTTCGGGCCATCNTGCCCGCCNCGTAATACCAGATGGGTATCCGCATTGCCTGCGGTCTGTATCAGCGCGTTACGGCCATCGTCATCCATACCCAGATGCGTGTGCGGATGACTGGCGGAGCCCATGGCGTCGCAGGCAATGTCGATGCTGCCATCGGTACCGTTCTTGAAGCCCACCGGCATCGCAAGGCCNCTGACCATCTCACGGTGAATCTGCGATTCGGTGGTGCGCGCTCCGATCGCCGCCCAGCTGAGCAGGTCACCCAGGTAATCCGCCGCCATGGGGTGGAGCAGTTCCGTGGCCAGAGGCAGGCCAAGCTTGGCCAGGTCTCGCAGCAGGTGGCGGGCGACGGTCAGGCCGGTGCCGATGTCGTTGCTGCCGTCCAGATGGGGATCGTAGAGCATGCCTTTCCAGCCTACGGTAGTACGNGGTTTTTCCACGTAGGCGCGCATCACGATGAATGCCTTGTCTCGCAATTGCTCAGCCAGTGCGGCNAGCCGGTGACCGTATTCCAGTGCGGATTTCGGATCATGGAGCGAGCACGGGCCGGTGATGATCAACAGGCGATTGTCCTCACCGTTGAGAATATTGCGAACAGTCTGTCGATGGCGATCGATCTGTTCGGCCAGGGCGCNATCCACGGGCAGGCGCTCTCGCAGCANGGCGGGAGTGGGCAGTGGCAGGCTACGGCGGCTGGCAGTCGTCAGATTCCGGGCTGTGGTGTCGTGAAGCTGTTGCATGGTCGTTCCTTGTATCGGGTGCGCCTGCGGGGCGCTGAAATTCATCGTCGTAATCGCAAAACNGGCGGCTGCCAGTGGCTAAATNGTGTGCTGGACGCTGTCAGGCAATATCGGTACATGGTGTTGCTCCTTGATGANGTTGGCGTTGTTGGCGCCAATAAAAAACCCCGGGCGGGATACCGACCGGGGTTTTTGAGGTTTCGGCAGGCGTCCCTTGCGGGCGCGCCTGGATACGGGATCAGGCGCGCAAGCGGCTAAACCAATACCCAAAATAGAAGGTGCCAGACACAACACGACCCACTACCGCGCGAGCGGTCAGGTGTGAGTTGTGGGAGGTTGGCGCTTTCATCATTTAATCTCTGTCTGTTGCGTTCGATNTGAACGTGCAGTGTCTCNATGATTCAAGACTAGCCCGCAGCTACCGTCGCTGCNAGCGGAAAAGGNCTNGGGAGCTATTCAGAGGCTCCCTGGCAGTTATAGCGAAATGCTATGCCGCTGCAGGCTCGCTTCCGNGCGGCCCTTTGGCTAGTCTTTGTTTTCCTGCTGCGAGCCACCANGTCCATGCCTCATCTCACGAAAAAGACCGCGCTGCGCTGGTTNTCTATTCCGGCTTTGGGGCTCTTGCTACTGGCCGCCTTGCTGCACTACTGGCCACTTCCTGAACGGCTGACCAGTANGCCTTACGCTACCTTGATGCTGGACCGGGAGGGNCGATTGCTCAATGCCCGNATCGCCAGTGATCAGCAATGGCGATTCGTGCCGGTGGCGAAGCTTCCGCCAAAATACCAGCAGGCGCTGTTGNGCTTTGAGGATCAACGNTTTTTCGCCCACCCGGGAATTGACCCGCTGGCGATTGGCCGTGCCCTGTGGCTCAACCTGGAGGCGGGCAGGGTGGTGAGCGGGGGCTCGACCCTGACCATGCAGCTGGCGCGGTTGCTAAGAGAAGACCCGCCCCGCACGCTGCCCGAGAAAGCCCGTGAAGCCTGGCTGGCACTCCAGCTGGAGTGGCACCTGAGCAAGGAGGACGTGCTGGTGCAGTATGCCAGCCGGGCGCCGTTTGGTGGCAACATCGTTGGGTTGCGGGCAGCCTCCTGGCGTTACTTTGGCCGTGAGCCTGCGGCGCTGAGTTGGGCAGAAGCCGCCTTGTTGGCGGTGTTGCCCAATGCGCCTTCCTGGATTCACCCGGGCCGTAATCGTGACCGACTGCGGGCCAAACGGGACCGGTTATTGCAGGCGCTCCATGACAGTGGAGCCATGGCGCTGCGTGACTTGCAACTGGCGCTGCTGGAGCCGCTACCAGCGGCCCCGACGCCCTTACCACGGCTGGCCAGCCATTTGATGCAAACCCTTGAGCAGCAACAGCACAGCAAACTGTTGCGGACCACCCTGGATGCGGACCTGCAGCGGCGGGTTCAGTCCCTTGCTGCTCAGCATGGGCAGCGCCTGTCGCGGGAGGGGGTGCACAATGTGGCGGTGGTGGTCATTGATCACCGTGAAGGAGAGACCCGGGCCTATGTGGGCAACACCACCGAGGGGGATCCGCAGGAATACGGTGCCGCTGTGGACATTGCCAGCGCTGCGCGTTCGACCGGCAGCGTACTCAAGCCCTTGTTGTATGGGTTGATGCTGGATGGGGGGCTGCTCCTGCCCGATACCCTGGTCGCAGACCTGCCTACCAANTACGCCGGCTTCAGCCCGGAGAATTACGATCACGCCTACCGCGGTGCAGTGCCGGCGCACCAGGCGTTGAGTCAATCGTTGAACATTCCGGCGGTGCGCATGTTGCGGGAATACGGCATTGGCCGTTTCCACAGTGAGTTGCAGCGTATGGGAATGAGCACCCTGTTTCGCCGTGCCGAGGACTACGGGCTGACCCTGATTCTCGGGGGGGCAGAAGGGCGNCTGGATGAATTGACCGGTATTTATGCCCGCCTTATGCGTGCCGCCACCGGCCTTGCCCCCGGCACGATTCGTACCCTGCAACAGGACGAGGAAGACAACTCGCCGTTGATGCTGTCCCCCGGGGCGGCATGGTTGACCCAGCAGGCACTGCGAGAGGTGGCACGTCCGGGCACCGCGCGGCAGTGGCGCCAGTTCAGTTCCAGCCAACCGATCGCCTGGAAAACCGGTACCAGCTACGGGTTGCGGGATGCCTGGGCAATCGGCAGTAATGGCCGCTNTACCGTCGGTGTCTGGGCTGGCAATGGCAATGGAGAGCCCGCCCCGTCATTGGGCGGTGCCGCCACGGCNGCTCCTGTGATGNTGGATGTGTTCAGCCTGCTGGGCCCATCGNCCTGGCCTGCAGCTCCCCTTGATGAACTCAATACGGTGCAGGTNTGTGTCGACGACGGCTATCTGGCNGGCGGGCAATGCCAGACCCGCACCGGTTATGCGCCACGGTTGAGNCATTTCCAGTCCGTTACGCCGCATCATTTACGGATTCANCTGGATGCCAACGGGCAGCGAGTGCATGGCAACTGTGAAGCGGTGGCGAACATGCAACACCGGGACTGGTTTGTGTTGCCGCCGGCTCANGCCTGGTTTTATCAGCGGCAGCACCCTGATTACCGGCCGTTACCGGCATGGCGCGAGGATTGTGTAGCCGGTGCCCTGGCCCTGCAGAGCGAGCCGCCCATGGCCATCGTGTACCCGCATGTGGGGAGTGAGATCTACATTCCCACCGAGCTGNACGGGCGGGCCGGGCGGGCGATTTTCCGTGCCGTGCATCAGCGCAAGGGGGCGAGACTCTACTGGCATCTCGACGCGGAGTTTCTTGGCGAGACACGGCATTTTCATGAGCGGGCGATCCTTGCCGAGCCCGGCTGGCATACGCTGACGCTGGTGGATGATCAGGGGTTCCGCCTGCGTCAGCGTATCCGGATTCTGGGGCGTTAGCTGACCTTGCCAGTGGTGCGTACCCGACGGCTCACTTTGGGCTCGTCGCTGGCCTTGGCCTTCTGGATGGCTTTCAGCCGTTTATCGATTACGTTTTTGCCGGCGATGATCAGGCCCAGGCCGAGGAAGGCGCCGGGGGGCAGAATCGCAAGCAGGAAGCCGCCGTAGTTGTCGATCACATTCAGCTGCCAGTGGGCAGCCATGGGGCCGAACAACAGCTGCATGTTGGTAAACAGCGTGCCCTGGCCGACCAGTTCGCGCATGCCACCGAGAATCAGCAGGATCACCAGAAAGCCAAGGCCCATCATGAACCCGTCCACGGCTGACGGCAGGATGCCATTCTTGCTGGCAAAGGCGTCGGCGCGGCCGAGCACAGTACAGTTGGTCACGATCAGTGGAATGAAGATGCCGAGGATCTCGTACAGCTCGAAGGTGTAGGCCTGCATCAGCATTTCGATCACGGTGGTCATAGCCGCGATGATCATCACAAAAGCCGGCAGGCGAACTGCATCGGTGACGTAATGGCGAATCAGGGACACGCACACGTTCGAGCCTACCAGTACCACCAGGGTGGCAAGGCCAAGCCCCAGTGCGTTGACCACGGATCCGGTGACGGCGAGCAAGGGGCAGAGTCCAAGAATCTGCACGGTGGCCGGGTTGTTGTTCCACAGCCCGTCCATGCTGATTTTCTTGTAGTTCACATCACTCATCACACACCTCCGCGGCGACGGCTTCGGCATCCGCGGCAAAGAGTTGCTCGCGGTTGGCATCAAAATACTGCAAGGCACGGTATACCGCACCCACCACGGCCCGGGGAGTAATGGTGGCGCCGGTAAAGCTGTCGAATTCGCCGCCGTCTTTCTTCACTGCCCAGCCGCTGGCCTGCGGGTTTTCCAGTGAGCGGCCGTTGAAACTATAGATCCAGTCGGATTTTTTGGTTTCGATATTGTCGCCCAGCCCGGGGGTTTCGTTGTGCGGGGGGACCACGCGAACGCCCTGAACTGTCCCGCTGTTATTGATGCCAATGATCACAGCAATATTGCCGCCGTAGCCATCCGGGGCTGTGGCTTCCAGTACGGCGCCGTTGGGCTGGCCATTGAGGCGGGCGCGATAGATATGATGTTCGCTGCGCCCCAGCAGCGGATCACGGCGGGTAATGCGGTCGGCGAGCAGGTCATTGTCGTGCTGGTCGTGGGGCATCACTTCGTTCAGCGAGGTCATCAGCGCCTGCTGACGATTGCACTGCACCTGGTCAATGGTCAGGGCATTGGTGATGGCCAGGGCCGCAGCAGTGCCGATAGCGAACAGGCTCAGGATGACGGCGTTTTTGGTGATGGCATACCGCATCATGAGCCGGTCCCTCTGTTGGGCTTGTTATGGCCGTAGGTACGCGGCTGGGTGTAGTAATCGATAAAGGGGGCGCTGAGGTTGAGTAACAGTACCGAGAAAGCGACCGCGTCCGGATAGCCGCCAAAGCTGCGGATAACCCAGATCAGCACACCGATCAGCAGAGCATACACCAGGCGACCGATACGGCTGGTGGCGGCACTGACCGGGTCGGTGGCGATGAAGAACGCACCGAGCATGGCGCCGCCAGACAGCATATGGAACAGCGGGTCGGCAAAACGGACCGGATCGATGAGCCATGCCACCAGTGCCGGCGCTGCAAGGCCCGCCAGAAAACCGGCGGGGATATGCCAGGTGATGATCTTGCGGCTGATCAGATACAGCCCGCCCAGCAGGAACGCCAGGTTGACCCATTCCCAGCCTTGCCCGGCCAGTTCGCCGTGCAGGATCGGGTGGCTGGNCAGGGCCGCTTCGTCGCCTGCCCAGGTGCGGAAGGTGTCCAGTGGTGTTGCCCCGCTCAAACCATCAACCGGCAACTGACCGGCAAACAGTTGCAGGCTTTGCTGCAGGCTGGGGGCGTCACCGGGGCTGATCCACTGGGTCATGGCCACCGGAAAGGAAATCAGCAAGAGCACATAGCCGACCATGGCCGGGTTGAACGGATTCATGCCCAGGCCGCCATAGAGTTGCTTGGCGACGATAATGGCGAAACTCACGCCCACCAGTGTCAGCCACCAGGGGGCGGTGGGGGGCAGGGCCAGACCCAACAGCACCGCAGTGACCACGGCGCTGTAGTCTTTCAGATAGAACCCGATGCTGCGGCCACGGGCTTTCAGGAACAGGGCTTCGCTGACCAGGGCCACGACCACTGCCCACAGCACATTGATCACCGTGCCCCAACCAAACTGCCAGGTCAGTACTGCCAGGCCGGGCAGGGTGGCGTAGATCACCTGGCGCATGAAGGCGCCGGTGTTGTTCTTCACGGAGGCATGGGGCGAGGAGGACGTAATCAGGCTCATGTCGATTCAGGCCTTGCCGTTCAGGTAGGGGCCGACGCGACCGGGCATGGCCGGCGTCGCGTTTGCAGGTTGTAAGGTCGTCAGAGCGGCTTTCATCATTCCACCAGCCCCTGTTCTTCCACGGCTTGTTTCAGTGCCTTTCGGGCAATCTGGGCTTCGGCTTCCAGGGCTTTCAGTTCAGAGTTGAGCGCTTCCAGTGACTCTTCGCTGCTGCTGTCACGCAGGCGCTGCAGTTCGATCGCCTTGTCGGCCAGGGCGCTTTCGGCCCGTGCGGCTTCCAGCTTCAGCGTTTTCAGATCCTTGCCGGTGTGGGCACGAATGTCTGCCTTGGCTTCTTCCACCAGGGCATCCAGCGCATCACGGGCGATGTCGGCCTTGTTCTTGAGTTTGTCCACGCGGCGCTGCATGTCGTTGAGTTCGTCGGCGGTGACGTCCTCCTTGCGCTCGGCCCGTTCAAGGGCGGCGTGGGCTTCCTTGTACTGCTTGTGGGCCATGTTATAGGCGGTTTTGAGGCCTTTGAGACGCTTTTGCCGCTTGGCGGCTTCTTCCGGATCCACGGCGGCCAGCGATTGCGGGGCAGTGGCTTCAGGGATACGCGGTTGGTCGGTGGTGGCCGGTGCCGCCTTGGGGGTGGCAGGTGCGCTTGCCTTGGCCTCGCGCAATTCTGCCTTCCAGTGATCTGCATCGGCTTTCAGCTTGTCGGCTTCGGCACGCAGGGCCGCCGCGTTCTCCGCACGATTTTCTTCCGCTTCTTTGGCAGCTTTGACCGCGGCCTTGTAGGCAGCAGAGGCTTCACCCACTTTGGCCTTCAGCTCGACGAGCGGATCGGCCGGCGGCGGGGTGGCAGGCGCCGGGGTCGACGCTGGCGCATTGGCCTTGGCCTCACGCAACTCGGCTTTCAGTTTGTCGGCTTCGGCCTTGAGGGTGTCGGCACTGGCCCGTAGCTCGGCGGCATTGTCATCGCCGTTGGCTTCCGCCTCTTTGGCGGCTTTGACCGCGTTCTTGTAGGCAGACGAGGCGTCACCCACCTGTTTCTTGAGTGTGGCCACCCGATCCTCTGCCGGTGCGGTGGCAGGGGCGGCGTTTTTGGCGTCACGCACGGCGGCCTTGGCCTTGTCGGCCACGGCTTTCAGGCGCTCGGCTTCGGCCTTCAATTCCGCACTGTTCTCTGCCTCGTTGGCTTCTGCTTCCTTGGCCGCCTTGACTGCCGCTTTGTAGGCCTTGGATGCTTCCAGAGAGGCCTGTTTGAGGGCGGCGGTGTCCACGGCCGGGGCGGCAGCAGTGTCGGTTTTCTTCTTGCGGTTGGCTTCCAGGCGGGCCTGGCGACGGGCTTCCTTCTCGGCCTTCTCGGCGTCGATACGGGCTTGGCGCGCCTCGAAACGCTCTCGAGCCTTGTCCGCTTTCAATTGGTCGGCGGCCTGCTGGCGCACGGCACCCTTGGCGTAGCGGTAGTACTGCACCAGCGGAATGTGGCTGGGGCAGACGTAGGCACAGGCGCCACATTCGATGCAATCCATCAGGTTGTGGTGCTGGGCCTTTTCCAGATCGTCATTCTTGGCATGCCAGTAGAGCTGCTGGGGTAGCAGGTTGGCCGGGCAGACTTCGGCACAGGAACCGCAACGGATACAGGGCTGTTCCTCTGGGGGTTCAGGCAGCTCTTCCGGGGTGGCGGCAATGATGCAGTTGGTGGTTTTGACGACCGGCACGGCCGGGTTATGCAGGGTGAACCCCATCATCGGGCCGCCCATGACCAGGCGCTCCAGTGCATCCGGATTGACGCCGCCATGGCTTAGCAGGTCGCGTACGGGCGTGCCCAGCAGCACCTCGTAGTTGCCCGGTTGTGCGACGCCATCGCCGGTCAGGGTGGTGACCCGGCTGATCAGGGGCTGGCCGTCTATCACGGCCCGCTTGATGGCGTGGGCGGTGCCGACGTTCTGGCACACCACTCCCACATGGGCGGGCAGCTGGCCGCTCTGGACTTCCTTGCCGGTCAGCAACTGGATGATCTGCTTCTCGCCACCGGACGGGTATTTGGTCGGCACCACACGGACTTCGATATCGCAGCCCTTGCAGGCCCGCTTGATCGCGGAAATGGCCTCGGGCTTGTTGTCCTCGATCCCAATCAGGGTGCGGCGTGGGTTGAGCAGGTACTGGAGGATGTGGATGCCGGTGATGATCTCGTCGGCATGTTCACGCATCAGTCGATCATCGGCGGTGATGTACGGCTCGCACTCCACCGCATTGATGATCAGCTCTTCTACTCGCTGATGGTCGCCGAGGTTCACCTTGATGCTGGTGGGGAAACCCGCGCCTCCCATTCCGGCAATACCGGCATGGCGGATGGTGTCGACCAGCTCGCCGGGGCTCAGCTCGGTGTAATCAGTCACGCCACTNTGGGTGACCCATTCATCCTTGCCATCGGTGTCGAGCACCANGCAGATGGCATCCATGCCAGATGGATGCTGGATCGGGCGGGGGCCAATGGCACTGATGGTGCCGGAAGTCGGCGCATGAATCGCGGCACTAACGGCGCCGCCGGGTTCGGCAATCATTTGCCCCTTNAGGACCCGGTCGCCGGGGGCCACCAATGGCTTGGCCGGTGCCCCGATATGCATGTTCAGCGGCAGCACCAGCTGGGCCGGCAGAGGGCCGGGCGCAATGGGGGTGCTGTTGGACAGGTGCTTCATTTCCGGTGGGTGAATGCCGCCGTGGAAATCAAACACCTTCGGGCTGCGCGAACGGAACAGGGTACGAATCACAGGTTGACCACCTCAATACGGCTGTCCGGGCGCTGACCAATGCCGGCAGGGCGGTGCCAGCCCCAGGTCTGCAGGGTAGGTTTGACCTCTACCATATCAATGCAGTCCACCGGGCAGGGCTCCACGCACAGGTCGCAGCCGGTGCATTCGTCCACCATCACGGTGTGCATCAGCTTGGCAGCGCCGACAATGGCGTCCACCGGGCAGGCCTGGATGCACTTGGTGCAGCCGATACATTCNTCCTCGCGGATGTAGGCGACTTTGGGGATGTTGGCGTCTTCGGCGCCTTCATCGTCCAGGGTCAGCTCATCACGGCCAAGCAGGTCAGTGAGGGCATCCACGGTATCCTGACCGCCGGGAGGGCAGCGATTGTGTTCTTCCCCTTCGGCAATGGCCTCGGCATAGGGGCGACAGCCGGGGTGGCCGCACTGGCCGCATTGGGTCTGTGGCAGCAGGTCGTCGATCTGGTCGACAATGGGATCGCCCTCCACCTTGAATTTTTCCGAGGCGAAACCGAGCACCGCTCCGAACACCGCTGCCAGTCCCAGCAGGGCGGCAATCGCAATCAGTACGGCACTCATAGCTTGATCAACCCGGAAAAGCCCATGAAGGCCAGCGACATCAGGCCGGCGGTGATCAGGCCGATGCTGGGACCGCGGAACGCTTCCGGTACATCCGCAACGGCGATGCGCTCACGCATGGCGGCAAACAGGATCAGCACGAGGGAGAATCCCAGCGCGGCGCCAAAGCCGTAGGTCAGTGATGACATGAAAGTGGCATCTTCCTGGCGTACATTCAGCAGGGCGACACCCAGCACGGCGCAGTTGGAGGTAATCAACGGCAGGAACACCCCCAGTACCCNATAGAGCAGGGGGCTGGCTTTCTTGACGAACATTTCAGTGAACTGCACTGCCACGGCGATCACCAGAATAAAGCTGATGGTGCGCAGGTACTCCAGCTCGAAGGGCACCAGAATNTAGGCCCAGGTCAGGTAGGCGAGTACGGAGGAGAGGGTGAGCACAAAGGTGGTGGCCAGTGACATGCCCATGGCGGTCTCGATCTTGTTGGAGACACCCATGAACGGACACAGCCCCAGAAACTGCACCAGAACAAAGTTGTTAACCAGCACTGCGCTGATCAGTATCAGGACGTACTCTGCCATGAATTCCCGGCTCGCGAAATAAACACAGTGTTTATGGGGTTTAAGGGGCGCATAGTATGCGTGAGCGCCCTGGCTGGCTCAAGAATGATAATAGCTTAATGGTTTGCTGCGCCCCCCGCATTGACTGCAGACACGGCTTGCCTGTGCATTTTGCCACCAATCACACCCCCAAAGGTTGCGTTGGCAGGGGCAATCCAGTATCCAGAGAGACCACGATAAACGCCGTAGCTACCGCAAGGAGATCCCCCCTGTGACCGACCTGCCCCGTGACTTTGATCGAGACGGCCTGCTGGAATACTCCGTCGTCTTTACGGATCGTTCCCTGAATCACATGTCCCAGCGTTTTCAGCAGGTGATGCGTGATATCTCCAGTAATCTGAAGCAGGTCTACAACGCCCATTGTGTTGCAGTGGTGCCCGGTGGTGGCAGTTTTGGTATGGAAGCGGTGGCACGCCAGTTTGCCACCGACCAGCATTGCCTGGTGATCCGGAACGGGTTTTTCAGTTTCCGTTGGAGCCAGATTTTTGACATGGGCGGAATTCCGTCAAAAGAAACGGTGCTGAAAGCCGCTCCGGTCAGTGACCAGCCCAGGGCGCCGTTTGCGCCNGCCCCNATTGAAACGGTGGTGGCCACCATCAAGGCNGANAAGCCNGGGCTGGTGTTTGCGCCCCATGTGGAAACGGCCTCCGGGATCATTCTTCCCGATGATTACCTGAAACAGGTTGCCGAGGCGGTGCACAGNGTGGGTGGGCTGTTCGTGCTGGACTGTATTGCATCCGGGGCGATCTGGGTGGATATGAAGGCCNTCGGNGTGGATGTGCTGATCAGTGCGCCGCAGAANGGNTGGAGTGCCTCACCCTGCAGCGCTCTGGTGATGATGAGCGAGGCGGCAGAACAGCGATTACAGGTCACCACATCCACCAGTTTTGCGGCTGACCTGAAAAAGTGGCGAGANATCATGATCGCCTATGAAAAGGGTGGGCATGCCTACCACGCCACCATGCCGACGGATGCCTTGCGCGGGTTCCGCGATGCCATGCTGGAAACCCTNGGTGAGGGCCTCACGGCAGTGAAGGAGCGCCAGTGGAAACTGGGCATGGCCGTGCGCGAGCTGCTGGCAGAGCAGGGCTATGAAAGTGTGGCGGCGCCAGGTTTCGAAGCGCCGGGTGTGGTGGTGTCTTACACCGACAACGATGCCATCAAGAGTGGTGCGGCCTTTGTGCAGCTGGGTTTGCAAACCGCGGGCGGCGTGCCGCTGATGTGTGATGAACCNGCGGATTTCAAGACCTTNCGGGTCGGGCTGTTTGGNCTCGACAAGTTGGGGGACACNGATGCCGCTGTTGCNCGGNTGAANCAGGCCCTNGCNCAGATNAANTGATCCNGCACAGCCTTGGNGCTGTGCTGCCCCGGTTTTCTCTGCGCTGCCATACGGTTCATCCGANGGATATCAGGTCCTGCCATCGCGTGGTGTAGGCGGGAGAAAGCCGCTGTCTTTTCATTCCCCACTCAGGCTGATGNGCTNCCATACCCTGGGCNGCCAGCCATACCTTGCCGATCCCTTGCTGATTGATGTTGTCGAGTGTGGCCATNAGGGTGNCGGTTCGNNCGCGGGCNGGNGNGTCNAGCAAGCTNTNCTGCTGGCAACCGGGGGCGGCAATATCGTGTATCAGGATGCCGGCCTTGGCATAGCGGTANCCGTCTTGCCAGATGCNGTCCAGCAACNTGCGNGCCATGGCCANNAGGTCCCGGGCATCGGCAGTGGGGGTTGGGAAGTGGCCTGTTGCCTGGTTGCTGTAGCGGGCTTCACCGGGGGTAAAGGGGCTGGTTTGGATAAAGAGGCTGAGCTGGGAGGCCAGGCTGTTCTGGCCGCGCAGTTTTTCACCGGCACGCCAGGCGTGGGTCGTGATGGCGTGCTGCATGATGGTCTTGTCGGTGACCCGTTCCCCGAATGAGCGCGAGCAGATGATCTGTTGACGTGGCGCCGGGATGCTCTCCAGTGACAGACAGGCATTGCCGTTGAGTTCTCGCACGGTGCGTGCCAGTACAACACTGAACTGTTTCTGTATCTGCTCAGGCTGGCACCGGGCCAGGTCCAGGGCGGTGTGAATACCCTGTTCCGCAAGGCGTTTTCCGAGCCGTCGTCCCACTCCCCAGATGTCGGTTACCGGCACCCGCTGCATCAGTTTCTGTTGCCGTATCGGCTCGTTTAGCACGACCACGCCGCCCGTGGCGGGCCATTGTTTGGCTGCATGGTTGGCCAGTTTGGCCAGGGTTTTGGTGGGGGCAATTCCCACGCAGACGCTCAATCCCTGATGGCGACCAATGGTGTGACGGATCCGTTCGCCGAGCGGTTGCAGTTGTGGCAGGGGGATGCCGCTCAGTTCCAGAAAGGCCTCATCAATGGAATACACCTCCACGGCGGGGGCCAGTTGTTCAAGGGTGGCCATGACCCGTGCAGACATGTCTGCGTACAAGGCGTAGTTGGAAGAAAACACGGTGATGCCGTGTTGTTGCACGGCATGGCGAATTTTGAATGCCGGAATGCCCATACGAATGCCGAGGCGTTTGGCTTCTGCGGAGCGAGCGACGACACAGCCATCGTTGTTGGACAGAACCACCACCGGTTTGCCGCGCAGATCCGGCCGGAACAGGGTTTCGCAGGAGGCATAGAAGTTATTGCAGTCTACCAGGGCGTACATATCACTTGCGCCGGGTCTGGTGGATGACAAAAGTGACCACGCCAAAGAGATCGAGCTGACTGTTGTCATCCAGCATCAGGGGAGGATAGGCCGGGTTGTGGGCTTTCAGGCAGGGGGTGGGGTGCAGACACAGCTCCTTGACGGTGAATTCGCCATCCAGGGCTGCGACGACAATATCCCCGTGGCGGGCCTCCAGTGCCCGGTCGATGACCAGTATGTCGCCGGAAGAAATGCTCGCCCCGAGCATGGAATCGCCGCTGGCACGGGCAAAGAAAGTGGCATTGGGGTGTTCGATGCACAAGGTGTTCAGATCCAGCCGCTGTTCAATATGATCCTGGGCAGGAGAGGGAAAGCCAGCCGGGATGCGAGAGGCATACAGGGGACGCTCGAGTGGTGGCATCTCGTGGGCGGGAGAAAGAAGAGAGACAGGCATGGTGGGGCGCTCCGGATATACTGTTCTTATGATCAGTATATCCGAAAAGGCCCAGAGGCAATCAAGAGTCTTGTAATGAGTGAGGAGAAGAGCTTCTCAACAGCCTGCTAGACCGGGATGGTCAGATAGCGACGCCCCAGCTCGAACAGGGCACGAACTTCCAGCATTGCGTCGTGGCTGCGCAGGGCATCGCTGGCCATGCGGATCACCGGATAGCGGTGGGCCCAGGCACAACTTTGCACGTAATGGCTGCGGGCGCAGCTAGGGTTGAGGGTGTTGATGGCCAGAAAGCGCTCCTGCTCATCGTTGTACAGGACGTAGCCACGGAAAACCGCATGTTGGGGAAGGCCGACTTCATCAAGGAAGTCCGGGAGCCAGTTCTGGGTGGTGTCTGTATTCATGTTGCCCTCAATCGCGTCAAGGCCATCTGCCGATATGACCTTACGATAGGGGAGAAGTTGCACAGGGTCGGTCGGTTTTGTTTGCCGAATTGTCAGTAGTTTGTGACGGGGTTCGGGTTCTTGGTAAATGGGTAGCGTCAGCGCTGCGCGGAGAGCTGCTGCAGGCACTGGATGAGGGTGTGGCGGCGTAGGGGCTTATTGAGGACCTGGTTGATCCCGGCTTCGCGAACCAGGCGGGCATCGCTGTTCAGAGTGTGGGCGGTCAGGGCAATGACGGGGCAGGGCGGAAGCCCGGCTTGCTGTTCATACTGGCGAATGGCCCGGGTGGCATCGGGGCCGTCCAGTCCCGGCATTTCCACATCCATAAAGATGACATCAAACTGGCCACGCTGTTGCTGGTAGGCCTCCAGCGCAGCCTGCCCGTCGTCACAGATGGTGGCCTCCGGCAGGGACAGGGACCTCAGCAGGGCTTGCAGCACGGAGCGATTCACCGGGTTATCCTCGGCCACCAGCACACGGAGGGGGGGCAGGGCCGGGGAGGTTGCAGGCGCACGGGTGTCTTGTCCTGGTTGGGCCTCATGGGCCAGTAACCGGTACAAGGCTGTGCGGGTGACCGGTAGGCGAAGGTAGTGCAGCGGGGGGGAATCCATGTCTTCATGGCAGATAAAAATCGCTCTGTCCTGCCAGCCTGAAGGAGTGGCCTCGGTGCAGGTCTGGCCATGAAGCAGGTTGATATCGATGAGGGCAATGGCGGATGCCGGCGCGCTGTCGAGCATAGCCAACGACGCTCCACGTAACGGGCGGCCATTGGCCAGATTCAGCATGCGAGTCAGGGGCTGCTGCAGGGCATCCTGTTCACTGATGACCAGCTGGGGGGAACCGCCCAGGTCCGGCAGAGTGGGTTGATCGGGGGCGGGGGTCAGGGGCAGCTGCAGGGAAAAGGTGCTGCCTTTACCCGGAATACTGTCGACGGACAGGGTTCCCTGCATGATCTCGCTCAGTGAGCGGCAAACGCTCAGGCCCAGTCCGGTGCCGCCGAAACGGCGCGCGGTACTCTGATCCGCCTGGGCGAAGGCGTCGAAGATGCCGGCCTGTTGTTGTGCACTGATACCGATACCGGTGTCTTCGATCTCAATGCGCACCCCCTGGGGATGATCCAGCGCCCGGACAATGATGTGCCCCTGCTCGGTGAACTTGATGGCATTGCTGATCAGGTTCATGAGGATCTGACGTAGCCGGATCTCGTCCCCCATAATGATTTGGTGGTCTTTGAGCAGTAACTCACAGGCCAGCAACAAGTGCTTCTTTTCGGCTTGCCCGGCGTAGGCACACAGGGTGTCCTCAATGAGGCCGACCAGATTGACCGGTCGATGCTCCAGCTTCAGTTCTCCCGCCTCAATCTTCGAGAAATCGAGAATATCGTTGATGATGGCCAGCAGGTTTTCGCTGGATTGCTGCATCAGCTTCAGATAATGCGCCTGGCGGGGGTTCAGGGGAGAGCCTTGGAGCAGGTCCAGCAGGCCGATGATGCCGTTGAGGGGCGTACGGATTTCGTGGCTCATGGTCGCCATGAAAGTGTTCTTGGCATCGTTGGCGCTTTCAGCCCGAATGCGTCGCTCTTCATTATCCAGCCGCAATTCCCGCTCTTTCAGGAGTGCCTGGTCGGCGCTCTGTCGTGCCTGGATGTCTTCCAGTAATCTCAGCCGCATGGTCTCAAGCGCAGCGGCAATATTGTCCAGTTCGTCGTTGCCGGGCTCGGTTTGGCGCGGAATGGGGTGATGCAGGGAAGACAGGGTCAGTTGCCGGGTGGCATCGGCCAGTTTTCCCAGACGACGGGTTAGTAACTGGCGTAACAGGATGATAATGAGCACGGCGCTGATCAGCGCCTGCATGGCCAGAAAGATCACCAGGAAGATGGTCTGCTGACCTAGCTGTTGGTAGAGACTGTGCTGGGAAATACCCAGCTCCAGTGTGCCAAGGGGCTCAATTTCACCACTGCGCCGTTGATAGGTCAGGGCAAAACGGTGCGGTTCCTGCGGAAGGTGGGCGGCACTGTCACTGGCGCTGAGCATTTTGCTGCCGCCGTTCCAGTCCTGCCAGCGGATCACGGCATATTCCACATCGGGCAGGCTGACCAGGGCATTGAGCTGCACACGCAGCTGCTCTTCATCGAAGTTCCACAGTGAGCGGGACAGACCGGGCAGCGTGGTGAGTTCGATCTGGGCGAGATTCTGTTCCAGCCGCTGGGTGCCCTGGTGATATTCGCGTACCACAAAGAGCGCGATGCTGATCAGCATGACCAGCAGGCTGACCAACAGGATGGCCCCCGCCAACCGTAAGGCCAGCGGGTTATGCCTGGAAAAAGGGGTTAGCAAACCGCGCAAACGTTCTCTCCCTGAAACCCTTCCGACGCTGCGCGGGGTCAGGCAGGCCTACACGACAGACATCGGTACCTGGTCAAGCATACGCTCTTCGATGCGGTCCAGGCGAGCACGACAGTCGCGGAAGGTGCGGCTGATGGTGGTGGTGTTGGCAACCATGTCCACTTTGGGCCAGGTGGCTTTTTCACCGCGGCGAATGAAGGTTCGCACGTCTTCCAGGGTCGCGTTGCTCAGCACTTTCAATGCATTGAGCGGCTGGCGGGGCGGAATCATGTTGATGTCGCCCATGTATTTCTGGCCGACCATGCTTCTGGCTTTGTCGATAATCAGGCCCAGGTCGTTGGAGGCGACCCGCTTCTGCACCACATCCAGTCCATAGCGAACATTCATGGAGACGTTTTTGAGTGCCCAGTCACCGACCATGCGCAGGGTGCTCTCTGCGTGCTCGTTACGTGACAGGAAGGGCACAACGTGAGGATTCGTCTGGCTGACAATGGAATGGTTCACTCCATACAGGCGTGCCAGTCGCTGGATGGGCAGATCGTCAACGATGGAGCCATCAACAAACTTCCGCCCCGGAATATAGGGAACACGCTCACCGTCGATATTCTTGGCCCACAGGGAAACGGGTGGGTAGATACCGGGGATGGCGCAGGACGCCAGCGACGCTTTGCGAATCAACACATTGGGTGAAGTACGCCAGTTGAGCAGGCGGGCGTGCTGGTTGCGATCGTAGGGGCTGACGGTGATGTTGATTTCACGGCCGGTGTGGCGGTAGGCCTCTTCGAAGGTCATATCGAAGATGTTTTCTTCAAGACAACCTTCCAGGTGATCGCCATCCAGCACCGGGGTGCCGCGCAGCAAGCCTTTCCAGCCGATCACCTTGAAGGCTTCCAGATAGATGTTTTCCGGTTCGAGCTTGGTTTTCAGCTGTTCGTCGTTATGGGTGCCGACCACGGACGCAATGATACTGCCGGCACTGGAGCCGGAGATGACCGAGGGCAGCAAGCCCTGCTCCCACAAACAGCGGGCGACCCCGATGTGGAACAGCCCCAGGGCGGCGCCACCGGATAGCATCAGACAGCTCTGGCCAAAGGCCTGACCGGTGGTTTCGAAGAAATCGAGTTTTTCCTTGAGACCGAATTCCTTGAAGTTACTGTCGCACAGGTAGTTGAGAGCGGTGGTGACTTCGGTGAGGTAGTTTTCGATCAGGCGTTTGGTGCCGACCCGGCTGTGCTGATACAGCTTTGGGTTGGAAATATTGCCAAGGTTGCCGTGCAGGCCTTCATGGAGGTGGAAGACCAGCTTGTTGACGTCGTTGCGCTCCCGGGCCTGACGGATTTGCCACAGCCGGTTGCGGATCAGTTCGTAGTCGTAGTGGGCGGAGCGGTCGATTTCCTTCCACTCGTCAGCGCCGGACAGGCGGTCGTGTTCCTGGCTGGCCTCGTACCATTCTTCATAGGTCTGGGCGTGCTCAATGGCGCGCTCCAGCTGCTTGAGTGTGCCTTTCATGCCGGCTCTCTCCGCGGATATTTGTTGTCATTGTCTGATGTCAGTATAGCCATGGGGAGCGGTGAGAATGAAGGTTTTGTCAGACAAAAGGCCGATGTTGGGTATTCGGCCGTGAGGATTATGTGTGAATTTGCGTAACGGAGTACGGTGACACGTCAGTTGGGCTCGTCCTGCTGGCGGTACTGGCCAGGGGTCATGCCGGTATGGCGCTTGAAGCTGCGCTGGAAGGAGCGGATGTCGGAGTAACCCAGCGCTTCGGCAATGTCTGCCTGGGGTTTACGGGTCTGTCTTAACTGCAGGCGAGCTTCCTGAAGACGAACTTCGTCAAGCAGCTTCTGCCAGCTGTGCCCTTCATCTGCCAGGTGACGGTGCAGGGTACGCACATTCATCCCCAGTCGCTCGGCGATGTTTTCCTTGCGGGGCAGGGTACGGCCAATGGCATCGTGAATACACTGGCGTACCCGGCGCGCGAGCCCGGTTTCCACTCCGAGTTTATCCAGTTGGGCGATAGCGTGGGATTCCAGTGTGGAAAGTAGCAGCGGGTCTGGCTGGCGGATCGGTAGCTCAAGCAACTGGGCCGGGCCCACCAGTGCGGATACCGGTTTATTGAAGCAGACCTCACACCGGAAGATATCTTCATAGGCTGCTCGGCTGGCGTTGTCCGGTGCGGAATGCTCCAGCCAAACCTGATGAGGGGCAAGCTGGTCGTTGCCGGTAAGCCAGCGCGCGTAGCACAACCACGAGCTGAGGACGTTATCAATCAGGTGCTGGCGGGCAGGCTGGCGGGTGTAACGACAGTTCCAGCGAATTTGGGCCTGCTCCGGGGTAAGGGCGATATCCGTGGTGCCCATGTCGCCCACCAGCTTTTCATACAGGGTGACCTTGTCCAGCGCTTCGTGCAGGGTGCCCACGCTCATGGCGATATAGCCGATCACGTTATAGGAACCCGGCTGTATGAAGGCGGAGGTGCGCAGGCCGAACAGTGGATCATCGGCTTGCTGGATCAGCTGATGAAGCAGTGCCTCAAAATCCTCTCCATCGATACGGGCGTCTGGCTGCTGAAGGGTGTCCCGGGACAAGCCTGCGGTGGCCATGGCGGCAGCAATATCCAGCCCACGGTCTTCACCGTGTGCCAGATATTGCTGCAGTGCCGCCGCACTGATTTGTCCCAGATCATTCACGCAGACGATTACTCCAGTTCGAAGGTGATGCTGACGTGGGCGCTGATTTGTGTTTCACCCGGGCGGTAGCTGCTGCCTGCTGCGTCTTCTTTGGCTCGAGCCATCATCATGACCGGGCGCGGCACTTGTACATTCTGGGCTTCGATGCGAATCGCTTCACCGACACTGCGATCGGCGGCGTCGGCGATCCGTTCAGCGCGACGGCGGGCATCGTCCACAGCTTTTTCCAGCGCGCGATCGGTGTGGATGTCCACATTGCTGATCTCGGTGCCGGCGGGATGCAGGTCTTGCACATTCTGGCTGGCAAGGCCGTCGAGAAGGCGAGTGTAGACGCTCATGCCGCTTACCCGGAAGGTGACATCACGACTGACCTGATGGCCAAGCAATTTTCGCTCGGGCTGGTATTGCCACTGCGGGCTAATGCGAAGGTCGCTGGCGCGGACCTGTTTTTCGGGAATATCCAGATCGTCTGCCAGTTCCAGCATGTCGCTGACAGCATCATCGACACGATCTTTCAGGGCATCAATGTCGTCCCCTTCCTGGCGTGCGGTGGCAGAGACAAGAAAAATGTCGGGCTCTGCATGGACTTCACCGGTGCCGGTGACACTGATGGTGTCGCGGTCGATTGCCGTCCCCTGGCCGCAAGCCGTCAGGGTAAAAAGGCTGGCGCCCGCCAGCAGAATGAGGGTCATACGTTTCATGAGGTCTCCTTGTCCCGCAATGCAAACCGGAAAGTGGGTTGCACCTATTTTGCGCATTTGGTGAAAGATGGCCAGAGGCAAACGCCATCGGTTGTATTGTGATGGGGATATTCCTGGGCACCGTTACTTGGTTGTGACGCGAGTAGCCTCTATCATCGCAGCTCGAAATACGGAGGCCACCATGCATTCAGCCGAGCAACGCATTCGACAGCAACTGGGTCACTTCATTCCCGAGGACCTGGGCGTGAGCCTGGAGAGTATCGGTGCGGTTTCCAACGTGTCGGTGTCGGAATCGCAAGTGAGTGCGGAGGTGGTGCTGGGCTACCCTCTGGAGGGCGTGAGAGCGTCGTTGGAGGCAGCAATTGGAGAGCATCTGGCGGATGCCCTGGAGGGGCGGGCGCTGTCGTTGAGCCTGCGCAGCCAGATCGTTCCGCACCGGGCACAGAGTAGCCTTCCTGCCCTGGATCAGGTGGCCAACGTGATTGCGGTGGCATCGGGCAAGGGCGGTGTGGGTAAATCCACCACAGCGGTGAATCTGGCCCTGGCGCTGCAGGCAGAAGGGGCCCGTGTGGGTCTACTGGATGCAGATGTATTTGGCCCAAGTCAGCCGTTGATGCTTGGCAAGCCGGACGGCACGCGCCCTGAGGTGCTGGATGGCAAGGTCTTTGTTCCCGTGGAAGCCTATGGCTTGCAGACCATGTCCATGGGGTATCTGACGACCAAACAGACGCCGGTGGTATGGCGTGGCCCGAAAGCCAGTGGTGCGCTGGTGCAGATGATGGAGCAGACCCGTTGGAAGCAGCTGGATTATCTGCTGGTGGATCTGCCGCCGGGGACCGGTGACATCCAGCTGACCCTGGCACAGAAAATTCCGGTCGCCGGGGCGGTCGTTATCACGACACCGCAGGACATTGCCCTGCTGGATGCGATCAAGGGTGTGGAAATGTTCCGCAAGGTGGACATCCGGGTATTGGGGATTGTGGAGAACATGGCGGTGCATATTTGCTCGCACTGTGGCCATCAGGAGCATGTTTTTGGCCAGGGGGGCGGCCAGCGCATGGCCCAGGATTACGATACCGAGGTGCTGGCAGCGTTGCCGCTGTCATTGAGGATTCGTGAGCAGGCCGACAGCGGTGAGCCGGTGGTGGCAGCTTGCCCGGACAGCGAGGAAGCAGGGCTCTATCGGCAGGCTGCTCGGCGTATGGCGGCAAGGCTGTCGCTGACCAGCAAGGGAAAGCGGGCATTCCCGAAAGTGACGCAGCATTAAAAGAAGCTGCAAGCTACAAGCTACAACGCGGAACAAGGGATAGGATGTGAGAGGCTGTGCCCGCGCAGGAGCTCTGGGCGCGGCGGCAGAGCCTGCAACCCGGTATCGCCTGGCTCGCGTTGTAGCTTGTAGCTTGCAGCTGGTGTTACGTCTGGCATCCGGCGTTCTGCGTCTATACCATTGAGCGCTTCATCACACTGGCCCCAACCATTTCGGAATCGAGAGGCAGCAATGACTATTAAATCGGATCGCTGGATTACCCGCATGTCCAATGAGCACGGCATGATCGAGCCGTTTCAGTCCGAACAGGTGCGGGCCGATGCCGAAGGCAACAAACTGATTTCCTATGGGGTGTCCAGCTACGGTTACGATGTGCGCTGTGCCGATGAGTTCAAGGTGTTTACCAACATCCACTCGGCCACGGTCGACCCGAAGCACTTCGATGAGCGCAGCTTTGTGGACATCAAGGGGGAGTACTGCATTATCCCGCCGAACTCTTTTGCGTTGGCGCGCACGGTGGAATACTTCCGCATTCCCCGGAATGTGCTGACGGTCTGTCTGGGGAAATCCACGTACGCTCGCTGCGGGATTATCGTCAACGTGACGCCGCTGGAACCGGAGTGGGAAGGGCATGTCACCCTGGAGTTTTCCAACACCACCACCTTGCCGGCAAAAATTTATGCCAACGAAGGGGTGGCCCAGATGCTGTTCTTCGAATCCGACGAGGTCTGCGAAACGTCTTATGGCGATCGTGGCGGCAAATACCAGGGGCAGCGCGGGGTTACCCTGCCTCGGGCGTAACCTCCTTTGCCGGCTCGGCGGATGTTTCCGGCTCGCTGTAATCAATCATTATCATGTCGGCTTTCAGGAAAGTGCTTTCGATGTGCCTTGCCTTGACCACCATGTAATCCAGAGACGGCGCAACCCAGAACAGGGTGCGCCGTTTTTTCTTGCTGTCTCCGTCGCGCTTTTTTTCCACCAGCAGGGTTTTCAACTCACCTAATGGCGTGTCGATGGTCTCTTCGTCGATAACGGCAAAATGATGGGTTCGCAACCGGTCGCCGTAGGCACTGGTGACGGTGTAGTTCTTCTCGCCGCTGGCGAACACGCAGCGCCCCCGCAACAGAATCGTCAGCTCATCGAGTGTGTTGGCCGGAATGTCCAGACTTTCCTGATCATCTTCGGACTCGTTATGCACCTTGGGTGGGTCCCACTGGAAGTCCATACGGTGGTAGCGGTGCTTGCCGAAGCCTTCAAATTCGTGGAGGTATTTACGGGTACGTGGTTGGCAGTCTCGCCACTGAAAGAAGCTCTCTTCGGTGTTGGTGAGCATGAAGGATTTGGCTTTCAGCAACATGTGATAGTTGTCGTCGCCTTCGGCAGGCTCGAGTACCAGATCGGCCTTGACCGGGGTAGGCAGCTTGTTCACATAAATGCGGAACTCCGCCGCGAAGGGCGCCAGGCTGTCGGCCAGTGTCAGCTGGCTGGCGGTGAGAAGCAGGCCAAGAAAGAAAGCACGCACGGTTAGAGCCCCTCCAGGGATTGCAGCGTCATGACATGTTCGCCGTCGTTGTTTTTCTGCAGCAACTGTACCAGAAGAAAGTTGTGGGAAGGTGCAAACCACATGAAGGTTTGGCGTTGGCTGTTGTCAGCACGGATGCGTTGAACCTTGACGGTGTCGAGAGTCTTGCCTTCAACCTTGATGGACTCGTGGCCGATGACCTTGAAATGCTGCTGCTCCTGTTTCTTTTCGTCAGCCACGTCGAGATAGAACTCCTGCTTGCCTTCGCCGAGGGCGCATTGCAGGGCAAGGCTGACAGACAGCTCATCGGTAGCGGCATCGGAGATGGGGTAGCTCAGCATGTCCTTGCCGGTGCGCTCGCTGGCCGCCACGCCGGCCTCGCGGTCCAGATGCAATTTTGCTTCCTTCACCCGGCCCAGACCTTTACGCAGGTAGCCGTAGTAGCTGCTTTGCGGAGTGCAGGACTGCCAGTTGAACAGGGCCGTTTCGCGGATCTCGCCTAGCCAGTTCTGGGCCCGCACTTCCATTTTCCACAGTCCGCCCTGCACCTGCTGAAGGCTCCGGGTGGCGGTAATGGAAAAGGGAATGCCCTCGCTTTTCAGGCGATAGTCCAAGCTGAAGGGAGAAACTGGAGGTTGGGCATGGACGCCGCCAGTGGCCACCAGCAAGGAGGCAGCCAGCAACAGTCTAAGTGGATTGATAACCCTGTGCAGGGAGAGGTTTCCCATCCAGTGTGACTCCGTTGTCGGTCAGTACCAGGCGCTGTTGAGCGCGCCATTGCAGCACCAGTGGGTATAGCTGGTGCTCGCACAGTTGTACCCGTTTGGACAGGGAATCCGCGGTATCGTTCGCATTGATGGCAACGCTGGCCTGAGCGATCAGAGGGCCGCCATCCAGTTCTTCGGTGACAAAGTGGATAGAGCAGCCATGGCGCTCGTCTCCCGCTTCCAGGGCGCGAGCATGGGTGTTGAGGCCGCGGTATTTGGGCAACAGGGAAGGATGGATGTTGATGAGTCGGCCAGCGTAATGCCCCACAAACACCGGCGACAGGATGCGCATGAACCCCGCCAGCACGACGGTATCCGGCTGGTAGGGTTCGAGAGCATCGACCATGGCTTGATCAAAGGCTTCGCGGCTGTCGAACTCGCGATGATCCAGGGTCTGGGTCGGGATGCCGGCTTGTCTGGCTCGCGCCAGGCCGCCCGCATCGGCGCGATTGGATAGCACCACGCTGATGCAGGCCTGTAGCTCGCCGGCCTCGATCGCATCCAGAATGGCCTGCAGGTTGGTGCCAGAGCCGCTGATCAATACCGCCAGGCGGTAAGGCTGGGAGTCAGTCACCAATCAGGATTCCAGACCGTCCAGCACCACTTCCGGCTCGCCGTCGGCGGCACGGATTTCGCCCATCAGGAAGGCTTTCTCACCTTCGGCTTCCATCAGCGCGAGGGTGGTGTCGACTTGATCCGGAGCAACGGCGATAACCATGCCAACCCCGCAGTTAAAGGTCCGATACATCTCAAAAGCGGGGACCTGGCCTTCCTGTTGCAGCCACTGGAAGACAGCCGGGAATTCCCAGCTGCGGGTATCGATGACCGCCTGGGTGTTTTCTGGCATCACGCGGGGCAGATTCTCCGGCAAGCCGCCGCCGGTAATGTGGGCGAGGGCATGCACGTCGACCTGCTCCAGCAGCTTGAGCAGAGGTTTGACGTAAATGCGGGTGGGGGCCAGCAGGTGCTCGATCAGCGGCTTGCCGTCCAGTTCGATGTCGGTGTCTGACTGCGCCATGATACGGCGTATCAGAGAGTAGCCGTTGGAGTGGGGGCCGGACGCGGCCAGCGCGATCAGCTTGTCGCCGGCCTGCACCTTGCTGCCATCCAGAATGCCGTCTTTTTCCACCACGCCGACACAGAAGCCCGCCAAGTCGTAGTCTTCGCCTTCATACATGCCTGGCATTTCGGCGGTTTCGCCACCGATCAGGGCGCAACCTGCCATTTCGCAGCCTTCGCCAATGCCGGTCACCACGCTGGTAGCGGTTTCCACATCCAGCTTGCCGGTGGCGTAGTAGTCCAGAAAGAACAGCGGCTCCGCACCGCCTACGATCAGGTCGTTGACGCACATGGCGACCAGATCGATGCCGACCTTGTCGTGACGGCCGGTATCAATGGCCAGGCGCAGTTTGGTGCCAACGCCGTCAGTGCCGGCAACCAGAACCGGGTTCTTGTAGCGGGAAGGCAGCTCACACAGGGCGCCAAAACCGCCCAGGCCTCCCAGAACTTCTGGCCGTTTGGTGCGTTTGGCGACAGGGGCAATGCGCTTAATCAGCTCGTTGCCGGCATCAATGTCTACGCCTGCGTCACGGTAAGTCAGCGGCCGTTTGGATTCGGTCATGGAAGGCTCCGGATTGGTGAAGGCGCGTATTTTAAGAGCCTGAGGCCCATCTTTCCACTGCTGTGTGGAGGGTGAAAATCCGGTTCGCCTGCGCGCAGTGAATAGGTGATAATGGCGCGCTTCAAAGAACAGGCTGGATTTCGCACACATGCGGTTTGACAGATTACGGGTTGTGCTGGTGGCTATGCTGCTGGCGTGGGCGGTCCCGGCTATGTCCGGGGCACTGGATACAGTGGATGTGCCGGTTGCAGATCGCAGCGCGGATGCCAGAGAGGCGGCACTCAAGGCCGGGCTGGACGAAGTGCTGGTGCGCTTGAGCGGTACCCGTGATGTGCTGGATGAGCCCGTCGCCAAAGAGGCCGCCGAGCAGCTGGATCGCTGGGTAACCCGCCACGATTATCGGGATGACAGCCTGGTGGTCCATTATGACGTTCAGGGGTTGCTGGGGTTGCTGGCCTCGCGTGGCGTGCCCGTATGGGGGCTGCCTCGCCCCCGTTTGCTCGTCTGGTTGGTCGATCAGGGGGCTGGCAAGGGTGATATGGTTTCTGCCGGCCACCCTCTGTACGCCGAGGTGGAAGCCGAGGCGGCGCGGCGCGGGTTGTCACTGGTCTTTCCGCAGTGGGATAGCCAGGACAGAAACGCGCTGGCAGTGGCTGACATCCGGGGGCGTTTTGATGACCGGCTCGAGCAGGCCTCTACCCGATATCCTCATGAAATGACCGTCGCAGCGGTGCTTTACAGCGGCGCCCCGGCCACGGTGAGCTGGCGGATTCTGCAGGGTCGCAAGACGCTGGAGCAAGGGCGCCTGGAGGCGGATGATAATTCGGCAGCGGTGGCGCGGTTGGCGGATGAGCTGGCCGATACATTGGCGGGTCGCTTTGCGGTCAAGGGCAATCGTACAGAGCAGCGCACGCTACTGACCGTGAACGGTGTCGATAGCCTGTCTGCTTGGCACACCCTGGACCAAAATCTCAAAGGAATCAGCGGTATGCAGCAGGCCATGCTGATCCAGGTCTCGGATGCCTCGCTGGTCTATGCGCTGGATTTTGCCGCCGATGACAGCCAACTCCGTGATTTGCTGGAGTTATCGTCCAGCCTGCGTCCCTGCCCGGACCCGGCCGTCCCTGGCCCCCAGTGGCTGTATTGCTGGCAAGGCTGATCATGCAACAAAGTGGACAACTTCCCCTGGCCCTGCAATTACGGGAAGGGAATGACCTCGATAACTTTGTGCCGGCAGGCAATGGTGCGGCGCTGCAGGGCGTGCGTGAAGTGGTGACAGGCAATGACCGGCAGGCCTTTGTATGGGGTGTGACCGGGCAGGGCAAGAGCCACCTGCTGGAGGGCGCGGTCCGTCTGGCCCAGCAGCAAGGGTTGAGTGCGTGTTTATTGCCAGCCCAGGAGCTCATGCCCCTGAGCCCGGAAGTGCTGGAGTCCATGGAGCAGTTCACCCTGCTGGCACTGGATGATGCGGAGCACTTTGCCGGGCAGCCACAGTGGGAAGAGGCGCTTTTCCATCTTTATAACCGTCTGATGGCCAACGGTGGGCGCCTGGTGGTGACCGCCAGCGCTTCACCGGGGGCGTTGGGGCTGGCGTTACCGGATCTGGCGACCCGGCTGGCGGCCGGCCCGGTTTACCGACTCCAGACACTGGAAGAGGAAGGGCTGGAAACCCTGCTGCAGGACAGGGCAAAGGCCAGGGGGCTCAAGCTAGAGCGGGATGTGGCCCGTTATGTGGTCACCCGTAGCGAACGTAGCCCGGCAGCGCTGCTCGCTCTGCTGGAGCGCCTTGACCGACTGGCACTCGCGCAACAACGTTCTGTCACTATTCCCTTTGTCAAGGATGCGCTGGGGTGGTAAAAAGGGGCGCTTAACAGAGAAACAACAGTTTGCTACTGATATCGGCGGTAGTATTGCTCGTAATTACATGGGGTTACATTGGTCCAACCCCGCGGGCGGAAGAACTATTAGAACAATAATGCCAGGCGTCGAGCCTGCAGGAGAACAGAATGCGCCACCTTGGGCTACGGCATTGCCTTGCTGGCTGCGCCATGATTTTCGCAGCCTCCTCCCACGCGACCACTTACGAGATCAACAGCACGGAAGATGCCGATGTCACAGTGGTAAGGCAGGATAATGCTGACGGGAGCAGCTACTGGCAGGTCACCAGCAGCAGAACAGACGGGTTCTGTTCCCTTCGCGAAGCGGTGGTGGCCAGTAATTACCAGATCGCCGTGGACGGTTGCGCTGCTGGTACCGCCAGCGACACCATCAAGCTTGCTGAAGGCCAAACCTACCTGCTGACCGAAGGTGAACTGGTGGTGGGTGACGGGAAGAAAATCGTCATCACCACCGATGACACCGTGGATCCGCCTACGACTACGATTTCAGAAGAACCCCTGGCCAACCAGATTCGGTTCGAGCTTCAGCTGGATGCCTTTGAGGAAGCTGATGGCAAGGTATTGCCAGTGATTACGGCTGACCATAACTCTCGGTTGTTCAATATTGATGCGGGTGGTGCCGTTACCCTGACGAATCTGGATTTGCGTGATGGTGATGCCAGTGCTGCAGGAGGGTCCGGTAACGGTGGCCTGATTGAGGCCATGGGGGTCGTCATCATCGGTGAAAACATGTCGCTCACGGGAGGCACTGCCGTTAATGGCGGCGCCTTCTATCTCGCGGAAGGGTCCGGTGTGGCCTTTCGCAATGGTGGTCGATTTGAAAATAACACCGCCAGCGGCGTGGGCTCGGTGATTGCCACGTCAGATACTTTTGACGGCTCAGTGATTGGTTACCAGTTTTATATGGCGGGTAACACCGCAGGCAGTGGTGTGACTGACGCGGCTGCCATCCATATGGATGGGGATGAAGATTCGCGAATCGGCCTTGAACTGGCGAATGGCACGATCGTTAACAATCTTGGTGGTGCTATCAATGTCGTCACCGATAACTACAGTGCCGTCCTTGCCAACATGACGATCGCTTTCAATGACGGCACCGCGCTGACATTGGAAGAAACGGCCTTTGATGATCCAGCAGATGCCGAACCAACCGATCATATTCTGCATACGGTGATGGTGGGTAATACTCTTGCCTGTGGCGGCGCTGGCCTGATTGGGACTTCTGAGCCGAGTGCTGCCGCACGGCTGCTGTTTACCATTACGGATGATCTGAATTGTCCTGCGCCGCAGGAAGTGCAACCAGTCACAACAAATCCGAATAGTGCTCAATCCGATATCTTTTTGGGACAGGGTCGAGAGGCTTGTCCGGAGAGTGCAACGGGGGCGGACGCCTGCGAATTGATGGGTGCTGAGGAGTTGGGTGGCCCTTACCCTGGTTATCTTCCGAATCCCGAGCCTTCCGCAGTAGCTACTGATGCAATGGCGCCCAGTTTGTTTGACCGGGGCTTCCCGGAAAATGTGGCCTCTATAGACCAATGTGAGACATCCGATTATCGCGGAAAATCCCGAGGTGGCGCGGGCGGGCGCTGTGATGTGGGCGCCGTGGAGTATTTGCGTGCCCAGGCAGCCGCAGACGAAATTGATCTGATTAGCGGGCAAAGTGTGCTGGCTGATGTGGTTGCAAATGACTTGAACGATACGACGATTGACTGCGCCCGTGTCAGTACGCCGGATACCTGCATGTCAATCGTGATCCAGCCCGAGCGGGGTTCTGCCAGTGTAGAGGTGGATGCCCTGGGCTATCCGCGTATTCGTTATACCCCGGCCAGTAACTTCCATGGTGTGGACCAGCTTCGCTATGAGGTACATCGCGATGCATTCTTTGGCGGCACGGACATCGGTACCAACCAGAGCGAAATTGCCAACCTGGTCGCCGATCCGGCCAGTGGCCTGACAGAGAAAAAAAGCATTGGTGCACAGGGCCTATGGGGACTGCTGTTACTTGCCATAGCTGGCCTGATTCGCCGTTATCGTGCGGGCCTTCTGGTCGTCATGGCATGCCTGAGTGGGCCGACAATGGCCCTGGATATCACAGTAAATTCCCTGATAGATAGTGTGGTCCCGGTCAAAGGTGATGGGCTATGCACATTGCGTGAGGCGCTGGAAAATGCGTCGGGTGCGGGAAGTCCGGATTGTGCTTATGGCGGGAAGTCAGAGGACCGGATTCTGTTGCCAGCGGGCGATATCAATCTGATGGCTACTCTGACTGTAGAGGGTGGCAGTGTCGTCATCGAGGGCAAAGGCGCTCAGGATGAGGATCCGGCAGATGACGAAGATACGCTGACCCGCATTTTGGGGGATGGCTCCTTTCGGTTGTTTGAAGTTCAGGCTCCGCAGAGCAGTGGGCAGCCGGGGGTCACGTTTCGCTATCTGACACTGGAAAATGGTGCTGCGGTAGACAATGGTCAGCAAAACTCCGGATCCGGTGGTGTGATTATTACTGGCGGTTCGGTGATTTTCGACAGAGTGGCGATTCTCGGCAATCAGGCGGACACCTCAGGCGGTGTGGCCTATGTACGAACCAATGCCGGTAACGAAAAGCTGATCAGCTTTAACCGTGCTTATGTCAGCGGAAATACGGCGGGCGGTGCTGGTGGGGTGGTGTCAACCACACCCTTGAGCAATGAAGTCGTCAATGTGGCGATGGTGGATAGCACTTTCGAAAACAATGTGGCGGGAACAGAGGGTGGTGTGATTGATGCCAACATTGCCGCTGGCCAGTTCGCGATCAGCAACAGTACTTTTCTGGGAAACAGTGCTGTTGACAAAGGGGCGGCTCTGGATCTGTCTGACATGATTATCAACGCCACCATCGCCAATGCGACGTTTATGAATAATGCCGGTGGAAGCAATGGTATCGAGCTGGGTAGTGCTCCCATCCAGGTTCAGATGGGCAATAGCATTTATTTTGCCAGTGGCGATGCCTGTTCTACCGCTCCCTCTTCCCCGACAGCGTTGTATGAAAGTCACTACAATGCGTTTTCAGGGGCGGCCTGTGCCGCCACGACAGAGAGTAATAATCAGACCGCTACGGGTGATGCCGCTCTTGCCGCAACGCTCAGTGACGCGACGGGGAGCAGCTCCGATTATCTGCCTCCCTACCTGATGATGGCAGACCCTGGAACCGATATGGTGCTGGTGGATCAGGGGAATGACGTGGACGCGCTGCAGTCCGGCACAAGCTTCCCCAAACGATGTCGTGATGTGGATCTGCGGGGGATTGCCCGTACTTCGGGGGGAAGCTGTGATATTGGTGCCTACGAGTACCAGAAAATCACGGCGGAGGATGATGAAGGTTCGAACCGGCCGACCCCGGATAGCCGTGCGCCTGTCGATATCCTGGACAACGATCTGGCCAGTGATGGTGCTGAAATCGTCTACCTCGATGAGATGGACCCGACTGTATTCAAAACAGGAGTGTTCTGGTTTGAGCACGCGGAACCCAAACCTGCCACTGACCCGGTGGAATATGAGACAACCAGCCTGCCGTATGTGCAGGATACGGTCGATCCGACATTGTTTGTGCTGGATTCGACGGGCACTGCCAGTGAGGACTACAACGGCGCGACCATTCAGTTCGTGTGGCGATACTATAATGAAGACCAGTCGGGTTATGACTTGAAGTGTGGTGAGCCGATTCCCCAGGCGGTGATTGATGCCAATCCTAACCTGTTGGATGACGGGGATGTTGCTGACGAATGCGTGGTAATGTTCACCCCGGCGAAAACCGATGTGTTCAAGGAGAGTGTCTGCCAGGCCACCAGTGATGCGCCGGTAATGACGGCATTTGTGTATGGGTTCGAAGACAGTAATGGGGAACGCATTCAGGTCGGAGATGAGGCTACCGTTGTTATTACCGTTAATGACAAGCCACCGGTTCTGAAGGCTCAGTCTGTCGTTAATAGCCCAGGGCAAAATGTAGTATTTCACTTGGAAGCAAGTGATCCGGATGCGGCTGATGCCAATTTCGACTGGAATAATTATTACATTCACGTGAAGAATGAGCCGTCTTTTGCCAAGGAAGACGAGTACGGCGAAGCTCTCGGGGTGGGGTTACTCATCGATCAGGATGCCGGGACGGTAACCTATATTCCTGACAGTAACTTTAATACCTTTAAAGACACATTCTCGCTGGAAGTCGAAGATGTGTTTTGTGATAACACCTCGAGCGCAGCGACCTTCACCATCACGTACCCTCGCGAGTCGGCCTCCGGTGGCGGTGGTGGCGGCAGTGCAGGCTGGTTGCTGCTGGGAGGAATGATGTTGCTGTTACGCCGCCGGTTTGCGGCGTAACAGGGTCCGTTTGATCAGCTCCCACACCAATGCGCCCAGTATCATGCTGAGCAGCAACATAAACAGCTTGGGTATGTCTGCCAGTGTCCAGAACAGGATGTCGATACTGGTGGGCTCCAGGTTCTGGAACACCACAATGACCAGCAGCACCAGCCCCAACAGTTGCAGCGCGCCAAGGGGATGAGCCAGCAGCCATTGTCCGGATTTCTTGCCGCCCCGGGCCAGGGCGGAGGNCTTCTTGCCTGTGTTATCGAGCTTGTGATCATCCATGGCGGACTCCTTTCATTGCTGTGTGCTTTTTCCTTCTCCTTCTCACCATAGTCCAACTCGTCGCCAGCGTGCCAGCCCTCTATACTTGTTGNTCTGTAGACAAGCGGAGGTATGAATGGATATCAGTGCGGGATGGGATCTTGTTGTAATTGGCAGTGGCCCGGCAGGTGAAGCGGCGGCCATGCAGGCGGCCAAGAAAGACCTTCGCGTTGCCATTGTGGAAGATCAGCCCTCGCTGGGTGGAAACTGCACNCACTGGGGCACCATTCCCTCCAAGGCGCTGCGGCATCAGGTCCGCCAGGTAATCCGCACCCAGCGCAACCCCCTGTTGCGCGGCATCATCAACCCGCGGGAAATTCGTTGGCAGGATCTGATCGCCCGTACCCGCGAGGTCATCGATTCCCAGGTCAAGGTACGTACTGACTTCTATATCCGAAACCGGGTGACGGTGTTCGGCGGGCGTGGACGCCTGATCAGNCCTAATGAAGTACAGGTGGATGACAGGGAAGGGCGTCAGCATCTGCTCAAAACCCGCAATGTCCTCATTGCTACAGGCTCACGGCCATATCACCCTGAGGATGTGGATTTTGACCACCCAAGGGTTTACGACTCCGATACGNTCCTGACCATGGATCACACCCCGCGTCATCTGATCATTTACGGTGCGGGGGTGATTGGTTCCGAGTATGCCTGCATTTTTACCGGCCTGGGGATCCGGGTTGATCTGGTGAACTCCCGTGAGCATTTGCTGGATTTTCTGGATACGGAAATTTCNGATGCNCTCAGTTACCACCTTCGCGAACAGGGGTGCACCATCCGCCAGGGTGAGCAGTACAAGCGAGTGATGGCGGATGGCGATGGCGTGACCCTGGAGCTGGAATCGGGCAAGAAGCTGCGTGCGGATGCGCTGCTGTGGTGTAACGGTCGCTCCGGGAATACTGCGAATCTGGGGCTGGAAGAGGTGGGGCTNAAGGCGAATAGCCGCGGCCAGCTCAGTGTCGACGAGCGCTACCAGACAGCACTGGAGAACATCTACGCCGTCGGCGATGTGGTGGGCTGGCCCTCACTGGCCAGTGCCTCCTACGATCAGGGGCGTTTCTGTGCGGCTGCCATCGCNGGGGATGAGATCAAACAGGTCAAGGATGTCCCNACCGGCATCTACACCATCCCGGGCATCAGCAGTGTGGGGCAGACCGAACAGGAGCTCACCGAAGCCAGAATNCCCTACGAAGTGGGGCAGGCGTTTTTCCGTAATCTGGCGAGAGCCCAGATCACNGGTGAGCGGGTCGGGATGCTGAAAATTCTCTTNCACCGNGAGACATTGGAAATCCTCGGAATTCACTGCTTCGGCTACCAGGCCATGGAAATCGTCCACGTAGGCCAGGCGATCATGCGCCAGCCCGGNGAGCAGAACACCCTGGAATACTTCATCGATACCACCTTCAACTACCCGACCATGGCGGAAGCNTATCGGGTGGCGGCGATTAATGGGATTAATCGGATACGGCGGTGATTTCAGTNAACAGTTAACAGTGAATAGTGAACAGCGACGCGNNNGNGNCTTGTTNNGNTNTGAAACGTATGAGGCCGCGCNCA
>PAJO01000005.1:0-18636 GCA_002706085.1 Alcanivoracaceae bacterium | reverse complement strand
TGNGCGCGGCCTCATACGTTTCANANCNNAANAAGGCNCNTANGCGCGCTGTTCNCTATTCACTGTTAACTGTTNACTATCGATTGTTCTTCCCCGCCTCCATAAAAAACTCCCGATTACGCTGCCTCGCCTGGCCATTNTTGCGGACCAGAACGTAGGTGGCGCCGGTGCCGCCGCGGTTGGCGGGGGCGGTGTGGTAGGCGAGGACCAGGTGGCTTTCCTGTAGCCAGTGCATCACGTAGCTCTTGAGAAAGCCGGGGCGCTCGCTGTGCAGGCCCTTGCCATGGCTGATCAGGACAGTACGCTGGTTTTGTTCATGGGCCCGGCTGAGGAACTCATGGACCAGGGTGCGGGCTGCCATCAGCTTGACCCGATGCAGATCCAGCACGTCCTGGGCGTCATATTTGCCCAGCCGCAGTTTGCGGTACACCCCTTCCTGCACGCCATCCTTCTTGACCCCGATGATGTCCAGCGGGCCCACCTGCTCAACGTGCTCGGGCACGGTCAGGGGGTTGTTGTCCTGCTTGCCTTCTGTCACTGCAGAGGCACGGCGCAGTTGTTCGCGAATGCTGTCCTGGCGTCGCGGGCTGGCGTCATGATTGCGCCCGTCAGGCTTGATGGGGGTCACATCGGCCATTTCCTGGCGAAACAGGTCGTCGTCGCTGTTCATGTGCGGCCTCCAGCATGTTTGCACTGTTTTACTTGCATGGTACCCAATGCCGGCAGAAACTGGGAGTGAGGGTCCGCTCTGAGGTGATGATATGGAACGCCGACGATTCAGAAGACCGCGCCTGAGTCTCAATGTTCAGGCTTGCAGTAACGACCATGCTGTTGGGCATGTGCTGAACCTCACCGATGAAGGGGTGTGCCTGACAGGCCGTGGAGCCCCTCCTGCCGAACCGTTTCCTCTCAAATTCGAGCTTCCTCTGCCTGTGTATGGTCAGAGGGAAATCCATGTGCTGGCAGAGCCACGCTGGCACGATTACCTGTCCAATGGTCATTGGCGGGGAGGGTTTTATCTGCAGGCTGATAATGATGCGATAGCGCTATTAACCACGCTGGCAGGGCGATACGGCGACCGCTGATCTCGGTTGATCAACAGGTTCCCGAATTTCAGAAAAACCCGTAGCGGGCAGGCCAGCATGGCTGACCTGCCTGTGCCCCCACTCATTCTGAGCGGGGATTCACCATCAGAGGTGACTCGTCAGGCCGAGACCTTACTGCGGCCGTGAGTCGCGGGTTTCTCGCGACTCATTGTTCTCCTCTGAATTGTGCCGATGGCGTTTTGCGTCGCGTTTGCGGCGTTCACGATCAGCACGTTTGTGTTCTTCTTCCCATTCATCGGGCTCATAGTCATCAAAGTGTCGACGACCCATCTTGCTGCTCTCTTTCCAGCGGGTGAGTGGAGGGTTCCTGCGGATATATAGCACTAAAACGGGGAAGGGAGAAGGGCCCGGCACACCTTTGTATTCATGTGCCGGGTGAGAGCCGACTAGCGTGCGTAGGTCCGGTCCAGATAGGCCAGAATATCTGCCGATTCATATAGTGCCGTCCCGGTATTGGGNTCCACCAGATANGGGACGGCAATACGGCCGGTTTTTTCCATCAGGGTCACCCGATTACGCTGGGTCGGCTGGTAATCGGGGGCCAGGCGTTTGCGCANGGGCGGAAGCACCCAGTCCTGCCATTGGTCGCGGCCACACTGTCGCANCAGGTAGGGCAGCTGCAGNTCGGTGAGGCGTTCGCGCACCAGGCGTGCAAACGGGCTGGCCTCGAAGGAATACAGCTCCAGCGGTTGTTCNGGTGCNCGNGATTCCATCAGGTGCANACCATGACGGGCGCGGGGCAGGGAAGCGGCGGTGGCCGCGGCGGTACGCAAGCTGCGTACCAGCCAGCGCTGNGGTGCGGGCCGACCGCCGTACTCGTTGTAGAGGTACTCAATGATATCGGCAGACTCGTACAGGGCGGCGCCCGTGTTGGGNTCCATCAGGTAGGGAAACTGCTGTTTGCCGCCCAGGCGCTCCACCANCGGCCGGTAACGGTCGCCGCCTTTGGGGCAGGGGAATNCCATCACATCCAGATCCAGATCNGTGAGGGCCTCACGGACCAGGCGACAGAAGGGACAGCCTTCCATTTCATACAGTTCCAGCGACTCGGCGGGAGTCTTGCGGTGGCCGCGGGTGGCAATGCCGCGGCCCTGCTGCAGGGCTGANGAGGTCAGCGATTGCAGCACATCCAGGGTATGNGACATGTTNGTGCTCCTGTTTACGATGACCGCACCATAGCAGTTCCCCGGCGGCGGGCAATGGCTGCACAGACAGGGCCAATCTGTTTGCCCTTTCCGCTCAAGTCGCTTGTTAACTCATGTCATTGAGTGACGGGGCCGGGGCAGGCACTCTTACCGTCTTTCTATCGTGGGCAGGAAGCCTGTTTTCGCACTGCCCTTCATAACCCGTCAGCAGATCGCTGACATCTGCCTGAGGCAAGAGGAAGGTTCCATGACCGAAGCCTATATCTACGACGCGATTCGTACGCCCCGAGGCCGGGGCAAGAAGGACGGCTCGCTGCATACCGTGAAGCCGATCACCCTGGTTGTTGGCTTGATTAACGAACTGAAGGCCCGCTTCCCGAACATGGACCCGGCGATGATCGATGACATCGTCATGGGTATCGTGTCCCCGCTGGGCGATCAGGGCGGTGTGCTGCCCAAGATTGCGGCCCTGGCTGCCGGTCTGCCGGAAACCGTATCCGGTNTGCAGATCAACCGTTTCTGCGCCTCTGGNCTGGAAGCGGTNAATCTGGGTGCCATGAAAGTGCGCTCCGGTTTCGAAGACCTGGTACTGGCCGGCGGTGTAGAAGTCATGAGCCGTGTTCCCATGGGCTCTGACGGTACGCCCTGGGCGCTGGACCCGGAAACCAACTACGACACGGGCTTTATCCCGCAGGGCATCGGTGCTGACCTGATCGCGACCGTGGAAGGTTTCACCCGTAAGGACGTGGATGAGTACGCCGCCAATTCGCAGGCCCGTGCAGCCAACGCCTGGGACAAGGGTTACTTCGCCAAGTCCGTGGTGCCGGTTAAAGACATGAACGGCCTGGTGGTTCTGGACCGTGACGAGCACGTTCGCGCCGGCACCACNGCCGAAGCGCTGGGTAACCTGAACCCGTCTTTCGCCATGATGGGCGAAATGGGCGGTTTCGATGCTGTGGCACTGCAGAAGTACCACTGGCTGGAAGAGATCAACCACGTTCACACCCCGGGTAACTCCTCCGGCATCGTGGACGGTGCAACCCTGTTGCTGATGGGCAACAAGGACGCCGGTGACAAGATNGGTGCCAAGCCCCGTGGCCGCATCGTNGCCACCGCNGTGAGNGGTGCGGATCCGACCATCATGCTGACTGGCCCGGCACCGGCGGCCCGCAANGCCCTGGCCAAGGCCGGCATGACCGCCGACCAAATCGACCTGTGGGAAATCAACGAAGCATTCGCTTCCGTGGCCATGCGCTTCATGAAAGACATGGGCATCAGCTATGACATCACCAACGTGAACGGTGGTGCCATCGCCATGGGCCACCCGCTGGGCGCCACCGGTGCCATGATCGTCGGCACTGTGCTGGACGAGCTTGAGCGTCGCGACCAGAAATTCGGCCTCTGTACCCTGTGTGTGGGTGCAGGTATGGGTATCGCCACCATTGTTGAGCGCCTGTAAGCGGCCACCGGAATTGGAGATATTGAAATGACTGAATCGACTATTCGCTGGGAAAAGGGCGCGGATAACATTGTTACCCTGACCCTGGACGATCCGCAGCAGTCTGCGAATACCATGAATGACCGTTACACCAAGTCCATGCACGACACGGTGGAGCGTCTGGAAAAAGAAAAAGCCGACATTGCTGGCGTTATCATCACGTCTGCCAAGAAAACCTTCTTCGCCGGTGGCGACCTGCGTGACCTGATCAAGGTCAAGCCGGAAAATGCCCAGGAAATGGCGGATGGCGGCAAGTTGCTCAAAGGCGATCTGCGCAAGCTGGAGACCCTGGGTATTCCGGTGGTGTGTGCCCTCAACGGCACCGCGCTGGGTGGTGGTCTGGAAATTGCCCTGTCCTGTCATCGCCGTGTTGCCCTGAACAACCCGAAAGCCCAGTTTGGTCTGCCGGAAGTGTCGCTGGGCCTGCTGCCGGGCGCCGGTGGTATCGTGCGTACCGTGCGTATGCTGGGTATCCAGAACGCGCTGATGAACGTACTGATGCAGGGTCAGCGTATGAAGGTCGACAAGGCCCTCAAGGTTGGCATCATCGATGAAGTGGTCGACTCTGAAGAAGAGATGATCGCCAAGGCCAAGGAATTCATCCTGGCCAACCCGAAGTGCCAGCAGCCCTGGGACGAAAAAGGCTACAAGATCCCTGGCGGTACCCCGTCCACCCCGAAGTTTGCTGCCAACCTGCCGGCCTTCCCGGCTAACCTGCGCAAGCAGCTGAAAGGCGCCAACTACCCGGCACCGAAGAACATCATGGCGGCGGCTGTCGAGTCTGCCCAGGTAGACGTGGACAACGCCTTCAAGATTGAAGAGCGCTACTTCATTGACCTGGTGACCGGTCAGGTTGCCAAGAACATGATCAACGCCTTCTTCTTCAACCTGCAGGCCATCAACGGTGGCGCCAGCCGTCCGAAAGATGTGCCGAAGTTCACCGCCAAGAAAGTCGGTGTACTGGGTGCGGGCATGATGGGTGCCGGTATTGCCTACGTGACCGCCATGACCGGTTCCGAAGTGGTACTGAAAGACATCTCCCAGGAGAATGCCGAGAAGGGCAAGGACTACTCCCGCAAGCTGCTGGACAAGGCTATCTCTCGCGGCAAGATGACCGAAGAGAAGAAAGAGCAGGTGCTGTCCCTGATCACCGCGACTGCCGATGCCAAGGATCTGGAAGGCGTGGACTTCGTTATCGAAGCCGTGTTCGAAAGCACCGAGCTGAAGCACAAGGTATTCCAGGAAATCGAAGACGTGGTACTGCCCGACGCGGTACTGGGTTCCAACACGTCCTCCCTGCCGATCACTGGTCTGGCCAAAGGCGTGAAGAAACAGGATAACTTCATCGGTATCCACTTCTTCAGCCCGGTAGACAAGATGCCGCTGGTGGAAATCATCTGCGGTAAGGACACCTCTCCGGAAGTGCTGGCCAAGACCTACGATTACTGTCTGCAGATCCGCAAGACCCCGATCGTGGTCAACGATGCGCGCGGCTTCTTCACCACCCGTGTCATCGGCACCTTCGCCAACGAAGGTATCGCCATGCTGGGCGAAGGCGTTTCTGCCGCGTCCGTAGAGCAGGCAGCCCAACAGGCTGGCTACCCGGTAGGCACCCTGAAGCTGATCGACGAAATCAACATGGGCACCGCCCTGAAGATTTCCAAGGCAGCGGAAGACGATGCCAAGCGTGACGGCACCCCGCCGCCTCCGCATCACCCGGCTGGCGACGTCATGAAGAAGATGGTTGAAGAGCTGGATCGTCCTGGCAAGCTGCAGGGCAAGGGCTTCTACGACTATCCGGAAGGTGGCAAGGCCAAACTGTGGCCGGGTCTGAAGGATGCCTTCGGTGACTCCACCGAGATTCCGATGGAAGACATGAAAGAGCGTATGCTGTTCATCGAAGCCATGGAAGCGGTGAAGTGCTTCGAAGAGGGCGTTATCGAGTCTGTCGCCGATGCCAACATCGGTTCCATTTTCGGTATCGGCTTCCCGGGCTGGACCGGTGGTGTGATCCAGTACATCAACCAGTACGAGGGTGGTCTGAAGGGCTTCGTTACCCGCGCCCAGGAACTGGCAGCCAAGTACGGTGACCGCTTCAATCCGCCGGCATTGCTGGTCGAGAAAGCCGAGAAGGGCGAGATCTTCGAGTAAGATCTCTCCAGGCATAAAAAACCCGGCTTCGGCCGGGTTTTTTTATGCCTGATTACTGGAGTTACGGCCAGATTCAGGGCAACTGTGTTGGCAAAGTACGGGTGTGCTCAGGCCAGCGCAGAGCTGGCGTGTGGAGAGTCGGGCATCATGCCCTGTAGCCAGCGGCGTAGCTCGCTGGGTTTCAAGGGTTTGGGTAGCAGCATATCGCCACCTGCGTCCAGACATTGCTGGCGGTAGGCATCGCTGCTGTTGCCGGAAATAAACAGAATCGGGATGGCGGGTGACTGGTTGCGCACCTCGCGGGCCACAATAAAGCCGTCCAGAACTGGCAGCTCTACGTCGGCGACCAGCATGTCGATGTCGCGCTGCTGAAACAGGCGCAGGGCTACCTCGCCGTCTGACGCCAGCACATAGTCGTGGCCCATTTCTTCGATGATGCGGCAGATAATCAGGCTGACAGCTTTATTGTCTTCAACAACAAGAATTCGCATACACGATTTGTAGCCCAAGCCCCGGTTCAGCACAAGGGTGAACGCGCTCAGGAACAAGGAATAGTGTGACAAGCTGCGACAAGTGGCACTTTTGGCCCGTCGAATTGATAGAATTGCTCTTATCTGGTCAGATTGGGGCAAAACTGTGTCAATTATCCCCAGTTTCATTATTATTGGCGTTCCACGGGCCCGCCGGCTCATGGCTGCCCGACCAACAATAATGCTGAACGGGCGAAAAGATCAGACGGTGAGAGGATAGCTGATCGATGTACCATCGCAGAACGATCAATATCAATCGAGTGGTCAAACTGCTTCAGGGGGCAGCACGTTCCGGGGCCAGTATTCCTGAACTTCTGGATCAATGTGGCATTCATCGCCAGTTGCTGGAAGACCCGGATGCCACCATTGAGCGTGATACCTTTATCAAGATGATGCTCCTGATCATGGAGCAGACTCAGGATGAGTTTCTGGGTTTTGGCCAGGGGCGCAAGTCCAAGCCAGGTACCTTTTCCATGATGGCCCATGCCGTTATCAACTGCCCGAATCTCGGCGCGGCGGTTGAGCGAGGGCTGCGTTTTTATGACCTGTTCGAACTGAGCTCGTTCCTGAGTCTGGAAACAGGTGACGACACGGCTCGTCTGGTGGTGCGCACCGATCCCCGCCTGGATTTCCGTGAGGTGATCATCGAGGCCTCCCTGTTCATCTGGCTGCGTTTCATGAGCTGGCTGGTGGGCAAGGCCATCGAGCCCCAGGAAGTGAAACTGGACTACTCGGACAGCAAAAATGATGAGGAACACCGCTTCCTCTTTGACTGCCCGATCGTCTACGGTTCCGATGAGAATGCGGTGAGCTTCAAGGCCGAGTTTCTGGAATTGCCGCTGGTACAGAACGAGCTGTCGCTGTCCAAGTTTCTCAAGGACTCGTTGGCACAGCTGTTTGACGGCAACATCCACAATGTGGGTCTGCCGGCCCAGATTCGCGCCATCATCTCCAATGAATACGGTAACAGCTTCCCGGATTTCACCGAGATCTGCGGCAAGCTGAACATGACGCCACAGACCCTGCGTCGTCGTCTCAAGGAAGCCAATACCAGCTATCAGGAAATCAAGGACTCCATCCGCAAGGATGCCTCCGTGTACTACCTGTCCAAGCCGGAACTCAGCATCGATGAAATCGCCTTGCTGATGGGCTTCAGCGAAGCCAGCTCCTTCCATCGTGCCTTCAAGAAGTGGACAGGGAAGACCCCGTCCAGCTTCCGCAAGGAGCACTTCGGCGTGACGCAGTAGCCTCTACCAGGACCCGAAATGATCGAAAACGACGCCACCACGGCGCGCCTGCTGGTGACCTGCCCGGACAAGCCGGGCATCATAAGTGCGGTAAGCACCTTTCTGTTCAACCACGGTGCCAACATCACCGATTTCGACCAGCATTCCAGTGATGCCCATGGCGGCACGTTTTTCCTGCGCCTGGAATTCCAGACGCCTGATCTGGACTGTTCCCGTGATGCGCTGAGAAACAACTTCGCCGCCCGGGTGGCGGAACCCTACGGTATGCAGTGGCAGATCAGCTACGCCAGCGAGAAGAAGCGCATGGCGGTGCTGGTATCCCGTCATGATCACGTTCTCATGGATCTGCTGTGGCGAACCTCCCGTGGAGACCTGCCGGCCACCATTCCAATGGTGATCAGTAATCATGATGACCTGCGTGATGAAGTCGAGCGGTTCGGTATCGAATATCACCATATTCCGGTGACGGCAGATAATAAGGCGGAAGCGGAAGCCGAAGCGCTGCGGTTGCTGGAGGGCAGGGTGGATGTGGTGGTGCTGGCTCGCTACATGCAGATTCTCAGCCCGGATTTCGTGTCCCATTACCCCCATCGGGTCATTAATATTCACCATTCCTTCCTGCCGGCCTTTGTCGGGGCCAATCCCTATCAGCAGGCCCACGACAAGGGTGTGAAGCTGATCGGTGCGACCAGTCACTACGTGACCGCAGATCTGGATCAGGGGCCGATTATCGAGCAGAACGTGCAGCGGGTCAGCCATCGCCACTCTGCAGCAGAACTCAAGTCGCTTGGCCAGGATGTGGAACGTCAGGTGATGCTGCGGGCGGTGCGTTGGCACCTTGAAGACCGGGTCATCGTCGACGGCAACAAGACCGTGGTATTCGTTAAATAGCCTTCTGACAGGCCGCTGAAGCCTTGCAGGCAAAGCTTCAGCGCGGCAGTAGGGGTAAGGCTCAGTTAGTGAATCGCAGCCCGATACCGAGGGTGCCGTAGGTTTCGGATTCCAGGCTGGTGTACTGGTACTCGGCGGTGAGTGAGAGTTTCTCCAGCAGTGGTACGGCTACCCCGGCGGTAACAAAGGGCGCGATGCCGCTTTGGCTGTCACTTTCCGGGGCATCGTTAACAGTGTCTACTGTTGCGCCGCCGCCATCGAGCAATACCCGACGCTGATCGTCTTCCACCTTGAAATCGTAAAGATAGGCGCCGCCTTTGACGTAGAGCCAGTAAGGGCTTTGCCAAACCGCAGCGAGAGTGAAGCCGTTCAGTTTTAGCGAAGTTTCTTCTTCAACCCGAACACTGCTGGCGCCAGCTCCCTGCTCTGAGGTAGTGGGGGACCGGGTAAACATACTGTCTTCCCGCAACTCGCTCTGGTTGACAAAACCTGCCTCCAGCCCGAACCGACTGTTTTTTCCCAGCTCTACGCTGTTAAGCCACATGCCAATATTGATGTTCAGTCCGTCTGCGGTGTCAAAGCCATAGGGATCCATATCCGCCCGGATCATCTGGGCTTCGGCGTAGAAATCCACGTCCGGCGGTGCCAGCTCTTCTTCGGCGTGCAGGGGGGCAATCAGGGCGCCGGTCAGCGCCACGGTCAGCGGGAGTGTTGTTTTCATTATTGATCCAGCCGTTGTGATAAGGACAATGTCCCTCATTGTAACCAGCGCGAGGCAGACATGCACAGCGACTTCCTGAATTCCGGTGACGAAACCCTGTTGGGGCTATGCCGCCCGGGCTTTGAGGCGGATCTTGCCGCCGAACTCAATTTCCATGCCGCCGACAACATGGTGGCGGGCTACCCGCGCGCGACCGCCCATAGCGGCTATGTGCTGTGGCACAGCCAGCAGGGCAGTATGGCTGCCGTGATGGAGAGTGGCTTGATCTTTGCCCGCAGCCTGAGTCTGGCAATAGGGCAGTTTGCCGATATTGGTGATGATCGAATCAGCGCGCTGTGGCCCTTGCTGGAGGAAGCCGCTCCGTTTTGCGAGGTTTATCTCGACCATCCGGACACCAATGAGGGCCGCGAGCTTCAGCGTTTTCTCAAGGGGTTCCGCAAGGCCCTGGAGCCGCGCTTGCGCAAGGCGGGTCTGTTGCGCAAGAACGCAGGGCAGCGGGTTCACCTGTTCTTCAGTGATTCACATAACGGCTGGGTTTCAACCAGTCCGGCCGCGATTCCGCTGGCGGAGGGGGGCGTGCGGCGTCTGAAGTTGCCGTCAGAAGCCCCAAGCCGGTCTGCGTTGAAGGTGGAAGAGGCCCTGTTGCGGTTCTTTGGTTCCACCGAGGCACTGACCGCCCGGACGGCGGTGGACCTCGGGGCGGCCCCGGGGGGCTGGAGCTGGCAGCTGGCACGGCGGGGGATAAAGGTGCAGGCAGTCGATCACGGCAAGCTCAATGCCCAATTACTGGATGAGTACCCGGTGGAACACATCTATGGGGATGCCTTTACCTGGCGCCCGCGCTCCCCGGTGGATCTGGTGGTCTGCGATGTGGTGGACAAACCTGCCCGGACCCTCCAACAGATGGAAAAATGGCTGGTGCAAGGGTGGAGTCGCGCCGCTTTGTTCAATCTGAAATTGCCGATGAAACGCCGTTTTCAGGAAGTCTGGCAGCTGTTGGAAAAATTGTCGGCGTCGATGGAAAAGCACCCGGAGCGGGGGCAGGTGGAGATCAAGGCTGCACATCTGTATTACGACCGGGAAGAGATTACGGTCTGGGCCGCATTCCACCGGGATTACTGACGATGACTGTGACGCGCCCGGCGAAGGGGTTCTTTCTGACGTTGGCGGCGTTGTACTTCGCCCAGGCTTTGCCCGTCAGCATGCTGGGCAAAGCCATGCCGGCACTAGCCAGAGAGGCGGGATTGTCGACCCAGTGGATAGGCTTTCTCGCCTTGCCTGCGATTCCCTGGGCATTGAAATTCATTTGGGCCCCCTGGGTAGACCGCTGGGGAAGCGGGCGACCCAATCATCGCAAGCGATGGGTGCAAGTCTGCCTGCTGGCTGTGATTGCCGTATTGGGCGTAGTGGCCATGTTCCCGCGAGAATGGTTGCTGGGGCCGGGCTTTGTGGTGTTGCTCGGGCTGCTTTTCCTGCTCAACTTTTTCAGCGCTACCCAGGACATTGCCACGGATGGTCTTGCCACCCGCTTGCTGACGCCGGAATGGCGGGGGCTGGGCAACAGCATCCAGGTGAATGGTTACAAGATCGGCATGATGGCGGGCAGCAGCGCTTTGCTGATTCTGGTTGACCTGTGGGGCTGGCATTCCACCGTGGCGCTGGTGATCGCGGCCATGATGTTGGTGTTGGTCCAGGTCACTCGCTTCCAGGAGCCTGCAGAGCCTGTTAGTCACCAGCAACGGGAGCCGGTGAGTCTGAGTTGGTGGTGGCGGGAGTTGACCCGTTTCTGGCTGCGCCCCGGGCTTTTGTTATGGTTGCTGATTCTGCTGTTTTATAAAGTCGGTGACAGTTTCGGTACCCGAATGATCAATCCCTATCTGGTCGATACTGGCTGGAGCTTGTCGGCAATTGGCACGCTGGAACTGTTTGCGTCATTAATGGGACTGGCGGGGGCGGCACTTGCCGGGTTGATTATGGTGCGTGTTCATCGCCGCAGGGTGTTGGTGGCCTTTGCCCTTTTACAGGCATTGTCCTTTGTGGCCTGGGCCTGGCTGGCAAGCGCGGACAACCCAGTACTGGCGACACAGGTGTGGTTGGTGGCCCTGTTTGAACAGTTTGCAGATGGCCTGTCCACAGTGGCTCTATTTGTAGTGATGATGGATTACTGTCGCAGCAGTCATGAGGGAAGCGACTACACCATGCAGGCTTCGGTGAGGCTGTTTGCAGCGGGACTCTTCACTTTGCTAAGCGGCTTTAGTGCGGCCTGGATGGGGTACGCACTGCATTTCCTGCTCGCGGGCTTGCTGTCGGCGGCGATCATTCCCGTCATCCTGATCTGGAAACCGCCGGCGTCTTAACCGGCGCTGGCATCGGGCAACGACAATTCTTGTTGCGTGCTGAAAACCACATCCTTCGCGTTGCCTTCTTCTCCCATGCCAAGCAACAGCGGCAGGGCCCTAAAGACTTGCAGGGTTAAGGTCTTCCCTTCCAGTTGTGCATGGGCCAGTGAGCTGCTTTCGGGGCCGGTGACCGACAGGGCAGGGCCGAGCGGGGTCATGGCAAGTACGCCGTCCAGGGGCGGCAAGGGCATTTCCATGCCTGGACCAAGGGAGACCAGGCCACCGTGGTAGCGCAGCGTCCCTGTGGCCTCTGCGATGGTGTTTTCTCGAATACTGAGGGAAGTGAGGGCCAGGTCCAGATTGCCGTCAGCCTGTCCCTGCGGCAGAAAGTCATTGATGAGATCTACCGGCAGTTGGGCTCGCCAATGCTGTAAGCTCCAGTCGCCCCAGTCAGCACCAATCCAGCCCTCGGCATTGATCTGCCCGGTGTGCAGAGCGAGCTGCACGCCTGGCGTCAGCCATCGCCAATCCATTTCCCAGCGAATCTGTAACGGTTTTCCTTGCCATTCCATATCGCCCTGGCCACGCCACCACAATCCCGACAGCTGCGGTCTCGGCAGGGCATCTTCATTATCAGCGGCATCGGGCAAAGCGAGGGTTACCACCGACGCAGGCATGAGCATGATCATGAAAAAAAGAAAGGCGGTCATAAAGATGGCGGTGAGACCCAGTACTGACCGTAAGGGAGGCATCGGGTTTCTCCCGGTTGTTGTTATTGGACTGCGAGGCTGCGGTAAATACGGAACAGGGGAAAGCAAGATGAAAATAAAATATGAATTTGGTCACGAAAATAAATTCGCTTTTGGTAAAAGGGGACAGGCGTTGAGCCGGTTTTTGTCATTACCGGTCAGGCGGTGGTGGTTCAGTAAAAAGGGTGCCTATGATGAAAGTGCGTGCGAGGGATCGTTGTAAAAACTAATACATAATTATTAGTGGCCGCGATTTTATTAACAACAAAGAATCATTATAAAAAATGCATTTTTATTCCGGATTATTCATTTTTAGAGAGTGAGAAACGTTTCCCGGTTTAACGGTATAGATGCGTGGATGATGATCGCCTGACGTGCAGAACGGAATCTGCACATAACACCTAACAAGAAGAATCACAGGGAAGAGGGACTGAGCATGTTCAGGATAAACAGCATGGCCTATGAGGTACCGCTGGTATCGGGCCTGTATGCGCAACGGTTTATCGATTTCATGGAAGCCAGGGGAATCAGCAGAGATGCCTTGCTGGAAGGCACTGAGTTGGATGAGGTTCTTGAGGGCCCAGGTCCACTGTTGTTGTCCATCAATCAGGTCACCCGCATGATGACCTCGGCTCGCCGTTTCCTTGATGATGATATGGCGGCGTTTGAGTTTGGTAAAACGCTGGATCTTCAAGGCCATGGCTTGTTGGGTTTTGCCTTGCTCAAGCAGAAAGACTTCCGCGATCTGGCCAACATGGTGGTGCAATACCTGCGGGTGTCGTTGCCGATACTGGATATGCGTGTGTCGTGTAGTGGCGATGAAATCCGCATCGCCTTGCAGGATGTCTGGGATCTCAAGGAGCTTCGCCCCTTCTTCGTGAATATCTATATGGGCAGCATATACTCGCTTACGTCATTGATATGTCGGAAGTTTCATTTCGAGTTTGATTTTTCTGTCGATCATGAACATGAGATGTGGCAGCGGCTTGCTCCCCAGGCAAGTTTGTCGTTTTCGTCATCGGGTAATCAGGTGGTGGTGCCCTTGTCCGGACGCCCGGCAAGGGATGGCAATGATGAGCTGGCATTCTATCTGGCCAGTGCCCGTTCCCGGGATGATGTCAAAGCCGATGAACACATGGAGCTGGTGGCCCGTGTCCGTGAAGAAGTGCTGCGGTATCCGGGGCGAGAGGGCACCCTTGAGCGTGTTGGTGAGCGGCTGGGCATGAGCGCGAGATCGCTTCGCCACCACCTAAAATTAGCCGGGGTGTCATTTCATGATATCCGAAATCAGGTACGCAAAACCTTCGCAACGCGCTATCTCAAGGATACCAATATGCCATTGCACAAGATCGCAGAAGTCCTTGGTTATAGCGATCAAGCCAGCTTTACCAAAGCTTACCGTGGCTGGACCGGTGCAACGCCGGGGGATATACGCCGAGGATTTCTTCAGACTCAGTCCTGACGGTTAGGGTTGCCTCACTGCTATACCCATTAACCACCATGGCGTGGTGTTTTCTCTTGCCATTTTTATTGGTTATTAGCGCTTAAACGTCTTCTCTATTATTAGATGAATATACGTTTTCGTATGTGTTTCTCCTGCTGAATGCGTAAAGCATCACAGCTGTCTTTTTTAACAAACTCTGCGTCACTCCTAACAATGCACCTGCTCGGGGCTTGCGAATAATGACTGCCATGTACCCGTGGGAAGGGAAGCGTCTGCCTGTTTTTCCTGCCCATGGAGTTGCGGGTGCATGGTCGCAGGCTGGCAGGGAAGCTGTCGCCATGGCTCTGCGATAACAACACATGAATATTGAGAATAATCAATACGAGGAGTGAGTCATGACCCCCCGAAATATGAATATCGGACCGTTCCAGATGCGGTCACTGGCAGCGGCTGCCGTGCTCGCCGCCAGTGGCGCAGCACAGGCGGTACCTGTCGAAGCCGACATGTACTTCCAGTGTACTTATCCGTTGATTGGTCAGCAGCCGCTGACGGCCAACATCCAGACCGACATGCCGGAAAGCATTGGTGTGGGCGAAGCAACGGGTGCGTTCACCCTGAACATTACCGCCACCGCTGAAGGCAACACCTGGCAAGGGCTTAGCCTGGTAGGTGCCACCACAATCGAAGGGTCTGCAGAGGCGGATTCCACCGTAAGTGGTAATTCACTGAGCTTGCCGCTCACCATTCCGCTGGGTATTCCTGTCACCGACATTGCAGGCGTTTCCGGCCCGTTCGATCTGGTCGCGACCGGTGATACTCCGTCCCTGACCTTCACCGAAAGCAATGTGGGCATGGTGGATATCTTCGTCGAAGAAAACATGTCTCTGGCCATGATCGCGCGCAAGGCTGATGGCACCTATGTTGACTTCGGTTCCGCCTGGCATGATCCCAACAATCCGGAAGTGTTCCTGGTGGATTGTGTAATGGATCAGGCCCGTATGAATGACAACGGCGTGACCAATCTGCTGCACTCATTTGAAGTCGAGACTGTGGCGGTTGAGCAGAACATCGATGTAGATATGGACGAGCTGGACTTCGGCCAGGTGCAGGGTGGTCTGACCGAAATGCAGACGGTGACCATTTCCAATACGGGTGGTCAGCCACTGGGTATCAATGGCGTTTCTATTGCCGGTGCTGATGCCAGCGCCTTCATGCAGACGAACGATTGTACCACTCTGGCGCAGGGCGAAAGCTGCACCGTGGATGTCACCTTCATGCCTACCGGCGAAGGGGCTCGCAGCGCCAACCTGGTAATCGAATCTGATGATCCGGATTCCCCAACCGTGGAAGTCGCCATGAGTGGTCAGAGCGTGCTGGCACCTGAGCCGGCGATGACTGTTGACCCTGAATCGGTTTCTTTTGGTTCAGTAACGGTGGGTACCAGCAAAGACAGCTCTGTCACCATCGGCAACGAAGGCACTGCTGCTCTGACCATCACCAACGTCTCTGTTGGCGGTGCTGACAGCAGCGAGTTCATTCAGAGTAATGATTGTGTGAATGTGGCCCCGGATGCAACCTGTACCGTTTCCCTGACCTTCACCCCTGCCGGCGAAGGCGCCAAGAGCGCTACCCTGAACATCCAGTCCAATGATACGGCCACCCCGAATCTGGACATTGCGATGACGGGCTCCGGCATCTCCAATTCCCAGGAAGGCGTAGAGATGACCTATGCGCTGTCTGGCAGCACCCACATCAAGAAAGCCTACGGCGATGTCAGCCTGAGTGGCACCATTGATGCGCTTCTGGATTTGGCCAGCGGTGACTTCACTGCGGACCTGGCTCTGGATCCTTCCAGTGGTAGCTTCCGTATCCTCTACGGCTGGAAACTGGTGACTGCGGATGCCGACATCGAGTTCGAGCCGGTAGGTGAAACCACAGGTAACATCGGTGCAGGCAATGTGCTGACTGCTGAAACCCAGATGTACATCAAACTGCCGAAAGTCAAAATGAAGTTCTTCGGTATTTCACTGCCGGTAGGGGGTGGTGATGAGTGTCGTACCTCTGAGCCGGTATCCATCCAGCTGGCCAGCCCGGAAGGCGAATCCTTCGATCCGCTGGGTGCGGGTGGCAACCTGGTAGGTACCTACGATCTGCCGGGCCTGGAAAACTGTGGTGGTCTGACTGACCTGCTGAACGTCTTCATGGCGGGTAGCGGTAACACCATCGAGCTGTCCCTGGATCCGCAACTGTAATGTTCTGGCGGTGCTCTGCTTCGGCAGGGCGCCGCTCAGCACTACAGTTGTTTCGGTCTTGCTGTGCCCATCCGGGCACAGCTTCTATCTGACCTGAATGGTTGCCCAAAGCCGGGCGGTTGATGCCGGTTTTGGGCAACCATTAGTGATGGACAAAGCTTATGTCTCTTGTACATGTTGGGCCGGTGGCGACGACGGCGTTGCTGATGCTGTTGTCGGCATCGTCGGCGGCGGCCCCGGTCTCTGCCACGCTGAATTACACCTGTGTTTTTCCCCTCATCGAAGAGCAGCCCCTCAGCGTCGACATCACGTCTGAGATGCCGGACAGTCTTGCGGTTGGGCAACCCTCAGGGAGCTTCCAGATCGATGGAACCGCGATTGTTTCTGTCGAATCCTGGAATGGTCTGGATTTTGTGGGCAGCGATACGTTGTCCGGACAAGTGGATGCCCACGCCTCTGTCACTGGTAACGGACTGTCGTTACCCCTTGTGATTCCAATGGAGATCGCTGCACAGCCAATGCCTGATGAGCAGGGCGCCTTCTCTATTGTCGCTTCAGGTGAGACACCGTCCCTGACGTTCACGTCCGACAATCAAGGGGCGGTAGAAATACGGGTAGGGAACCTGGTGCTGAACCTCACTCCCCGTGACGATAATGCTAATCCGACAGGACTCGGTGATTTTCAGAGTGAATGTGTGCCGGTCACGGGTGGGGAGACTCTGCTACACACCATCACGGTGTCTGGCGATGACGCAGGTTCTACTACGTTTGGGGTAACGGGTGATGCTGTTCTGAAAGGAAAGGCGAATTGGCCCTTAGTGGGAGAGCTGGCCGTGGAAACTTCGGGTAGTAGTGTTTCGGGGAGCATGGGGCTCGAGACGTCTGCGCTGTCACTGGATATCCCGGGTCTGTTCAAAACGTTCTCTCTGGATGCGCAGGCAACGCTTGAGCCTCTTTCTTCCGTATCGGGAGAGTTGATTGATGGCGAGTTGGTACTGTCTCTTCAGGCCCGGATCCGGCTTGCCGATATTCGCCTTAAATTGTTCGGTGTGCCGATCGCCGTCTACAACGGTGAGCAATGTGTCAGCTCACAGGCAATGTCGCTATCAGCAGTGACGCCTTCCGGGCAGCATTTTGATGTTACGACCGGGGGGCAGGTGACGGGTGAGTACTCTGTGCCAGCGTTTGAAAATTGCGGGGTCATGACAGGGCTAGTCAATCTGTATCTGGCGGGGGCGGGCAGCAGCTTGTCTCTGCAGCTGGCACCGCTATAACAAAAGGGCGACAGGATGAAACGAAGAAACCGTAATCTCATCAGACTCCCGGACATCATGACGGGGTTGGTGGCGACGATATCATTCGGGTTGTTTTCGTTGGCGTCGGCAAGCCATGCCGATGACAGCTTTTATCAACCCCCATCGCCTCTTCCTGCCGGCTTGCCAGGGGATATCGTGTCCTGGCGCGAAGCGAAGGCAGGACCACCCCGTGCCCATGAACTGGCCCATGCCTGGCAGGTGATGTACTTGTCCACCGACGGGTTGGGAAACCCGGATGTGGTAACCGGCACGGTACTGGTTCCAAAAGGTCATGACCCGGCGACCTTGCCAGTGATTGGCATGGCGCCGGGTACGGCAGGGCCGGCTTTCCGCTGTGCGCCCTCGCGGATGATCGACAAAGGTGCCTTCTATGAACAGCCGGCCATCAACGACATGCTCGAGCGAGGCTATGCCGTCGCGGTGACGGACTATGTTGGCTATCACCCGGAACCTGAGACGACTTACATTATCGGGAAGTCCATGGGGGCGGCCTTGCTGGATGTGGTCCGTGCCGCTCAGCGACTGCCAGAAAGTGGATTGTCTTCGTCTTCGGCGGTGATGTTGCGGGGGTATTCCCAAGGTGGTGGGGCGACGCTGTGGGCGGGTGAAATGCATTCTGCCTATGCCCCCGAATTGGACTTGCGAGGCCTGGCCGCCGGAGGCGTACCCGCAAACCTGGCCCAGGTGGCGCTGCCTTTGAATGGGCAAGCGGGTTTCGGGGTGTTGTTGTATGCGTTACTGGGGCAAGACAACCTGTACCCGGAACTGACTTTGACTCCGTACCTGAATGCTCAGGGGCAACAGGCCGTTACGGAGATGGTCAGCGACATGTGTGTACTGGAATTACTGCAGGATTTTCAGGGCGTTTCACTGGCCGATGTGACCGACGTCAACCCGTTAACCGGGCCGCGCTTGCAACGCATTGCCGAGAATGAGCTGGGCAAGGGCACGCAGTCGGTGCCTGTGTACCAGTACCATGAGGAGCAGGATGGTTTGGTCGCGTTTTCCCAGGCGCGTGATCTTAAAAACCTGTATTGCAGCAAGGGGGTAAACGTTCAGTGGCAACCGGTGGATACGCAAGGAAGCAGCGGAGTCGTGCGGCACATCAATCTGGCCTACCGGGGCAACAGCGGGGTCAATGTGTTCATCGATGAGGTGCTACAGGGACAGACGCCGTTATCCAATTGCGACGGGGGTTGAGGCGGCGAGATTGTGGGGGGGGGGGGGGTGGGAAATCATGGCCAGCC
>PAJO01000004.1:14042-35365 GCA_002706085.1 Alcanivoracaceae bacterium | reverse complement strand
CCGAGGTTTTCTGGAATCTGGAGCGGGAAACGAGATTCGAACTCGCGACCCCGACCTTGGCAAGGTCGTGCTCTACCAACTGAGCTATTCCCGCTTTGTGCGACAAGACCCGTGCTGACACTGTGCCTCGTTGCGGTGAAGAATTCTACCCATCCGCCCTATAGTGTCAACCCGCGAAATGGCATTTTTTCTGGTTTTTCAGGACTTTGACTGACTTTTGAGCAATTCCGGCGCTGCAGCACGCAGATACGCGAGCATGGACCACAGGGTCAGTGCAGTAGCGACATAGAGCAGCCCGTAGCTCAGCCACAACCAGGGAGTCATCACAATATCCCCCGCCAGATCGAAACCCGGTTTCTGCGCCAGCAGCAAGGTAATCGCCGTCATTTGCGTCACCGTCTTGATCTTTCCAAGCTGGCTGACCGCAACACGAGAGCGTTTACCCAGCTCCGCCATCCACTCTCGCAGCGCAGAGACCGTGATTTCCCGGGAGACAATCACCATTGCCGGTACGGCCAACCAGGCGGTGGCGTGAACCTGCACCAGCATGACCAGTGCCACGGCAACGATGAGTTTGTCGGCAACTGGATCCAGAAAGGCACCGAACGGACTGGTCTGATTCAGTTTGCGGGCAAGATAGCCATCCAGCCAGTCGGTAATGCCGGCGGCCAGAAACAGCAATGCCGCGCAAAGGTCACTCCACTTGAACGGCAGGTAGAACACCAGCACCAGGACGGGAATTGCCACCACACGTATCAGGGTAAGGATATTGGGCAAATTCAGGACCGGGTTGTTCTGCTGCATGTGACCTACCGCTTGTGGACTAAGCGACCAGTATAACGAAAAGCGGCACGTCCCTCATGGGAGATTTTTTGTTGCCAAAGATATCAGGGGCAACCGGCCCCTATTCATGCAACCAGTCATAAATCTGTTGAGCTAGCTGGGTATTCACGCCCGGCACCCTGGCGAGCTCGGTAGCAGAGGCATTCCTTAGCTGCTTTAGGCCACCAAAGTGGGTTAGCAGGGCCTTGCGTCGCTTCGGGCCGATGCCAGGAATTTCATCCAGCGACGACTGCTTGCGCGCCTTGCCGCGCCGTGCCCGATGCCCTGTCAACGCGAAACGGTGGGCTTCATCACGCACTTGCTGGAGCAAATGCAGCGCAGAATGCGAAGGCCCCGGGGTGTACTCACGACCATCCGGGAGATACAAGACCTCAAACCCGGGTCGCCGACTGGGGCCTTTACCAATTCCCATCACCCGCATTGTCCCCTGCAGGTCCAGCTCTCCCATCACATCCCAGGCGCGTTGCATCTGACCCTTGCCGCCATCGATGAGCAACAGATCGGGTAGACGCCCTTGTTCTTTCAACCTTCGCTGGTAGCGCCGGCGTACCGCTTCCTCAATGGCCGCATAATCGTCCCCGGCCTGATCCGGGCTGACATTGAAATGACGGTAATCCGTTTTTCTGGCCCCTTGCTGATCAAACACCACACAGGACGCGACCGCCTTCTCACCCTGGGTATGGCTGATATCAAAACACTCGATACGGCGCACAGGCTCTTGCGCCTCCAGAAGACTTTCCAGTGCCAGAAAGCGGGATTCCATATGCTCCCGTGCGGCAAGCTCTGTGGCGAGAGACTGCTGGGCGTTGGTGGCGGCCATCTGCAACCATGCTGCCCGCTCACCGCGCACTTTCCAGGCCAGTCGCACCTTGCGCCCCCACTGTTCAGTCAGCGCCTCCTGTAGCACTGACGCCCCCTCAACAGGCAGCGTCAGCAGGATTTCCTGGGGTTTGACCGGGTCTTCGCGATCCCCCAGATAGTACTGGGACAGAAAGGCTTCGAGGATTTCAGGCAGCGCTTCCTCTCCGCGGGTATCTGGCCGGAAATTACGGTGCCCCAGTATCCGCCCGCCCCGAATCATCAACACATCCAGCACCGCCAGTCCGTGCCGACCCTCGATGGCTACCACATCCAGATCGCCCTGCCCGGTCTCCGCCACCTGCTTTTGCTGTACCGCCTGAATGGCCGCCAGCTTGTCTCGCAACAGCGCGGCTTTCTCAAACGCCAGCTCGGCGGCGGCAGCTTCCATTTGTGCACTGAGCGTGTCGACGACTTCGCGACTTCGGCCATCCAGAAAATCCCGCGCCATACGCACCTGCCCGGCATAGTCCTCTGGCGACACCAGACCCACACAGGGCGCAGTGCAACGGTTGATCTGGTGCTGAAGACACGGGCGGGTACGATTGCGGAAATAACTGTCAGAACAGTTACGGACCTGGAAGACCTTTTCTACCAGGGACAGGGCTTCGCGCACCGCTCCACCACTGGGATAAGGGCCAAAGTAGTCGCTCCCCTTACGTCGTGTTCCACGATGGAAGGTTATACGCGGATAGGTATCCGAGCTGGTAATGCGGATATAGGGGTAACTTTTATCGTCACGCAGCAGAATGTTGTAGGGGGGACGGATCGACTTGATCAGAGACTGTTCCAGCAGCAGGGCTTCTGCCTCGCTACGGGTGACCGTTGTCTGCACATCCGCGATACGGGCCACCATGGCACGGGTCTTGATGCTGCTGACGTTCTTCTGGAAATAACTGCTCAGGCGAGCCTGCAAATTGCTCGCCTTTCCCACATAAAGCACCTGCCCCTCAGCATCCAGCATGCGGTATACACCTGGCTTGCGGGCGCAGTGCTCAAGAAAGTGTTTGGCGTCAAAACCGGGCAAAGGGGCTGTCTCTGTCATGGTAGCTGTACAGTGTAACAGTGACCGCCCGAGCCCGCTTCCCGCGAGTGGTACAGAGAACCCCTAAACGACCTGGTTTTCAGCTGCATCCAACATGCCGTGACGCACGGCGAGCAAGGCCATCTCCACATCACTGGAGACGCCAAGCTTGTCGAAAATTCGATAGCGGTAGGTGTTGACGGTCTTGGGGGAAAGGCACAACTTGTCTGCCACATCCTGAACCTTGTGACAGTTCACGATCATCATCATGATCTGCAGCTCGCGCTCAGACAACATGTCCAGCAGGGTTGCCTCTTCCCCAACATAGGGTTTCAAGGCCATGGCCTGGGCGATTTCCGGGCTGATGTAACGCTGACCACTGGTGACAACCTTGATGGCGCGAACCATTTCTTCCAGGTCGGCGCCCTTGGTCATGTAACCTGCCGCCCCGGCCTTCATCAGGCGCGAGGGAAAAGGCTCTTCTTCACACATGGTGACAGCGATCACCCGGATGCCATCATCAACACGCAGCAACTTACGGGTGGCTTCCAGACCGCCGATGCCGGGCATCTTGATATCCATGAGAACCACATCGGGGCTGGCGTCACGGGTCAGCTGCAGGGCTTCTTCACCCGAGCACGCCTGCCCGACAACTTTGATACCATCAACTTCGTCCAGCATTCTGGCGATGCCGGTACGAACGAGATCATGGTCATCCACTACCAATACTTTGATCATTACTACTTCCCCAGGGCAACTCCTTTGCCCAATCAATCTCGTGACAGGTAAACAACCAGCATATCGGTGATTACCTGTGGTGAACAGGAAACGGTTAACACTGCATCATCAGTGTCGATTCCCCATGCTACTGTATATTAGCCTTTGGTCGCGTTGACCGAAGAAGCCAAAAACACAACCATGGAAAGGCTGCGACAATCGCCACACCGCTAACAAGGAAAAGGCACTCATGAGCGCTATCGTTCTTCTCCTGCTGGGGCTCGGAGGCATGGCCGCCGGCTATCTATTCTACTCCCGCTTTATTGCCGACCGCATCTACCGGCTAGACCCCAATTACCGCACTCCAGCCCATGAATACGAAGATGGCGTGGATTTTGTGCCGACCAACCGCTATGTGCTTTGGGGCCACCACTTCACTTCGGTTGCCGGTGCTGCCCCCATCGTCGGCCCAGCCATTGCCGTTATCTGGGGCTGGCTTCCTGCGTTCATCTGGGTCGTCTTTGGTACCATTTTCTTTGCAGGCGTCCATGACAGTGGTGCCTTGTGGGCCAGTGTCCGAAACCGGGCCAAATCCGTTGGTGCTCTCACTGGCGAAGTGGTCGGTCGCCGGGCCCGTACCGTGTTCATGATCGTGATCTTCCTGGTACTGCTGATGGTCAATGCCGTGTTCGGCGTGGTCATCGCCAAACTGTTGATCAACAACCCCGGAGCGGTCGTCCCCGTCTGGGGAGCCATCGCGGTGGCATTGGTCATTGGTCAGCTCATCTATCGGCGGATCATCGGTCTTGGGGTCGTATCGGTAGTCGGGGTCATCGCCCTTTACAGCCTGATTTATGTGGGCCCGAAAGTCCCCATCGCCCTGCCAGAACAGGTCATGGGGCTGTCTGCCAGCGCCAGCTGGATCCTGCTGCTGTTTGCGTATGCAGCCATTGCTTCGCTGCTGCCTGTGTGGATGCTGCTGCAGCCCCGTGACTACATCAATGGGCTGCAACTGTTTGTCGGCCTGATCCTGCTGTATGGCGCGGTACTGATCGGTAACCCCACTGTTGTCGCCCCCATGATCAATGACAATGTGCCCGCCGGCACGCCGTCACTACTGCCATTACTCTTCGTCACTATTGCCTGCGGCGCGATTTCCGGCTTCCACGGGCTGGTTGCCTCCGGAACCAGCTCCAAGCAGCTGAACAAGGAAACCGATGCCCGTTTCGTGGGGTATTTTGGCGCCGTGGGGGAAGGCTCTCTTGCTCTCGCCGCCATCATTGCTGCCACGGCCGGTTTTGCCACCCTGGCGGACTGGGAAGCCGTTTACACGGCGTTCGGGAAAGGCAGCCTGACCGCCTTTGTTGATGGTGGTGCCACGATCCTTGCGGGTGGCACCGGCATGGATGTGGGCGTTGCTGCCACCTTGCTTACCGTGATGGCGGCCCTGTTTGCTGGCACCACCATGGATACCGGCTTGCGTCTGCAACGCTATATTTTCCAGGAATGGGGTGAAATCTATCACCAGAAATGGCTGACACGCCCGTTACCCGCCACCCTGCTGGCCGTGGCGAGCTGCCTGCTGCTGGCCTTTGGTGCGGGCGGTGCCGACGGTAGTGGCGGCCTGCTCATCTGGCCCCTGTTTGGCACCACCAACCAGTTGCTCGCCGGCCTGACGCTGTTGGTGATTACCATCATGCTGGTACGCCGGGGGCGACCTGCCATTTATACCCTCGCCCCGCTGGTGTTCCTGCTGGTGATGACCCTGTTCGCCCTGCTTATTCAGCTCAAAAGCTTCTACGATAAACAGGATTGGTTCCTGCTGGGGCTGGACGTGGTGGTACTGGTTGCGGCACTGCTGGTCACACTGGAGTGCGCTGCCGCACTTAAAAAAGCCTTTCGTGAACCGGTGGAACAAGCCTGATGGGTAACCGCATTCTGGGCGCACTACGCCGACTCAATGAGCTCGGCACCCTGTATTACAATGCGCCCTATCGCGCCGCCATTGCCCGCGCCAAACGGGATGAGGAAGACCTGTTCATGCTGCTGGTCTTTTCCGAAATGATGGGTATTCCCAATCCCGCAGCGTGGAGCACCCTTGAGCTGCAGCCACTGCTGATGGACCGCTTTCATCAGTGGCACACCCGCATGGGTATGGAGCGTTCCCCGCTTGACCACTTTCGATGTTGTTGATGCCTGACATGCTGGACATTGATGCCCTGCTCAACCACAAGCGCCTCTTGATGGTTGGTGGCAAAGGCGGGGTCGGCAAAACCACCACCGCTGCGGCACTGGCCTGTCGGGCGGCCAGTGCCGGGCGCAAGGTGCTGTTGGTTTCCACCGATCCGGCCCACAGCCTCGGCGATGCTTTCGACCGGGAGATCGGCAATCAGACCCGTTGTCTTGCCGCCAACCTGTATGCCCTTGAGCTTGACCCCGACGAAGAGGTCGACCGTTACCTGGAGAAGGTCAGCGCCCAAATGCGACGGTTTGCCGGTCCGGACCAGTTCAGGGAACTGGAGCGTCAGCTACGCTTGAGTCGACAGTCGCCGGGAGCCCAGGAAGCGGCCCTGCTTGAGCGGCTGTCACAAATCATTGATGACGCCCCCAACGAATATGATCTAGTCATCTTCGATACTGCGCCCACAGGCCATACCCTGCGTCTGTTGAGCCTGCCAGAAGTCATGGCTGCCTGGACCAGCGGCCTGCTCAAGCACAATCACAAGGCGCGAGAGTTGGGCAAGGTGCTGGACCATCTCGGCCCCGGCAAAGATCTGGATAGCCCCATGCAGGAACCACTGGAACATGGACGCCAGGATCTGGATCCGCGCAGCCAGGAAGTCGCCGACACACTGATGGCACGCCAGCGCCTGTTTCACCGCGCCCGCCGCCGCCTGTCCGATGCACAAACCACAGCCTTCCTGTTCGTACTGACGCCGGAAAAATTACCGATTCTTGAGACCTGCCGGGCAGTCAGAAGCCTCGCGGATGCGGGTATCCCGGTTGCCGGGGCGGTGATCAACCGGGTGCTGCCAGAACAGGCAGAGGGCAGTTTCTTTGCTGCGCGACTGGCCCGACAACGCCGTCACCTTGACGACATCGCCCGGCAGCTTGCCACGTTACCCACTGTGTCAGTCCCCCTGCAGGAAGACGACGTTCAAGGGGTTGAAGCGCTCACCGCGTTCGCATCACTGATCCGCTGACAACGGACGCAGCAAACTCAAGAAAAACACAGACAAACAAAAAGGGCTCGCAATCAATGCGAGCCCTTTTTGTTATANCGATATGGCGGAGGGGGTGGGATTTGAACCCACGGACGGTCTCCCGTCGCCGGTTTTCAAGACCGGTGCATTCGGCCACTCTGCCACCCCTCCGAACTGGCCAGCAATAATACATGAGCGCGTTAGCCAGTCAACGACCACGGGCNGCCGCGCAAGGCGTTTGCTGGAATGTTGATCAATTCCGGAGCCTGATACCCGATCAGTACTGCCTGAAGATGCGTTGCTTGGCATACCGGTACTGGCTCTCATCGATAGCACCAGCCATGTGCAACCGGCGATGCTCCGCCATTTCTGCAGCCAATCGCACCTTACCCTGNGGCAATTGCTGCCANGCGTGCTCACAACGACGGCTCAGGGCTTTGACCAGTTTCAGCAAGGCTTCACGCTCACGGCGATATACGGTGACACGAAACACCGGCNCCTCGCCATGGCGGGTTTCGAACTGCCATTCGTCACGCCATTTCTTCACCACAGCCGCAAACAGTCCAGCCGTGACACNGGCTGTTACCAATGCGACCAGCCCCCAGNCNGCCANAGTGGCAACTGCAGTGATGGCCGCGCCNNTAACNGCANCCAGNAACCAACCCACCGGACGATGACGGCACTGACGCGGCACGGGGTTGATAAAGGCNAGATTANAGTCATGGCANGTCTCATGNCGCCCTCTNAGCTGCCGCGCTTCNAGAAANCGCTCATTGAAGAGAGAAAGGCTGTGCCCGCCCCCGGCAACCCCTTTGCGGCTGAAAAGNGGNCGGTACTGGCGCTCGCGAGGCCCGGGCACCGCAATGAGTACGCCATGNTCATCGNTNCGNCGCACATCCTTTAGCGCTATTTCCTGTTCTGTGGGCTCAAGGCTGAGTGATTGCACGATAATCCCCCTATGTCACTACCCTTAACGCCCCAGATGNTAGNCAAAACCCGCACCGCTCCNTGNGATGGGAGTCACAAAGCCGTCATGGCCNATTGATTACGCACCAAAAGGGTGAACTNCGCATAAAAACAATGAGTTACCGTTCACGGAAACCCTTGATTTTGGCCCCCGTGGCCTTATCATCACAGGGACAATTACCAAGGATGAGATCCCNTATGAACAATCAGCCCAATCCCTATTCCGCTCCCCACCAGCAGGGCATGGCCGTCACCGGCGAGCGTGCGGCCCAGGTTCTGAAAAACACCTACATGCTGCTGGGTTTGTCCCTGGTTGTCGCTACTGGCGCGTCCTGGTTTGCCATGGCCAGCAATATNGGTTTTGTGAATGTGTGGCTTACCATCGGTGTGTATTTCGCACTGCTGTTTGCCACCAACATGTTGCGTAACAGCGCCTGGGGCATCCTGGCCGTATTCGGCCTGACCGGCTGGCTCGGTTTCACCACCGGCCCGATCATCAACATGTACGCCCAGGTTCCCGGCGGCATGGAGATCGTGACCACGGCACTGGGCGGTACCGCCTTTATCTTTGTCGCCATGTCNGCGATTGCGCTGTTCACCCGCAAGGACTTCAGCTTCCTGACCAACTTCATCATGATTGGTATTCTGGTGGCCTTCGCAGCGAGCATTGCCAATATCTTCTTTGCCATTCCGGCCCTNAGCCTGGCGGTGTCAGCCGCGTTCGTGCTGCTGTCTTCCCTGCTGATCATGTGGCAGACCAGCGCCATCATTCACGGTGGTGAAACCAACTACATCCTCGCTACCGTGACCCTGTTCGTGTCCATCTACAACCTGTTCATGTCCCTGCTGCAGATCCTCACGGCCCTTAGCGGCGACGATTGATGCAGTTTGCCATCCTGGTCAATGCGGCGGCGGATTCCCCCGCCGCCTTGACCGCCCTGCTCTCCTGCAAAGCGCTTCACGCCCACCCGGATCACCAGCTTTACCGTCTGTTTTTCTATTCCGATGGCATTCATCTTTGCCACCGCCATGCCTGGCGNGGTGATGGCGACAATGCCAATGCGGCACAGCAATGGCAGCAATGGGTCCAGGAAAGCGGTATCCATGCCGAAGTTTGCGTCGGNGCAGCCCAGCGCCGCGGCATTGTGGCCGNTGACACAGGNCACACTTTGGCCGACGGCTTCAGTCTGGTCGGGCTGGGGCAATGGGCCGATGCGATGATCAATGCACAGCGGGTACTTCAGTTTGGCTAGCCACCTCTACATTGCNACGGCAAATGCGCCGCTCAGTGACCGNTTTCAGGAAATGCTGGACATGCTGATGACCGGCGCCGCCTTTGGCTTGCCCACAGCGCTGTGGCTCACCAATGACTGCGTGAGCGTGCTTAACGNCCTGCCAGCCAACGACAGTCTGCTCCAGCTGGCCGATTTTGGGGTCCGCTGTGTGGTGTCAGACAGCGCTACCACCGGGGCACTCCAGGCAGAGGCGCTCAATGGCGATGAACTGCGGGAGCTGCGCACCGGCTGCCAGCAGGTTCTGGTGTTCTGACATGTTGCATCTGATCGGACTCAAACCCGGCGATCAGGCCGGTATTGATAGCTTCCTTGCGCTATATCAGCCTGATGATATTTGCGTCTTCACCGACGCGGGACTNCTGCTTGCCTCTGCCCTGCCNCTGGAAGGCCAGGCTTACCTGCTCGCGCACCCGCAGATGAGCGCCCCANGAAGCCATCTCGAGCGCATTGACCACACCACACTGCTGGATCTGGTGGCGACACACGGCCCCTGTACCAGCTGGTACTGATTTGTAGATATCACGCCCCTGGCAAGCCCGCGTACCACCGTGCTGCGAGCGGCGTGTTGCGAGGTTTGAATGACAGAACATGCCTTCGCGGAATATGTCCGCACTCTGGGGCGCGGAAAGCGTGCCCGCCGAAGCCTGACCCGGGAAGAAGCCCGCAATGCCATGCAGATGATTCTGGATGGCAAGGTCGAAGACGTGCAGCTTGGCGCCTTTCTGATGCTGCTACGGGTCAAGGAAGAAACCCCGGATGAACTGGCGGGATTTCTGGATGCCTGCCGGGGCGTGTGTGATGAGACACTGAAGGACTTTCCTGCNGTTCAGCTGGACTGGCCCAGTTACGCGGGCAAGAAGAAGCACCATCCGTGGTATCTGCTCGCCACCGTATTGTTGGCAGATCAGGGTATTCGCACGCTGCTGCACGGTGGCCCGGCGCACACCCCCAATCGNGTCTATACCGACGAGTTGCTGCCGGCNCTGGGGCTTNAGGTGGCGACCACCGTGAGCGAGGCCAGTGATCATCTGGCCCGGCAGGGNCTNGCGTATCTGCCCATNGAACAGTTCTGCGCCCCACTCTCTCATCTGCTTACCCTGCGTTTCTATCTTGGCCTGCGTTCGCCCATCAACACCCTGGCACGCAGTCTCAACCCGNCACGGGCCCCGCTATCCATGCAGAGCGTCTTCCATCCNGCNTACATCNCGCTGCATCAGGGCGCGGCAGAGCTCTGTGGCGATCGTGATCTGCTGCTNTTCAAGGGCGAAGGCGGNGAACTGGAGATCCGCCCGGATGCCCGCACCGCCATCANCGNCANCCGCCACGGCAAGCCGCTGGACGACGCCATACTGGACAATGTCCTCCCCCGCACCACTCCGCCCGGCACCCCCGATGCAGACATGCTCAAGAAAGTCTGGCGTGGCGAAGCACAGGATGAATACGGCGAAAATGCAGTCATCCAAACGGTCGCCGTGGCCCTCTGGGGCCTGGATAAAGCCGAAAACCTGGAAGAAGCACAGCAGCAAGCCCGGGCGTTATGGCAAAACCGGGACACCCGGAGAGCAATGAANAGTTAATAACTCGCGGTTAGATTTTTCTGTTCTTCAACGCAAGAGGCCGCGCCCAAGTCACGGGCGCGGCCTCTTGCGTTTACAGCAATAACGTCGTTGCTCGCGCAACTATTCACTGTTAACTATTNACTGCTCTTTTTGAACCACCCAAACTTCGGATGCAAACTCACCACACTGCCAACAATGATCAACGTGGGCGCATGAATCTCCCGGCCCTCGATATCATCAGGNAGGGTCTCCAGGGNACCGGTGATCACTTCCTGCAGATTGGTGGTGCCCCGGGAGACAAGCGCAATNGGGGTGTCGCCTTTGCGGCCATGGGCNATCAACTGATCACAGATCTGNCGTAACCCGACCAGCCCCATATAGAACACNACGGTTTCCGTTTCACTGACCAGNTGCTCCCAATCNAGGGTGACGGTACCGTCTTTGCGGTGGCCGGTNACAAACCTGACAGACTGGGCATGATCACGATGGGTCAGTGGAATACCGCCNTAGGCGGCACAGCCGCTGGCGGCGGTGATNCCCGGNACCACTTGAAAATCGATGCCCTCCTGGACAATCAGATCNATTTCTTCCCCGCCACGGCCAAAGATAAACGGGTCNCCNCCCTTGAGACGNCAGACCTTCTTGCCCTGTTTGGCGTAGTGCACNAACAACTCGTTGATGTTGTCCTGCGGCAAGGCGTGTTTGTCGCGGGCCTTNCCCACATAGACCATTTCCGCATCCCGGCGGGCAAGGTCCACAATACCCTTGCCTACCANGCGGTCGTATAGCACCACATCCGCNTTCTGNAGCAAACGTANCGCCCGGAAGGTCAGNAGGTCCGGATCNCCNGGNCCNGCGCCCACCAGATAGACTTCNCCCCGGCTCANCCTTTCAGGATCGGCCTCGGCAATCGCCTCACTGAGCATGGCCTCCGCTTCGGAGTCTTTGCCGGCCAGGACCTTTTCCACNATCGGGCTGTCCAGTGCCTGCTCCNAGAACAGACGGCGGGCGCCNACGTTATTGAGCTTGTCTTTCAGGGGTTGCCGGAACCGCGCCATCAGGTCGGCCAGTCGGCCCCAGCGGGCCGGCAGACTGGATTCAATCTGGCTGCGCAGCTTGCGCGCCAGTACCGGGGACGCACCGGAAGAGCTGATACTGATCAGCACCGGTGAACGGTCGACAATAGCCGGGAAGATAAAATCGCCCAGGGAGGGATCGTCCACCACGTTAACAGGCAGCCCCTTGTCCCCCGCCAGCCGAGCCACCTCGGCATTGATGGCCTTGTTGTCGGTGGCGCAGATCACCAACGACACAGACTGAAGATCGCTTTCCTCGAAGGCTCGCTCACGCAGCGAGCCCTGGCTTTCTGCCACAATCTGGCGCAGCTCGGCGCACACATCAGGAGCAACGACATCAACAAGAGCACCAGAACGGTGCAAAAGGCGACCTTTACGCAAGGCCACTTCACCGCCACCGACCAACAGGGCACGCTTGCCCTGTAGTCGCCAGCTAATGGGTAGGAATTCCATGATTGCTCCCTGGGGGTTCAAACAGGCGGGAGCGTATTACTGCAGCCGCTCCAGCCCTCTCATATAGGGGCGCAATGCCTCCGGCACCGTGACCGATCCATCCGCATTCTGGTAGTTCTCAAGAATGGCTACCAGTGTACGCCCTACTGCCAGACCCGACCCATTCAAAGTATGTACCAGTTCTGGCTTGCCGGTTTCCGGATTCCGCCAGCGGGCCTGCATGCGACGCGCCTGGTAGTCGCGGAAGTTGGAGCAGGACGAGATCTCGCGGTATTTCTGCTGGCTGGGCAGCCACACTTCCAGGTCATAGGTTTTGGTGGAGGAAAAGCCCAGATCCCCGCCACACAAGATCACCACGCGGTAAGGCAGCCCCAGTTTCTGGAGAATCGCTTCTGCGTGGCCGGTCAACTGCTCCAACGCCGCATCGGACTCTTCTGGCCGAACCATTTGTACCAGCTCCACTTTTTCGAACTGGTGCTGGCGAATCAGGCCACGCGTATCCTTGCCGTGACTGCCTGCCTCGGAACGAAAACAGGGGGTATGGCAGGTATACCGGCGTGGCAGGCTGTCGGCTTCAAGAATCTCGTCTGCCACCAGATTGGTGACCGGCACCTCGGCGGTGGGAATCAGATACAGCTCCCGCTCGCCTTCCATCTTGAACAGGTCTTCGGCAAATTTCGGTAATTGGCCCGTTCCCCGCAGGGCTTCAGGGCCCACCAGATAAGGTACATAGACCTCTTCATAGCCGTGTTCGCTGCTATGAATGTCCAGCATGAAATCCACCAGCGCACGATGCAGGCGGGCCACCGCACCGCTCATCACCGCAAAACGGGCGCCAGAGAGTTTACTGGCACTATCGAAATCCAGCGCTCCGCTGGTCAGACCCTCGCCAATATCCACGTGGTCACGGGCTTCAAAGTCCAGCACTCTGGGTTCGCCCCAGGTGCGCACTTCCACGTTGTCCTCTTCGTCGTTACCTTCCGGCACCGCTTCCTGGGGCACATTGGGCACCCCCATCAGGAATTCACTGATCTCGTCGTGAATCGACTTGGCATTGGCCACTTCCTGGTCCAGTTCTGCATCCAGGGTCTTGAGGGTTTCTGCCACCTTGGCCTTGGCTTCATCCACATTCATGCCGGACTGGATCAGCTGCCCAATTTGCTTGGAGGCTTTCTTGCGTTCGGCCTGCAGATCCTGGGAACGTACGTCTGCCTGTTTACGGCGCGCATCCAGTTCGGCAAACGCTGCCAGGTCCAGGCTGTAGCCTCGCTTGGCCAGTGCAGCCTTGATCGCTTCGCCATCCTGACGCAGGGCACGAATATCCAGCATGTTTTCTTTACTCCAGATCAAAAACGAGCTGCAAGCTGCAAGCGACAAGCTGCAACGCGGACAAGACTTTCAGTAAACCATTGGCCCTACCATCGCGAACTGTTCGCGGCGAAAACCTCTCGGTAAAGATAAGCCCTAATTCGCGTTGTAGCTTGTCGCTTGTCGCTTGCCCCTCTCAAGTTATTCAAAAATCAGTCGTCCGACTGCCAATCCCAAGCCGGCCAGCGTGATGCAAGCCAGCACCGAAGCTACCGCATAGCCCGCCGCCAGACCCCAGGCCTTGATTTCGACCATTCGTACCAACTCGAAAGAAAAGGTCGAAAAGGTGGTCAGCGCGCCCAGCATGCCGGTCATGATCGCCAAACGCAGCGCTTCACTGCTGGTCAGGCTGGCCAAGGCTACGGTCAGCAGCCCGAACAGGAAACTGCCAACCAGGTTCACACTGAATGTGGCCCATGGCCACGCAGGCATGGCGGGGACACCCATCCACAGGGTTGTCGCAAACCGCAGACACGCACCCGTTGCCCCCCCTGCTGCCACGGCCAACCATGGCACTGCGCCCACATCAGTCATCCAGCTCTCCGTAGCGTTGCCAATCGCTGTCAGCATTGCGCTGTCGCAGTCGCTGCAGCTTGTCTGCCACCTTGATCTCCAGGCCGCGATTGACCGGCTGGTAGAGCCGGGTATGACGCAAGCTGGAAGGGAAGTAGTTTTCGCCGTCCACGAACGCATCGGGGAAATCGTGGGCGTAATGATACTCTGCCCCGAAGCCTTCGTCCTTCATCAACTGGGTCGGTGCATTGCGCAAATGCAACGGCACTTCATCTGTCGGCTTTTCCCGTACCAGTGCGCGAGCCTGATTGTAGGCGTTATAGACTGCGTTGCTTTTCGGGGCCACGGCCAGATAGGCCACAGCCTGGGCAATCGCCAACTCCCCTTCCGGGCTGCCCAGCCGCTCCTGCACATCCCAGGCTTGCAGGCACAGGGTCAGTGCTCGCGGGTCGGCATTGCCAATGTCTTCACTGGCCATACGCACCACCCGGCGGGCAATGTACAAGGGGTCACAACCGCCGTCCAGCATACGGGCGAACCAGTAGAGTGCTGCATCGGGATCGGAGCCTCGCACAGATTTATGCAAGGCGCTGATCTGATCGTAGAAAAGGTCTCCACCCTTGTCGAAGCGGCGCACGGCATCGCGCAGCACTTCGCTCATCAGGTCAGCATCGATACGCGGGGCGTCACCATCAGCCAGATCCGCCGCCACTTCCAGCATGTTGAACAAGCGTCGGGCATCACCATCGGCGTAATTGAGGAGCAGCTCGGCGGCGTCCGCGTCGACGGTCATGCCATTGAGACGCGGTTCATCCAGCGCGCGCTGCAACAGGCCTCGCAGATCCTCCGCCGCAAGTGACCGCAACCGGTATACCCGTGCCCGGGACAGCAAGGCATTATTCAGCTCAAACGACGGGTTCTCGGTGGTCGCACCAATAAAGGTAATCGTGCCCTCCTCCACATGGGGAAGGAACGCATCCTGCTGCGCCTTGTTAAACCGGTGCACCTCGTCCACAAACAGGACGGTACGTCGCCCCTGGGCCAGTCGTATCTGGGCTTGCTCGACGGCGGCCCGGATATCTTTGACGCCAGAGAGTACGGCAGAGAGCGTGATAAAGGCCGCGTCCACGGCCTGGGAAAGAATCAGCGCCAGAGTGGTTTTGCCCGTGCCAGGCGGGCCCCACAGGATCATGGAGTGAAGCTGGCCGCGCTCGAGTGCCTGGCGCAGGGGTTTGCCGGGGCCGACAAGGTGCTGCTGCCCTACATAGTCATCCAGACTGTTGGGGCGCAAGCGAGCCGCCAAAGGCTGCGCCTGCTGGGCATTGTCGGCGGCAAACAGATCGTTCATTGCTGCTGGATGACGTCAGTACCTTCCGGTGGCGTGAAGTGGAACAGTGAAGCATCAATGCCACTGTTTACCTTCAGATCACGGAAGTCGATGACGGTTTGCTGGCCAAGCGCATCCTGAAGCCGCATGGACATGGGCTGTTCGCCACGGAAGGTCACGTCAAGCTGGTCGAAAAGCGGGTCATCCCCTTTGGGAGTCAGGCGGTATGTCACTTCCGCGCCATTTCGGTCACGCTCGCTAATGCTGAACGCCTCGGCCACCTGGCTTGGCTGTCCGCCAAACAGCAAGGCCGGGGTTTGCCCGAGATCCTGGCTCAGGGGGCGCACCACGACCTGTTCCAGGTCTTCATCATAAACCCACACGGTCTTGCCATCCGATACCGCCAGCTGGGAAAACGGGCTCGTGGTGGACCAGTAGAACTGATTGCCCCGCGCCACCTGGAAACGCCCTTCTGCCTGCTGCATGTGGGTGCCGCCCTTATCGAGCACGGTTTGCTCAAAATCACCCTTTAACGACTGCAGTTTCTGCAAGCGAGACAGTAATTCGTCGGTGGCGCCAGCCCAGGCCAAAGCCGGAAACAGCAGTGCGACCATCAGTAGTGTACGCATCAAGACTCCTTAGTCGGGACAGATCACGGTTAAACCGGCGGCGGCGCGATTACCTCACGCTGGCCGTTATGCCCCGCTTCGCTGACTACCCCGGCCATCTCCATGGCTTCCACCAAACGGGCGGCACGGTTGTAGCCAATTTTCAGTTTTCGCTGCACAGATGAAATGGATGCCCGGCGTGACTGCGTCACGTAGGCAACCGCTTCGTCGTACAACGGATCATTTTCATCATCACCGTCACCGCCGGCGCCTTCCATGCCGGGCATCGGTGCATTGAGATCCGAGCCACCATCGAGAATTTCTTCCAGGTAGTTAGGCTCGCCGCGCTTGCGCCAATCGTCACAAACCCGGTGGACCTCTTCATCTGAGACAAAGGCACCGTGAACACGTTCCGGAACACTCTTGCCCCCCGGCAAATAAAGCATGTCACCATGACCCAGCAGCTGTTCTGCCCCGCCCTGATCCAGCACGGTTCGGGAATCAATCTTGGACGACACCTGGAAGCCGATACGTGAGGGCACGTTTGCCTTGATCAAACCGGTGATCACATCCACCGAGGGACGCTGGGTTGCGAGAATCAGATGAATCCCGGCGGCCCGCGCTTTCTGGGCAATCCGCGCGATCAGCTCTTCCACCTTTTTGCCCACAATCATCATCATGTCGGCAAATTCATCGATGACGATGACGATATAGGGCAGGTGCTCGGCAAGGGGCGCTTCTTCCTCAAGATTCATTGGGTCTTCAGGCTTCCACAGCGGGTCCTTGATCGGTTCACCCTTCTTCTTCGCCTCATCGACCTTGCGGTTATAGCCGGAGATGTTACGCACCCCCATGGCGGCCATCAGCCGGTAGCGACGCTCCATTTCACCGACACCCCAGCGCAAGGCGCCGGCGGCTTCTTTCATATCGGTTACAACCGGGGTCAACAAATGGGGGATGCCGTCATAGACCGCCAGTTCCAGCATCTTGGGGTCGATGAGAATCATGCGAACATCGTCTGGGCCGGATTTGAACAGCATGGACAGCAGCATGGCGTTCACACCCACGGATTTACCGGAACCGGTGGTCCCCGCCACCAGAAGGTGTGGCATCTTGGCCAGATCCCCCATGACCGGGTTGCCCGCAATATCCTTGCCGAGCGCCATGGTCAGCGGCGATGAGGACTGGTCGAACATCTGGGTGCCCACCACTTCGGTGAAACGGATCATTTCCCGTTGTTCGTTGGGAATCTCGATCCCCACCGTGGTCTTGCCCGGGATGACTTCCACGACCCGAACACTGATCACCGCCAATGAGCGCGCCAGATCCTTGGCCAGATTGGTAATTTTGGAAACCTTGATTCCTGCTGCTGGCTGAATTTCAAAACGGGTGATCACAGGGCCCGGCTGAACCGCCACCACCTCGGCCTCAATGTTGAAATCCTTGAGCTTGATCTCCAGCAGGCGGGACATGCCTTCGAGGGCTTCCTCAGAATACCCGCCCTTGGACTCTTCCACCGGATCCAGCAGTTCCAGCGGCGGAATTTCGCCACTGACCTCAGTGGTGAACAGTTTCTGCTGTTTTTCCTTCTGTACCCGCTCACTCTTTTGCACCGGAGCCGCGGGCTTGGCAATTTTTGGGGGCGTACGGGTTTCGGCTTTTTTCTTGGCCTCGCTGATCACTTTGGCCCGTTTTTCATGGGCCACTTTCTTCTGCCGCTGCTCCTCCTGTTTGCGCTTGCGCGCCTGCCACCAGGCAGGGACTTTCTCAACCGCTCCCAGCACCAGCGCTCCCAGCCCTTCTGCCAGGGCGATCCAGGACAGATCGGTAAAGATGGTCACCCCGATCAGGAACAATGCGACCATGATCAGCGTACCGCCAAGGGGATTGAAGCCATCCAGGGCGGCCGCACCCACTTCATGGCCAAGGATGCCGCCAGAACCTTCCGGCAAGCTGTCGCCCATGCTGAAGTGCATGTAAGACAGAGCGGTACCGGCCAGCATGGTCAAAATAAAGCCCACCAGACGGAGGCTGAACAGCGGCCAGCTACCGGGCAGCCCGGCATGACGTTCACGCAGCACCTTGGCAGCCCAGAATCCCACCAATACCGGGAACAGGTAGGCCATGTAGCCAAACAACCCAAGCAGCAGGTCGGCACTGAACGCNCCNGCACGGCCCGCCGCATTACGCACGGCATCCACATGCCCCACATACGACCAGCCCGGATCGCGGCTGTCGAAGCTGATCAACGCCAGCAGCAGGTACATGGACAGAGCGATCAATGCGATCACCATGCCCTCGACCAGCCCGCGCTTGAGATGACGGGAAAACCCGGACTCTCCTTGCCCGGCAGCGGTTTTGCTCACGCCTTACCCCTTAACAAAATCCATGACATTGAACAGATAAAAATCCGTATTAAAAAATGCCGATAACAAATTGAAATTATTGCGATTGTAGTCAATCCACCGTGGGGCGGCCAGCATTGCTGTGTGCCTGCCGGGCCAGNCTGCGGGATTATTGCACAAAACCGCACCCTAACCCGGTTCATTGATCCTTTCTATCACAGCGACAGGCTTCACGCGTGCCCTGTTTTACGGTAGTTTTCACGCCTTGATTATGCAGGCTGAAGGCCCCATGAAAGGTCTCTCGTCCTGCTTACCCCNTATTACTGGAGTTTTCNATGAGCGACGTGCAGCACCATCGCCTGATTATCCTTGGTTCCGGCCCTGCGGGTTACACCGCCGCCGTTTACGCCGCCCGNGCCAATCTCAAGCCGGTGGTGATTACCGGGATTCAGCCTGGCGGCCAGCTCACTACCACCACCGAAGTGGACAACTGGCCTGGTGACGTTGAAGGTCTNCAGGGGCCTGACCTGATGGTGCGCATGCAGCAGCATGCTGAGCGCTTTGACACCGAGATGGTGTACGACCACATCAACGAAGTGGAGTTGCAGAGCCGTCCCTTCACGCTCAAGGGCGACAGCGGCACCTACACCTGTGATGCCCTGATTATCGCCACCGGTGCCTCCGCCATGTATCTGGGTCTGGCGTCAGAGGAAGCGTTCATGGGCAAGGGCGTCTCCGCCTGCGCCACCTGTGACGGTTTCTTNTACAAGGGCCAGCGTGTCGCCGTTATCGGTGGCGGCAATACCGCTGTGGAAGAAGCACTGTATCTCTCGCATATCGCAGAGCATGTCACCCTGGTCCACCGTCGTGACAGCCTGCGCGCCGANAAGATCCTGCAAGACAAGCTGCTGGCAAAAGACAATATCTCTGTAGAGTGGGATCACACACTCGAAGAGGTGCTGGGCGATGACAGCGGTGTCACCGGCATGCGCATCAAGTCCACCAAAGGTGAAGGCAGCAAGGACATCGAACTGCAGGGTGTCTTCATTGCCATTGGTCACAAGCCGAACACTGATATCTTCGAAGGCCAGCTGAACATGAAAGACGGCTACCTGAAGATTCAGAGCGGCACCGAAGGCAATGCNACCCAGACCAGCATTGAAGGCGTGTTTGCCGCTGGCGATGTGGCCGACCACATCTACCGTCAGGCCGTNACCTCTGCCGGCTCTGGCTGTATGGCCGCGCTGGATGCGGAACGCTATCTGGACAACCTGAAGGGCTGAAACGCCCTTCAGGTGATCGGTTAGCCTGTCATGGTGCCATGGCTGGAACCGGGAAGTCCTTTCCCGGATACCCGTGACGCCCTCACCGACCCCGACGGCCTGCTGGCCGCCGGGGCGGATNTGAGCTCCTCCACNCTCATTCGTGCCTACTCCCGGGGTATCTTCCCCTGGTACGATGCCGATCATCAGCCCATTCTGTGGTGGTCCCCTGCCCCGCGCTGCATTTTCTTTCCTGACGACATCCACATCAGTCGCAGCCTGCAACGTCATCTGCGCAACAGCGAGTTTTCGGTGACTCTCGATCGCGCCTTTGAACGCGTCATGTGGCTGTGTGCCCAACCCAGATCAGATGGTCATGGCACCTGGATCAGTGATGACATGATCGAGGCGTATGTGGGGCTGCACCGTCAGGGCTATGCCCACAGCCTGGAGATCTGGCAGGACGGCGACATTGCCGGCGCCATCTACGGCATCAAGCTGGGACAGGTGTTTTTTGGCGAATCCATGGTCTCTCCTCGCCGTAACGGCTCCAAGATGGCNTTGGCCGCCCTCAAAAAGCTCGCTCCAGCGCTGGATATCACCCTGATCGACGCCCAAGTGGAGAATCCCCACTTGCTGAGCATGGGGGCAAGNCTNCTGGAAAGNCCNCAATTTGAAGCCCTCTTGTCNGAGCGAATCACATCCACACCGGGCCCGGAACAGTGGCCAGNAACAGAATGGGCAGGCTTACCCGNACAGCCTTAAGCCCGACCAGNGGCANTCTGTGGNCNCCCAGCTCAGCGACGCTATCTAGCCTGNCCCCCTCGTTTCTCGCTACACTGACCCCATGACAGACCTTTCCACCCTGCGCTTCTTCCGGACGCCGGCACATTCATGCAGCTACCTGGAAGATCGNCAGGCCTCGACCCTGTTTGTGGACCCCCAGGCCACACTGTCACCGGAACTCTACAGCGAACTGAGCCTTCTGGGGTTCCGCCGTAGCGGGGATTACCTGTACCGTCCCCATTGCGATCAGTGCAGTGCCTGCATTCCGGCTCGGGTGCGGGTATCGGATTTTCAGCCCAAACGCCGCCANCGTCGGATTCGCAAGGTCAATGATGACCTGGTCGTCAACCGTGANCCTGCCCGGTTTACCCGTGAGCTCTATTCTCTCTACGCGGACTACATCAACCAGCGTCATGGCGATGGCGACATGTACCCCCCGTCCGAGGAACAGTTCACCAACTTTCTGACCTGCGACTGGGCCGATACCCAGTTCTACTGTTTCCGCCAGGCCGGCAAACTCCGGGCCGTTGCGGTAACCGACCAGCTGGAAGACGGTCTCTCTGCCGTCTATACCTTCTTCGACCCCCATCTGCCTGAACGTAGCCTTGGCGTCATGGCNCTGCTGTGGCAAATCGAACAATGCCGNCGGCTACAACTCCCATACCTGTATCTCGGTTACTGGATTCACCAGTGCCAGAAGATGAGTTACAAGAGCCAGTACCAGCCNCTGGAGATACTGCGTAGCGGCGCCTGGAAGGACCTTCCGGACAAAGATTGATCAGCTTTCCCGTCCATTCGCCCTTGCCGTTAATCCGGTTTTGCAGCCGGCCCGCTTTTGCGGCACAATTGCGCCCTCGCTCAATAGCCGGTAACCCAAGGTATTCGTTGGATGGCGAAAGAAGAACAGATTGAACTCGAAGGTGTAATCGTTGAAACCCTGCCCAACACGATGTTTCGTGTGAAGCTGGACAACGGTCATGTGATCACTGCCCATATCTCCGGGAAGATGCGCAAATTCTATATCCGCATCCTCACCGGCGACCGCGTCAAGGTGGAAATGTCCCCCTACGACCTGACCAAGGGNCGTATCACCTTCCGCATGAAATAANNCNNNNAGCNG
>PAJO01000004.1:0-14037 GCA_002706085.1 Alcanivoracaceae bacterium | reverse complement strand
AANNANCCTCACGNTNNTANNNANNAACNCAAAAAATNCCCCCGCCTCNNACGAGCCGGGGGTATTTTNGTTTCNGNNTTAGCTNTNAANTATNNANNNTTAACTNTNAANTNNNNTANGCGGGCTCCGCCTCCGCNGCNTTCACCGTGAGAGCAAGCTTGCCGTCCTGTTCAGTGACGTCCACCTGCCCGCCCTGCTCGGCCAGNTCGCCAAACAGCAGTTTCTCGGCCAATGGTTTCTTGAGCTGCTCCTGGATCAGGCGAGCCATGGGGCGAGCCCCCATATCCTTGTCGTAGCCCTTGTCGGCCAGCCAGCTGCGGGCGGCGGCATCCACATTGAGCACCACGCCTTTTTCNTCCAGCTGAGCCTGGAGTTCGACCAGGAACTTGTCGACCACNCCCAGAATGACNTCCGTCGTCAGCGNCGCAAACTGCACGATGCCATCCAGACGGTTACGGAATTCCGGGGTGAACGCNTTCTTCAGCACNTCCATGCCATCGGTGCTCTGATCCTGCTCGGTGAANCCGATGGAGCGCTTGTTCAACACCTCGGCACCCGCATTGGTNGTCATGATCAGAATCACGTTACGGAANTCCGCCTTGCGGCCGTTGTTATCCGTCAGGGTGGCGTTATCCATCACCTGCAGCAGAATGTTGAAAACCTCGGGGTGCGCCTTTTCGATTTCATCGAGCANCAGCACGCAATGGGGAGTCTTGGTGATCGCCTCNGTGAGCAAACCACCCTGGTCGTAGCCNACATAGCCCGGGGGCGCCCCGATCAAACGGCTGACCGTGTGNCGCTCCATGTACTCGGACATATCAAAGCGTACCAGCTCAACCCCCAGGGCNCGTGCCAGCTGACGGCTGACTTCGGTTTTGCCCACCCCGGTGGGNCCGGCAAACATGAAGCTGCCGATGGGTTTNTTCTCGCCTTTNAGCCCCGCCCGGGACAGTTTGATGGCCGCAGAAATAGTATCGATGGCTTCATCCTGCCCGAACACCGTCATCTTAAGGTCGCGCTCNAGATTGCGGAGCAACTCCTTGTCTGAAGACGATACCTGTTTGGGCGGAATGCGGGCGATCTTGGCNACCATGTCTTCCACATCGATTTCATCGATGGTGCTCTTGCGCTGATCCTCAGGNCGAAGACGCTGCCAGGCACCGACCTCATCAATCACGTCAATNGCCTTGTCAGGCAGGTAGCGGTCATTGATATAGCGGGCGCTCAGNTCCGCTGCGGCTTTGAGTGAGGCATCGCTGTAGGTCACATCATGGTGCTTCTCAAACCGTGACTTCAGNCCCTTGAGAATACCGATNGTGTCTTCCACCGACGGCTCAACCACATCAATNTTCTGGAAACGGCGAGACAAGGCCCGGTCCTTCTCGAACACACCACGGTATTCCTGGAATGTGGTAGAGCCCATGCACTTCAGCTCACCATTGGCCAGCAATGGCTTGAGCAGGTTCGAGGCGTCCATCACTCCGCCGGACGCCGCACCGGCGCCAATAATCGTGTGNATTTCGTCAATAAAGAGNATGGAATTGGGCTCTTTTTTCANCTCGGCCAACAGGGATTTCAGGCGCTTCTCGAAATCACCGCGGTACTTGGTTCCCGCCAGCAGAGCACCAAGATCCAGAGAATAGACNGTGGCATCGAGCAACGGCTCCGGTACCTGCTCNTCCACGATCATCCGCGCCAAGCCTTCAGCGATCGCGGTCTTGCCGACCCCGGGCTCACCCACCAGCAGCGGGTTGTTCTTGCGGCGACGNCAGAGAATCTGCGCTGCACGCTCAATCTCGAATGCACGGCCCACCAGCGGGTCAATNCGGTCNTCACGAGCCANNACATTCAGGTTGGTCGCATAGTTCTCCAGCGCGCTGGCCTGTGACGGCTCTTCCGCCGNGTCGTTTTCCTGGGCCGCTTCGATAGAGGGATCNGCGTCCTCGACCTGGGAAATGCCGTGGGCAATGAAGTTNACTACGTCCAGACGGTGAATNTCCTGACAGTTGAGGAAGTAAACGGCCTGGCTTTCCTGCTCGTTGAAAATGGCGACCAGTACATTGGCNCCAGTGACTTCCTTCTTGCCGGANGACTGGACACTGAACACNGCCCGCTGCAGNACNCGCTGAAAGCCCAGNGTCGGCTGGGTATCACGATCCGGATCACCTTCCGGCAACAAGGGGGTGGAATCTTCAATAAACTGGCTTAACGCATCACGCAATTCATCCAGGTCCGCGCCACAGGCGCGCAGCACCTCAACGGCGGCCTCGTTATCCAGCAGTGCCAGCAGCAGGTGTTCTACCGTCATGAACTCATGACGATGNCTGCGCGCATGGCGAAACGCCTCGTTTAGCGTCATTTCCAGTTCTTTGCTGAGCATAAGGCTACCTCACTACCGGGCTCGCGTTGTCAGGCCTTTTCCACCTGNCACATCAGCGGATGCTGATTTTCNCGNGCNTATTCAACCACCTGGGTGGCTTTGGTTTCGGCGATATCCTGCGGGTANANCCCGCACACCGCCTTCCCTTCCGTATGNACCGTNAACATGACCCGGGTGGCCTGTTCACGGTTCATNCTGAAGAAGTCCTCAAGTACTTCNACCACAAAATCCATGGGGGTGTAGTCATCNTTNAGCATCAACACCTTGTACATGGACGGCGGCTTGAGTTTCGGTCTGGCCTCTTCNANGGCCAGATCCCCATGGCGATCAGGNTCTGCCGGATTGTCTGCGGGGCCTGCNGAGATCCCCACCNGACCCTCNGGATTCTCCCTNTGCCACCACTGCTGCAAANTCATAAGCCTCTTAACCGTTGTAACCCTGCTGGCACCAACAGGCAATATTGAAATGATGGGCGGTCATGCTTTTTTCAATCCCCNGNGCCNTNACATGACCACAAAAAGTTCATGGGGTTGACACCCNGCGACNCATGTTTAAAAGTTGCACAATGCGATGCNGNCNTNATGNNACGGGNNNCANCGCCGCNNANATAGCGACGTGCNANANNNCCGNCGGNGCCCCAACGCGCNGCAATCAGATGCAGTGTACCGTGCNGNCNGCGGNTAATAAAAAGAAACGTTAGAGCATNCAAAAGCTCTTGGCCATTGGAGAGGTAGAGGGAAGGACCATGGCAACGGGAAGGGTTAAGTGGTTTAACAANGCAAAAGGGTANGGNTTNGTTCGTCCGGATGAAGGCGGNGAAGATCTGTTTGTTCACTATTCCTANATCCAGATGGAGGGCTACAAGAGCCTNAAGGCNGGCCAACCNGTNGAATACGANNTNCANCCNGCNAACAAGGGCTTNCATGCTGTCAATCTNCGNGCCAGNGGNGANGCNATNAATGACGCCTCNAATGAGGNGGANGNCNCNGANTAAGACCNGCCGCTGTCACTGCACGGCAAGCCCCCTATGCCTTGACANNGGCNAACAGCGCANACAGATAGACACAAACAAAAATGCCGGCTTTCGCCGGCATTTTNGTTNCNNGCCAAGCCCTTACTTACAGCTTGTCCANAATGTCATTGAACGTGGCACTNGGNCGCATGGCAGCTGACGCCTTGCNGAAATCAGGGTTGTANTANCCCCCGATATCNGTCGGNGACCCCTGCACCGCCACCATTTCNTTGACGATNNTTTCCTCGTTCTCGGTNAGCAGCGCCGCGATGGTGCTGAACTTGTCTTTCAGCTCNGCATCGTCGTCCTGNGCCGCCAGGGCCTGGGCCCAGTACATGGCGACATAGAAGTGGCTCACCCGNTTATCCGGNTCACCNACCTTGCGGGACGGCGCCTTGTTCTGCTCCAGGTACTGCTCGTTGGCCTTGTCGAGGGCTTNGGCAATCACCTTCGCCTTCTTGTTGCCATACTTNTCNCCNAGCTCCTCGATGGANACGGCCAGCGCCAGAAACTCGCCCAGCGANTCCCACCGCANGTGGTTCTCTTCNAGGAACTGCTGTACNTGCTTGGGTGCAGAGCCACCGGCNCCCGTTTCNTAGAGTCCGCCACCGGCCATCAGCGGCACAATGGACAGCATCTTGGCGCTGGTGCCCAGCTCCAGGATCGGGAACAGGTCNGTCAGNTAGTCACGCAGNACGTTACCGGTNACTGAGATNGTGTCCTTGCCACGGATCATGCGCTCCATGGTGTAACGGATCGCCTGAACCGGGGACATGATGCGGATATCGAGCCCGTCGGTGTCNTGATCCTTCAGGTATTCAGTGACTTTCNGNATCAGCTGGGCGTCNTGGGCGCGCTCTTTGTCCAGCCAGAANATAGCCGGGGTATTGCTCTGGCGGGCNCGGGTCACCGCCAGCTTGACCCAGTCACGNATGGGCAGNTCCTTGGCCTGACACATGCGCCAGATATCGCCCTCTTCCACGTCGTGGGTGAGCAACACCTCNCCGTCTTCACGGACAACNCGCATGGTGCCNCCTTCTTTCATTTCGAAGGTCTTGTCGTGNGAACCATATTCCTCTGCNTTCTGGGCCATCANACCCACATTCGGCACAGAACCACAGGTCACCGGATCAAAGGCGCCGTGNGTCTTGCAGAAGTTCACCACTTCCTGGTAGATGGTCGCGTAGGTGCTTTCCGGAATCACCGCCTTGGTGTCCTTGAGCTTGCCATCGGCGCCGTACATCTTGCCGCCCTGGCGAATCATGGCCGGCATGGAGGCATCGACGATGACGTCGGACGGNACATGNAGGTTGGAGATNCCGCGGTCAGAGTCCACCATNGCCAGCTCCGGACGATGCAGGTAACAGGCACGAATAGTGGATTCGATCTCCAGNCGCTGGGAAATCGGCAGCTCTTCNATNTTCTGGTAGATATTGCTCAAGCCGTTGTTGGGGTTGGCACCGATTTGTTCCAGTACCTCACCGTGCTTNTCAAACAGCTCTTTGTAGAAGCGACGCACCGCATGACCGAANACNATCGGGTGCGACACCTTCATCATGGTGGCNTTCACATGCAGCGANAACAGAATGCCAGTGTTCTTGGCATCNTCGATCTGCTCATCGAAGAAGTCGCAGAGCGCCTTCTTGCTCATGAACATGGCATCAATGACTTCCCCGTCCAGCAAGCCAAATTCCGGCTTCATCACAGAGANNTTGCCCTGNGNNTNCACAAACTCGATGCGNACCTTGCAGGCCTTNTCAATGGTGGTAGAGGTCTCGTGGGAANAGAAATCNCCCCCNCGCATATGGGCNACGTGGGTNCGGGAAGCNNGGCTCCANTANCCCATGCTGTGCGGGTTCTTGCGNGCNTAGTTNTTNACNGCNAGCGGNGCNCGACGATCTGAATTNCCTTCACGNAGCACCGGNTTCACCGCAGANCCNAGNACNTTGGCNTAACGGGACAGNATNTCNTTNTCNTCATCANTNCGNGGCTCGTCNGGGTACTCNGGNACGTTATAGCCATGNTCNNNGAGCTCGGCGATNGCTTCACGAAGCTGNGGNATNGANNCGCTGATGTTNGGAAGCTTGATGATGTTGGCTTCCGGNTCCTGGGTCAGATCGCCCAGGGCGGNGAGGGTATCGNTGACTTTTTGGTCGTCTGACAGATGTTCGGGGAAGTTGGCGAGGATNCGTGCGGCAAGCGAAATATCGCTACTTTCAACTTCAATCCCGGCNATGGAGGTAAATTTCTCAATAATNGGCAAAAACGAGTAGGTCGCCAGCGCGGGCGCCTCATCTGTCATGGTGTAAATAATTTTTGGGGTGGTCATAGAATTATAAGTCCCAATTGTATTGGCAGTGTTTCCCACCTGATGTGAGTCGGCTTTTGACCGTCAGATCAGCGGGTCTTAACAGGACTACTCTGTCTTTATCAAACCGTAACCGGCGTGNGCTGGCGAGTATAGCACTGACCGTTTAGCCTTGTTAGCGTAGCNGGCCGGTAATACGACGCATTATATCAATCAAACCTATCAGGATTGTCAGGCCCCATGGCGCAATTGATCTTGCTCAACAAACCCTTTCAGGTGTTGTCCCAGTTTCGCGACGATCAGGGTCGCCGAACGTTGAGCGAATTCATCCCCCAACCGGACGTGTANCCGGCNGGACGACTGGACTGGGATTCTGAAGGCCTGCTGTTGCTGACTGATGACGGCAGNCTGCAGGCGCGCATCAGCAGTCCGCGGTTNCACCTTCCCAAAACCTATCTGGTTCTGGTGGAGGGTGAGCCCGGGGGCTCTGATCTGCAAAAATTGCGCCAGGGCATCACTCTGAAAGACGGCCCTACCCGGCCNGCCCAGGTCGAGCGCATTGATGCCCCNCCACTGTGGGATCGGCATCCTCCNGTTCGGTCACGCAAAACGGTAACCGACAGCTGGTTGAAACTCACCATAGACGAAGGTCGAAACCGNCAGGTACGACGCATGACCGCCGCCATCGGATTNCCCACCCTGAGNCTGGTTCGCTGGCAGATTGGGGACTGGTCAGTGGAAGGCCTGGCGCCNGGNGAATGGCGCGCTAGCGAGGTGCACGCCCCGTCGCGTCCTGNAGCCAGGNCGCGGCGGCCTGGTCATCGCTCTCGCGGGCCTCGACCCAAATCCAGCNCCCGTCGATAAGCTCTTTCTTCCAGAACGGCGCCCGGGTCTTCAGNAGATCCATGATAAAGGCGCAGGCCTCGAAAGCAGCCTGACGGTGGGCCGAGCTGACCGCCACCTGGACAATGTCNTCACCNGCCTGAATGGTGCCAACCCTGTGCNCNACCCAGGCACCATTGAGGTGCCAGCGACTGCAGGCCTGCTCAACAATGGTGCCNAGCACTGATTCCGTCATGCCCGGGTAATGNTCCAGATGCAGGGCCTCTACCTTGCCTTGCTCATCGCGNACCTGGCCACTGAACATCACCACCGCACCACTGCGCCCCTGATCCCGCAGCCACAAATCCGGCTCGCTGGCGCTCAAACCACCCTCACGAACCTCGATATGGGCCTTCATCCGCCGGTCACCGGTGGAAACAGGGCCACCACGTCTCCCGCTTCCACNANACTATCNTCATTNCCCAGCACTTCATTGATGGCCACCATCCGTCGCGGTGTCGCCTCCANAGCCTNGGCCAGAGCCACATCGGTTNNCGCCAGCCAGTCAACCAGCTGCGCAACNGTGCTCACCCCTTCCGGTAAGTCGANCTGGATAGCATCACGGCCTGCCCGTTCCCGCAGAGCAGCAAAAAAGCGTACCTGGACCATCANTNTTCTTCCTGTTCGTTAACGCGTTGGTAATGGCCGCTACGCCCACCCTGTTTTTCCAGCAGGCAGACGCTTTCAATCACCATGCCACGATCGACCGCCTTGCACATGTCATACAGNGTCAGCGCCGCCACCGAAGCCGCGGTCAGGGCCTCCATCTCGACCCCGGTTGTGCCGCTGAGNTTGCACAGGGTCTCGATCCGCAGGGCGTCATCCCCNTCTGGCTCGATATTCACGGTCACCTTGGTCAGCATCAGGGGGTGGCACAGAGGNATCAGGTCCCAGGTCTTTTTGGCCGCCTGAATNCCTGCAATNCGGGCGGTTGCCAACACGTCGCCTTTGGGATGGCGCTGATCCTGAATCATGGCCAGCGTGGCAGGCTGCATGCGTACCCGGGCCTGGGCCACNGCGACCCGTTGAGTCACTGCCTTGTCAGTGACATCAACCATCTGTGCCTGTCCACTGCTGTCCAGGTGGGTAAACTGATCGTCTGACATCCTCGCTCCTGGCCTGTTGTCTCGGCGGCGGCTGCGCTACCATTCCCGCCTTTCATCGTATCGTATTGTGTCCGGCTCCGCCGGGCGCCCTGTTGGCAGATCTGCTATGAACAGCTTCGAGCCGCACATTACTGTGGCCTGCGTGGTGGAACAAGACGGCAAGTTCCTGTTTGTCCGCGAATTGAGCAAGGGCCGTGAGGTCCTCAACCAGCCAGCCGGCCACGTGGAGTTCGGCGAAACCCTGGAACAAGCGGCCTGGCGTGAAACACTGGAAGAAACGGCTTGGCAGGTGGAAATCACCGACCTGTTGGGCTGGTACATCTTTCAGCCGCAGAAAGGCGGCGGGGTGTACTATCGGACCTGCTTTGTGGCCCGACCGGTGAGCCACGACCCACGTCAGAAACTGGATACCGGCATCCTTGACGCCGAGTGGCTGACACCAGAGGCCTTCCGCGCCCGTCGTGACCAGCACCGCAGCCCCCTTGTGGAACGCTGCCTGGATGACTATCTCTCTGGTAGACGATTGCCCCTGGACACCATTTACCAGCACCCTTGGCCTCTCCAGCGGGGCTGACAGGAATACTGTGACCATGCACAAAGCGCCTCAAGATACCCGCGTTATCGTTGGCATGTCCGGCGGTGTNGATTCCTCCGTCGCGGCCGCCCGACTGATCGACGCTGGCTACCAGGTCGAAGGCCTGTTCATGAAGAACTGGAACGAGGACGACGGCACCGAGTATTGCACCGCCCGCGAAGACCTGCTGGACGCCATGCAGGTGGCCGGTGTTCTTGGCATCGAATTGCACACCGCCAACTTTGCCTCGGAATACTGGGACCGGGTATTTGAACATTTCCTTGCCGAATACCGGGCAGGCCGGACCCCCAACCCGGATATCCTCTGCAACAAGGAAATCAAGTTCCAGGCCTTCCTTGACCATGCACTGACCCTGGGCGCGGACTACATTGCCACCGGCCACTACGCGCAGGTCGATCACACCGGAGCCGCGAAGCTGGTTCGCGCTGTCGATACCAACAAGGACCAGACCTACTTCCTGCACGCGGTAGATCACCACAAGTTCGATCGTACCNNGTTCCCGCTGGGGGATCTGGAAAAGCCCGAAGTGCGCCGGATCGCCGAAGACAAGGGCTTCGCCAACCACAAGAAAAAGGACTCCACCGGCATCTGCTTTATTGGTGAGCGCCGCTTCAAGGATTTTCTCGAGCAGTATCTGCCTGCCCAACCCGGCAAGATTGAAGACGACCACGGCAACGTGATTGGCGACCATGATGGCCTGATGTACTACACCCTCGGCCAGCGTCAGGGGCTGGGTATTGNCGGCCGCTCCGATAGTAACGATGCCCCCTGGTATGTGGCGGGCAAGGATCTGGACCGCAATGTCCTGATTGCCGTGCAAGGCACCGAACATCCACTGCTGTACAGCCGCGAACTGACCAGTGCCCCGGTCATGTGGGTGGCCCTGCAGCCTCCGGCCCTGCCAGCCAGACTCACGGCAAAGACCCGCTATCGCCAACCCGATCAGGCCTGTACGGTTTCCGATGCCGGTGAGGGGCGCGTTCATGTGGTCTTTGATGAGCCACAACGCGCAGTGACCCCCGGTCAGTCCGTGGTCTTCTACGATGGCCCGGTCTGCCTCGGTGGCGCGCCCATTGAAGCAACCCGGTAACGACCCAACGCCAAGGACAGACACCCCATGAGCGAACGTTTCTCTCGCGAACAGCAGCGAACACTGGCGCTGGCTGCTGTATTCCAGGCGGCCCAGCTGGCAGACGACATTGCCCTGCGTGGTGATTGCGACCCACGGGCCTTTGAAGCGCTCATCGAGGGCGTAATGGCACTGGATGCGGAGACGTTTGATGCCATCTATCCCAGGCCCGGCCTGCTACGCGATGGCATGAGCTTGCTCAACCGCAGTCTCAACAAGGATTCCGCCGGAGGCTCCCTGCGCCCGCTCAACTACGGCCTGGCCCTGCTCCATCTGGCAGGCAAACTCCGCAAGAACGACGACACCACCAGCATTCTGCGCCATCGGCTCATGGCCCTGAGTGGCCAGCAAGCCCATTTCAGCAGCCTCACCGAAGATGCGTTCTGTCACCGGCTGGCCGGGATCTACGTGGACACCCTGGGGACCTTCCGCTTTCGCATACAGGTGAAGGGCGAGCCCTCTCACCTTCAGGACGAAAACAAGGCCGCCAGGATTCGCGCTCTGTTCCTTGCCGGCGTCCGCGCCGCCTTCCTGTGGCACCAGTTCGGCGGGCGCCGCTGGCATCTTCTGTTCCAGAGAAAACCTATCCTTTCACAAATAGAGTCGATAGATATCAATAATTTATAGGCATTTGTTAATCTTTTTCCTCAGCACAGGTCGCGGGCTGTGACAGCGGAATCTGAGCCACCAGAACCGCCCATATATGACAGCCCTCTCCCGCTATTTCCTCTGTAATCCCTGCGCTCTCAATGCCCCCCCCCTTTTCCCGTAACCGGCGAATATCGCCACCAGCCACGCTCCCGACACCAACGCAACAGAAGCACGCAGCCCCGCCTTTTTTGCTGTATCATTGCGCCGCTTTGGAACCTTACTTGGACGACTTCGGGAGCCTGACACATGTCCAGCCTGAATACCCTCACCGCCATTTCACCGGTCGATGGCCGCTATGCCGGCAAAGTCGATGCCCTGCGTAACACTACCAGTGAATACGGTCTGATCCGCTTCCGCGTCCACGTGGAAGTGAGCTGGCTGGAACAGCTCGCCCACGACAAGAATATCCCCGAAGTCCCGCTGATGAGCGGTCAGGCAGCCTGGCACCTGCGCGGCATTACCCGCGACTTCGAAGCCAAACATGCCGAGCGCATCAAGGAAATCGAAGCCACCACCAACCACGACGTGAAAGCGGTGGAATACTTCATCAAGGAACAGATGGCCGAGCACAGCGAACTGGCTGGCATGAGTGAATTTGTCCACTTCGCCTGCACCAGTGAGGACATCAACAACCTCTCCTACTCCCTGATGCTCAAGGAAGCCCGCGAGATCCTGCTGCCCAAGATGGACCAGGTGATCAACGCCATCCGCCGTCAGGCCCATAGCCTGGCCGACCAGCCGATGCTGTCACGGACCCACGGCCAGTCGGCCTCCCCCACCACTGTTGGCAAAGAAATGGCCAATGTGGTGGCCCGCCTGCAGCGCCAGCGCGATCAGTTCGCCGCTGTGGAACTGCTCGGCAAGATCAATGGCGCGGTGGGCAACTACAACGCTCACCTGTCGGCCTACCCGGAAGTGGACTGGGAAACCTTTGCCCGCCGTTTCGTTGAAAGCCTGGGACTGACCTTCAACCCCTTCACCACCCAGATCGAACCCCACGATTGCGTGGCGGAGTACTTCCACGCACTGATGCGTTTCAACACCATCCTGCTGGATTTCGACCGTGACGTGTGGGGCTATATCTCGCTGGGTTATTTCAAGCAGAAAACCGTGGAAGGCGAAGTGGGTTCCTCCACCATGCCCCACAAGGTCAATCCCATCGACTTCGAAAACTCCGAAGGTAACCTGGGTCTGGCCAATGCGATCATGGATCATCTGGCCGCCAAGCTGCCCATTTCCCGCTGGCAGCGTGATCTGACCGATTCCACCGTACTGCGTAATGTCGGTGTCGGTCTGGCCCACAGCCTGATCGCTTTCGAGGCTAGCCTGAAAGGTATCGGCAAGCTGGAAGTGAATGCCGCCCGTCTGAATGCAGACCTGGATGCCGCCTGGGAAGTCCTGGCCGAGCCGATCCAGACAGTCATGCGTCGCTACGGGATCGAAAAACCCTACGAGAAGCTCAAGGCTCTGACCCGCGGCAAGGACGGCATTAATCAGGAGACCCTCACCGCCTTCATCAATGATCTGGCGATCCCGGATGAAGCCAAGGAAATCCTGCTTGCCATGACCCCGGCCAGCTACATCGGCAACGCCCCGCAACAGGCACGTAACCTCTGAAGCGTGAGGCTGTGCCAGCTATCGCTGGCACAGCCTTGCTGCCGGACTTGCCCATGAGCGCCACACTCCCACACTTCACCTTGCCGCTGGCTCCTGAAGCCTTTCTGCGTGATTACTGGCAGAAAAAGCCGCTGTTCATGCCCGCAGCCGCCACGGGTCTTGACAGTCCCGACGCTGACACACTGGCCGGGCTGGCTCTGGAAGACGGCGTAGAAGCCCGAATTATTCAGGGAGCGGGCAAGGGCCCGTGGCAGCTGCAACAGGGCCCGCTGGACGAGGAGATCTTTTCCACTCTCGGGGAACGGGACTGGACCCTGCTGGTGCAGTCAGTTGATCATTTCCTCACCGAAACCTCTCTGCTGCTGGACGGCTTTGCGTTCCTGCCGGGCTGGCGCGTGGAAGACATCATGATGAGTTACGCGGTGACGGGCGGCAGTGTCGGACCGCACTTTGATCGTTATGACGTCTTCCTGATTCAGGCGCACGGTTCCCGTCGCTGGCAAATTGGAGAGGTCTGTGACGAACACAGCCCACGCCTGCCCCACCCGGACCTGAAATTGCTCGATGGCATGGCAGTCCGGGAAGAATATATCGCCATGCCCGGCGACGTACTCTACTTGCCGCCTGGGGTCGCACACCACGGTGTGGCCGAGGATGATGACTGCCTGACCTGGTCCGTCGGCTTCCGTGCACCGGATTACCAGATGCTGATGGCCGAAATCGCCGGTGAGTGCCTGGCAGATGCTGACAGCCACCTGTTCACGGACCCCCAGCGTACCGTCCCCGACAACCCAGCCATCCTGACCGATCAGGATCGCCAGGCCCTGGTGCGTGGGGCGCTCGATCTGCTTAAGCCAGAAGGCATTGAACGGGCAGTTTATCGCTGGCTATCGACCCCCCGACAGGATGGCCTTGAATTTGCCATCGACGACCACCATATTCGCGAGCGCGATCCGCACACCGCCCTGGTTCGCCATGGCAGCGTGCGCCTGCTGATGCAGGGCAACCGGGTATGGCTCAACGGTGAGCCGCACACCCTTACAGAACAACAACGCCCGCTGGTTCAGCTATTGGCCAGCAAGCGACGCTACACGGAAAGCGAGCTGGAAGCCGTAATGACTTCCACCGCCAGGGAATTGCTCCATGAATGGATTGAACAGGGCTTCTTCGCCCCACTGTAACGAGACCCCTATGGCTATCAGCATTATCGAAACCCGTTGGGATGAAAGCGAAACCGCCCTGCGCAACCTCCGCCAGCAGGTGTTCATTGATGAACAGCACGTGCCGGAGGAGCTGGAATGGGATGGGGAAGATGACCAGGCCGTCCATTTTATGGCCCTGGACGCGAACCAACAGCCGGTCGGCTGTATCCGCTTGTTGCCCACCGGGCAGATCAGCCGCCTGTGCGTATTGTCAGAGCAACGTAACAACGGCGTAGGGAGCTCCCTGCTGGTGGCAGCCGAAGATGCCGCCCGTGGCCTGGGAATGGAAGAAATCTTCCTGCATGCCCAGACCCACGCCACCAGTTTTTATGAGGCTGCAGGGTTTTCTGTGTCCGGCGGGATCTTCATGGACGCCAACATCCCACACCGACAGATGTTCAAACCGCTGGTCTGATGTCATTTGTCATCGGCGACGACGACACCCTGATCACCCTCACCCGAAGCCAGGCCAGCGAAGGGCTGGCTCGCCTGGCCCACGCCTGCAAGCGCCGCCTGTGGCTTCGCGTGCCCACCCTCGATGCACTTACCGCTGACGATCAGGTGGTCGATGCCATCAAGGCTCTGGCCATCGCCAGTGAACGCTCCGACGTGCGAGTGCTGTTTGATGATCAGCAAGAGGCGGTGCGCAATGGCCATCGGCTGATTCACCTCGCGCGCAGACTGCCCTCACGCATTCAACTTCGCCAGACCCAGCAGGACGACTGCGACCCGCAGGCCTGCCACGCGCTTGGGGATAATACCGGCCTTTTCGAAGCCATCGGCTGGCCACGTCCCCGCCGCATTCACCTGTGCGCACACCGCCTGCCGCGAGCGCCACGCCTTGCCAGGGATTTTCAAACGCTTTGGGAACGGGCCGGCACCAGCCCGGAACTCCGGGAGCTGCGACTGTAACGCTAAGGAACCTCTGAATAACTCCTTGCATGCTCAGTCTTTCAGGCTGGTTCGCCCCCTCTATGGGTCAAAAGGTAAAGAGAGGCGCGGTTTTGAAGGTGTATGTCCATCCATCGAAAAAGCGCAACAACGAGTGCGGGCCAGCCTGGAAGACCCGAAGGACGCGGCCTGGAGCGCACATCTGCTGCGCCTTGCCTCTAGGAAAGGGAACCACCCTTACCGTCGAGACAAGACACAACAGCT
>PAJO01000003.1:28072-95194 GCA_002706085.1 Alcanivoracaceae bacterium | reverse complement strand
GTTGCACTTTCTCGACAGGCAACCAGCATGCCTTCAAAAGTGCGCCTAGATTGTGAATCAGCCTGAAAGACTGAGCATGCAAGGAGTTATTCAGAGGCTCCTTAAGCCAGTGATAAAGGTCATAGACTGGCCAGGGACGCTGCTGCTTCGTATCTGGCAACCTACCCTGATACCCGTGATAAAACGCGGCAGGGGCACGCCCAAACAGGTTTAGCATCGCGAGATCCACCTGAGGGTCGCCATAATAACAGGCTGGATCGAAGAACACCGGCCCCCGCTCCCCCCAGGCCAGGTTCCCCTGCCAGAGGTCACCATGCAGCAAGCTGGCGGCAGGCGCAGCCGGTAGCCAGTGTTCGAGCTGGCCCATGACTTGCTCCACGTAGCGTGTCGCCATGCCATCGAGTCCGCGCCGACGAGCCCGCGTTAATTGAGGGGCAAGTCTCTGTTCACGAAAAAAGTCAGGCCAGCAGGCCATGGAAGCATTGGACTGCGCGCTCCCTCCGACATAGTTGTCCTGCATCGCACCGTACCACTCACTTCGGCAGGCATGCAGATTCGCCAAATGCTCACCGGCCTGATGCCATTGCACCTGTCCTTCCAGTGATCGCAGTTGCCGGAAACTCAGCAACAGCACGGCCCCCGCTTCAACCTCCACACAGGCGATAACGTCAGGAACATCCACCCACCTCCCCAGCTGGGTCAATCCGCAGGCCTCAGCCTGCAACAAGGAGCCTTCAGGGTGGAACTTGGCAAACAGGCGTCGCTGCTCACTCTGAAGAACACCGCTTAACGCGGTATCACCACCTGACGCGGGCCAGAACCGCCATTTCTTATCAAAAAAGCGCTCTTTCAGGGCTTTTTCCAGCAAGCTGCCCGCAAATAATGGCATTTTCGTATCAAACACGAGGCTCTCCTTGACAATAGAAGCCACTGAAAAGTGCCTGAAGGCCAATAATGACCGACGTTCGTCCTTGATTTAAGCCATTCTTCTGATTACAACTATCGGCATAGATGCCGAAGAAATACCGGCGAATAACAACAAATGAAGCGATAGCTATCCCATGAAAGCATTTCTGCCTTTTTGCGGCGCCCTGGTTCTGGCTCTGTCTTCCGTTGCCGTGGCCAATAATGATGACGGCCTGTCCGAGCAAATCCGCCAGCTCAAAAACGAAGCGCTGGACCTTAACCGGGACCTGACCCTGCTGGAAAGGGAGCTGATTTACGCCTCTCCACAAACCAACATTTTTGTCTCCGTGGATGTGGGTACGCCTATTCGGCTGGTGGACATCAACCTCACCATTGACGGTGATCATGTCGGCTACCACTTCTATACCGATCAGGAATTCGAATCCCTGACCAAAGGTGGCATTCAACGTCTCTACACCGGCAATCTGGCCAGTGGCCGTCACGTGCTCGAAGCGACCATCACCGGCTATGATCCGCTCGGCAAGGACTATCAGAAAACCACCACCTATACCTTCACCAAGGGGGCTGGTCGCAAGATGGTGGAAATGCAGGTAGTCGACGACCTCAACAAGCAGCAGCACAAATTTGAATTCCGTGAGTGGAATCAGCAATGATCCCGCGACTTTTTCGCCCTTGTCTGCTGGCAGTGTGCATTACTGCCGGCGCGTCGTCTCACGCTGCCAAAGTCGAGTTCTTTGATGACATCGACATGGGGCCCATTCCCCTTGGCGTAGAAGAGCACCGCTACCTGGCTTTCGGTGAAGTCATGTTTGATTTCTACCGGCATGCCAACTTCGACGCCATCAACAAGTTGCTGGTCAATCAGCATCAGGAACTGTTTAACGAAGACACCGATTACGCCGAACTGCTACTGGGCGATCTCTACGTGACGTACGGCCTGCCCGGCAACGCCGAAGTCATCTTCAACCGTTTGCTCAAGAAAGACATTCTCAGCCGGACCCGCGCCCAGACCTGGCTGCACAAGGCGGCACTGCATTATCGCGAAGGGAATCTGGAAGAAGCCGCCATGATTCTGGATGGTGATAACGTCAAGGGACTGGAAGCCGCTGACGAAGCCCGTCGCCGGCTGATGCTCGCCAATATTTTAATGGCAGAGCAAGACTTTATTGGCGCCATGGACTACCTGAACACCGTCCCCGTCGACACGGATGAAGGCCGCTACGCCACCTATAACATGGGTGTCGCCATGATTCGTGCAGGCCACGCAGACGATGGCCTGCAGCTGCTGAAATCCTTGCTCAAGGCCGGCGGCAATTCTGATCAGGCACTGGCCCTGCGCGACCGGGCAGCACTGGCAGCCGGATTGACCGAAATTCGCAACGGGAATCTGGAAAGTGCCCGTAGCGATCTGCGCCAGGTTCGCAGTGATGGGCCCTTCTCTGAAGATGCCCTGCTCGCTCTCGGACTGGCCAACTACCGTGCCGGCGACATAAAACGCGCCCTGCCGTTGTGGCTGGAAGCCGTGCGACGCAACAGCAATCACCCCTCTGTGCAAGAGGCCCTGATGCTGGCGCCGCGGGCTTATGAAGAGCTCGGCGGTATGCCCCAGGCACTGGCAGGCTATCAGTATGCAGCCAGTCAGTACCGTGAGTCCCTGAAAGACATCCAGCGAGCCATCAACCGTATTCAGGAAAGTGGCTGGGCCGAAAATCTGCTGCCCGAAGATGTGAACGAAACCGGCTTTCTTCCCGCCAACACCGATGACATGGCTGCCGGTGGCGAGCTGTCCTATCTTTACAAGCTGTTTTCCAGCAACGCCTTCTCACAGCGCTTCGAGCACTATCGGCAGATTCACCAGATCAAGAGCATGGTCGAGCATTGGCAGCGTTCATTGCCCGCCATGCAGGAAAGCTACAAGATTCAACAAGCCAGCCTTAACAAATACCTGCCTCACGTGCGCCAGTCCGTTTCCGAACAGATTCGTCGCCAGGAGCAGCTCACCCTTGCCACGGACCGTCTGGCAAACAACATCCCCAACTTTGTTGATATGAGCGCCCCTGAAGACGTAGCTAATCCGGAACAGGCGATCATGTGGAACAAGGTAGACGGGTTGGCCCGGAAATTCGGCACGATCCCGGGCTCCAGTCACCAGAACGCACTACGACTACGCCGCGTCAGGGGTCTTTTATTGTGGGATATTGCCCACCAGTCGGTAGAACAGCGCGAAAAACAGATTCAAGATGCTGCCACACTCCAGGATGAAAATCGGGTTCTTGCTGAGCGCATTGCCGCGGTCAAACAGCAAATCAGGGATGCCACCCTGCGTACCCGGGACGATCTGGGGACACGACTGGCGTCACAAAGCCAACGGATCGAACGGATCCGTGTAGAAACGATAAAAACGCTTGAGGCACTGGAAAAAAGCATGCAGAACGATGCCCTGGAGCTACTTAAAAGCAACCAGAAAAAACTGGCTGACCAGCTTGCCGAGGCGCATCTGTCCATCGCTCGCATTCAGGATACCTCTGTCTCAGGCGACAAGAATCAGAGGACTTCATCGTGAACCGTTTCCGTCTACACGGTCTCGCTGCTGCCATTATTACTCTCAGCGGTTGTGCCAGCGCGCCCACCAACGGAACGCTCGAGCAGCAGGCTCGCTTCGGCGGCACCACGCTGGGCGACCTTGAAAGCACCGACATTGTCATCGAAGAACAACAACTGGATAACGCCACCACCCAGGACGCGCTGAACAGTTATCGCCAGGCCGCGGAACTGTTCGACGACCCTGAACGGCGCGCCAAAACCCTGCGTCGCATGGCCGACCTGGCTCTGTCCTCCGCGACCGAGCAAGACCTGCATGCCGCAGAAGAGGAAAATGAGCGCCTCGAACAGCAGATTGACCAGATGGTGTACAACAACACCATGGATCAGGTAAATACCACCGAAGACACCGAGCGCAAACTCGCCCTGCTCGATGTTGCGGGGAGCATGGCTCCGTCTGTTCCTGATGAAAATGTTGACTACAGCACCGCCATTTCGCTCTACCAGGAGCTTCTGAACAGTACCAACGATCCGAATCAGCGTGCCGAAGCGTATTACCTGCTCTCCAAGGCTTACGCGATGGACGGTGATCTGGACAAGGCTCGCGAAAGCCTGGACGCCCTCGTGGGTCAGTACCCTAACAGTGAGTGGGCTCTGGAGTCCCAGTTTCGTCGTGGTGAGTTGCTGTTCTCTGAAGGCGATTTTGAATACGCGGAAAAGGCGTATGCCGACGTTATCCGTCGCGGCAAAAACAACGAATTCTATAACCAGGCCCTCTACAAAAACGGCTGGAGCCATTACAAGCTTGGCGACTACAAGGAAGCCCAAAACAGCTTCTTCACCTTGCTGGACAACCTGAATGGTCATGCGGCGCTTGATGATGACACCAGCATGGAAGGCAAGCTGTTCAAGGACACCCAGCGAGTCGTCAGCCTGGCGTTCAGCAATCAGGACGGTGCCGAATCCGTACGCAAATGGTTTGCTCGCAACGGCAGCCGGGATTACGAGCCGGAAATCTATCGTACGCTGGGTCAGGTATACCTGAATCAGGAGCGCTTCCGCGATGCCGCGGAAACCTTCGACATGTACGTGAATGCCTATCCCGATTCCGAGCTGGCGCCTGAATTTTCCAGCCTGCAGATCGATTCTTACCAGAAAGGGGGCTTCCCCACTCTGGTCCTGCCAGCCAAGGAAAAATACGTTCAGCACTATGGCATCACCAGCGACTACTGGAACCGCCACCCGGACATTCGCCAACAGTATGTTGATTTGCTGAAAGGCCACATTCTCGATCTGGCGCAATACCACCATGTACTGGCCCAGAAAGCCGGCAAACCCGATGCCTACCTGGCACCGGCGCAATGGTACAAACAGTACCTGGACACCCCACCCGTCAGCGCCAATCAGGGCGACGTGAATCATCGCTATGCCGACGTGCTCTACGCTGCCAACCAGTACCCCGCGGCCATCACCGAGTTTGAACGCACAGCGTACGGTTACCCCGAATATGCCGAGTCTGGCAATGCCGCCTTCTCCGCCCTGATCGCATATCAACAGATACTCTCAAGCGAGCAGCTACAGGAAGAAGAAAAGGCGCAATGGCGTCAACAGAAAATTGCCAGCTCTCAAAAGTTTGGGCAAAGCTTCCCGCAGCACCCGGAGGTCCCCAACGTCCTGCAGAACACGGCCGAAGACCAATTGGCACTGGGTGATGTTGAGGGCGCCGTCAAAACCGCAGGCATTCTCGTCAGCCGCCAGCCGGCGCCCTCCAATGCTCACTTGATATATGGCTGGGCCACCATAGCCAGCGGCGAGTTTGACCTAGCCAACTACAAGGTTGCAGAACTGGCCTACGGAAAGTTGCTGGCACTGGAATTGACACCGGAAAACCGCGCCCAATACCGTGAAAAACTGGCGATCAGCATCTATCGTCAGGCCGAACAGGCGCAGCAGGCTGGCGATATGGATCTGGCGGCAGCCACTTTCCTGCGGGTCGGCCAGACCGTGCCTGAAGCCGCAGTCCGCAAGAACGCAGAGTTCGATGCTGCCACTGTGTTCATCGCTCAGGGCCGAAGTGCCGATGCAATCCCGGTGCTGGAAGCGTTCCGTCAGCGCTACCCAGGCGATGCGCTGACCGAAACCATTCCGGACAAATTGGCTGTGGCTTACGAGCAACAGGGTAATTACACCGCCGCTGCAGGTGAGCTGGCACTGATCGCATCCAACTACAAGGCAGAAAACGCAGAGCTATCTCGCCAGGCCCTGTGGAAAGCCGCAGAGATGCAAGACCGTGCCAACCAACCGGAAGCATCCATCGCCCTCTACAAACAGTATCTTCAAGAGTGGCCGGAACCCTACGACTTCCGCTCTGAGGCCCAGTTCCGACTGGTTGAGCTGAATCGAAAAACACGGAACAGCGAGCGGGAAACCTATTGGCTGAGGCAGCTGGTGACCAGCTACCGGGAAGCTGGCGGCAACGCCACCGACCGTGTTGCCTGGCTTGCGGCCTATGCCAGCTTTACGCTGGCGGAACCAAACTTCCAGAAGTTCAACAGCATCAAGCTGGAGCAACCGCTGAAAACCTCGCTGGCCGCCAAGACCGGCGTCATGAAAACCGCCCTGGCGGATTATCAGGCAGTGGCTGACATCGGTGTCGCTGAGTATGCCACCGCCGCCAACTACAAGATCGGCGAAATGTATCGGGTACTGGCCAAGGATCTGATCGATTCCGAACGCCCCAACGGCCTGGACGAGCTTGAACTCGAAGAATACACCATGCTGCTGGAAGACAAGGCCTTGCCTTACGAGGATCAGGCCATCGATATCCTGATTGCCAATGCGGATCTGGTAACCGACAAGATTTACGACCAGTGGGTGAAGAAAAGCTTTGGCGCCCTCGCCGAGCTGATCCCTGGCCGTTACGCGAAGTTTGAACAGGTTGAGAGCCATGTGGACATTATTTACTGATCACGGCAGGTCATTGCTGGCGGCGTCGGGTCTGACCGCTGCCCTGTTGCTGTCTGGCTGTGCAACTACCGGTGGTGGTCTGGACGGCGAAACGGCCCAGGGACACACCAGCAAATATGAAGGGCAGAAAGCCGGTGGCGCCGCCTCGGACAGCGATGCAGTACACATCCCCCCGGTCCCCCACGACCCCAAAGTCGAAAAGGTGGCTCAGCAAGCCATGGGGGAATATGCACGCGCCCTGCAGACTCGAATGGCAGGCAATGATCAACAGGCGCTGGTCATGTTCCAGTCACTGGCAGAGCGTTACCCACAATTGTCTGGCCCAAGACTGAACGTGGCGTTGATTTACATGCAACAGGAAGATTGGGGAAAGGCAGACAAAGCGTTCCGAGACTGCCTGGCCGTGAATGATTCCAACCCCTACTGCCACAACGGCCTGGGGCTGGCCTTGCGCGAACAAGGCAAGTTTGATGACTCACGAATGCATTATCAACGCGCCCTGGCGCTCGATCCCAAGTATGCCCGTGCCCATTTCAATCTGGCGGTTCTTGGCGAGCTCTACCTGCAGGACCTGAATCTTGCCCTGACACATTTCCAGGCTTACCAGGATCTGCAAAAACAACCGGACACCAATGTGGCGAACTGGATTGTGGATTTGCAGAACCGGGCACCGGACGCCCCCGCCACTCAGCCCGTCGCCGGTAATGGCGCGGGCCAACATAATGGAGATGTGAACTGATGAAACGGATCATTCCAGCCTCTGCACTGTCCAGCGCATCCACCGCATCCGGTCTTGCAGCATGCTCCAGGATCGCCAGCAAGGCGGGTGTGGCAGCGCTTGTTGCCCTGACAACGTTTGCTGCCCTGCCCGCCCACGCTGCAGATGCCACCGACCAGGGTGCCTCCACCAACGTGATCGGCACACAGGAAGCCCCCACCGTGTTGAACGTTGTGCCCTGGAAGGACCGTGAAGTGAAACTGGAAAAGAAAGACCCAACCTCCAGTTTGCTCAATCGGGTTCTTGAGCCTCTGGATCAGGAAGTGCTCATGCGTGAGATCGAATACCACCAACTTCTGACCCAGGAACCTGACAATGACGGCCTGTTCCTCGACTAGGAACCAGATCAGTCAAAGTTACCAGATGCAGACAAGCTTTTTTTCTGATAAATATTAGCCCTTTAGGGGAAGGCAACAGCACCATAATTCTGACTACACTGCTGTCCGCCATTTACAACAACACATCCAAGGAACACCGCAGGAGAAGTCCATGCCCACCACTGCCACTGCTGCCGCACAGAACTCTGGCATTATCGAAACCTCTATCCAGTTTATTCAGGATGGTGGCTTTTTCATGTATCCCATCCTGATCGTGCTGGCACTGGGTCTTGCCCTGTCTCTGGAACGTATCATTTACCTTCAGGCCACCAAGGCCAAGAACCAGAAAACCTGGAAAGACGTTTATCCATTGATTGCCAAGGGTCAGTTCCGTCAGGCGCTGGACGTGGTCAGCAGCAGCAACACCGGTATGGCCAAGGTCATCGGCTATGGCCTGGAGCGTGCCAAAACCGCACGCCGTCATGATGATATCGAGCTGGCCATGGAAGAAGGGCTGATGGAGATCATTCCACGCCTGGAGACCCGCACCCCATATATCGCCACTTTCGCCAACATCGCTACCCTGCTTGGCCTGCTGGGTACCATTCTTGGTCTGATCAGCGCCTTTACCGCCGTCGCCAGTGCCGATCCGGCGCAAAAGGCAGACCTGCTCTCCGCGTCCATTTCCGTTGCCATGAACACCACCGCCTTCGGTCTGATCGCTGCGATCCCGATGCTGCTGGCGTTCGCCTTCATTAACTCCATGACCGGCAAGCTGGTCGACAGCATGGAAATGGCCTCGGTGAAATTCGTTAACGTCTTCCGCCAGGTATCTGCCCAGCAAGAGCGCAAGAACGACGGCCAATAAGCCGAGTTCCTGTATTCGCCAACCTGGTGTAAGGATCTGGTATGCGATTTCGCAGACGACGTTCGCACGACACCGAGGTGGAACTGAACATCACTGCCTTTTTGAACCTGATGGTAGTGCTGATTCCTTTTCTGCTGATCAACGCGGTCTTCGCGCAGGTTTCCATCCTGCAGCTCGACCTGCCCGCGGTGAATGACAGCAGTACTCCCTCGGAAGACGACGACAAAGACAAGCTGGTACTGGAAGTGCTGATCTACGGTGACCGCTATGAAGTGGTAGACCGCAAGAGCAGTGCCGTACTGAAAATCGTGCAAAACAAGGGCGAAGACCATGATGCGTCCGGCCTGCACGACTATCTGGTACAGCTGAAGAAAAAATTCCCGTCCGAGACGGCCATTACCCTGCTCTGTGAGGATGACACGCCCTACGAGGTGATGATCCACACCATGGATGCAGTGCGGCTGTACAACGAAAAAATGAACGGGCAAACCATCAAGAAGGAACTGTTCCCAAGCATCAGCATTGGTTCAGCTCCCGCCGACAAGGCTGGCCAGCAAGGAGGTGACGCGTGAAGAAATCTGCCCGCGCCCGCCGTATGGCTCGCCATCATGGCAAACACAAGGCAGTGGCCACACTGAACCTGACCTCGTTGATGGATATTTTCACCATCTTGCTGATCTTCCTGCTGGTGAACAACAACAACGCAGCCAAGCTCCCGGACAACAAGGATATCCAGCTACCGGAGTCCATTGCCCAGGAATTGCCCAGTGAAGTGTTGACCATTCAGGTGAGCCCCAACGATGTGATCGTCGAGGGCCAGCGAATTGCCGATACAGAAACAGTGAAAGCCCAGCAAGAACGCACCGTGCAAGCGCTCGTTGACGAGCTCAACTTCCGCGCATCACAAAGCCTGGGCGGCACTGTCGACGAAGAACGGGAAGTCATGATTCTGGCCGACCGAGAAGTCCCCTACGCCGTGATCAAGAAGTTGATGCGTAGCTGTATGGAAACCCCCTATACCAAGGTGGCCTTCGCTGTACTGAAAGTGGCAGAGGAGGATGATGAATGACGCAGAATAACAAGAACATGCTGCGCATCCTCATTGATGGCACCCTGCCCTGGGACAAGCAAGAGGGGGAAAACCGGCGCCTGTACGGCATCGTACTGGTCCTGTTGATTCTGGCCCTGTTCCTGATGATTCTGGTGGAATCTGTCACCATCGAGAAACCGGATCGCCGCGAACAGCAGAAAATTCCGGAGCGGCTTGCCCAGCTGGTGATGGAAAAGAAAAAGGAACCACCACCGCCTGAACCAGAGCCGGAGCCCGAACCGGAGCCAGAAGAAAAACCGGATGAACCGAAGCCGGAAGAGCCGAAACCCGAGCCCAAACCTGAGCCAAAGCCGGAGCCCAAACCTGACCCCACGCCACAACAGCGTGAGCAGGCCAGGGAAACCGCCCGTGCCAAGCTGGAAGAAGATCTCGGAGACTCCCTTGCCGGGCTAGATGACATCGGCCCGCTGGTCACCGCTGGATCCGACTTGCGGACCGGAGGCAGCAGCGAGGCGAAGGCCGAGCGTGACCTGATTGGTAAACGTGCCGGCAGCGGTTCAGGGGGCGTCGCGGTCGCCAAGGCCTCCAGTGGTGGTGGCGGTGGTGGCACTCTGTCTTCCGGCACCGTGGGTGGTGGCGCCCAGGTCGACAGCAAAATTGCTGAATCCGGCCAAGTGGCTAGCACTACCCGCAAGGGCAGCGATGGCAAGAGCCGACGTACCCAGGAGCAGCTGCGCCGTGTGTTTGACCGTTATGCGGGCAAATTCAACAGCCAGTACCAGCGCGCCCTGCGTAGCAACCCTGCCCTGCAAGGTACCGTGGTACTCCACCTCGTGATTGCGCCCAGCGGTGAAGTTACCGATGTGAAAATCAAGTCCAGCCAGCTGAATGACGACAAGCTTGAGCGTCGTATCCTGCTGGTCGCCAAAGGCATGGACTTCGGCGCCATGAATGTGGAGGTCTGGAAGGGAGACTACAAGCTCAACTTCTTCCCCAACTGATCCTGCTTTCATGAAAACAAAAACGCCCTGCAATGCAGGGCGTTTTTGTTTGGATCCATCAACCCGGCTGATTCAGCTCAAGGCCGCCAGCGCATCGCGTAACGGTCCGGGTATTGGCACCGGCCTGCCGCTCTCACGGTTTACAAACACGTGAACAACAAAACCGGTGGCCTTTGCCACGCCTTCGCTGCCAAACAGAGCCAATCCGTAGCGCACAGAACTGTTGCCCAGTTTGTCCACTTTCATCCCCACCACCAACGGTTCCGGGTAGGCGGCCGCCTCCAGGTAATCACAGCCGGAGCTCACCACGTAAGCGATATGCTCGCCTTGGTGAATATCCAGCCCGCCTTCATCGATCAGATAGCGGTTGATGGTGGAATCAAAATAGCTGTAATACACCACATTGTTGATGTGTCCATAAATATCGTTATCGCTCCAGCGGGAATCCACCGGACACAGATAGCCATATTCTTCTTGGGCCGGACGTGACTGCTTGTCTGTCATTAATAGACTGCCTTGTAGATAGCGAGGGCATCTGCCTCGGTGACTTCGCGAGGATTATTGACCAGCAAACGTTGCTGCAGCATGGCGTCGGAGGCCAAAGTTTCCAGACTCTCTTCGGTGACCCCGGCATCACGTAGCCGAACCGGCAGCCCGACCGCTGCAATCAACGATTCCAGCTCAGCAATCAGCACCCCTGCCCCGTCTTCATGATCGGCAAATGGCCGATCACTGAGAATTGGCGCCAGCTCTGCGTATAAAGGCGCCGCAGTCATGGCGTTGAATTTGAGTACCTCTGGCAACACCAGGGAATTGCTCAAGCCGTGGGGAATATGGAAATGTCCGCCCAGCGGATAGGCCAGTGCATGCACTGCCGCCACCGGCGCATTGGCAAAGGCCTGCCCTGCCATCATGGCACCCAGAAGGCATGCTTCACGGGCAGGGAGATTACTGCCATCTTTCACGGCGGTAACCAGATTGGCGCCGAGCAAGCGCAGGGCTTCCCGTGCCAGCATATCGGAATAGGGATTCTTTTTGTGGGCACTGGTGTAGGCCTCAATGGCATGCACCATGGCATCCACACCGGTGGCAGCGGTCACATGCGGCGGCAGGCCGAGCGTCAGCTCCGCATCCAGTACTGCCAGATCCGGAAGCAGCGAGGGAGCAACGACCCCAGCCTTGGAGGTTTCTCCAGTGGTAACGATGGCTACCGGCGTGACCTCAGAGCCCGTGCCAGCAGTGGTTGGCACCTGAAACAAGGGAAGCCGTGGGCCTGTCGCCAATCCCACGCCGTAAATGTCTGCCAGCGACTGGGTGGCATCCGGGTGAGCTAACAGGGCCACCAGCTTGGCCACGTCCATGGACGAACCACCGCCAAAGCCGATCACCAGATCGGCGCCATTATCCCGCGCGCAGTCTGTAGCATCCAGCACGATGCGATCAGCCGGGTCAGCACTCACCTCATCGTAAATGAACAGCGGCATGCCCGCCCTGGCAAAGCTCTCTTCTACCGGGCCTAGCAATGGCGTGCTGCGGATACCGGGATCGGTCACAAGCAGCACGCGGGACGCACCTTTCTCGGCACACAGTTGTGGCAAACGGCCTGCCGCACCAGCCTCTACAAGTACCCGGTGTGTTGTGGCGAATTCGAAGCCCATCATGACGCATAACTCCCTGAAAGATGGATGCCATATGCTAGCACAGCCCTACGGGGCAAATGTCGCCACCATGGCGGCGGATCACGTCATTTCAGAGAATGGTGACGCTGGTGTCACAGGCATGCCCAACCCCCGTTCGGTTTTGGACATCCGCAAAGAGAATCATCACTGAAATCGCAGAACACACAGCGGTTAAACCGTCTTTTCCTCAATACCTTATGGGGTAAATATCGCTGGGTATCGCGCCGCCAGCGACGCTCCTACGGGTTGGAGGAGGGAGAGAAGAGGATCGCGGGTTAGGGGTAAGCGTGTTGATCGGGTCGGACGCCGGACAGCCAGCTTCCCCCTAACCCGTGATGAAGCAAAAAAAAGCGAACCCCAAGGTTCGCTTTTTCCAGACAAAGAACCCAGATCCGTCAGCCAATAAAATAATTGGCGGCATTGTCGTTGATCTGGTCACTCACGTATTTCGCCAAAGCCTGAACCGTCCACTGGATCGGTGCACTGATCGACTCTGGAATCAGACTGGAGTCCGCCACAAACAGCCCCGGCGTGTCATGCAACTCGCCCGTGGGGGACACCACTGACTGATAGGGGTCTGCGCCCATACGACAGGTGCCATGGGGACTGAAGCTGTTACTACGGAAGGTGTACAGACCCTTGATGCCGTAATCCACCTCATCCATCTTGGCGTCCAGTTCGAAGACCGAATTGGCTTCCAGACTCTGGAAGGTTGGCAAAAAGACTTTCTCGGCACCACCAGAGAAGAAAATGCGGGCCGCCAGCGTCGCTGATGCCTTCATATTTTCGAACTCTTCGCGGCTGGGGTTCCAGTGAATGGTCTTGTCACCGGTGTAAGCGTCACCGTCCCATTGCACGTACCCTTGCCCCAAATCGCGGCTAAAGGCATTCACGCCAGCGTAGTACTTATAGTCTTTCATGAACTCCATGTGCGCCTTGCCTGCTTTCATGTCTCCCTGTGCCAACAAGGACTCAGGCTCGGCAAGACCGGAGAAAATGGTATAGCCATCAGTGTGGGTAAATTCATCGACCTGCACCCCAACCAGGGCACCACGGAACCCGTACAGAGACTCCTTGAACTTGCCCAGTACCTGGGTAAACGGCTGAATCGCCAGGTTACGGCCAAGCTGACCACTGCGATCTTTCACCTGACTGCGCTGCAAAATCAGGGGGGTATGAATCGCCCCGGCAGCCAGCACAACCATGTCGGCATCCACATTCATGGTCGCCACTTGCGCACCACTATCAGGATCGGTAATACGGGCCTCGACCCCGCGGGCACGGCCATCCAGCATGCGCACCCGTACCACTTCGGTATCGGAGAAAATCCTGGCGCCGTAGGCTGCCGCCCAGGGCAGATGGGTAACCAGTGAGCTCATCTTGCGGTCGGAGGGACAGCCCGCCAGGCAATGCCCTGTCAGCGCGCACTGTTTCACGTTGCGCTGGGCTGGCTTCCAGGAAAACTTCATTTTCTCGCAGCCCTGAATCACCTTGTGGGCACAGGCGTTGATCTCATGGGCTTCGTTGGTATGAATCTGCAGCTGGTCAGCTATCGTATCGAGATAAGGCCGAAAGTTTTTCGCAGACAGGTTTTCAAGGCCGTATTTCTCCGCCCAGCCATCCAGTACCTTGTCGCCGGGCTCTTCCATTACGCAAGCGCCCACGACCGTGGANCCNCCNACACAGGCACCCTGNACAAANATGATNTCTGCNGTGGTNTTTACCTGNCCNACCTGATCCTGGTAGATCTTGGTCATGGTGTCGCCAAGGTGCTCGGTAAACTGGGAGCTGGGNTANTAACGGCCNGACTCCAGCACCANCACATCCCGNCCGGCNTTGGCCATTTCNTANGCCACNNTNGNNCCAGCNGCNCCNGANCCNACNACCACCACATCNGTTTTCAGGGTGAACTGTTTACCNAGGNTGGCATCCAGTGCCACATCTTTNGCCTGGGTAACNGGNACNCCATCCCTNGGAACGCGTACAAAAGCCATAANTCCCCCTCTCAGGCTCGCGGCAAGGGCGCATTGCCCAATCGACGAACACCCCACATCTCGGTTACCGGGCCGTGATACTCCAGGCCAGGCCAAGTGCGCTCATCACGCCAGTAGTTCAACGCCACCAGCGCCTTGAGGGTGGTCATCAANCCACGCTCAAANAAGGTGCCTTCCTGCATTGCATCNACGTATGCCAGGGCTTTTTCGTCCGACAGAGAAGTGAATTTGCTGAACTTGAAGCTGACCATGGGCCGATTGTTGAACACCCAGATGCCNAGNCCCATCAGGTCCCGGGTCTGCTTGGGTAGNCGNTGGGCCATCATGTCGATGTTTTCGACCGTGGGAACCACCGTCGTGCTGGANGGCAGCCCATAGCTNTCNGCGGGAAGCATGACTTCCGTGAGGCGGGTAATNACCTCGACTTCATCCGGNGTNAGGCTATGGTACTGGAGGGTNTCAGGCGCCTCNCGGCGNCCNAACAGGCTGGAACAGCCNCTGGACANGGCCGCACCGGCAAGCACCGAAGTGCGCAGAAAACCNCGACGGCTNAGTGGCTCNAGACCGGCCAGNTAGCCGGGCANANGCGCACGGTTATTGTTCTTCATCAACACCCTCTCCTGGGCAGGCCATCATCCGGGCCCTTGTTGTTATTGGTGGAGCGGTAACAGATTCAGAGTCTATAACAAACCGTAACAAACGCCAAAGCCCGCAATGACGCTACCGCCAACNCNGCAGGTCATTTGGGTCCGGCCTTGAGGNATCAGGCCATATGNCGGGCAATCCGGGTAGCCAGGGCGTATACCGTNATCTGGGGATTGACGATGATCGAGGTCGGCAGCAGGCTGGCATCGGCCACATANAGCCCNNTCACGTCATGGGTCTCACCGTTGGCCTTGACCACGCTCTGCTCAGGGTCTGCCCCCATCCGNCAGGTCCCCTGCGGGTGGTAACTCACCATTCTCAGGTGCTGTGGCAGGTTTTCGAGCCCNCNCACTTCCCTGTCGATATCGCCCTCATTACGNATCACACGTTTGTCGCTGGCCGGCACATAGACTTCCGTGGCNCCGGATGCCAGATGCAGGCGCGCCGCGGCCTTNATNGCACGCTGCATGGACGGAAAGTCCATGTCACTGAGNTGGTANTCNATTTTCTTTTTCTCGCCATCCCATTCGATACGGCCAACATTGTGATCATGAATCAGGGTAACCAAGCCGGCCAGATATTTGGCATTGGCCATGTAATCCATGAATGGCGCCCCACTGCCCGGCTCGGCCAGCATCGACATTTCCACCAGCCCGAAACCACCATCCTCCAGGACAAAGCCCCCCTTNTCNGGGTGCTCAAACTCATCCACATANACCCCGAGCAAGGCCCCACGCCAGGGGTGGACAGGTTCTGGATAACGGGCAGCGACCAGCAAGGACGGGTGGCAGGCAAAATTNCGTCCCACCATGTCNGAACGGTTGGCCAGCCCGCTCTTGAGCANCAGGATCGGTGACTGCACAGCCCCCGCCGCCAGTACCACGCGNGGTGCCGTCACCCGCAGGGTGGCAGCCTGACTGCCATCATGACGGGTAATGACCGCCTCCACTCCCGTCGCCTCGCCGCCTTCCGCCAGAATGCGTTCGACCCGGGTATCGGCATAGATCTTCGCACCATGGGCAACCGCCCANGGGAGATAGGTGACCAGCATCGATTGNTTGCGCTCTGTCTTGCAGCCAGACAGGCAATGCCCCGTCAGGCCACACTCGCGAATATTGCGTTTCAACGGTTTGACCGACCAGCCAAGCTTGTTCGCGCCGGCACGGATCAACCAGCCATGGCGNGCTATCTCGTGGGGGCCGTTGTCGTGCACCGACAGATTCTTCTCNACCTCATCGAAATAAGGCGCCAGTTCGTCCNGCGTCAGNTCATCGAGCCCGAAGTCCCGCTGCCAGTCCTCCAGGATGAAATCCGGNGTGCGAAAGCATACGCAACCATTCACCACCGTAGAGCCGCCCACACAGGCNCCCTGCAGCACCANCANGTCACCGCTGCTNTTGGTCTGACCACCATGGTCTTGNTAAAGGGTTTCCAGGCTGTTGGTGAATTTTTCAGTAAAGTCCTGTGAGGGNACGTAGGGGCCNGCTTCCAGCACGATGACCTTCTTGCCTTTACGTGCCAGCTCATAGGCGGCCACCGCCCCNCCGGCGCCCGAGCCCACCACCACCACATCGGCCTGTAACTCAAGATGCGATTCCGTCACGTCGCTGGCTTCGTGGACCTTCAGGCCCGAGGCCTGCCACTTCACTTCACTCATGCGTTATCCCCCTCAGACACCGTTGAGGCCATGTTGGGTGACTCAGGCATAGGCGCATTGCCNAGATAAGGCAGCCCCCAGCGGTCACTCACCGGNCCATCGAACTCAACCGGCGCCCAAGTGGCCTCCTCCTGCCAGTAGGCGCTGTAGACCAGCTGTTTGATGACCGTCGCCAGAGTTCGCTGAATGACACTACCCTCCCCCCAACGGTCGAAAAATTCACAGGCCTGAGCGTCGTCAAGATCCACAAAACGACAGCCATGACTGAACACCGCCGCGTTATCGAAAAGTCCCAGGCCGGTGCCCAGTTCCTTGCGGGTTACAGGATCAAGATAGCTGAGGGTCCGTTGAACGTTCTGCACTACCGGTACCTTATCGCTGTGAACAAGGGCGGTGCCAATCACCGGCAGCAAGGCCTGCCGAGCACGGTCGAACAGATGAAATTCGGCAGCGGACAAGCCGGTGGCCCACGGGGGGACTGGCTGGTCGTCCAGGGGAGAGCGGCGCAGTAGCGCAAAGCCACCCGCCGCCACGGCAGCCACACCTGCAACCCCGAAAAGACCGAGTTTCAGAAAACGGCGGCGGGCCATTCCCTGCTGCCAGACGGCAGAAATTCGGCGTGACTGAAGGTGACTGTTCATGGCATTTCCCGAGCTGACAGCATTCCGGCCAAGCTAAAGAAAAGCCCACTTGAATACAATATGTTTACCTGACACTGCGAGTTGACCGCACAGCACAACATTCGCACAGTGCGTGTCTACTGCTGTGGATCAGTCCCCATCCACAGGCACCCGATCCCCTACGGCGACAGGGTCCTGGTGGATAATCACATCAGCATTCGGAAACGCACTGACGATATCGTCCTGAATCTGGCAAACCAGCGTATGGGCCCGCCTCAGGGTCAGGGTTTCATCCAGGTCCACGTGCAGCTGAATAAAACTGGTTCGACCGGACTGCCGGGTACGCAAGTCGTGAAATCCCAATGCCTGCGGATGAGAGGACACAATGGCAGCAATCCGGGTGCGGACATCATCGGGCATTTCCCGATCCAGCAATAACTGGCAGGCATCCCAGGCGATACGCCATGCGCTGAACAGGATGAAAATCGCGATTACAAGCCCAACCGATCCGTCCAGCCACAACCAGCCAAGCTGACTCAGGGCCAGCACCGCAATGATCCCCACATTGACCGCCAAGTCTGACAGATAGTGCAGCGAATCTGCCTTAATCGCCGTAGAGCCCGTCTCGCGGACCACATATTTCTGGATCAACAGAAGCCCGAATGTCAGCACAATGGAGAACACCATCACCGCAATGCCAACGCCGCTTTGTTCTATCGGGGAAGGTTCAAGAAGTTTGAGTACTGATTGATGAATCAGAAACAGCGACGATGCCGCGATGAACACCGCTTGCCCCAGCCCAGCCAGCGCTTCCGCTTTGCCATGACCGAAACGGTGTTCGTCATCTGCAGGCACCAGGGAATAGCGGATCGCAAAGAAATTGATCAGGGACGCCAGCGAGTCCATGACAGAGTCCACCAGCGAGGCCAACAGACTCACCGAACCCGTCAACAACCAGGCCACCGTTTTCGCAGCAATCAACATCAGTGCGGTCAGCACCGAGGCAGCCGCGGCCATATGCAACAAGCGGTGCTCGCGGGGAGTATCCTTGGCCATTTCCTTGGACTCGGGTCGGGTTATTGTTTTGGAAGATACTGCATGGGATCCACCGGCTTGCCGTCCTTGCGGATTTCGAAATGCAACTGGGTACGGAAAGTCCCACTGGAGCCCATGGTCGCCACCTGCTGTCCAGCTTTTACCGTATCGCCTTCCTTCACCAGCATCTTGTCGTTGTGCGCATAGGCACTCAACCAGCGCTCACTGTGTTTGATAATCAGCAGATTGCCATAACCGGTCAGGCCACTGCCCCGGTAAACAACACGCCCATCGGCGGCGGCAACCACCGGACTGTTATGGCGTCCTGAAATGGCAATGCCCTTTCGACCGGAGCTGGCATTGGAAAACCGCTCGACGACACTGCCGCTGGCTGGCCAGCGCCAGGTAACCGGGCCAGCCACTGGTGATGAAGACGGCGTCGGGGAAGCCGTCGATGACGGTTTCGGGGCGGGTTTTACCGCCGGAGAAGGCTTGGCAGCCGGTGCGGGCTTGCTGGTTGATGACGGTTTGCTCGACGTCACCGGGGCCGTTGCTGACGATGACGCCAGCGCCAATGAAATACGCTGCCCCGGATAAATGGTATAGGGCGCCGGGATGCGGTTGGCCTTGGCCAGCTCCCGATAATCCCAACCATAGCGCCAGGCAATGGAATACAGGGTCTCACCTTCACGCACATGGTGAGTCCCGGAAGTGACCTTGCGCTGCCTGGCATCCTGCCCATAGATATCGACCACAGGCGCAAAATTCTTCGCGCTGCAGCCGCTCATCAGGACCAGAAACAGGATTGCCGCAATACCACGCATCAGTTCGGGAAGATGTCCTCTATTGCCAACGGGAATCCGCATTGTGCAGCGGTGCCAGCCGGTGCAGTAATGCGACCAGAATGATCGCGATCACTGCGGTACACAACGATAACAGCAGCCGGGCGTCTTCACCGGTCGCTGCCGCATAACCCGCCGGGCTGAACCACTGGTCGTTCAAACCGGTGGCATCCGCGACCCGCCACGGCCACAGCTTTACCAGGGAGCCAGCCATAAAACCCGCCAACAACGCCATCACGGTGTCATGGAAGCGCTGCAGAGTCCATTTGAGCACATGGACAAAACTCAACAAGCCCAGACCACACCCGACAAGGAACGCAGCCAGCAACGCCCACTGCCCATTTTTTACAGCTTCAAGGACCGGCTGGTACATGCCCAGTAAAAGAAGGATAAAACTGCCGGAAATGCCGGGCAGAATCATGGCGCAGATCGCCAACATACCGCTGAAGAAGAACACGGTAGCGCCAGCGCCATCGGCCGATACCCCCGGTGCAAGCGCAATCAGAACCGCAATGGCCGTCCCGGCACAAAAGGCCGCAATCTGAACAGGGCCACGTTGCGTTAGCGGGTACAACACCAGGAAGATACTGGCAACGATCAAGCCGCTGAAAAACGCCCATACAGGAACAGGGTGCGCTTCAAGCAACCAGGTAATGACCCGTGCCAACAAGGCAATGCTGGTAAAGATGCCGGCCAGCAGCGTCAGCAAAAACGTGAAATTCCCCTGCTGCCAGGCTGCCACGAAGCCTTCCCGCCGCCACACTCCCAACAGACGAGGAGTGATCCCCCCCAGAGTATTGATCAGCTCTTCGTAGATGCCGGTGATCAGCGCCAGCGTGCCACCGGAAACGCCGGGCACCACATCGGCGGCACCCATGGCCATGCCACGAAAGAAAATACCGGGTCGAATCATTATCAGCCTCATGCATCACACCAAGCTCCTCAGTGTGATTTCGAATTTGTTGTTCTCAAGCCCTGGAGGGGCAAGCTTCAAGCTGCAAGCCACAACGCGAATCACTGTTTGTGGTTCTTTGAGCCTTACAGCCGCGCCCCAGCGAATGAACGCGGGCACGGCGTTTCAACATTCAATAAGCCAGACCGCGCCTTGCAGCTCGAAACTTGTAGCTTGCAGCTTTTTTACCGCATCACACCACGCTGGAAGGGGACAAAACGCACCGCATCCAGTGACTGGCTATGGAACTCGTCGCCGTCACGATCCACGACAGTCAGAATCTGCTTGCGATCATCCCCGACCGGCATGACCAAACGACCGCCGTCGGCCAGTTGATCGAGTAACTCCTGGGGGATATCGGCACGTGCACAGGCCGCCAGAATGCCATCAAACGGGGCCTCGCTTTTCCAGCCGAAGCCCCCATCGGCGTGCTTAAGCTGTACCTTGGCAAGCCCCAGTCGTAACAAGCGCTTGCGTGCCTGATCCTGTAAGGGTCGGATACGCTCAACGGAATAAAGTTCATCACAATACGGTGCCAGAACCGCAGTCTGGTATCCGCAACCAGTACCGATTTCGAGAATTTTGCGACGTCGATCACCGGCCATCAACAACTCGGTCATCCGTGCGACGACCCAGGGCTGGGAAATGGTTTGCCCGTGACCAATGGGCAGGGCGGTATCGTCATAAGCCTGGTGTGCCAGGGCTTCTTCGATAAAAAGATGGCGGGGTGTATTGCGAATGGTATCCAGAATTCGTTCATCCTGAATACCGGCATCCCGAAGCCGCTGCACCAGACGATCCCGGGTCCGTGCAGAGGTCATACCGATGCCGCTAAGTTGGATATCCATGCTGTACTTCGTTTCTATGCAGTCGGATCCGGTGAGCGGATCAACTCTGCCATGACTGTCGTAGCAAAAGCGCCTGTGGGTAGCACAAAGGCCAACTCCAGGCAGTCTTCCCCTTCCCTTTCCTGCCGCCAGGACCATTGCAAATCCCGTACCGGCAACCGTGTCGCCCGGCGTGCTTCCTCCACGCCTTCGCGACACAACCCCTCAATCACCGACTCGAAGGGCGCTAACACCTGCTGTTCAAGATCGCGACAAGGGCCAGATGATGCCATGCCCGGCACGCCCGGCAAAGGGGCGGTAGGATGCACCTCTGCGTCGGCAACACGGCGCCCCGCATCACTGTCCTCGTCGGCACGGAACAGTCCCCGGCTACCTACCGGTTGCAACAGATCCCCTTCTAGCAACTGATTCCACACGCCACGTGTCACCCGCTCAGCAAGCACCCGGTTAAACAGGTCACTGCGAACCGCAGACAGCCAAAGGCCGCGCAAGGACTTCTTGCGTGGCGCTTCTCCGCCACTCAGCCATTCACTGCCACGTACCAGATTGCCCGCCCCACGGCCGAAGCGCTGCTCGCCAAAGTAATTAGGGACCCCTGCCGCCATGATGTCCTGCAGCCGCTGCTCAACGGCCGCTCGTTCCCCCGAGAATCTCGTGGCCCTGATCACGAAAGCGTTGGCCCGATGGGTGCCCCGATTGAGCTTGCGGCGATGCCGGGCGGAATCACACAAACGCAGCCCCTCTGGCCAGCTGAACGTCGGGTCTGCCTTGCCAGGAAGATGCAGGCTGAACCACTGGCGGGTAATCGCATGCTTGTCCTTCAAGCCACTGTAGCCCACCGACAGGCGATGGACGCCTGCGGATTTCGCCAACCACATGGCCACATCTTCCGTATTCCAGCCGGTTTTCTCGATATGCAGCCACAGGTGCTCGCCGTCACCCTCCGGCTGGACATGCATCACTTCAAAGACCTGAAAATCTGCCGGGATTGCCTTCAGCGTTGCCTCGGCAACAGGGCCGCCATGGGCACAGGGAAGGCTCACCGGGACTCGATCAGCACCGCCGCCTGTACGGCGATGCCTTCCTTGCGACCGGTGAAGCCCAGCTTTTCGGTGGTGGTTGCCTTTACGGAAACCTGATCGATAGTGCAGTCGAGAATGTCAGCAATGCGCTGGCGCATGGGGGTAATGTGCGGCGCCAGCTTCGGGGCCTGGCAGATGATGGTCAGGTCGGCATTGCCGAGCTGCCAGCCTGCCTTGAGGAGGTCCGCATAGATCGCCTTTAGCAGCGTGGCCGAATCGGCACCTTTCCATTGCGGATCCGTATCAGGGAAGTAGTGACCAATATCCCCCAGGGCCAATGCCCCCAACAAGGCATCAGAAAGGGCATGGAGGGCCACATCCCCATCCGAATGGGCTTTCAGCCCCTGATCATGGGGGATAGCAAGCCCGCACAGCATGACATGGTCACCTGGCTCAAAGGCATGAACATCAAAACCCTGACCTATTCGCAATGCCACTACTGTTCTCCGGTTTCAAACTGACGGGCAAGATAGAAACGGGCAAGCGGCAAATCTTCGGGCACGGTGATCTTGATATTGTCACTCTGCCCCGCCACCAGTCGCGGCCGGCCGCCCTGGCGCTCGATGGCTGAGGCCTCATCCGTGACCCCGTCCAGGTCAGCGCTCAAGGCCTCATAAAGCCGGGCAGCAGGAAACAGCTGTGGAGTCAGCGCTCGCCAGATCCGCTCGCGATCCACGGTAGAATCAATGTGCAGGTCATCTCCAGACTGCTTGATGGTATCCACCACCGGCAAGGCCAGAATCGCCCCCTGTTCGTCACATTGCTCCATCAGCGCCTGAATATCGGAAAGGCGCACCAGGGGACGGGCCATGTCATGCACCAGTACCCAAGCCTCTTCGCCCCCATCCATTAGCGCCTGAGCCACCCCGTTCCGCACCGACTCGGCACGGGTCTTACCCCCTGCAACGGTTGAAACCCGACGGTGAGAGGCGACCGGCAAGGTCGGCCACCAGGGGTCCTGGGAGGACACCGATACGATGACGCTGTCGATGGGAGAAAACGACAACAAACGCCCCAGGGTATGCTCGGCAAGTGTCTTGCCGGCCAACGTAAGGTACTGCTTGGGAATGCCCGCCTTCATGCGCTCGCCCACGCCTGCAGCGGGCACGACGGCATAGACAGGGCCACGGATAACAGGATTCACTCGCTGCCCCGAGGTTGTTCAAGAATCAGGAAAAAGGTTTCACCGTCGCGGATCATACCCAGATCCTTGCGGGCGATTTCTTCCACCGCTTCCGTGCCTTGCTTGAGATCGTTGACGTCGGCGGCCATCAGGCGGTTTCGTTCTACCAACTTGGCATTGGCGCGTTTCAGGGTGGCGACATCTTTCTCCAGCATGGCCACATGGCGGAGACTGCCCTCACCAAACCACAGCCGCGCCTGCAACCCCAAAAACACCAGGGCCAGCAACGCCAGAGCCACCTGCCGCGCGGGAGACAGTTTGAATGCCTCCCGCTTGCTGGTGCCGCTGGTCTGTGCGTTGCTGGCCCGGGTGCCTGGCATGGTCAATTAACCGAGGAACTTGAACTCTTTACGGCCATGATAGGCAACACGGCCCAGTTCCTGCTCGATGCGGATCAGGCGGTTGTACTTGGCCACACGATCGGAACGGCACAGGGAACCGGTCTTGATCTGACCAGCGGCAGTCGCCACCGCCAGGTCGGCAATAGTGCTGTCTGCGGTTTCACCACTACGGTGGGAAATCACGGCGGTATAACCCGCATCCTTGGCCATCTTGATGGCTTCCAGAGTCTCGGTCAGAGAGCCGATCTGGTTGAACTTGATCAGGATGGAGTTGGCCACCCCTTCATCGATGCCCTTCTTGAGGATCTTGGTGTTGGTCACAAACAGATCATCACCAACCAGCTGCACCTTGTTGCCCAGCTTCTCGGTCAGGATCTTCCAACCTTCCCAGTCCGACTCGTCCATACCGTCTTCGATAGAGATGATCGGGTAACGGTCACACAGTTCGGCCAGGTAATCCGCAAACTCCGCAGAGGTCATGCTGCGGCCTTCGCCGGCCAGCACGTATTTGCCGTCCTTGTAGAATTCGCTGGAGGCGCAGTCCAGAGCCAGGGTAACGTCTTCACCCGCCTTGTAGCCCGCGATCTCGATGGCTTCCATGATGGCTTCCAGCGCCGCTTCGTTGCTGGGCAGGTCGGGGGCAAAGCCGCCTTCATCGCCCACGGCGGTGTTCAGACCACGCTTCTTCAGTACCCCTTTCAGGGCATGGAAGATTTCTGCGCCGTAACGGATCGCTTCTGCCACCGTGGAGGCTCCCACCGGCTGCACCATGAATTCCTGGATATCCACGTTGTTGTCGGCGTGCTCACCACCGTTGATGATGTTCATCATCGGTACCGGCAGGGAATATTCGTTGTCATCGTCCTGCAGGTCGGAAATGTACTCGTACAACGGCTTGCCCTGATCCGCTGCCGCGGCCTTGGCCACTGCCAGAGAGACGGCCAGAATAGCGTTGGCGCCCAGCTTGCCTTTGTTCTCGGTGCCATCGGCATCGATCATGGCCTGGTCAATACCTTTCTGGTCAGACGCTTCCTTGCCGATCAGCAGCTCGCGAATTTCGGAATTCACGTTGCCAACCGCCTTGGTAACACCCTTGCCCAGATAACGACTCTTGTCGCCATCACGCAGTTCAAGTGCTTCACGGGAGCCGGTGGAAGCACCGCTGGGAGCACAGGCACTGCCGCTGGCACCAGACTCAAGGATTACATCGGCTTCAATGGTCGGGTTGCCGCGGGAATCAAGGATTTCGCGGGCTTTGATGTCAACGATCTTGGACATGACGATCAGTCTCTCTTAACTCAGTTGTTATCGAAGGCAGGCAGGGCCTTGACGGTATTATCCAGGGTTTGCATCTGGGCCAGGAATGGCTCCAGACGATCCAGACGCAGGGCGCAAGGGCCATCGCATTTGGCGTTATCCGGGTCAGGGTGCGCTTCAAGGAACAAGCCTGCAATGCCCTGACTGATGCCGGCACGACCCAGTTCGGCCACCTGGGCCCGGCGGCCATCCGCACTGTCAGCACGCCCCCCGGGTTTTTGCAGGGCATGGGTGACATCGAAAAAGATCGGATACTCGAATTGTTTCATTATTCCGAAGCCAAGCATGTCCACGACCAGATTGTTATACCCAAAACTGGAACCGCGCTCGCAGAGGATCAGCTGATCGTTACCGGCATCTTCACACTTGTGGAGGATATGCCCCATTTCATGGGGGGCCAGGAACTGCGGCTTCTTGATGTTGATGATGGCATTGGTTTTCGCCATGGCAACCACCAGATCTGTTTGCCGTGCGAGAAAGGCTGGCAGCTGGATAATGTCGGCCACTTCCGCCACCGGTGCCGCCTGGTAGGGCTCATGCACGTCGGTGATGACCGGGCAGTTGAAGGTCTTTTTCACTTCCTCGAAGATCTTCAACCCTTCTTCCATACCGGGGCCACGATAGGAATTCAGAGACGAACGGTTGGCCTTGTCGAAACTGGCCTTGAATACCCAGGGAATATTCAGTTTGCTGGTTACTTCCGCATAGGCTTCGGCCACTTGCATGGCCATGTCTCGTGATTCCAGTACATTCATGCCACCGAACAACGCCATAGGCTTGTCGTTGGCGAATTCCAGTCCATCCAGTTTGATGGTTTTCTGCTGACTCACTGATCACGTCTCCTTGTGAGCGACTTTATTGGCCAGGGCCGCAGCCACATAGCCCTTGAACAGTCCATGCCCATCACGGGGCGTGGAAGTAAACTCGGGGTGGAACTGACACGCCACGAACCAGGGGTGATCTGCCACTTCGATGACTTCTACCAACTCTCCGTCATGGGAACGACCAACAATTTTGAGACCTGCTGCCTCCAGTTGGGGCAAGTAATTATTGTTGACCTCATAGCGGTGGCGATGGCGCTCGACGATCTCAGTCGTGCCATAACAATCAGCCGCACGACTACCCGCCACGAGAACACATTCCTGGCCGCCCAGACGCATGGTGCCGCCCAGATCGGAATCGGCAGAACGCTGCTCCTTGTGACCATCTTCAGTGGTCCACTCAGTAATCAGACCAACCACCGGATCCGGTGTTGCCGGGTTCAGCTCGGAAGAATGCGCCTTTTCGATACCCGCCACATGGCGAGCGTATTCGATGACGGCCAATTGCATGCCAAGACAGATTCCCAGATACGGCACCTTGTTTTCACGGGCATAACGGATCGCGGCAATCTTGCCCTCCGTACCCCGGTCACCGAAGCCACCGGGCACCAGAATGGCATCCAGGCTTTCCAGCACACCAGGGCCATCACGTTCAATATCTTCTGCATCCAGATACAGGATATTGACCTTGGCACGGTTGCTGATACCGGCGTGGGTCAGCGCTTCGTTAAGAGACTTGTAGGCATCCACCAACTCGATGTACTTGCCCACCATGCCGATGGTGACTTCCTGCTCAGGGTTGAGCTGAGCCTCAACCACACGATCCCACTCGCCCAGATCCGGCTCAGGCAAATCCAGGCCGAATTTGTCGACCACGATGGCATCCAGGCCCTGCTCGTGCATGCCACGGGGGACCTGATAGATCGTCTTGCAGTCCGGAGAGGAGATCACGGCCCGCGCTTCCACATTGGTGAACAGGGCGATCTTCTCGCGTGCGCTCTGCGGGATCGGGTCGTCGGCACGACACACCAGAATGTCTGGCTGCAGGCCAATGGAGCGCAGCTCTTTCACCGAGTGCTGGGTGGGTTTGGTCTTGATCTCCCCGGCAGTGGCGATGTACGGCACCAGGGTAAGATGCACCAGCAGGGAATGGCTCGAACCCAGCTCGACACGCATCTGACGTGCCGCTTCCAGGAAAGGCAGGGATTCAATATCCCCGGCGGTGCCACCGATTTCCACGATGGCCACATCGGCATCCCCTGCCCCTTCACGAATCTTGAGCTTGATCTCGTCAGTGATGTGCGGGATCACCTGCACGGTGGCTCCCAGGTATTCGCCACGGCGCTCCTTGTCCAGCACGTCCTGATAGACACGCCCCGTGGTGAAACTGTTACGACGGCTCAGGCGAGTCCGGATAAAACGCTCGTAGTGCCCCAGATCCAGGTCGGTTTCGGCACCGTCCTCGGTCACGAACACCTCACCATGCTGATAGGGGCTCATNGTGCCCGGATCNACATTGATGTAGGGATCCATTTTGATCAGGGTGACGTTAAGACCNCGAGCTTCCAGNAGGGTGGCCAGGGACGCNGAGGTNATCCCCTTGCCCAGAGATGACACCACGCCGCCTGTGACAAAGATGAAACGAGACATGCACTCACCAGTGAATAGTGGGTTGGTAACGCCTTCAGCAAGTGTGTACTGGCCCAATAAAAAAAACACCCTGCACGTTCAGNAACGGGCAAGGGCTNTTCTTGGTACGGATTGGCCAGCGACGCAAATGGTGAATGAACACCTGAAAATTCAGGGGCTTGCGCTACATCAGGACGGGAGAAAATATTAACAGAACCGCCCTGCNGCCTCAATCAGGAATCTGCNTNACNGNACAATAAATCCTCCCNCCNAGGATACCAGNCGGCCAGCAGCCCGAAACNCNGGCCNCAGCGNGGTCAGCCNCANCNCNNCANCACCTCGNNGAANGGCGTATCCACCANGGCCCCAAAGGCAGGATGCCGCGCCANCCGGGCACGNCTNGNGCGNGGNCTGNTAATACCACACAGGAAACGGGCCNGCTGGCGNGCAGNNNGCAGCGCCTCATGNCCTTCGGCCTGCAGCGTCCTGTANCANGCTGNCNTCTGGCTGTCCGNNAAGCCGCTTGGGNANCATCACTGCCNGNCCCTGACACCNGCTACATTGTCCACANGGCGCCGCCAANGCCTCACCNAAGTAACGNACCAGGGATTGCTGGNANCACCCNGAACCNNAGACCCACTGACAAACCCGGTGNAGCCGTTGNATATCCCGCTCTTCNCNCGATACAAATTGACTATTCATNCGGNCNANCAGNGNATCCGGTGANNCNGGTTTGTCCANNATGNGNTAACCCTGNCGCACACCGGCAACNCGCAGNTCAACCATTCCNTGCTGCTCCAGATACCCCAGCGCGTTGAGAATNCGNGTGCGATCNGCCGCCAGACGNCGGGATGCATCTGCGGGCGTCAGCGTTAACCAGGTTCGCCCCTGTTTTCCAGTGGCAAANAGCTGCTCAAGAAANGNCGCNCGCTNTTCATTGAAACTCGCCANAATCTGATCCTGGGGCACCTGAAAGCCCACCTTGTATTCCGTGTAAAACGGCGCCGTTGCCCGAATCACACCCTCAAGCTCCAGATAGGTCAGCAAGGTATTGATCACCAGCGGGCGCACATCGAATTGCCAGGANAGCTCATGCACAGACAAATCAAAACGGTCGGGTTGTTGCAGCAGCCAACGAATCAGCCCATCCAGAGCCTGCGGNTCAGGGGTATCGCCATAACTGAAATTTTCCAGCACCGTCAGGTCNTCGGAGCTGGCCAGNAGCAGGCATCGCGAAGNCTTGCCNTCACGNCCNGCNCGNCCAATTTCCTGCATATAGTTTTCCAGNGANTTGGGNAGGTTNTAGTGATAGATACCCCGGATATCGGCCTTGTCGATNCCCATCCCGAACGCAATNGTTGCCACAACGANNTTGANGGCCCCCGCCATGAAAGCTTCCTGCACCCCATGGCGGTCCTCATCTTTTAGCCCGGCATGATACGCCTTAGCCACCAGCCCCTGACTCTCCAGAAACGCCGCCACCTTCTCGGCNGTTTTCTGCAAGGTCACATAAACAATGGCAGNCTCNTCCCCCCGTGCCCTNAGTGCNTCGAGTAGAGCCTTGTCTCGATCAGCAGCAGGCGTCGGCCTCAACTCGAGTGAGAGATTGGGGCGAAAGAACCCGGTCTGGACATGATCTTCTGGCGCGATGGCAAAGCTGTCTCGAATCTGCTCTGCCACCTGAGGGGTCGCAGTGGCAGTCAGGGCCAGCACCCTCCCCACCTGAAGCGTCGTCGCCAGCTGCGCCAGTTTCAGGTAGTCCGGCCGAAAGTTATGCCCCCATTCCGACACGCAATGGGCTTCATCCACCGCCATCATGCTGATATTCATGCTGCGCAGCCGGGCCAGAAAACGCTCGTTGGCGAGTCGCTCTGGTGCCACATATAAAAGCTTGATATCGCCGCTCTCCAACCCCTGATAAATCGCCTGTAACTGTTCCGCATCGACACTGGAATCCAGCCGCGCCGCAGCAATACCCAGAGCATTGAGTTGATCCACCTGATCTTTCATCAGCGCGATCAGCGGCGACACCACCAGAGTCACACCCTCCAGCATCAGGGCGGGTAACTGGTAACAGAGACTCTTGCCGCCGCCGGTGGGAAATACTGCCAGCGCCGATCGGCCCGCGAGCAATGCCTGAATTACCTCCTGCTGTCCGGGGCGAAAGCCCTGAAGACCAAAGGGGCGCTGCAACAGCGACTGGGGGTCATGCATCGTTATATCCATGGAAGGCGCCAGAATTGAGCAACAGAGTGTGGCAGGACACTTCATCGGATGCGATACGCACAGCGCTCGAGAGGGTGTCAGCCAAAGCAGATCGGCGTTGTAGGCGAACTCAGGGGGACGCCGGAGTCAGAAACCACGGCTGCGCCTGCTCAACAGGCAGGCCATCTGCCAGACCGCAGCCAGGAACGCTCAAGACCGCCCCGTCACGGCACAGCAAAGGCCATTGGCGCCGCTGCCATGGCGGTACGCCAGCCGCCCGCCACAGCTCCTTGATCTGTTGGTGCATGCCGTTGCGGCGCAATGTCATTGCCCCCATGAGCGGCTGCACCGTCAGGTCACCAGGCGGGCGCAGTACGGCAATGGCATGATGGCTCTGCTCTTTCGACCACTGCCAGTTGGGGATATCCGGCGGCACCGCCCCCTCATGCCAGACCGCCTCACCCTGCCAGGGCGCAAAGTGAGAGCGGCGCCCGAAATACAAGGCACCACGATATAGCCGCAAGGCGTTGTCACCCCATTCTACCTTGCCCTGACTATCCTCCAGCGCGGCCTGCAATAGCCGTATTTGTTCCAGCACCGCTGCACTGGGAGCGCCAGCGCCCAAGCCGACTAACCACCAGCGCAACAGGTTACGCTGTCGCGCTGTCGTCAGCGCCGCCAGACCTCTCAGGGGCAACACCACGCCCTGTACGCCCGCCTCCACAGCATCCGCTTTTGCCACTTCTTCCAGGAGTTCTGCCGCTTCAGCCATGTGTTCAGCCGTCCGTGACAGGGTGGCATCCGCCCCGGGCCAGCGTTCGCGTAACGCGGGCACGATACGGTGTCGCAGGTAATTGCGTCGATGGTGTTGATCACCATTACTGGGATCCTCCTGCCACTGAATGCCACTCTCTTCAGCCCAGCTCTCCAGTGTCGCCCGACCGATGGCCAGCAAGGGGCGCCACAGGGGCACGCCCTCTCGCCCGCTTCGCTCCCGCATGGCAGAGAGGCCCTGCACCCCAGCTCCTCGCAGCAATCGGAACAGCAGGGTCTCCGCCTGATCATCACGATGATGGGCAGTGACCAGCGTCGCCTGCCGCGCAGAGGCCATCGGCAACAGCGCCCCGTAACGGGCATCTCGCGCCCCGGCCTCCAGTCCTTCAGCGGGGTCTACACAAACCTGGGCGAGCGCAAAGGGAACGCCGTATTCCTCGACCTGCCGTTGGCAGAATCGGGCCCAATCGCCACTTTGCTCCTGTAACTGGTGGTCGACATGCACTACCGCCAGGCGCGGGGCAAGCCCGGCCTGGACCAGAAGATGAAGAAGAAGGGAGGAATCGAGCCCGCCGCTGAGAGCCAGCAGCAAAGGCCCGGGAGGTGCCTGCTCTGCCAAATGACGGCAGAACGCGGCCTGGTCATTCATGGTTACTCGTCAGCGGACTCACTGGTGAAATTACCGTAGCTCATCAGGCGATCATAGCGGCGCTCGACCAGCGCATCCGTGTCCATGCTGCCCAGGGTTTCCAGCTGGCGCACCAGTGACTTGCGAATGCTTTCGGCAGCCATGTCGTGATCGCGGTGGGCGCCTCCCAGAGGCTCCTTGATCACTTCATCCACAATGCCCAGTTCGTGCAGTCGCCCAGCAGTCAGGCCCATGGCTTCCGCCGCTTCCGGAGCCTTGTCGGCGCTGCGCCACAGGATAGAGGCACAACCTTCCGGCGAAATCACCGAATAGGTAGAGAATTCCAGCATCTGCAGGTGGTCGCAAACGCCAATGGCCAGCGCACCACCGGAGCCCCCCTCACCAATCACCGTGGCAATAATCGGGGTTTTCAGCTGCGACATGACTCGCAGGTTACGGGCAATGGCTTCGGACTGGCCGCGCTCTTCGGCATCAATCCCCGGGAACGCACCCGGGGTATCAATGAACGTCAGGATCGGCATGTGGAAACGCTCGGCCATTTCCATCAGCCGCAGGGCCTTGCGGTAACCCTCCGGCTTGGGCATGCCAAAGTTACGGCGGACCTTTTCCTTTACCTCGCGCCCTTTCTGGTGACCGATCACCATGACGGGCTGATCATTCAGACGCGTGATGCCGCCCACGATCGCCGGATCGTCGGCGAAGGCCCGGTCGCCATGCAGCTCATCAAATTCGCCAAACACCCGCTTGACGTAATCGAGCATGTAGGGACGGCGGGGATGACGGGAGATCTGTGAAATCTGCCAGGACGACAAGTTGCGGAAAATGGATTCCGTCAGCGTGATGCTCTTTTCCTGGAGTTTGGCCACCTCTTCAGAGATGTTGACCTCACTGCCGCTGCCCACCAGCCGCAATTCCTCGATTTTCGCTTCCAGGTCTGCGATAGGTTGTTCAAATTCGAGGAAATTCGGGTTCATAGTCGAGCCTGTATCATAAATGGGTACTGCCGCAGCCTGTTTCCCTGGCTCCGACACCTTTCAGCCTGCACAAGTGTAGCGGCAACCGGCCGAAAAGGTCGAGACGTGGTCGCGGGACGAAGGTTGCAAACTGTTTCAACAGGAGAAGCAGCATGCAGCACGTTATGCAACACGGACAATATCCGCTTTCTTCGCCCTCAGTGCCCCCCTGGAGACATGAGGTCACCATGCCCTCCAGGCATTCGGTGATTCGTCCTTCGTTGTCGCGTGAAGTGGGGCGNGCCCCTCAATACTCCACCCGAACCGCCTGATCCCCGAATTGCAGCCGCAGCTCTTCTACCAGGGAATCATGGGGGCTGATTTTCCACTCATCCCCCAGCCAGAAACTGGCCGCCGCCACCGGATGGTCCAGATCCAGCAGGACCGGGGTACTGCCCCCCTGATACGGAGACAGGGTNTGCTGCAGCCGGTTGGGGGTTTCCTCTGTTACCGGTACCGCCACGCGCAGGCGNCGGGCAAACGCTTCCCGGGCCTGACGCATATCCATGACTTCGTCAGCAACCAGATTGAAGCCGCCGGTGTATTCATCGCTGCGTACCCCGCCCTTGAAAATCAGCAGGGCATCTTTCTGNACNAGATCGCCAAATTGAGCAAAGGTCTTGCCAAAGACAGAGACCTCTACCCGCCCGGTTTTATCATCCAGCGTGACNAAAGCCATCCGCTCGCCGCTGCGCTTGCTGCGGGTAATCCTTAATGCGACCACCAGGCCGGCAACCATGGCCGCCTCGCCTTTGGCCGTAGGCTGCAACGAATTCAGACGCGCAGAGACAAACTGCCGNACTTCCGTTTCGTACTGATCGATGGGGTGACCTGTCAGGAACANTCCCAGGGTATCNCGCTCGCCGTTGAGNCGGGTGTCATCGTTCCAGTTGCGGGCCAGCTTCCACTCGACTGCGGTAGCCGGGCTTTCGTCCACCGCCCCAAACATGTCGATCATNCCGGCCGCTTCATTGCGCGCGTCCTGATCNGCCGCNGCAATNGCATCTGGCAGNGTGGCAAGGATGGACGCACGATCATGGAANCTGTCGCCGTCTTCCGCTGACGAAGGNCCNAGTTTGTCCAGCACACCGGCACGCACCATGGCCTCNAGCGAGCGGCGATTGATTTTCTTCAGGTCGATACGACGGCAGAAATCGAACAGGTCCCTGAATTCCCCCTTNCCGTCATCCCGTGCGGCAACGATGGCATCAATAGGGCCTTCACCCANGCCCTTGATGGCACCAAGGCCATACACGATGTCGCCCTCCGGGTTCACCGTGAAGCGGTAACCACAGGAGTTCACATCCGGCGGCAACACCTTGAGCCCCATGGTCTTGCACTCATCGATGAAGGTCACCACCTTGTCGGTGTTCTGCATATCCGCAGAGATGGTGGCGGCCATGAATTCCGCAGGATAGTGCACCTTCAGCCAGGCCGTCTGGTAGGCCACCAACGCATAGGCCGCCGAGTGGGATTTGTTAAAACCGTAGCCGGCGAATTTTTCCACCAGATCGAAGATCTTCATCGCCAGGGTCGGGTCCACACCCTGCCCTTTGGCCCCTTCCTCGAAAATGGCCCGCTGTTTGGCCATCTCCTCCGGTTTCTTCTTGCCCATGGCGCGGCGCAGCATGTCGGCGCCCCCGAGGGTATAGCCGGCCAGCACCTGGGCAATCTGCATCACCTGCTCCTGATACAGGATCACCCCNTAGGAGGGTTTCAGGATCGGCTCAAGCCACTCGTGTTGGTATTGAGGGTCAGGGTAAGCCAACGGCTCACGGCCGTGCTTACGGTTAACAAAGTTGTCCACCATTCCTGATTCCAGTGGGCCCGGTCGATACAGGGCCACCAGAGCGATAATGTCTTCAAATACGTCAGGCTTGAGCTTCTTGATCAGCTCTTTCATGCCCTGACTTTCAAGCTGGAAGACCGCCGTGGTATCACCACGCTTGAGCAGGTCAAAGCTGCCACTATCGTCCANCGGGATATGATCGATGACCAGATCGTCCTGCCCTTCCCGCTGACGCTTCACATTGGCGGCCTTCACGGCCCAGTCGATGATCGTCAGGGTCTTCAGACCCAGGAAGTCGAACTTCACCAGCCCGGCCGCTTCCACATCATCCTTGTCGTACTGGGTCACCAGATTGGTGCCATCTTCTTCACAGTATAACGGTGCGAAATCTGTGAGCTTGCCAGGGGCAATCACCACGCCCCCCGCATGCTTGCCCACGTTACGGGTCAGCCCTTCCAGCTTGCGGGCCATCTCCCAGATTTCGTTGGCAGAGTCCTTATCGGAATTCTCATCGCTTTCGAGAAACTCCCGCAGGGTTTCTTCCTGTTCCAGCGCCTTGGCCAGGGTCATNCCCGGAATGCCGGGGATCATCTTGGAGAGCCGATCCGCGAGGCCGTAGGGCTTGCCTTGTACCCGTGCCACATCGCGCACCACCGCCTTGGCCGCCATGGTGCCGAAGGTAATGATCTGGCTCACCGCATCACGGCCGTATTTGTCGGCCACGTAATTGATGACCCGGTCCCGCTTCTCCATGCAGAAATCCACATCGAAGTCAGGCATNGAGACCCGTTCCGGGTTCAGGAATCGTTCGAAAAGCAGGTCGTAACCAATGGGATCGAGATCGGTAATATTCAGGGCATAGGCCACCAGCGANCCCGCACCGGAGCCCCGCCCAGGCCCGACCGGGACTTCATTGTCCTTACCCCACTGGATAAAGTCGGCAACGATGAGGAAGTAACCCGGAAACCCCATCTGATTGATGATATCCAGCTCGAACTTGAGNCGGTCATCGTATTCCTTGCGCTTGCTGGCATATTCCGGATCAGTTTCATCCAGCAGCACCTTCAAGCGCGCTTCGAGCCCTTCCCGGGACACCTGCTCGAAGTACTGCTCGATGGTCATGCCATCAGGAATCGGAAAGTCCGGCAGAAAGTTCTCGCCCAGGCGGATATCGAGGGTACAACGCCGGGCAATCTCTACGGAGTTTTCCAGNGCCTCGGGCAANTCCGAGAACAACGCCAGCATTTCCTCTTCGGATTTCAGGTACTGCTCTTCCGAATACTTCTTCGGTCTGCGTGGGTCATCAAGAGTATTGCCNTCGTGGATACAGACCCGGGCTTCNTGAGCCTCGAAATCCTCACGGCGGATAAACCGCACATCGTTGGTGGCCACCACGGGAATCCCCAGNTGGCCGGCCAGCGCTACCGTGGCATGGAGACAGTCTTCATCACCNGGNCGNGAGGTTCGCTGAACCTCCAGATAAAAACGGTCACCNAACAGGGACGCCAGCCAGCTGGCCTGCTGGGNAGCAAGATCNTTTTTNTCTGCCAGCAGCAACTGNCCGATTTCGCCCTGACTGGCAGCAGAAAGAACAATCAGGCCTTCGCTCAGCTCGGCCAGCCACTCCGCCTTGACCAGNGCCCGTCCCCGATCCTGGTTGGTCTGCCAGGCGCGNCTGATCAGCAAGGTCAGGTTCTGGTATCCCGCTTCGTTCAGGGCAAGAAAAGACAGNTAGGCGGGCTCTTCNAGATGGGTGCTCTCAACCCACAGATCCGCCCCCATGATCGGTTTNACACCGGCTCCCATGGCCGCCTTGTAGAATTTGATCAACGCAAACAGGTTGGAATCATCCGTCACTGCCACAGCCGGCATGGACTGGCTACCACAGGCCTTGATCAACTCCTTGACGCGCACCACCCCATCCAGCAGGGAATAATCGGTGTGCAGGCGCAAATGGACAAAACGCGGTTCGCTCAAAACAACTTCCCTTGTGCAATAGCGGCAGACACCGGNCCAAAGGAGCGNCGATGCTCGGCCAGGGCGCCATGTTCGTTCAGGGCGGCAAGGTGCACCTTGGTGGGGTAACCCTTGTGGCGATCGAATCCGTACTGGGGATACTGTTCGTGGAGTTGCTGCATCTCCCGGTCCCGGGCCACCTTGGCCAGAATGGANGCGGCTGAAATCGCAGGGACACGCCCNTCCCCTTTTACCACTGCCTCCGCCGGGCAGCCGAAATCCGGAACCCGGTTACCGTCCACCAGCACTGCGCCNACGTCAAGGGGGAGCGCCGCCACNGCCCGTTGCATGGCCAGCATGGTGGCATGCAGGATATTGATCTGATCAATTTCTGCCGGTTCAGCTCGCCCCAACGCCCANCACAGCGCCTTCGATTTGATCTCAGATTCCAGCTGCAAGCGCTTCTTTTCAGTCAGTTTTTTNGANTCCGCCAGACCCTNAATGGGCTGGNCGGGATCCAGAATGACCGCCGCGGTCACCACCGCACCAACCAGTGGCCCCCTGCCGACTTCATCAACACCCGCGACCCGCATTCCCGGCTGCCATTGGAAACGCGATGGGATAAAAGGGTCATCCTGTGCGTATTCAGCAAAGGGGTTCACGGCGTACGCTCCAGCAAGGCGCTGACGGCCTNGGCCGCCTTTTCACTGGCCCCACCACGTAATTGCTGATGAACCGCCTGGAAGCGCGATATCAGCGCCCTCGCCTTGTCAGGATTATCCAGCCAGTGTTCAACCGACGCCACGATGGCATCCGTGGTCAACCCGTCCTGTATCAGTTCCGGNACCATCTCTTCACGGCACAGCAGGTTTGGCAGNGANACAAATTCGCTTTTCACCAGCCGGCTGGCAATGGCAAAAGTTACCGCNCCAACCCGATACCCCACGACCATGGGTTTGCCGACAAGTAAGCCTTCCAGGGTTGCCGTNCCGGATGCCATCAGGATCACATCCGCNGCGGCCATNACCGTTCGGCTCTCGCCATCAATCACTGTGACCGGTAACCCGGGNTGGCCAGCAAGCAACGCTTCGATCTGTTCCCTNCGCGCCGCATTGGCTGCGGGCACGACAAATTGCAGCGCCGGTCTCTGACGATTCAGCACCACCATGGCGTCGAGGAATGCNGGCATCAGCTGACCGACTTCTCCGCCCCGGCTGCCGGGCAGCACNGCCACCGTGGTCGCATCCGCCTCCAGGCCGAGTTGACGACGAGCCGCCGCAGAGTCGGTTTCCAGTGGNACTCGATCCGCCANGGGGTGCCCTACAAATGCCACAGGCACCTGGTGTTCTTCGTAGAAACGCGCTTCAAATGGCAGCAGACAGAGCATCAGGTCGATACTCTTTTTAATGCCCTTGATGCGGCCTTGCCGCCAGGCCCAAACCGAAGGGCTCACATAGTGAACCGTCTTGAGCCCCCGGTCATGCAGGCGCCGGGCAATGGGTAAGGTAAAGTCAGGGGAATCAATCCCAATGACCACATCAGGCTTTTCGCGCAGCAGAAATCTGACCAACTGCTTACGCAGACGGAGCAGCTCGGGAAGGTGGGAGAGCACCTCGGTGATACCCATCACCGAGAGCTTTTCCATGGGGAACAGGCTNTCGAGACCTGCCGCCGCCATCTCCTGACCACCCACACCGATAAAGCGGGCACCAGGATAACGAGCCTGCAGGGACTGCATCAGGCCAGCGCCCAGAATATCGCCGGAGGCCTCTCCGGCGATCAGGGCAATCAACGGAGCATCCATGCGCTGGCCCATATCAGCGAGTGATGCCGCGTTCCGAAGCCTTGAGGGAATCNATCAGGATTTGCAGCTCACTGGAAGATGGCAGCGCTTCCAGCTCGGTCAGGGCCTGCTCCAGAGTCAGCCCCTGNCGGTACAGCAACTTGTANGCCTGTCGCAGGNTGGCGATCACCTCTTTGGACCAGCCACGGCGCTTCATGCCTTCAAAATTCATGCTACGGGCGGANGCAGGGTTNCCTGACACCATGATGTACGCAGGAATATCCTTNAGCACCAGCGAACAGCCGGAGGTCATNGCGTAAGAGCCGATCTTGCAGAACTGGTGCACCCCNGTCATNCCGCCGAGGATAACGCCATTGCCNACCTGGGCGTGACCCGCGATGGAAGCATTNTTGGCAAAAATACAATCGTCGCCCACGATGCAGTCATGGGCCACGTGCACATACGCCATCAACAGGTTGCGGCTGCCGATTTTGGTCAGGGAATTATCCTGAATGGTGCCACGGTGGATCGTCACCGATTCNCGGATGATGTTGTCATCGCCGATTTCCAGGCGGGTAGGCTCACCCTTGTATTTCTTGTCCTGGCAATCTTCCCCGACAGAGGCAAACTGAAAGATGTGGTTGTTCTTGCCAATGGTGGTCGGTCCCTTGATCACCACATGGGAGGCAATAACGGTACCGGCCCCGATGGTNACATCAGGGCCGATAATGGAATACGGGCCGACCTGCACATCCTCTGCAAGCTCCGCGGCCGGATCAATAATCGCGGTCGGATGAATCATTATGGTTTCACTTGTTCTTGAGGGTTAGTCAGCCAAGTATACGTTACTGGGCCGCTCGAACCGACCGTTAGTTTAACGGCAGGAACCGGCGATCAGGTACGGTGTTCAGCAACCAGCATTTCGGTGCTGGCTACCGTCTTGCCATTCACCTGGGCTTCGCAGACAAACTTCAGAATGTTGCGTTTNGTCGTAACGTGCTCGGCAAACAGATGCAGGGTGTCGCCAGGCAGAACCTGNCGNTTGAAACGCGTCTTGTCGGTGCCTACCAGCAGGTAATTGAATCCATCCGCCGGTTTCTTGTTCTCCGTGACAAAGCCNAGGATACCTGCGGCCTGAGCCATGGACTCGATGATCAGTACACCCGGCATGATCGGCTCATGNGGGAAGTGCCCGTTAAAGAACGGCTCGTTGATCGTCACATTCTTGATCGCTTCCACGCGCTTGCCAGGCTCNAGATTCAGCACCCGGTCAACCAGCAAAAAAGGGTAACGGTGGGGCAGGTATTCCCTGACCTCAAGGATATCCATCATCATGATGTGTTCCACACAGAGAGGCTGCCTGGGCAGCCGTTAATCGTCGCTAAAGCGTTCCAGTTTGCGTACGCGGCGGGCNAGTTCATCCAGCTTNCGGAAACGGGCCACATTCTTGCGATAACGGGTCTGTTCATCTGCCGGCAAGGCAGANCCATAGGTGCCTGGNCGGGTGATCGAACTGGACACCAGNGTCATGCCCAANACCTGCACCTTGTCGCAAATNTCNATATGGCCAGAAACGCCAACAGCNCCACCGAGCATGCAGTAGGAGCCNATCTTCGATGAGCCGGCAATCCCTACCTTGCCGGCNAGGGCGGTATGNTCNCCAATCACCACATTATGGGCGACCTGAATCTGATTATCGAGAATNGCNCCATTACCGATCACNGTATCCTCGATGGCNCCACGATCGACCGTGGTNCCACTGCCGATTTCCACATCGGCACCNATGCGCACGCCGCCAACCTGATGAATTTTGGTCCAGCCAGCGCCATTGAACGCAAAGCCGAAACCGTCGCCACCAAGTACACAATTNGCGTGTATGATAGTGCGCGGACCCANNGTCACACCATGGTAAATTGTAACATTTGGCCAGATNCGGCACTGNTCNCCAATCACGGAACCGGCNCCNANAACGNTNTTNGCCATNANGATAGCNCCCTTCCCNANCNNNACCTCNGCATCNATNACCACNTTGGGNCCAATNCTGGCNGANNCATCCACCCGNGCAGANGGNTCAATCACNGCAGANNCATGNATNCCTGNNGCNGGANTNGGGGCNTTGTCAAAAANGGCACTGGCNTNNGCNAAACACAGGTANGGNTCCTTGACGATNAANGCCGCNACCGGNCAGAANGCTTTCTGNTCNTCGGTNATNANNACNGCCGCNGCNNCNGTNTNCTCCATGAAACTNCGGTANCGNGGGTTCGCNAGAAANGNCAGCTGTGNGGNNGTGGCGGACTGNATTGTNCCCAGCCCATCCACTGGCTGNTCNGNATNNCCNACCAGCTCGGCACCNAGTNNTTCAGCCAGNTTGCCNAGNGTCAGCATTATTTCATCTTGTTCAGTTGNTCACGAACNGCNTCGGTNACATCAANNGCATCATCACCGACANANACNGCNGCNTGNGCATTCAGCACCAGNTCCAGNTTCTGCTTCTTGGCCACNTGNTCAATGGCTTCCTGNAACTTGGGCCCCATCTCTTCCATCACTTCACGCTCAGTNGCNTGGGCNCGGCTCTGCANNTTACGCTGCAAGGACTGGATCTCGATCATTTTCTGCTGNCCNTTGGTNCGCANCTCTTCCTGCTGNTCNGCAGACATGGTCATNCCTTCCTTNTCCAGCTTGCTGCGCANNTCCTGNACTTCCTTGCCNAGCTTNTNGAGNTTNNCTTCATCNGCACCCANCTCANTCTCAAGNGCNGACATGCGCTNCTTGACCANAGCCGTTTCCTGCANGGCTTTNAGCGGGTAAACNATACCGATNCTGGTTTCGGCNATNGCCAGNGTNGGNAGCAGCATGGCAAAAGCNATNAGGCNTTTTTTCATCATTATTAAACTCCTAGAAAGTCTGTCCCAAAGAAAACTGGAATACTTCTGTGTCATCGCCNGGCTGNTCATTNAGCGCCTTNGCNAGGTTNAAGCTCAANGGNCCAATGGCCGTCANCCAGCTCANGCCGATNCCGGCAGAAGTACGAATGTNNTGCGGCTCGAAGTCCGCNAAAATNTCATCACGTTCGGTTTCAAACACGTTACCCGCGTCAACGAACAGNAAGGTTCTCACACTACGGGATTCNGGGGCAAAAGGCGTTGGGAAAATCANCTCNAGGCTNGCCTCNGTCANCAGGTTACCNCCNATNGGATCCGGNTCCGGGTCCNTGGTGCCATTCAGGAANTAGCTAAGCCCTTCNGANCGGGGNCCNAGNGAGCGNGANTCATANCCNCGCACCGANCCNATACCNCCCGANTANTAGTTCTCGAAGAANGGCANCACTTCNTCNTCACCNTAGCCATCACCNTAGGCAATGTCNGANCGNGCCCGCANGGTCCAGTTCTGGCTGATCGGGAAGTANTTNTGNCCNGTCCAGTTNANCCGNTAGAANCCNTAATCCGANCCNGGNACCGCCACTTCCAGNCCAAGNGTNCTNGACCANCCNCGGTCNGGNAGNATNCCNCGGTTNAGCGTACTGGTNGAAANNGAGGCATTGAACTTGTATTCNTCNAACTGGGTGCCNTCCTTNANNAGGAANTTGTAGATATCNACCGCCACGAANTCNCCNGTGGTGATNTCAGTNCGCTCGTAGGTNCCNCCAAANCTCAACCGGGAATANTCNGAGATCGGGTAGCCNAAGGTGACNGANCCNCCCAGNCGATCTGCNGCATANGANGCNACNGTGGTNTCATCAAANTCGATTTCNGAATAGAACAGGCTGAANCCNCGACTTACCCCATCNAGCGTGTAGTACGGGTTGTAATGNGANAANCTNTAGGAATCACGGATNTCNGAACGNCTNAGGGCNAANGANACCCGGTTACCGCTACCGCGCCAGTTNTTCTGGGTAACGTTNGCNCCAAANATAAANCCGGANGCATCGGAATANCCNACATTGGCGCCNATNGANCCNGANGGTTGCTCTTCNACCTGGTAGTCCACATCNANCAGATCATCNGAATTCGGCACCCGNGGNGTNTCCGCTTGCACNACACTGAAATACCCNAGNCGCTGNAGCCGNTGCCGNGAGAGNTCCACCAGTGANGTATTCGCCGGNGCNTTNTCGAACTGACGNAACTCNCGACGCANNACTTCNTCTTCNGTCTTGGCGTTGCCAGAGAAGTTGATACGACGGACATACACCTTGCGGCCNGGNTCNACNTAGAANGTCACATCTACNGTNCGNTTTTCATCNTCCGGNTTGTGNTCCCTGCCCTTCACCTCNGCGAAGGTNTANCCCTCGTTACCCANNCGNCGCTTGATCANNTCNTTGGTNTAGGTCAGNANNTGCTGNCTGAAGACCTGNCCNTTNTTNACNATAANCAGCGGNTTCANCTGGTCTTCATCNACNACNAGATCNCCNGCNAGNTTCACTTCNTTNACNGTGTACTGCTCNCCNTCTGCCACNTTNACNGTNATAAACACGCTNCGGCGGTCAGGNGTTACNGAAACCTGGGTGGATTCAATCGAGAAGTTGATNTAACCACGATCNAGNTAATAGGAAGACANNCGCTCNAGATCNCCNCTCAGCTTNTCNCNGGAATATTTGTCATCGCCCTTGATGAATGACCAGAANCCCGTGGAATNCAGCTCAAANTCNTTGAGNAGCTCTTCATCATCAAANANCTGNTTCCCAACNATGTTGATGTCNCGNATNCGNGCCGCCTTNCCNTCATANATCTCGATNTTNAGNGCAACCCGNTTACGNGGCAGTGCNACGGATTCTGTNTTGATGTCNGCGCCATAGCGNCCCTGNCTNACNTANTGACGCTCNAGNTCNCCGGCNATNGCCTGCANGGTNGANCGCTGGAANACNTCNCCTTCNGCAAGNCCNGCCTCNGTNAGNCCNTTGCGNAGGTTNTCTTCNTCAATGGACTTGTTNCCNGANAGNTCGATNNNGGCAATNCTNGGCCGTTCNGCGACCACCACCACCANNTCNTCACCATCNCGACCCAGCTGCACATCTTCNAANTTNCCNGAGGCAAACAGGGCCTGCACNGCATTNACNACGTCATCGCGNNCGANNGTNTCNCCNGCNTGAATCGGCANTTCNGAATAGACACGCTCCACNGGNAGNCGCTGNAGCCCNTCTANCCGGATATCGTGTACGCGAAACGGCAANTGATCTTGCGCATTNACCCANGGCGCCATCANNAGGCANGCCATTNCNACCGTCCCTTTAAAGAGACGAATCAGGANGTCCCCAAATNTCATGAAAACTGCTTCACCAAGTCGTTGTAGATCGCCAANACCATGAAGCTGATCACCAGNGTCAGCCCAACACCCTGNGCGGCCANNAAAAAGCGCTCAGGTAAACTGCGACCGCGAATCATTTCAATGATTCCAAAGAAAATCCAGCCACCATCCAACATNGGCACCGGCAGCAGGTTGATAACACCGAGTGTAATGCTCAGATAAGCCAGTAATGCCAGAAAACTGGCCATGCCGTAAGCCGCACTCTCACCNGCCACTTCCGCAATGGTGATCGGCCCGCCAATATTGTCCAGAGACAGTTTGCCGGTCACCAATTTCACCAGGCTTGCCCAGACCACATCNACCTGCTCCCCAAAACGGGCCAGGGAACCGGGAATCGCCGTTAACAGGCTGAACTCTTCCTGNTAAATGCCGCCAGGACCCACACCNATNCGGCCAAAGGTCCGCCCCTGCTCGGTCACAGCCTGAGGCACCACCGTCANCGCGACGNNCCGGCCCTCACGCAGCACTTGCAGGGTCAGAGCCTCACCAGGCGCNGNCATGATGGTTTCCTGCCAGGGCTTCCAGCCCGTGACAGGCTCACCTTGCAGTGCAAGGACAAGATCGTCGCTGCGCAAGCCTGCCTGATCCGCCGCACCGTCTTCAAGGATCTCCCCTATCAANACNGCCTGNCGGATACCCAGCGCTTCCAGCGGCGGCGTTTCCAGNTCCGCTGTCCAGGGTGAGATATCCAGTTCACGCACCTGTTGCTGCCCNTTNGCCGTCGTCACCGTCACGGCCAGCGGCTCAGGTTCGCCCAGATGCTGAATCATTTCGTAGTAGAACGGNTGCCAGCCGCGNANNGACACCTCACCCACAGACTCNATGGTGTCCCCNGGCTGNAAACCGGCCTGCTCNGCGACAGAGCCGGGCTCAANNGGGCCGACNACCGCGCGCATGCCACTCTGGCCGTAACTGGCCAACAGNACCCAATAGATCANAACCGCGAGAATAAAGTTGAANACCGGCCCGGCCGCATAGGTAATCACGCGTTGCCAGGCAGGCTTGGAAGAAAACTCACCNGCATCNCCCTCGGCGGTTTCATCTTCCCGGGCATCCANCGGTTTNACGTAACCCCCAAGCGGGATGGCACTNATCACCCACTCGGTGCCCTTCTTGTCGGTAAAACGCAAGATNTTGGGGCCAAAACCCACAGAAAAGGTCAGCACGCGCACACCAAAGGCGCGCATGGCAAGAAAGTGGCCCCACTCATGGAAGGCCACAATAATGACGATGGTGACGACAAAAGCCAGAACCGTCAGCATCCNCGCTCCTCAATCAATCGCCCCGCCAACCCNCGGGCCTGACGATCAATCTCCATCACCGCATCCACATCCCCGCAAACGGGTGCTGCCTGGCGCTCCAGCGCCTGCTCCACCACCGCGGGAATACCCATAAAATCCAGTTTGCCGGCCAGGAAGGCCGCCACCGCTTCTTCGTTGGCCGCATTCAACACGGCAGTTGCCGTGCCACCGCTCTCCATGGCCGCCCGGGCCAGTGAAAGGCAAGGGAAACGCGCTGTATCTGGCGCTTCAAAATCCAGNCCGGCGAGCCGGGTAAAGTCCAGTCGTTGTGCCCCGGATTCCACCCGCTCAGGCCAGGACAACCCACAGGCAATGGGNGTACGCATATCGGGTGTCCCCATCTGCGCCAGCACGGACCCATCCCGGTAAGCGACCATGGAATGCACCACACTTTGCGGGTGCACTACCACCTCAATCTGTTCAGGCGNGACATCAAACAGCCAGCAAGCCTCGATAAACTCCAGCCCCTTGTTCATCAGGGTAGCGGAATCCACCGAAATCTTCGGCCCCATATCCCAGTTAGGATGCTTGACCGCCATNGCCGGGGTGACTTGCGCCAGCTGCTGCGACGTAAAGGTACGAAAGGGCCCGCCNGAGGCGGTCAGCAACAACCGCTCCACCCCGCCATCCACGCCGCCCTCCGGCAAGCACTGAAAAATGGCGTTGTGCTCGGAGTCCAGNGGTAACAGGGTCGCNCCGTGGCGCTTTACCGCATCCATGAAGAGNGAACCGGTAACCACCANGGCTTCCTTGTTGGCCAGCAATACCCGCTTGCCCTTCTCTACCGCCGCAAGAGTGGGCCTGACCCCTGCTGCACCAACAATNGCAGCAACAACAGTATCNGCCTGCTCATGNGCGGCAAGCGCCATCAGGGCTTCTTCGCCNGCCAGCACCTCTGTATCCGACCCGNCTGCCTGTAGATGGTTCCGCAGCNNCTCTGCCGCTNCAGGGTCTGTCATGGCCGCATANCGGGCGCCACTGGCCAGACATTGTTCTGCCAAACGCNGCCAGCGGGTGGCCGCAGTCANGGCAAAAATACGATAGCGGTCAGGGTGNCGGGCCACNACGTCCAGCGNCTGCTGGCCAATACTGCCCGTGGCACCCAGCACCGTAATNTGCTGTGTCACAAACTGCCTCCCGGCAGCCCNAACCAGTTAAACCCGGCAAGCGCGATNGGCATGGCCGCCGTCACACTGTCGATNCGGTCGAGCATGCCTCCGTGGCCAGGCAGGATGGTGCCACTATCCTTGAANCCACGCTGACGCTTGACCATGCTTTCAAANAAGTCACCCAGAGCGGACGCCAGCACCGTCATCAGCGCCACCGCCATCAAGGGAACCAGATTGGCCTCCANCAGCCCTGNCGCAAACACCCCNGCNACAACCAGCAACGCCAGANCCACACCACCGATCAAGCCTTCAATGGTCTTGCCCGGGCTCACCAGTGGCGCCAGCTTGTGCTTGCCCATGGCCCGNCCAGCAAANTAGGCACCGGTATCCGCAGCCCACACCCATAGCAGAATAAACAGTAANGCATATGGCCCNGCCAACCCTAGNGCGCCNGCGGCCTGTANTTGCACAACNGCGCCCCATGAGGGCACCAGCAGCAGCAAGCCAACAGGNGCCATCAGCCAGGGGCGNTACCAGAACCCTGCNTTGCCCGGGTANCCCACCACCANCACCANCGCCAATACCCACCACACCGGCATCGCATTCAGCAACCAGGCTGGCTGCCAGAATTCAGCGGCCGCCATGGCAAGGACCAGAACAGCTGTCCACAGTAACCGAAACACCAGTCCAACCTTGCCCATCAGGGCAGACCATTCCCAGCCCGCAACCGCAAAGAAAAGCCCGGCGACAATAGCAAAGGGAAGCCGGTCGAGACCGAAGACCGCGCCCAGTACGATGGGCAGCAACACCAGCGCGGTGATCACCCGCTGTTTGAGCATTATTGTTCTCCTTTCAGGCTGGCCACTTCCTCACCGGAGCGGCCAAAACGGCGCTGACGGCCGGCATAATCCTGCAGTGCGGCGTCAAAGGCTTGCGCATCNAAATCAGGCCACAACAGCGGTGAAAAACACAGCTCACTATAGGCCAGTTGCCAAAGCAGAAAGTTGCTGATGCGCTGGTCACCACCCGTGCGGATCAGCAAATCAGGAAGCGGCAGGTCCGCCATGGAAATATGGGNNCCNANNAGCTCATCNGTNATCGCCTCNGGCTGNAGCTCACCAGCNGCAACCTGTGAGGCCAGCTGNCGNGCCGCNTGGGNAATNTCCCACTGCCCGCCNTAATTNACNGCNATNCANACNGTCATGCGCTGATTGGNTGCGGTTTTCTCTTCNGCNTCANNCATCCCNNCCTGAAGGTCCCCGGAAAAAGCNCTNCGATCNCCNATAAAACGAATCCGCACGTCATTGCCGTGCAGCTCGTCCACCCGNCCNCCNANCGCCTTCAGGAACAGGGCCATNAGATGANTCACCTCGGCCTNGGGNCGACGCCAGTTNTCCGAGCTGAANGCAAACAGTGTCAGGNCCTCAACACCCCGGGTTGCCGCCTGNCGGATAATGGTTTGNACCGCCTGCTCNCCNGCCCGNTGCCCNTCTTCNCCCGGCAGGCCGNGTTTNCGNGCCCAGCGGTTATTGCCNTCCATGATGATGGCCACATGACGGGGAATCACNCCCTGATGCGAATCGATATCTGGCGCGCNGGATTGGGGCTGGTCACTGGCCATACTGCATCCAAAAATAAAAGCGGGCTGACNCGCAGCCCGCAGGTACAACGGTTATCTGAACCCATGACTCAAACGGTCATCAATTCTTCTTCTTTCTCTTTCAGGACTTTCTCGACTTCCGCCACCATCTTGTCGGTGAGCTGNTGAATNTGCTCTTCGCCACGNCGCTGCTCATCTTCAGAGATNTCCTTCTCTTTGAGCAGNTCTTTCAGGTCGCTGTTGGCNTCACGGCGGATGTTACGNATGGAGACTCNNGCCTGCTCCGCTTCTGCGCGAACCACTTTCACGAGATCCCGGCGGGTTTCCTCGGTCAACGGCGGNANCGGCAGCCGGATCAGATCNCCGGANGTGGACGGGTTAAGCCCCAGATCCGACACCATGATGGCTTTCTCGATCTGNGGNATCAGNGTCTTGTCGAACGGCGACACGGTCAAGGTACGCCCTTCTTCCACNGAAATGTTGCCCAGCTGCTTCANCGGGGTTTCGGCACCNTAGTAATCCACCGTAATGTTATCCAGCAGACTGGGGTGCGCACGGCCGGTACGGATACGNTTCATGGCCGTATCCAGGGCGTCCAGGCTCTTCTTCATGCGGGATTCCGCATCTTTGCGAATATCGTCAATCACCGTAGTTCCTCACCTTCTGTACAGGTGCTGCTTATTNNGCAGCTTCTACCAGGGTGCCTTCGTTCTCGCCCAGCATCAGATTGAGCAAGGCACCCTTCTTGTTCATGTCAAACACACGCAGCGGCATGGAGTGGTCACGACACAGGCAAATGGCCGTGAGATCCATGACGCCCAGTTTTTTATCCAGCACTTCGTCGTAGGTCAATACGTCATATTTGACCGCATCCGGGTTCTTGGCCGGATCATCATTATAGACGCCATCTACCTTGGTCGCCTTAAGCACTACATCGGCATTGATTTCGATGCCGCGCAGGCAAGCCGCTGAGTCAGTNGTGAAAAACGGATTGCCCGTACCCGCACAGAAAATCACCACTTCACCATTTTTGAGGTGGCGGTTTGCGTTGCGGTGNTCGTAGTGCTCCACCACCCCGCTCATGGGNATCGCGGACATCAGGCGGGTGCGGATGTTCGAGCGNTCAAGCGCATCACGCAGNGCCAGNCCGTTCATNACGGTGGCCAGCATCCCCATATGATCACCGGCNACCCGGTCCAGGCCCGCACTCTGCAAGGCCGCGCCGCGGAACAGNTTGCCACCNCCGACCACCAGGCCAACCTGCACACCAATGCCAACCAGCTGNCCGATTTCCAGCGAAATCGCGTCCAGCACCTTCGGGTCAATCCCGAANCCTTCTTCTCCCGCCAGCGCTTCACCGCTNAGCTTCAGCAAAATACGGTTGTAGCGCGGCGAGCGCTCCTTGTTTGTCGGCATTTCTAACTCTCCGCCACTCATGAAAACCCGCCATCATCCAAATGTGACTGCCGTTACCGGCCTCGTTTTCCACCCTGCTAGCAGGCTACCGCCAAGCACGNTGGTTGCAAGCACTTTCCTCATTTCCCCTGCCCGCACCCGGCCGACAGGCGAAAAAAACGCCCTGCTGGTAATCCAGCAAGGCGTTTTCAGCATCGAATGACGCNAACCTCAGCCNTTGGCCGCAGCCTGAACCTCAGCAGCGAAATCGACTTCTTCTTTCTCGATACCTTCACCCACCACCAGACGCTCAAACGCGGCGATTTCGGCACCAGCACCCTTCACCAGGGCACCAACAGAGGTATTCGGATCCTTAACGAAGGGCTGATCCAGCAGGCTCACTTCCTTCAGGAACTTGTTGATACGACCGCCCAGCATTTTCTCGACGATCTCAGCCGGCTTGCCTTCCATGTCNGGCTGGGCACGGATGATTTCTTTCTCTTTCTCGAGAACCTCAGCCGGTACCTGATCGCCGCTAACCACCATCGGGTTAACCGCAGCCACNTGCATGGCNACATCTTTACCCAGCTCGGCGTCACCACCGTTCAGGGAAACCAGAACGCCGATTTTGCCNCCGTGAACNTAGGCACCAATAGCGCCTTCGGCCTGCAGCTTGGCAGCACGACGAACCTGGATGTTTTCACCGATTTTCTGAACCAGCGCCTGACGAGTCTCTTCGACAGTCGCGCCATCTTCCAGCTTCAGCTCAGCGATCTTGGCCGCATCGGTTTCACCGGCAGCCAGGGCAGCCGCAGCCACNTTGTTGGCAAAGCCAAGNAANTTGTCGTCACGGGCAACGAAATCGGTTTCGGAGTTGATCTCTACCATTACGGCAGTCTTGTTGTCATCGCTGGTAGCAACAACAACCGCGCCNTCGGCAGCNGTACGACCGGCTTTCTTGGCCGCTTTGGCCTGGCCGGATTTGCGCATCTCTTCGATGGCCAGCTCGATATCNCCATCGGCTTCTACCAGCGCCTTCTTGCACTCCATCATGCCAAGACCGGTACGCTCNCGAAGCTCTTTAACCATTGCAGCAGTTACAGCAGCCATGATTATCCTCTCAAACCTGTTAGTTTCGGTAAGANGGGCAGGCTCGCGCCTGCCCGGACAGATCAGCCTTCGGCTTTTTCNCCTTCAGCTTCGTCTTCTACCTCGACGAATTCGCTTTCACCGCCACCCTGGGTCTGGGCGTACTGCTTGCCTTCCAGAATGGTGTCAGCTGCCGCTTTCACGTACAGCTGGATGGCGCGGATGGCGTCATCGTTACCCGGGATCACGTAATCAACGCCATCCGGGTTGGAGTTGGTATCGACAACGGCAACAACCGGAATACCCAGTTTGCGGGCTTCCTGCANCGCGATGTCTTCGTGATCAACGTCGATCACGAACAGGGCATCGGGCAGACCGCCCATGTCCTTGATACCGCCGATGGAACGCTCGAGCTTGTCCATCTCACGCTTGCGCATCAGCGCTTCTTTTTTGGTCAGCTTGTCAAAGGTACCGTCCTGGGATTGTGCTTCCAGGTCACGATAACGCTTGATGGACTGACGAATGGTTTTCCAGTTGGTGAGCATGCCGCCCAACCAACGGTGATCGACGTAGGGCATACCGGCACGAAGGGCTTCTTCACGAACCGCCTTCTGCGCGGCACGCTTGGTNCCTACGAACAGAATCTTGTTGTTGCTGGCAGCCAGCTTGTTCAGGAACGACATGGCGTCGTTGAACAGAGGCAGGGTCTTTTCCAGNTTGATGATGTGAATCTTGTTACGGGCGCCAAAGATGTAGGTGTTCATCTTCGGGTTCCAGTAACGGGTCTGGTGGCCGAAGTGCACACCGGCCTTCAGCATATCGCGCATAGTTACGCTGGACATTGTTAATACTCCACTTTGGGTTAGGCCTCCACGCCCCCGCATAAACCCAACCTGTTGCTTCCATAGGGAAATTTCAGGCACCCAGGGCTATGTGTCGGGGCATGTGTGATTTCCTTCCCTGATTCCGGCGGTTACAATGCGTGACCGTTACCGCTGGTGCAGGAAAGCGCGCGCTTTATACCACAGCCGCCCCGGTCAGGCAACGCCAAAGGCGCCATTGGGGCCTGAAGGCGCCCCACCGCAAACTGCCCAACACACTGAAAACGCAGGAGTTTCTCCAAGTCTCATGAATGTCGTCATCAAAACCCCCGAACAGATCGCCAAAATGCGCGAAGCGGGCAAGCTGGCCGCTGAAGTCCTTGAAATGATCGGCGAGCACGTCAAACCGGGGGTCACCACCGAGGAACTGGACCGCATCTGCCATGACCATATCGTCAACAAGCAGCATGCCATCCCTGCCTGCCTGGGTTACCGGGGTTTTCCCAAGTCCATTTGTACCTCGGTCAACCACGTGGTCTGCCACGGCATCCCCAACGACCGCAAGGCCCTGAAAAGCGGCGATATCATCAATATTGATGTCACCGTCATCAAAGATGGCTGGCATGGCGACACGTCCAAGATGTTCTTTGTCGGCGAGCCCTCCGTGCTGGCGCGCCGACTGGTCGACACTACCCGTGAATGCATGATGGCGGGCATTCGCATGGTCAAGCCGGGCGTGCGGCTGGGCGATATCGGGCACCGAATCCAGAAGATGGCTGAAGGCGAGCGTTTCTCGGTGGTTCGCGAGTACTGTGGCCACGGCATTGGCGAAGGCTTCCATGAGGAACCCCAGGTATTGCATTACGGCAAGCCCGATACCGGGCTGGAACTGCAAGAAGGCATGGTCTTTACCATTGAACCCATGATCAACGCCGGCAAGGCCGCCAACAAACTGTTGCCCGATGGCTGGACGGTGGTCACCAAGGACCGCAAGCTCTCCGCCCAGTGGGAACACACCATCGCCGTCACTGCCGACGGTTACCAGGTGCTGACCGCCCGCAACGAAGAAAACGACCTTTACTGACGCCTGCAGCTGGCGAGCGGCACGGTACCTGCATTTACACAGTACCGCTGCCCGCCAGCCCAACCACACAGGATCTCCATGCAGCTTTCACCGGCACTGACCCAGCAACAACTACTGGACGCCCTGCAGGAAAGCGCCCAGCCCGGCCAATATGCCCGCCTGTATCTGGAACAAGGTCAGGAGCGACTCAATCAGGCCTTTGAGGTCGCCGACATTACCGATCTGGTGCATGCCCGCTCCCAACTGGTGGATCAGGTCATGGTGGGCGCCTGGGCCCTGTTCGGGCTGGCGCAGCGCGACGATGTAGCCCTCGTTGCCGTTGGCGGCTACGGCCGTGGAGAGTTACACCCCTGCTCCGATGTAGACCTGCTGGTGTTACTCGCAGACACCCCCGAACAGTCTGTGTGTGACTGCCTGGAACGTTTTGTCGCTTTCCTGTGGGATATCGGCCTTGAAATTGGCCATGCGGTGCGCACCCTGGACGAATGCGTGGATCTGGCTCGTGACGACATCACTGTAGCCACCAATATCATGGAAGCCCGCACCCTGGCCGGGGAAGACCGTCTGCGCGAGCAACTGGAAGTGCGAACCGGCCCGGAGCACATGTGGGACTCCGCCGCCTTCTTTGCCGCCAAGTGGGAGGAGCAGGTTGCCCGCCACAAGCGCTTCAATGACACCGAATACAATCTGGAGCCGGATCTCAAGAATGCCCCGGGAGGCCTGCGCGACATACAGATGATTGCCTGGGTCGCCAAACGTCATTTCAATGCAGACAGCCTTGAAGCCCTGGTCGATGCCGGGTTCCTGACCAAGGAAGAATACGCCGTGCTGCGCAAATGCCTGGACTACCTCTGGGAAGTTCGCTGGCAGCTACACGTCCTGACCGGGCGAAGTGAAAACCGCCTGCTGTTCGATCACCAACGCCAGCTCGCCGACCGCCTGGGCCATGAAGATTCCAGCGCCAATCTGGCCGTCGAACATTTCATGAAAGGCTTTTATCGCGTGGCGCTGGCCATGTCGGTGCTCAACGAAATGCTGCTGCAGCTTTTCGATGAGGTGATCCTGCGCTGCGACGACCCCGAAAAGGTCCGCCCCCTGAACCGTCGTTTTCAGGTCCGTAACGATTACCTGGAAATCACCAGTGACGACGTCTTCGAAAAGAGCCCCTCGGCCCTGCTCGAAACCTTTGTCCTGATGGCTCAAAACCCGGACCTGAAAGGTATCCGGGCGTCCACTGTTCGGGCCCTGATCTACAACCGGCGACAGATTGACGAGGCATTCCGCAACAATCCGGTCAATACCGGTTTGTTCATGCAGCTTCTGCGAAGCCCTCATGCCCTGTTTTCACAACTTCGGCGCATGAAACGCTACGGCATTCTCGGCAAGTACCTGCCGGAATTCGGCGGCATCATCGGCATGATGCAATACGACCTGTTCCATATTTATACGGTCGATGCGCACACCCTGCTGGTGATCAAAAATATGCGCCGGTTGCGCTATGAGGACCTGCGCGACGAATTTCCGCTGGCCAGCGAAGTGTTCTACCGACTGCCCAAGCCGGAGCTGCTTTACGCAGCAGGCCTGTATCATGACATTGCCAAGGGCCGCGGTGGCGACCACTCTGAACTCGGCGCGGTGGATGCCATCGACTTCTGCCAGCGCCATGGCCTGAGTGCCTGGGACGGCAAGCTGGTGGCCTGGCTGGTCAAAAGCCACCTGATGATGAGTGTGACGGCACAACGCAAGGACATTTCCGACCCGGACGTGGTCTACGAATTCGCCCGCAAGGTGGGCGATCTGGTGCATCTGGATTATCTCTACGTGCTTACCGTGGCAGATATCAATGCCACCAACCCGACGCTCTGGAATTCCTGGCGCGCCTCGCTGCTCCGCCAGCTGTACACCGAAACCAAGCGTGCACTGCGGCGGGGCCTGAATAACCCGGTAGAGAAGCAGGACTGGATTGACGAAACCCGCGATGTCGCCATGAGACTACTGACCGGTCAGGATCATGATGCAGCGGAAATCGAAACCCTGTGGGCCAACATCGGTGACGAATATTTTCTGCGTGAAACGCCACGGGATATCGCCTGGCACACCGAAGCACTGCTGGACCGGGATGACCCCAACGACCCGCTGGTGTTGATCCGCGAATCCAGCCAGAGCGTGCTGGCAGGTGGCTCACAGATCTTTATTTACACCCCGGACACCCGCAACCTGTTTAGTGCCACGGTGAATGCACTCGATTCCCTTGGGCTGACCATCATGGATGCCCGCATTATCACCAGTGCCGACGGTTTCAGTCTGGATACCTATATCGTTCTGGATGAGCACGGCACGCCCATCGGCGAAGACTGGGCCCGTATCGAACAGATTCGCAAGACGCTGACGGAAACCCTGAAATACCCGGAGCGCTTCGCCAGTACCGTCAGCCGGCGGATGCCTCGCCGCAACAAGCATTTTGATGTCCCCACCCAGGTACTCATCAGCAACGACATCGTCAACGACCGCACCGCCGTGGACATTCATACCCTGGACCGCCCCGGTCTGCTCGCCCACATCGGCCGCATTTTCATGCGTTTCGAACTGTTGGTGCAAAATGCCCGCATTGCCACCCTCGGCGAACGGGCGGAAGACGTCTTCTTTATTACCGATCTCGACGGTGAACCGGTATCTGACCCGGCGCTTTGCCTGGAACTTCAGGAAGCCCTGACCCGCGAGCTCGACGACAAGAACAACGGAAAACAGTAAACCATGAATCCAGATCTTGAACGGTTGCACCCCTACCCGTTTGAAAAACTGAAAACGCTGTTCAGCGGCCTGCCTGCCTCTGACAAGAGCCCGATTGCACTTTCCATTGGAGAGCCGAAACACCCTTCGCCGGATTTTGTGCAGCAAGTCCTCAAGGACAACACACACAGGCTCTCGAACTACCCCACTACCGCTGGCATTCCCGAGCTGAGTGAAGCCATTGGCCAATGGCTAACCCGTCGCTTTCATCTGAAGCAAGTGGATGCCGCCAGCCAGGTGCTACCGGTGAACGGCACCCGGGAAGCACTGTTTGCCTTCACTCAGGCAGTGATCGACCGCCAGCGGCAGCCGCTGGTGCTGATGCCCAATCCGTTCTATCAGATTTACGAAGGTGCCACCCTGCTGGCTGGCGGCGAACCCATGTACCTGCCGTGCACCGACAGCACGGGTATGCAGCCTGACTTTGATGCCGTCAGCGAAGACACCTGGACCCGAACCCAGCTGCTGTTTATCTGCACGCCGGGTAACCCAACCGGGGCGACCCTCAGCAAGGCACAACTGAAAGCACTGATACAGCTAGCGGACAAATACGATTTTGTGATCGCCTCGGATGAGTGTTACTCGGAAATCTACCGTGACAAGCCGCCCACCGGGCTGCTGGAAGCCTGTGCAGAAATGGGCCGTCACGACTACCGCCGCTGCGTGGTCTTTCATTCCCTGTCCAAACGCTCCAACCTCCCGGGGCTGCGCTCCGGCTTTGCGGCCGGCGACAGCGAAGTGCTCAAGCGCTTTCTCCGCTATCGGACCTACCACGGCTGCGCCATGCCGATTCATCACCAGCTGGCCAGTATTGCCGCCTGGAATGACGAAGCCCATGTTGAGCAAAACCGCGCCCTCTACCGGGAAAAATTCGATGCCGTGCTGGACATTCTCGGTGGCCCCCTTAAGGTTAGCGCCCCGGCGGCCGGCTTTTATCTGTGGCCCAAAACGCCTATCAGCGATGAGGATTTCGCCAAACGGCTACAGGCAGAACAAAACGTCACCGTGCTTCCCGGCCGCTACCTGTCCCGCACCGTCAATGGCAAGAACCCGGGGGAAAAGCGGATAAGAATGGCACTGGTGGCACCGCTGGAAGAATGCATCGAGGGTGCTAAACGCATCAAGGCATTGCTGGATACATTGTGAGTTTCAAGCTACAAGCTTCAAGCTGCAACGCGCTTAAAGGCAGCGGGATCCCCTAACGCCCTCTCCGCGCACATTCACTGCAGCGAAACGCGGCGATAATGCTCAAGCTCACTGCGGCACATATCGTGTTGAGGCTTGCAGCTTGAGGCTTGTAGCTCAAACAAGGAAAGAACATGGAACTGACCATCTTCGGCATCAAGAACTGCGATACCATGAAGAAAGCCATGAAATGGCTGGATGACAACGGGGTTGCCTACCATTTTCACGACTACAAGAAAGAAGGCGTTCCTGAGCACCGCCTGCGTGAATGGCTAGAAGCGCTGGGCTGGGAGACCGTGATCAACAAGCGCGGCACCACCTGGCGCAAACTTGATGATGGCATCAAGGCCACAATGAACACGGAAAAAGCGGTGACCGTGGCCTTGGAGAATCCGTCCGTCATCAAACGCCCGCTTCTGCAAAACGACAGTTTCATCACCGCCGGCTTCAATGCCGACGAGTGGCAACAGACTTTGAAATAAACGTCGGACGTCCGACGTAGAAATGAGAGGACATCATGAGCAACTATTTCGCTATCGCCCTGGGCTGCGGCACCAAGAACCGTAACGACAACTGGCTGGAAGTCTACTATCCAGACCCGGCGCTGCACCCGGACGCCAAGCTGGTAGAGGTGATTCGTGAAGAGCTGGACTACCAGGGTGGCAACGCCGCCATTGAACTGACCCACCGTCAGGTCCAGCACATTGCCCGCGAGTGGCGTGAGGCGGGCTTCGAGCACGAAGCCAGCTATGCAGTAGCGTTCCAGGAAAGCGATCGCCCCGTGGTGCTGACNGTGCTGGAAACAGATGCCGAGCCGGCCACCACCCCGGAAGCCTANCTCAAGCTGCATTTGATCTCTCACCGTCTGGTGAANCCCCACGGCGTCAACCTGGCCGGCATGTTCCCACTGCTGCCTAACGTGGCCTGGACCAACGAAGGTGCGGTAGACCTGGAAGAGCTGCAGGAGCGCCAGCTGATGGCCCGCCTCAATGGCAAGGTGCTGGAAGTGAACAGCGTGGACAAATTCCCGAAAATGACGGACTACGTGGTCCCTGCNGGCGTGCGTATTGCCGACACCTCCCGGGTTCGCCTGGGCGCCTACGTTGGCGAAGGCACCACCATCATGCANGAAGGTTTCATCAACTTTAACGCGGGCACCGAAGGCCCCGGCATGATCGAAGGNCGAATCTCTGCCGGTGTATTTGTAGGCAAGGGCTCCGACATCGGTGGCGGCGCNTCCACCATGGGCACCCTGTCCGGTGGCGGCAATATCATTATCTCCCTGGGCGAAGGCTGTCTGCTCGGTGCCAATGCGGGCACCGGCATCCCCCTCGGCGACCGCTGCACTGTCGAGGCAGGCCTGTACATCACTGCCGGTTCCAAGGTCCAACTGATGGATGACAAAGGCGAGCTGGTCGACACCGTCAAGGCCCGTGATCTGGCCGGGAAGTCCGACCTGCTGTTCCGCCGCGACACCATCAGCGGTGCCGTTCAGTGCCTCACCAACAAAAGCGCCATCGCACTGAACGACGAACTGCACAAGCACAACTAAAACAGCGACAAGCGACGAGTCACAAGCCACGAGCAGACCTTCCGGGTTTGCCGGCTTGTANCTTGTGGCTTGNGGCCTGGAGCTGAATTTAATGTCCCGCACCCTCGACTACACCAAGGAACTCATCCGTCGCGCCTCCGTCACCCCGGAAGATGAAGGCTGTCAGGACTGGATGATTGANAAACTCGAAGNNCTGGGCTTCGAATGCGAAACCCTGTGGTTTGAGGANGTCCGCAACTTGTGGGCTCGCCGGGGNACNCAAGNGCCNGTNTTNGCCTTTGCCGGGCATACCGACGTGGTTCCGACCGGAGATGTCTCCGCCTGGAAATACGATCCATTCACCCCGACCGAGGAAGGCGACTTGCTCTACGGGCGCGGTACAGCGGACATGAAGGGCTCCATTGCCGCCATGATGGTGGCCATTGAAGACTTNGTGGCGGCCAACCCCAATCACNCAGGNAGCCTGGCCCTNCTGATCACCGCTGACGAAGAAGGCCCTTCCGTCAACGGTACGGTCAAGGTNGTGGAAACCCTGCAGGCNCGTAACGAACANATCGACTACTGCCTGGTGGGCGAACCTTCCTCAACGAATACCGTGGGGGATGTCATCAAGAANGGCCGCCGNGGTTCACTGGGCGCCCGGCTGATCGTCAAAGGAATCCAGGGGCATGTGGCTTANCCNCATCTGGCACGCAACCCGGTCCACGATGNAGCGCCGGCTCTCGCGGAGCTGGCCGCCNNGGANTGGGACAAGGGTAATGACTTTTTNCCNGCCACCAGTTTCCAGATCTCCAACATCAACGCCGGAACCGGGGCCACCAATGTGATTCCCGGTACCTGCGAAGTGATCTTCAACTTCCGCTTTTCCACCGAACTGACTGACGNCATCCTTCGTGAGCGCACCGAGGCCATCCTGGACAAGCANGGTNTGGACTACGATCTGACCTGGACGCTTTCAGGCCAGCCGTTCCTTACCGANCGGGGCGCACTGGTGGATGCCACCGTCACGGCCATNCGCGACGTCACCGGCAAAGATACCGAACTGTCTACCGCTGGCGGNACCAGCGACGGNCGCTTTATCGCACCCACAGGTAGCCAGGTCGTAGANCTCGGCCCCATCAATGCCACCATCCACAAGNTNGATGAGCACACCAGCATCAGCGAACTGGATACCCTCACGGNAATCTATACCCGNTTGCTGGGGAATTTGATGGGCGNCGCCTGACGCAACACCGCCCGNTCGAAGCNCATCACCCGCAGGCNGGCTCCGACAGNTTGAGGTGATCGNCAGTGGAANNCTGGCCTCTGTGAGAACTTGCCTNCANNCGATNCNGANAGCGAGCTACCNGCACACATCCGCATACCGGCGGNGGCGCCTACAGCGGCCCCGCTTTATCCGCTACCATGGGTGAAACATCGATCACCGGGGACAACAATGTGGCTGCATGAAATACCCGTGGGAGGCCTGCTGGTCAGCCCNATGGTGTTATTCGTACTGCTTGNCTTANTGCTGACNGCCCTGACCTGGTGGGTACTNCGCTTGCTCGGCTGGCACCAACAAATCTGGAAAGCCGCCTGGCTGTATTTGTCACTGTTTGTCTGTTACCTGGCGCTGTCAGTGCGCCTGCTGAGTTAAGGACACAGATGCTGATGTCTCAACGTCTACGCATACTCATCACNGTCATCGCCGTGATCATCGCCCTGCTTGCTGGCAACTGGGTGTGGAATTACTACCTGTATGCNCCCTGGACCCGGGACGGTAAAGTCCGGGCAGAAATCATTACGCTGTCTCCCGACGTTTCNGGCTGGGTNGCNGAGNTATCCGTGGGCGACAACCAGCAAGTACGCAAGGGCGACCCGCTATTTCGCATCGACGACCGACGTTACCTGGCTGCCCTCTCCCAGGCCGAGGCCCGCCTTGCCTANCAGCAAGCCAGTTACCAGCTCGCGCAGAAGCGACATGAACAAGCCACACAAAACGACCAGGAACAAACGCAACTGGCCCTGCAGCAAGCNGCGGCCAACATGGCCATGGCCGAAGCCGAACTGGAGAGTGCAAAACTCAATCTGGANCGCACCCGCATNAGCGCNCCTGCCGACGGTACGGTGGCCAATCTGGCGCTTCAGGAAGGCAACTTTGTGAAACAGGGCGAGCCCGTGCTGTCCATGGTCCGCGAGAACAGCTTCTACGTGACCGGCTATTTCGAAGAAACCAAGCTGCCGCTGGTGCATGTAGGTCAATCTGCCACCGTGGTNCTNATGAATGGTGCCCANGCNCTCANCGGCAAGGTCACCAGCGTCGGGCAGGCTATCGCCAATGCCAACACCCGTACCGATCAGCAACTGCTGCCACAGGTANAACAAACCTTTAACTGGGTACGACTGGCACAGCGAATTCCCGTCCATATCGAGCTTGAATCGGTCCCCGATGACCTGCTGATCGCTGCAGGTATGACGGCCACCGTGCGGCTACACGATGACCCTTGATTCCCGACTGGCGACAATCCTGACGCCAGACCGGCAATCGCTGCTGTTTGCNCTCAAGGGCATTCTCGCCATGGCACTGGCCCTGTGGCTGGCCATGCTGATGCAACTGGAACGCCCCTACTGGGCTCTGATTTCTGCNGTCTTTCTGCAAATTCGGCCGGAAACCGGNCTGGTGATTGAAAAAGGCCTGTGCCAGATCGGCGGCACACTGGTCGGCGGGGCCGTCGGGCTGATGATNCTGGCCTGGTTACTGCCCTACCCTCTGCTGGCCATTGTCTGTCTGATGCTGTGGATCGGTCTCAACGCCGGCGCATCCGCCTGGCTACGTCAGGCCAATTTCATNTANGGCTTCGCCATGGCCGGCATCACCGCCACACTGATTGTGGTGATCTCCATAGCCAATCCCCACGCCACCAGCAGTATTGGTATCTTTCATGTNGCCACCGCCCGTGTCAGCGAGATCATCCTCGGCGCCACCTGCGCCACCCTGGTCAGTAATCTGTTCTGGCCAGCCCATGTGGCGGGCCTGCTACGCAATCATGCCCGCAATGCCCTCAACCAGACGCTGGCCTATCTGGAGCTGGAGCTTAANCCTGCCGGCACCCACGCCACCCGCCACCANCAAGTGGACAGCTTGCTGCAGGANATCTTTGCCCTGAGTGATGACAGCTCCGCCGTTTTCTATGAAGGCAGCCAGGGCCCGGGGCGAGCAAGGGCGGCAACCATGGTGTGTCACAAGACNCTGTCCCTGATTGCCCGCATTCGCGTGATCGGCCGCCTGATGCGCAATCATGACGACCTGCTCACCGATGANATCCGTGATGTCCTGACACAACTGCGGCAGTCGTTCCTGCGCATGCGAGAAACCCNCNCCGCCGAGCAAGCCATGGAAGAAGCCCAGCAGCTTCGCCATACCCTNCGCACAGCCCGTAAAGCGCAACGCAGCACGGTCCCCGCTCTGCAACGGCGTTTCTATCTGGTCGCCCTGAACCTGACCAGCGACCTGATCCTGGCACTGGAAGCCAACCGTGCCCTGTACCACAGCCGCGAGATGCANCTGCGCCCNCCGTCATTGAAACCCTATCGCGACTGGCAAGTGGCCGCCGCNGTTGGCCTGCGCAGCGCGCTGGTGTTNTTGATTGCTGCCGGGCTCTGGGTGGGCACCGCCAGTCCCATGGCGATCATGCTGATGGTCATGCCNGTGATGTTCACCATTCTGTTTGCCCGGTTACCCGAGCCGGACCNGGTACTCAAGCGGGCGACCNTCACCTCGGTACTGGCCACCCCTNTCAGCCTGTTTTTCGCCCTGCCGCTNCTGGCCATGGCCAANGGCAGCTTNCCNCTGCTNNTGNTGGTGCTGNCAGCCCCCCTGTTTGTCGCACTGCTGGCNATCAGCAAGAAAGAAACGCTCGCCTACGGTCTGGGCTTTTGTACNCCCTACATCATTCTGGTCCAGCCGGGTAATGACATGGATTTTGATGTGGCCAGNGTCGCCAGCAACGGGCTGGCCATCACCGCTGGNATTTTTATCGCGTTTCTCATGTTCCGTCTGATCACNCCCCCCAACGGCGCCGGGCTGCGCAGGCGCTTGATTCGNCATACGGCCAATGATCTCAGNCGAGTGACCGAAGGCCCCCGTGCGCAACAGGAGGACTGGTTCAACGCCCGNATGGCCGACCGCCTGCGCTGGCTGACCGTGTGCGACAAGGCNCTGCCNGAAACCCGGCGACACTTCACNGACCTTGGGCTCACCGGCCTGAACCTGGGCCAGGTATCACTCTGGATCCACAGTCACCTGCATGAANACAGCTCACCCAGGGTNCGTGAGTGCGCCAGGCAATGGCAGGATGCGCTGGCCCATGGTTATCANCTTTGCGCCCANGGCAANACNGACAGCCAGTTTTTGAATCGCTCTGCTGAACTGTTGCGAGCCCTGCAAGGGGCCGGAGTGAATCACACCCAGAAACTGCAGATCACCGGCGCTCTCGAGCGCATTGATCTTACCTTCCAGCGCATGGCCACACGCCTGAAAGAAGGCGTCACCGANCCGGACATTGTCCCCGGAGACCTGACAGAACGGCCCATACAGCCCTAGCCACANTGTCTACTCTGTGTTTCCCTAAAGGTACTTGGATTCCGTTTTCAGCCCGGCGAAGTCCGCACTTCGCATGATAGAGAGCCCACCCCATGACNATTCAGGAAACCCTGCAACCCGGTGTTGTGGTTGATACCAATCCCGCCACCGGNAAAGCCGTGGCCGAGCTTAACGAAACCGACCTGACACGCCTGCCAGNCATCATTGCNNGNGCNCGNGAAGCCCAGGCNATCTGGNCCGCCAAGTCGTTCAAGGAACGAGCCCGGCATATCCAGATGATGCGCAGCTACATTGTCGANCGGGCCGATGATCTGGCNCGTANTGTCAGTGANAGCAACGGCAAGACCCTGACCGACGCNCTGGCCACNGAAGTCCTGCCCTGCGCNCTNGCCTGTAACTGGTATGCACGCAANGCAGAAAAGCACCTGAAAGCCTCCCGCCGNGCNCCNGGAAGCNTGCTGTTCTTCAACAAGCGNACGGAAATGTTGCGCCTGCCACTGGGTGTGGTTGGCATTATCAGTCCCTGGAACTATCCGCTGTCCATTCCCTTTGGCGAAATCGTCATGGGGCTGATGGCAGGTAACGCCATTATCCTCAAAGTGGCAGCCGCCACGCCGGCGGTTGGCCGGGCTATCGAACAGATCGTCGCTGCCGGTGAACTGCCGGAAGGCCTGTTCACCCACGTGGTGGGGTCCGGTTCAAAAGTCGCCACCGGATTCTTCGAGAACGGGATCAACAAACTGTTCTTTACCGGCAGTGTCCCGGCCGGCAAGACCCTGATGGCCCAGGCTGCACAAACCCTGACCCCGGTGTCACTGGAGCTGGGCGGTAACGATCCCATGATCGTGCTGGAAGATGCCGATCTNGAGCGCGCCACCAACGGCGCCNCCTGGGGCGGGTATCAGAATGCCGGGCAAAGCTGTGGCGGCGTTGAGCGTATCTATGTGGTAGACGCGGTCTACGACGCCTTCGTGGAGCTGATGGCCCGCAAGACCCGACAGCTGCGTCACGGCGTTGGCTGCAAGGGCTTTGACGTGGATATCGGTAGTCTGACCACCGCAGGTCAACTGCGTACCGTGCAACAGCACGTGGAGGATGCTCTCGCCAAGGGGGCCCGAATCGAAGCCCAGTCTCGCCCCGTCGGCGATGTGGAAAACGGCTACTTCTTCCCGGCCACCCTGCTGACCCAGGTCACTGATGACATGCTGACCGTCTGCGATGAAACCTTTGGCCCGGTCATTGCAGTTCAGCGCGTGGCCAATGAAGAGGAAGCCATTCGCAAGGCCAATGATTCCCACCTTGCACTGACCTCCTCCGTCTGGACCCGGGACAACAAGCGCGGCCGCGCCATTGCNGCCCGCCTGGAATCCGGGGTCACCACCGTCAACGATCATCTCTATACCCATGGCCTGTCCGAAACCCCCTGGGGCGGCGGCAAACAGTCCGGCATCGGCCGCACCCACGGCCCCGAAGGGCTGGAAGAGATGACCCAGGCCAAAGTGGTCAACTGGGATATCCTTCCCTCCAAACGGAATATCTTCTGGTATCCCTTCGATCAAGCCACCTATAACGGCCTCAAGAACGCCATGCAGTTTGTCTTCCCCAGCGGCATTGCCCAGTGGCTCAGCGCCTCGCTGAAACTCACCCCCTTCCTGGTGAAGAAGATGTTTACGCGCTGGAAAACGGATTAAGGCAGTTAATAGTTAACAGTTAACAGTTAACAGTGAATAGTGCGCGGGTTCAGGCCCGTGCCGNACANAGATCAGAGGCCGCGCCCANACCTTGGGCGNGGCCTCTTTCGTTTGTGAGAATTCGCAATNGCATCGAGAGAATCACTCAGGATCTGACGTGGATCATGGTAGTTTGGGATTCCAGGTCTATGCTGAAAGCNAGANTTCAGGGAGGGNAACCCATGTACACAGACACAATGGTCATCGCCAGCATTGCCGTTATTGGTGGCATCTTCCTGTTTGCTGGTTGTTTCGCCTTGTTCATCTGGCTGGATGCCGCCAACGACGAAGACTCCAGCGAAAAACATTAATTCTCTATCCAGAAACAAGAAGGCCGCGCCCAAGCATGGGCGCGGCCTCTGATCTNTGTNCGGCACGGGCCTGAACCCGCGCACTATTCACTGTTAACTGTTAACTATTCACTAACCCCATCAATCCACGCCTGCGTCGGNACATACCACCACGAACTCATTACCGGCCGNCTGAAGTCCAGCAGGCGNTCACGNACGGTATCATCCGCAATNCCNTACATNCGNCGNANCAGGTANTCGTGACGGTCAAGCTCNCAGGCAAANGCCACNAAGTAGAGNCCNTGNTCAGTNGTGTCNCCNNANGGCACCGAGCGNCGCCACATNTTNTGNGGGACNCCATCNCGGTCCACATCNGTNCGCCCCACNTGGGAATCNTCCGGCATNTCNTCCGGNGANAACTCCACNGCATCCNCNTTNGTNCGGCCAAACACNTTTTCCTGNTCAGGNACGNCCAGNNCGTTNAAGGCCTTNAGGTNNTGAACCCACTTCTGNGTCANCAACCANCTNCCNCCNGCNCCNGGATGAGGTTCGGCNATNAAGGTCGCCTTTTCCGCTTTNTCNCCNGNGGGGTTNCCGATNCCATCCACNAAACCGGTCAGNTCACGCATNTCNTGATANACNAANCCNTTCAGTTCCAGCTGGGTACTNAANNCNTCATCNACNNGNTNNCGCACCTTGAGTCCGGTATCGAACACATCGCTGCGGCTCTTGCCNTGTACCCAGACCCACAGNTCNCCCTGGGTTGCCGGCACATGNCCCTCAAGNGAAAANGGCGGAAAGCTGAAGCGAGNNTCNAGNCGGCTCCACANNTCCGGCCCCAGCGCCAGNATTACCGGCGTCTGCTCGCTTTTCAGGGCATTCAGTGCNGCCAACGCCNTNCGGATGNCCTGTTCATCCCGGCCACTGCCAAGGCTCAGCTCGAAAAAAAGNTGGTACTGATAACTGCGNTCGAAGATCCCCGCTTGCGGTGTAGACACCTGCGACTCCTTGGATACCCGGNTAAGNTCGACAGGCATTTTAGCAGGCAACNGCGCTAACCCGTAGCCATAGTGTGGGAAAAGGGCGCATTTGGCAGCCAATTTGAAACAAATTGAAATATCCANTGGTGTTCGCGCCAGCCCCCTTTCGCTAAACTTGGCNCACATTAGTCACCTGATAGCCACTATGAATCCTTGGTTTGGCCTGGACCGACTGGCCTTTTTCCTGATCCGCATTTTCTTGCGCTTGTGTACACGNGCTAACGCCCTGCCCGGCAATGTGGATGACCTGCAACTGGCCCCCAATACNCCGGTGGTCTATGTGCTGCGCGAACGCTCGGCATCAGACGCTGCCGCGGCTGACCAGTCTGCGCGACGCCTGGGGCTTTCTTCCGCACTGGGCGGCTTGACGNTGGGGCAGACGCGCCTTCGCCACAGCTATTTCCAGCTCTANCGTCGTCAATTCGGTAATCGCCGCCAGCGCAGTCCGATNTCCCCTCCNCGGTTGGAAAAACTGGTGGCNGCGCTNCGCGAAACNCCNGGCGCGGATGTGCAACTGGTGCCGGTCTCAGTGTTCTGGGGGCGACGCCCCGAGAAGGAAAGTTCATTCTGGCGCCTGTTGTTTTCAGATAACTGGTCCCCNGCCGGCTTTATCAAGAAATTNTTCATCATCGTCACCCAGGGGCGCCAGCTGTATGTGCAGTTCAGTCGCCCCATGTCNCTNCGCAAGCTGGTGGATGAATGCGAGACNGACGAACAGGCCGTACGCAAGGCATCAAGAATTCTGCGGGTCCATTTCCGCCGCCAGAAAGAGGCCGCCATTGGCCCGGATCTCTCNCACCGTCGNACCCTGGTCAACACNGTAGTNGACGACCCTTCCGTTCAGGCCGTCATTGAAGAAGAGTCCCGAAATCAGGGCGTCAGCAAGGACAAACTGGAGGCNAAAGCCCGCAGTTACGCGATGGAAATCGCCGCTGACTATTCCCACACGGTGATCCGTTCCCTGGAATTGTTTCTGAACTGGGTCTGGAACCGGCTGTACGGCGGTATCCGGTTGTACAACATGGACAACCTGACCAAGGTCGCCGGTGATCACGAGGTGATCTATGTGCCCTGTCACCGCAGCCACATCGATTACCTGCTGCTGTCNTTTGTGGTNTTCCGNAACGGNCTNGTGCCCCCGCACATTGCCGCNGGCATCAACCTTAACCTGCCNGTGGTGGGCACCATCCTNCGCCGTGGNGGNGCCTTCTTCATGCGTCGAAGCTTCCGCGATAATCCGCTCTATGCCAGTGTGTTCAGCGAATACCTGCACACGATCACTGCCCGTGGTTTCTCTATNGAATACTTTGTCGANGGGGGGCGTAGNCGCAGTGGCCGGATGCTGAAGCCTCGCACCGGCATGCTCGCCATGACNCTGCGCAGTTTCCTGCGTGACTCGCGNAAACCCATCGCCTTNGTNCCNGTCTATATTGGTTACGANAAAGTNATCGANTCCGGNTCNTATATCGGAGAGTTGCACGGCGAAAAGAAACAGAAAGAATCCATTTTCGGGCTGATGAAATCCCTGTCTGTCNTNCGCAGNTACTTTGGNCAGGTCCANGTNAACTTTGGCGAGCCCATNAAACTGGTGGACTATCTGGACCANCATCACCANAACTGGCGNAACGANTCGCTTGGCNCGACAGAGAATCCNCCCTGGTTCAAGCACGTGGTGAATGAACTCGGNCAGGATGTGGTGGAGTCCATCAATGCCGCAGCNGTAGCCAATCCCATCAANNTGNTNAGCCTTGCCCTGCTGGCCTCGCCCAANCACACCATGGANATCGGCCAGCTNCACCAGCAACTGAGCCTGTANATNGATCTGCTGAAACTGGCGCCGTACAGCGANACGGCGGCNCTAGGCTGCACTGATGCCCAGGAAATNATCGANTACGGGCTGGATAACGACTTCCTNATTCGNATCAAGCACCAGCTCGGAGATGTGGTNACGACCGANCAGAAAAGCGCCCTGCANATGGCCTACGTGCGNAANAACAGCCTGCANCTGTTTGTACTNCCNGGNCTGGTCTGCTCNCTGGTGATGAACGCCCGCGAGATCCGNATGGANGTNTTGCANAANATGGTNCNNCTGCTCTANCCCTTCCTNCGNAATGANTANTTNCTGCATTGGGANGAAGGTGANGAACTGTCACAGGCAGTNGAAGAATGTNGCGTCNGTGNTGGANNGCTGNAANCTTGTCCGTCGCCANGGNGACAGCCTGATGGGNGCTGCCNTGCACACCCACGAGGCAGACATGCTCAANCACNTGGGCAAAACCGTNCTNCCNTCNCTGGANCGNTACTACCTGACNATTCGCCTGCTGGTNCAGCGNGGNTCAGGNATNCTGACNGCNGANCANCTNGGNGANCTGGCNCACCAGACCGCNCAGCGNNTGTCNNTANTNTANGAGTTCAACTCACCNGAGTTNTTNGACAAGGTNGTNNTCAANCACTTTATCAGNCAGCTATACAGCACNGGNCTGGTGACNCCNGANGACNNNGGGCAACTNNNCTTCGATAGCAAGCTNGAAGCNCTGGANGATGAAGCNCGNCGNATNCTNAGNGCCGACATCAGCGATGCNATNCAGCGNGTNACCCGNCTNCAGGNNTNANCNNNNCACCNTTACGTTGTCNGCGCCNTANNNNTNCGNNGCGCTGACAGCGATCNGGCANNATCAGAANCGATANANNAANGCCAGNGNGTAATTNAAACTCTCGAGATCCAGTTCCATNCCTTCNGNAAANGGCACACTNACCCCNTNCTTNAANGCNCGNTCNTCNGTGGTTACNGANCCNGCATNNAGNTANTAAATCGANANNTCNGTNCTGATNTGNTCCGNGAACCANTACATCANNCCACCNCCCANNCGAATNGCCCANTCCGTNTCNTCGCTGTCGTTNATCGTNGCNCNNGTNGTNGGAATNCGGGTNCTGACNNCCTCNAANCGATTNACCGCCANNCCNAGNCCANCGCCNATNTANGGATCAA
>PAJO01000003.1:0-28067 GCA_002706085.1 Alcanivoracaceae bacterium | reverse complement strand
CCTCCNGCNTGGGCNTCNNTNAAGTGNAAATANCCNTTCACCATNAANACNCGNCTNTAAACNTCCGCNGTNACNGTNCCGGTCACTGAATNNTTNCGNGTNTAGGTNACCNGATCNGTATCCGCNTCNCCGAGNCCCANNTCNAGNGCCANNTCNGCGCGAAAATGNGGNGTAACNAAGTANCCCGCNCTNAAAACNANNAGNTCNTCCNNNCCCGGGTCNTANTTTNCCATNNTGATCTGATCNTAACCNTNATGNTTGATNGNCATNTCCTGNCTNCNNAAATCNGAATANNCATAACCNAGNCNNACGTANGCNTCCCCCAANGCNTGNGATGACACTGNCAGCNCGANCAGCCCCACATAAATCCCCTTCATGGCCTTCTCCCAAAANAGTGAACCAGTTATCAATACAACGATTGCTGGCACACTGACCATCAGGAAATGGNGAGNAGANCAAATAATGGAGAGAAGGAGAAAAGGNGCCGGAGAAATNCCTAGCCCATNAGATAAACATCAAAACGCACAGCCTTACCCTTCTGGCTAAATCCNGGNGTTTTACCGGCCAGATCAGGCGCCTTGCCAGGTCGTTTCACAACGACCCTGTGCGGCTGCAATGACATCGCCCAGGCAAGCAGNGCCTCTTCTTCTGCNGGTTGAGGATACGCACACAACACCTGCAGCCAGCGCAAATCTTTCTTTACGGCGGCGCTTTTCTCGCGGGCAGGAAACATGGGATCGAGATACACGGCATGCCAGACATCCGCTGGNACCTGNACACTGTCCTGACACGGCAGTAGCGTCATCTTTGCCGACAGGGCNGGAGGCGCTCGGCGCAGGCCATCTTCCAGCATGGCATGGATATNNGGGGAGCGTTCAACAAGAGTGACATCAAACCCCGCCTGCGCCATCAGCGCAGCATCACGGCCAAGCCCGGCCGTCGCATCAAGGATCTGGTGACGGTCATCGCGAGGCTTGCCCAGCGCCTTGATCAGGCGCTCGTGGCGCACCCGTTCCGGGCTCAGNCGGTAGCCTTGCTTGCCATCGGTAAAATTNACGCTGAGCGGCGTTTCCTTNCCCCCGGGGACCCACAGTGCCAGGGCATCCTGATACCAGCCCATGACCAGTGAATGGCCCTGCGCTTGCGCCGACAGCTCGTCGGCAACGGCCTNACCGGGTAGCCCCTCCGGGCAACCCGGTAATAGTCCCAGTGCCGCTTTACTCACCNAGTCAGGCCAGCCATNCCAGCAGCGCCACACCCAGGATCAAGCGGTAAATCACAAATGGCAGCATGCCGATACGCTCNAGCAAACGGATGAAGAACACAATGGTCAGGTAGGCNGTTACTGCACTGACACCCGCTCCCAGGGCCATCATTCCCCAATCCACGGGCAGTTGTTGTTCCAGCAGATCCTTGCTCTTGAGCAGCGCGGCACCAAGAATGACCGGAATGGACAGCAGGAAGGAAAACCGGGCCGCCTCNTCGCGGCGATATCCCAGCGCCAGCGCAGCCGTAATCGTGATACCACTGCGCGACGTGCCGGGAATCAGCGCCAGNGCCTGGGCGAAACCGATCAACAATGCCCCCGCCACACCCAGGGTTGTGAGCGCCCGGGAGCGCTTGCCATAGGCATCGGCCAGCNACAGCAACGCGCCGAACAGCAAGGTGGTAATCGCGATCACCAGCGCCGAGCGCAGTTCNCGTTCAATCCAGTCATCGCCCAGAAANCCNAACACCACCGCAGGAACCGTGGCAAGCCCCACCAGCAATGCCAGTNTCAGATCCTGGTTCATGCGTCGTTGACTGACNGCCTGCCCCGCCCCACCCAACATGGCGAGCAGGTCACGCCGGTAATAGGCCATNACCGCCACCAGGGTGCCAACGTGCACCGCCACATCAAAGGCCAGGCCCTGATCCGGCCAGCCGAGGACTTCGGAAGGCAGAATCAGGTGCGCCGAACTGGAGATGGGAAGAAACTCGGTCAGCCCCTGAATAAGGGCCAGCACCAGTGCCTGAAACCAATCCATGGAAAATCCTTTCTACTACAATNANGAAAGATCAGCAGGCATGCCAGAGACATNCCNTGCATTNATTTTTCGCTGGCGGTTACCTTGTAGCCCTGTAAAAACTCAGGGGGCATGCGCCNCGGTTTGCCAGAATCCAGAGCGACACAGACCCAGCGGGTTTTGCCTCGCAACANGGTCACGCCATCNGATTCGCGAATGATCTGGTAGCGACGGGTAATGCTGATTCGCTGATCATTCTCGATAATCCAGGTTCCCACCTGNANCTTTTCCCCTTCGAAGGCTGGCGCCAGGTATTCCACTTCGGTGTGGCGNGCNACCATGCCACGATTGAGCTTTTGGTAGAGATCCCAACCGAGCCCCAGCACGGTGGTATGGTGCCAGGCGATCTGCTCCATGAAGCGCAGGTATTCGGTATTGTTTACATGCCCCATGACATCAATGGCTTCAGCAGGCACNGTCACATCCAGCACATGGACGTTGGGCAGATCCCAGTTACTCATCGAACAGCTCCCTGTATCACCTGGTCGCGAAGGTAAACCGGCTGTGCCAGATCAGCACNGACGCCTTCGCCACGCTCAAAGCTAGATAATGCCAGCACCGCNACCGCTTGCGCATGGGGGTGGGCGTCAGGAATGCAGCGGCTTGCGCCATAGCNCGCCAGCAATGCTTCCTCGTGTACCAGTCCAGAGCCNGCGATAAGCCAGTCGTCGCCGTCCAGTTCGGGTAACGCATCNGGGCGAAACAGGCCATCCTCAAGCACGACNGCCTGCTTGCCGTNNTCAACCCGATAGGCACCGAGATAGAGCTCTCCCATGCGCGCGTCAAAAACCGCAATNACCTTCGGGCTGGGCGCCTGGGTCTGCACGCTCANGGCACAGGCAGCCAACGTCGANACNCCAACCACCGGCAGGTCCGCTGAAAANGCCAACCCCTGCGTCACCGCCGCCGCCACTCGCACACCCGTAAACGCGCCGGGNCCGTGGCCAAAGGCAATGCCGTCCAGCTGCGCCAGCGACACACTGGCTTCCGCCAGCAACGACTCGACCATGGGCAGCACCAGCTCGGTTTGNTTGCGTGGTGCCATTTCAAATTTTTCCAGCACCTCACTGCCATCCAGCAGTGCCACGGAGCAGGTTTCGCCCGCTGTTTCCAGGGCAAGAATTCGCGTCATGATTGTGCCTGTTCTGTCTCCTGCCCCTGCCGGGCCAGGTAATCGAAAAATCGCTTCACCACATCCAGCTTGCGGGTGCGGGTCATGTTCGGGAGGCTGTTGACGAACAACTTGCCGTAGCTTTTGGTCAGCAACCTCGGGTCAGCCACCACCAACAACCCGGTGTCCTTCGGATCCCGAATCAGACGCCCCGCGCCNTGGCGCAGAGCCAGCACCGCCTGAGGCAACTGATAATCGCGAAACGCATTGCCGCCATTACGGTTGATGTGCTCAATTCGCGCAGCGGCTACCGGATCGCCGGGCGAGCCAAAGGGCAACTTGTCGATAATAACGCAACTTAGCGCTTCACCGCGGACATCAATGCCTTCCCAAAAGCTGCTGGTGCCCAGCAGCACCGCATTGCCTTTCTCGCGAAAGGTTTCCAGCAACTCCCGCCGCCCGGACTCACCTTGCACCAGCAACGGATATTCCAAACGGGTGCGCAGGATAGCAGCCGCCTCACGCAATGCTCTGTGACTGGTAAAAAGGAAAAAAGTGCGACCGCCGGCCGCCTCGATTACCGGAATCATCTGCTCGGTGAGCTGACGGGTATAATCCGGGNCCTGGGGAGGNGGCAGCCCTTCTGGCGCATAAAANACCGCCTGCTTCTTGAAATCGAACGGGCTTTCCAACCGCAGGGTATCGGCGCTATCCANCCCCAACCGTTTCTGGATATGTTCAAACCGCCCTCCCACCGACAAGGTGGCCGACGTGAGAATCCAGCTGCAAGGATGGCGCTCGCGTTGGGCCCGCAACTGGGCGGCCACCGATAAAGGTGTGCTGTGCAGCACCGCCGTTCGCTTGAAGGTTTCAAACCAGTAGACCCGGTTAGGCTGGTCTCCCTTCAGATAAGCCGCCAGACAATCCACTTGCTCACTGGCCCGGCGGGCACAGGCCTCCATGCCACGGCTGGCCTTGGCCAGNGGCCCCAAAAAGACTTCCAGCTCACGCAGCGCAGTCAGCAGGGCATCGCCCGCTTCAATCACCGCATCGGACTCGCACACTTCCGACCAGGGTGCTCGCCGCTCCATCTCNCCCAGACTCAGGCGCAGGTCCATACAGCCCTTGTCNACTGCNGCAACCAGCTGGTTCAAGCGAGCAAGATCCGCGGCCGTATGCCCCGCTTCAGANAGACTGTCACGGCCAAGCTCCTGCACCTGTCGGGTACTCAGGGTATCGCCNAANAANGCCGCCGCAATTTCAGGAAGCTGATGGGCTTCGTCAAAGATCACCGTATTGGCGCTGGGCAACAATTCCGAGGCAGCACCACTCCCCCGCAAGGCNGCGTCAGCAAAGAAAAGGTGATGATTGACCACCACNAGATCGGCTTCCTGGGCTTCCTTGCGGGCTTTCATCAAGGGGCAATCCTGATAACTGGGNCATTCCGTGCCCAGGCAGTTATCNGCGGTGCTGGTGACCCACGGCCAGATCGGNGCATCTTCTGGCAGTTGCTGCAATTCAGCGATATCACCNGTACGGGTCCGCTTGGCCCAGTGTGCGACCACCTGCATTTGCTCAGCAGTTTCACGGGTAAGAAAACGGGCTTCCTGCTGATGNAGCTCCATACGNTAAGGGCACAGATAGTTGGCGCGCCCTTTCAGCAAGGCCACCTTGCGGGGCAATCCCAATGCCTTGCGCACCAATGGCAGGTCTTTGAAAAACAACTGGTCCTGAAGGCTTTTGGTCCCCGTTGACACCAACGTAGGGCCTTCAGAAAGCAATGCGGGTACCAGATAAGCCAGGGTTTTGCCGGTGCCGGTCTCCNCCTCTACCATCAAGGTGGAGCCCCCACCAATGGTGTTTTCCACCGCGTCGGCCATTTGCAGCTGGGGCTCACGGGGCTGATAGCCCGGNAGCAGCGGCGCAAAACGNCTCAAGTCGGTAAGATGGGAACGGGCACTCTTCACGTATTATCCTGGATTCGGCGCGTGCCAACAGGCCATGGCACGGCCGCAGAGCATAGCCGATTCACGGGCGGAACCCAACGGACACGNACCATGCATGACTACACACTCATTATTCTCGCAGGGGGTANAGGCTCTCGGGTCGGGGGGGCCGACAAGGGATTGCTTGAGGTGGATGGCAAGCCGTTGATTGCCCATCTACTGGAGCATCTTGCNCCTCGCCCGCAGCGGGTCGTGATCAGCGCCAATCGTAATCAGGCGCTCTACCGNCAGTGGGCAGATCAGGTGGTGGAAGANTTGCGGCCGGATTTCCCGGGGCCCATGGCCGGGCTGGAAGCAGCATTCCAGGCCTGNGAGGGGCTATGTCTGTGCCTGCCTTGCGACCTGCTTCAGCCTCCCGCCTCCATGGCCGCNGATCTGCTGGCCAAGGCNGCCATTGGACATGTCTGCGTGGCCCAGGACCCGATACGGCGCCAGCCCCTGTGCCTGTCTCTGCACGCGCANCANTGGCGCACCTCTCTNACNGACTATCTCGACAACGGTGGACGCAGCGCCTATGGCTGGCTGGAGACTCTGGCAGTACAGCCCGTGGCGGTCGGCACCCCNCTGCAAAACCTGAATCATGCGCAGCGACTGACANACAGCCCTGCCCCCTAGCAGGCTGTTGANAGCCCATGANCCAAAACAACAATGCCCGCACGAGGCGGGCATTGTCAGGTGTTAACTACCGAAAGAATCAGGCAGTCACGTCCTGGATCTGCTTCATCAGGGCAACCTGATCNGCAGACGGCTGAGCAGTCTGCAGCGCCATCAGCTTGCTCATGTCGCCTTCGATGCGAATCTGGCCGCTCATGAAGCCCTGCATGCCAGCAGACTGGTCACCTTCGATGAAGATGCGCTTGGCCAGATCGGCCGGCAGAATCATGGTGGTCGGCGCATCAGCGTGATGGCCTTCCTCGATCATGCCACCCACCAGGGCCAGCTCCTTGTCACCGCCGTCAGCAGACACGGTGATGTTNATCACCAGGTCCGCCANGGCAGCCGGGGCCTCAACGTTGCCAGCACCGTCACGCAGTTCCTTAACTTTTGCAAACCACTCGTCAGACAGAAATTCCAGGCTCATTCTTATCTCTCCTTAACTATCGTTATGGCTTCGACGCCATCTCGTTACAGGGCAGGTTATACGCAGCCAATTCAAACGAGCGTTCGAAACTTACCCGTACCTTATACAAAGCCCCGGGGGGTGGCAATAGCCCTTCTGTGCTCTGATAGGGACAAAAAAACCCGGCGCAGGGCCGGGTCTTTTCTGTCTGCCACGGGGCAGAATCAGAGGTCGTAACCCCGTTCCTCGTGCAGGGCAATATCCAGCCCCTGGGTTTCCTCATCCGCGTCAACACGAAGCGTCGAGAACAGCCCAACCAGCTTGAGCAACACCCAGGTCACGATCGCGGTGTAAACGAAGGTTGCCACCACGCCCAGTGCCTGGACACCAAGCTGGTCCAGCATGGTGTACTCGGGCTTGGCAAAACCGTACCCGGAGAACAGTCCCAGTTCAGTGGACGCAAACACGCCGGCAAACAAGGTACCGAGAATCCCACCGACCCCGTGCACCGGGAAGACGTCCAGAGAATCGTCGATCTTGAGTTTGTGTTTGATGAAAATCACCGCATAGAAGCAGATCACACCAGCAGAAAGGCCAATCACCAGTGCCGCGGCCGGACCAACAAAACCCGAGGCCGGGGTAATCGTACCCAGCCCGGCAACCATACCGGTGGCGATGCCGAGCGCGGAGGGTTTGCCGAATTTCTTCCATTCCATGGTGATCCAGGCCAGCGAGCCTGCAGCAGCGGAAATGTGTGTTACCAGCATGGCCATGGCGGCATCACCATTGGCCGCAACCGCAGAGCCCCCATTGAAGCCGAACCAGCCGACCCACAGCATCCCTGCGCCCGTCACCGTCATGGTCATGTTATGCGGCATCATGCCCTGGGTCGGGAAGCCCTTGCGGTTACCCAGCACCTTGGCCGCCACCAGTGCGGCCACACCGGCGGTAATGTGGACAACGATACCGCCCGCAAAGTCATACACCCCCAGCTGAGCCAGCCAGCCGCCGCCCCACACCCAGTGACAAACCGGAATGTAGACACCCAGCAACCACAGCACCGAAAACGCCAACATGGGACCAAAGCGCATGCGCTCGGCAAAGGCACCGATGATCAAGGCGGGCGTGATAATCGCAAAGGTCATCTGAAACAGACCATGCAGGCTTTTTGGCAGAGTCCCTTCCAGACTGTCGCGGGTAATGCCGTCGAAGAACACATGCTGCAGCCCGCCAATCCAGGCATTCATGCTGCCGCCATCGGAAAAGGCCAGAGAGTAACCGGCAATCAGCCACACCAATGACACGGCACAGGTAATCGCAAAACACTGCATCAGCACCGACAGCACATTCTTGCTACGCACCAAACCACCATAGAACAGGCTCAGACCTGGCAACGTCATGAACAACACCAGCGCGGTAGCAGTGAGGATCCAGGCGGTATCGCCGGTATCCAGGCCTTCCGCCATCGCCAGGGAAGGCAGCATTAACAGTACAGCAAACAGTTTTTTCATCAGTCCTTCCCCTTTAAATGGCTTCCTGACCGGTTTCCCCGGTACGAATACGAATAACCTGCTCAAGATCGCTCACGAAGATCTTGCCGTCCCCAATCTTGCCGGTCCCGGCGGACTTCATGATTGCCTCAATGGCCTGATCGAGCTGGTCTTCACGTACCGCCAGCTCCAGCTTTACCTTTGGCACGAAATCCACCACATACTCGGCGCCTCGATACAGCTCGGTATGCCCCTTCTGACGACCGAAGCCCTTCACCTCGGTAATCGTCAGCCCCTGAACACCCACCTGAGCCAGCGCATCGCGCACGTCCTCAGCCTTGAACGGCTTGATTACCGCAGTCAGCATTTTCATGGTTGTCTCCTGATCCTCATCNATCCTCAACGTGAATGCACCAACACAAACCCGTNCCGGAAATATGCACCGCATAAGGGCATACAAGAATCAGGCCACTTAACANACAACAGAAAAACAATANNTTAGNNNGAAACAGGATTCNNNCTGCACNANNTNNGAGCAATAAATCANATNTCGCACCACANNNNTGCACACAAANNAGAGAAATANGGAGNNGCCGANGGGGCATTTTGGTGCNNCNGGNCNGNCANNACAGTNGNCANGGATCGGNAANGCACCAATATCAGGCGCANCCGGAGACAGNTGCGCCTGAGAGAAACANGCCTAGTACAGGTAATTGAACATCTTGCGACGGTATTCGCTGGCCAGCGGGTCACCCTTGGGCANNCACTCGAANACTTCCAGCAANGCGNNNCGNGCNACNCCATCCTTGTAGTCACGNTGGTCACGNAGCAANACCANCANNGANTCCAGNCCCGNCNTGAANTGNCCNGCNGCNGCNGCNTGCANACCNTGGGCNTAGAGNTCNTCNGNNGTCGGGGCNNNCAGCAATCCGNGCCTCCAGATCCTTCAGGCTCTGCCCTGCCCCTTCCAGCTTTTCAAGCAAGGCAAAACGGGCNCGGAACGGACGNAGCGGCTCNGCATCCTCGGTCACTTCCGCNAACACTGACTGNGCGTCATCCAGTTGNCCTTGACCCAGCAAGTATTCCACCANTAGCGCGCGAATGGCGTGCTTGTCCGGCGTCTGTTGCAAGGTCTGCCGNANAGCGGCTTCNGCCTGCTCGCCNTGGCCAGCCTCAATGGCCATNCGCACCTGTTCGATAAAGCCNTCTTCCTGCTGCGCTTCGGCGGCCTCGGGATCAACGATGGGNGCCAGCCACTCTCGCAACCCGGCTTCGGTTTGTGGGCCNTCCAGTTCATTGACCAACTGCCCCTGGAACACCAGTTTCANGCTGGGCAGGGATTGCACGCCAAACTGNCTGGTGAGCATGGGCTGCTCATCCACATTNATGCGNGCCAACAGGACCTTGCCTTGATATTCATTAACCAGGCGNTCCAGAACCGGTGCCATTTGCTGGCTGGGCTGACTGCGAGCAGACCAGAAATCGACAATCACCGGTATCTGCCGCGACTGCTCCAGGATTTGCTGAATGTTCTGTTCGGTGGCTTCAAAGATGTAGCTGTTCTGCTGCACGCAAAGACTCCCAGATTCCGTNAATTGCGCGCAATTGTAAGGTAATCAACCAATAAAATCCGGTTAAATGCTGTGCACCTTGCCGCCCCGACGGGTTAGACTGATTGNTCGCCATTGGAGCTGCTTCGGTCGCCCGCTGGGGGCTTCACGTTGNCTGCATGGCGAATGAGTACGCTGGATAGTATTCACTCAGGCAAAGGAGACCACCATGCTTAGCCTTCTGGCTATTGTTGTGTTGATTGCCACCCTCATGACCCTGTTCTACCANCAGGTGAGCCGAGGTGTTGGCAGCGGAATTTTTGTTGTCGTCTGGTTNTTAAGCGCTTTTCTCGCCCCCTGGCTTGTCCACCCCCTTTCTCTGATCCTGCTTGCCGCTGGCGTGGCCGTGATCAACCACGTGGACCTGCGTCAGAAATTTATCTCCAAACCGGTTTATAACGCACTGGGCAAAGTCATGCCCGCCATCGGTGACACCGAACGCGAGGCGATTGAAGCCGGGACCACCTGGTTNGANGCNGANCTNTTTTCCGGCCGNCCGGACTGGGAGAAGTTTTCCCACATCAACTTCACCCCCCTNACAGANGAAGANCANTCCTTCATCGATAACGAGGTCCAGCAACTGTGTGACATGCTGGACGAATGGCAGATNTTCCATGAACTNAANGANCTGCCTGAAGAGGTCTGGGANTTCCTCAAACACAAGGGNTTCTTCAGCCTGATTATTCCGAANGAGTACGGCGGCAAGGCATTNAGCCCCTATGCCCAGAGCCGTATCATGAGCAAGATCGCCACCCGCTCCCTGACNGCCGCCGTCACNGCCATGGTGCCCAACTCCCTGGGTCCCGGCGAGCTCCTGGCTGAGTACGGAACGGATGAACAGAAAGACCGCTGGTTACCGGGCCTGGCCAAGGGTGACGAAATCCCCTGCTTCGGCCTCACCGGCCCGGAGGCCGGTTCCGATGCCGGCGCCATTCCCGACACCGGGGTGATCTGCAAGGGCAAGATCGACGGCAAGGAAGTGCTGGGCATGCGCCTGAACTTCGCCAAACGCTGGATTACCCTGGCGCCGGTCGCCACGGTGGTCGGGCTCGCCTTCAAACTCTACGACCCGGAACACCTGCTGGGAGAGGAAGACGAACTCGGTATCACTTGTGCGCTGATTCCGGCCAACACCAAAGGCGTGGAAATCGGTCGCCGTCACTACCCGGGCTCCCCGTTCATGAACGGGCCGATCAACGGTAAGGATGTCTTTGTGCCATTGGACGCCATCATTGGCGGGCCGGAAATGGCCGGCAAAGGCTGGCGCATGCTGATTGAGTGTCTCGGCGCCGGGCGCGGTGTTTCCCTGCCTGCTCTGGCCACCGCCAGTGGCGAGATGGGCTACCGCATGACCGGGGCGTTTGGCCGTATCCGTCGCCAGTTCAACACTGCCGTAGGTGAATTTGAAGGGGTGCAGGAAGCCTCTGCAGAGGTAGCGGCCATCGCCTATACACTGGAAGCCTACCGCCACCTGGTAACCCGCTCGCTGGAGGATGGCGCGCCGTCGGTGGTCACAGCCATGGCCAAGTATCACTCCACCGAAATGATGCGGGACCTGATCAACCATGGGATGGACATCGCCGGTGGCCGTGGCATCCAGTTGGGGCCGCGTAACTTCCTGGCGCTGCCGTATCAATCTACACCCATCGCGATCACCGTAGAGGGTGCCAATATCCTGACCCGCTCACTGATGATATTCGGCCAGGGGGCGATGCGCTGCCATCCTTACCTGTATGAGGAACTGCAGGCCATCCAGGCAGAAGACAAGGAAAAAGGGCTGCAGGAATTTGACGGGCTGTTCTTCGCCCATGCCGGCCATACTCTGGGCAATATGAGCAGCGCCGTCTTTCAGGCACTGCTGGGCACTTACCTCTCTGACGCACCGGCCAACGCCGATGCCTTCAGCGCCCCGTGGTACCGCCTGATCAATCGCTATAGCGCGGTGCTGGCCAGCACCTCTGACGTGGCCCTGGCCCTGCTGGGTGGAGACCTCAAGCGCCGCGAGCTGCTTTCCGCGCGCCTGGGTGATGTTCACAGCCAGCTGTTGATTGCCTGTGCCATTCTCAAGTACCACGCTACCCTGCCCCGTGACGAGGCCAATGATGCCCACGCGCACTACGCCCTGCGTCGCGCATTCAGCCTTGCCCACAACTCGCTGGAAGCGTTCTACCGGAACTTCGGTTTCTATGGCATTGGCCATGTACTCAAACGTCTGTTCTTCCCGTTTGGCCGGCCCTGCAAGGCTCAGGCACCGGGCGACGAGCAGATCCGCACCCTCGGCGAGATGATCATGTCACCGAGCTCGGTACGTGATGCGCTGGCTCAACCGACCTACATTCCGAGTGACCCGGACGATGCAATTGGTCGTGTGGAAGCCACCTATAACAAGCTGCTGGAAGTGGAACCGGCCTGGCTGGCCTTCCTCAAGGCGGACGGTAAGGGCCAACTGGACGGTAATAGCGTCCTCGAGAAACTCAAGGATGCCGCCAGCAAAGGCATTATCAGTGAGGACCAGGTTGAGGCGGTTAATGAGTACGACGCCATGCGCTATGACTGCCTGCTCACCGATGCCTTCGACAAAAACCTGAAGAAGGTGAAAGTACATGCAGAGCGGCCAATAATGTAGAGCCCATGATGGCGGAGCACTGTGCTGCTCCGCCTGTTTTTTTTCCGCTATGAGTGTCGAGTCTCGAGAAGCGGGTTTTAAGCCAGGGCCCAGCCCCCGCTCAGCAAGGCCTTCGCAACACCAAGCTCGCCCTTGCCACCCGAATTGCTCAAATTCCAACCAGCTCACACTTTCACAAAAAGCCAACAGGCCGCTCAATGTTTCAAATTGCTGGTTTTTCCAGCAGTTAATTTCGTGTCAGCCCCGTGACGGAAAGATTTAACATTCATATCACCCATTTGGCGCTTTTACGAATCGCGGCTTTGGTCTAGGCTTTGCCCAATTCTGCCCCACCGGGCCTCGCCCGCGCACAACGCGCCTCGCCCCCAGGATCTACAGGTCAGGAATGACAGCAGTCGTCGAAGAAAAATCGGTAATCGAATTCAAGGGCCGCATGCTGATGATGACGGTCCTTCAGCTCCGCACACTGGATGCCAGCCAGCTACACCAGGAAATCAGCCAGCGCCTTGAGGACGCCGCCCAGTGGCTTCAGGAAGCGCCGGTGGTGATCGACATACACAGCGATCTGGAGATCGACCACGTCAATCTGATGCCGGCCGTGGATACGCTGCGTAACCTGGGAGTGAATCTGGTCGCGCTGGCGCGCACGGACCGCATCGACATCGACACCGCCAGCACACTCGGTCTGGGCACCCTCAGTCTGGCCGGTGGCCGGGATGTCCCCCGCCGCACCGAGCCCGTCGCTGACACCAGCGCTCAAAGCGCCAGCCAACAGTCAGAACGAGTGGAAACCCTTGTGGTCGAGCAACCGGTGCGTTCCGGTCAACAGGTCTACAGCCGCGGCGACATGATTGTTCTCGCCCCGGTGAGCACCGGCGCGGAACTCATGGCCGAAGGCAATATCCACGTATACAGCAACCTGCGCGGCCGCGCCCTTGCCGGGGTGCGTGGCGACAGCAGCGCACGGATTTTCTGTCAGCAACTGAATGCCGAACTGGTCTCCATTGCTGGCCACTATCGGGTAGCCGAAGACCTGCCCGATGCACACCGAAACCAGCCTGTGCACCTGTCCCTGCAGGGCGAGGCAATGCATTTTACCGCGCTGAAATAGCGCTCAGGGAAGACAGCGAAGGAGAAAAGCGTGACAAAGATCGTGGTCGTGACATCCGGCAAGGGTGGCGTCGGCAAAACCACCACCAGCGCCGCACTGGCAACCGGGCTAGCCCTGCGTGGTTTCAAGACAACCGTGATTGATTTTGATGTGGGCCTGCGCAACCTGGACCTGATCATGGGCTGCGAACGCCGGGTGGTTTACGACCTGGTCAACGTGATCAATGGTGATGCCAACATCAAGCAGGCACTGATCAAGGACAAAAAGGTGGACAACCTGTTCATCCTTCCTGCCTCCCAGACCCGCGACAAGGATGCGCTGACCCAGGAAGGGGTTGAAGGCGTGTTCCGTGCCCTGCGCGAAGACATGCAGATGGACTACATCATCTGCGACAGCCCTGCCGGTATCGAGAAAGGTGCGCTGATGGCAGCATACTTTGCCGACGAAGCCGTGGTAGTGACCAACCCGGAGGTCTCCAGCGTGCGCGACTCTGATCGCATGATCGGTATTCTGGCCAGCAAGACCCGGCACGCCGAGGAAGGCAAAGGGGACATCCCTGCCCGCCTGCTGCTGACCCGCTATTCACCGGAACGGGTCGAAAAAGGCGAGATGCTGTCAGTGGAAGATGTGCAGGAAATTCTGGCCATCGAACTGCTCGGCGTGGTGCCCGAATCCCAGGCGGTTCTCAATGCCAGTAATGCCGGCAGCCCGGTGATTCTGGACACCGACTCCGATGCAGGCCAGGCCTACAGTGACGCCGTTGCCCGATTCCTTGGCGACCAGCTACCGCACCGTTTCATCACCGTTAACAAGAAAGGTCTGTTCGGCCGTCTGTTTGGGGGCTGATCATGAGTATTTTCAGTTATCTGTTGCCAAAGAAGCAGACCTCGGCCTCAGTGGCCAAGGAACGCCTGCAGATCATCGTTGCCCGCGAGCGCTCCACCCGCGGTGGACCCGACTACCTGCCGCAGCTGCAGGAAGAACTGCTGCAGGTGGTGCGCAAGTATGTCCCGGTGGATCAGGATGCCGTGAACATCCAGTTGGACCGTGAATCCGGCTGCGAGATTCTCGAACTGAACATCACGCTCCCCGAGGGCTGAACCCGCCCGAAAAAGTGCCAGAGGCGGATCGCAACGCGATTCGCCTCCAGCACTTTCACTCCCAAGATTAGCTTTCCTGGCTGACACCCGGGGTAGATCAACACCCACCTCTCCTGCGCCCCATTAAAGGGTTCACCTCCGCCCAGTAAATCCCGCTTCACCAGTTCTGCCCCAACGGCCACTCTCGCCACCCCACTGGTGGTTTCTGCACTGGCCACAATCCCTCTGTTGCGCCAACATGGAGAGACAAGAAGAATCAGGGATATGCCGTCAGCCGCCACTGACAGGCCACAGGGAGAGACCGATGCCAGTCAGAGCACTGCTGCAGTTGCTGTTGCCGTTAGGCCTGCTACTCGCCGTAGTCGTGCCTGCTTCTGCTGCCGGGATCACCATTCTTAACCTTCAGGACCCCGTCTCCACACGGCAGCTTGGGCCGTCCATGCAAAGCTGGTGCGATGGCAACGGTACCGCCAGCCTTGCTGAGGCCCGTGAGGCGCCTTATCAACCGGTCAAACGCCAGCAGATCAATTTTGGATACCGTCAGGATGCCTGCTGGTTTAGGGTTCGCTTTGTGAATACCGGGCACGACGAGCTGGCCCTGTGGCTGCAGGTAGATTATGCCGTTCTCGACGAGGTGGATTTCTATCTTGTGGATGAGCACGGCGTGTCATTTTCCCGAATGGGGGATACTCTGCCGTTTGCGCTACGGCCGGTAAAGATACGCAGCTTCACCCTGCCCTTTACCTTGCAACCGGCCACCCCCCGCACGCTCTACCTGCGGGTGCACACGCTCACAAGTGCCATGACCGTTCCCGTCAGTTTGATTGGCCGCGAACCCTTCATTGAACAGCAAAGCACCAACGAATGGTTGATGGGGGGCTTCTATGGCATCGCCCTCGGGCTTTTTATCTACCATCTGGTGCTTTGGCTCGGTGGGCGGGAAAAAACCAGTCGCTTCTATGTCTTGCACGTGGCCTCTGCCACCCTCTACGTGGCCACCCTGCAAGGCATCCTCCATCGGCTATGGCTTGATGACTGGGTTGTCCCCCAGGCGACCAACCACCTTTTCGGCTACCTGACCCTGCTTTCCGGGTTGTTGTTTGCCCGGGATTATCTGCATACCCGGCAGTGGCAATGGCTGGACCGGCTCCTGCTTGCAACGTCCTGGCTCCAGATTGGCATCATCATCGCCCTGCTATCGACTCCGCCAGGTACCGTGGCCACCCTGCAGGGGGCCGTGGCGCTGGTCACGCTGGCATTACTGCTGCTATCCGGGCTCTATAGCCTGCTGCAGGGACGCCCCGAAGCCCGTATTTTTGTGCTTGCCTGGAGCATGTTCCTGATCACGGTAACGCTACTTGCGCTGGGAGCCTACGGGGCCATTACCCTGCCTGGACTGCTCAATGTCACCGGGGTGCAAATCGGTCTGGTCATGCAGCAGGTATTACTGTCCTTCGGGCTGGCCGGGCGGCTGCGGACACTGAAAAACGAAAGCCTGCAGCGCCAGCAGGAAATCGTGCGAGCCCAGGCTGAGAACGAAGCCAAAAGCGATTTTCTGGCCAAGATGAGTCATGAAATTCGCACCCCCATGAATGCGGTGCTGGGTCTGGCCGATCTGCTACGTAGCACACGCATGGATGCCACCCAGCGCAATTATGTGGAAACCATCTACAGCGCCGGAGGCAGTCTGCTGAACGTGATAAACGATATTCTCGATTTCTCCAAGATCAGTTCAGGAAAACTGCAACTGGAGGTCAGCAGTTTCAATCTCCAGCGGCTGCTGGAAGACTGCCTGATGATCTTCCATGCCAATGCCGAACAGAAAAACCTGCGGCTGATCAGCGACTGGGATGAGCAGGTGCCCGAATGGGTGGAGGGCGACCCCACCCGACTGCGTCAGATCCTGCTTAACCTGCTTTCCAATGCGGTGAAATTCACCGAGACGGGCACCATTACCCTTCGCGCCCGTGCCGCCGACAGCCTGGAGCGCGACACCTTGTTGCTCAGCTGCCAGATCATTGATGAAGGTATCGGCATGAACAAGCAGGAGCTGGGCAACCTGTTCCAGTCCTTCCAGCAAGCGGACAGTTCCACCTCGCGCAAATATGGCGGCACGGGGCTGGGACTGGCGATCTCTCGGCAACTGGCCGAACTGATGAAAGGCAACCTGCAGGCCTCTAGCAAGCCCGGTAAGGGATCCACGTTCACCCTGACCGTTCCGCTACGACGCAGCATCAGAAACGACACCCCCATTGAGCATAGCGGACAGCTCGGTACTGAAGGCCTTAGCGTGCTGGTAGTAGAGGACAATGCTGTCAATCAGATGGTCATTGGCGCGCTCCTGAAAAAACTTGCCGTCAGCGTCACTCTGGCAAGCAGTGGGGAGGAAGCGCTGGAACTGCTGCAAAGCAACGACGCCCTGCCCGACCTGGTATTGATGGACTGTGAAATGCCGGGGCTGGACGGCTACGAGACCACTCGCCTGATTCGCGGTCTGGAGCAGCAACACTCTAGACCGGCGCTCCCTATTCTGGCGCTGACCGCCCACGCCACCACGGAACATCGCGAGCGCTGTTTTGGCTGTGGAATGAACGATCATGTGTCCAAGCCTGTCACCCTCGCCCAGCTCAAGGAGGAATTACTGCAATGGGCTGCGCCTGATGCGAGCTAAAGGCATGCCCCACTTGGGTAACGAATCGAACAAATTAATCCCTATGGCTAATTGGCCATTCAACCGATTGAATGAGATCGAAAACTTCACTTGAGAACAACGCATCATCTCCCCGACCAAAGTGCCCGAATTAACAAAAAAATTGCCTAATTTGACAATGTACCTACCGTGAACTAATTCACATAATCCCCGCCGCAACATAACTAGGGAAGGTTATATGGCGGCATTACGCTCCTCTTATAAAAATCGTTTTTCTTTTTCGCTTGCTGACATCACCTCACGTTTCTGTACACCGCTGATCTGTTTGACTGCGGCGTTTCCTGTCACGGTTTACGCCGATGGGGCACAGGAGCAGGCTCAAGAGAACGTGCAGATTCAGGAAAGTACCGCTGACACTTTTGAAGAGTCACAGCCCCGGCAATACCTGAGCACCCAGCTACATTATCTCGTTCCTGATTCCGACCGCGACATTGCGCGCAATGGCGTGGGCATGGGGGTGCAGTACGGCCGTCAGTGGACATCCCGTCTATGGTGGGAAACCGAACTGGCCGGCTACAATCTGGAGTCTGGCGTAAACGGCAGCACCGACTTTTATCAGGCCGGTCTGACCACCGGGTTGCTGTATGCCTTCGGTGATCGCAAGGGGTTCACGCCCTACCTTGTAGGCGCCATTGGAGCCATGTATAGCGATGTCATTCCCGATGACAACGACGGCTTCAACCTGCACCTCAACGCGGGTCTGGGAGCGGTCACCGGTCCGCTGTTTGATAATGGCCTGAAACTGCGCGCTGAAGCCCGCTACCTCTATGACGATGCCAACCAGGACCGCACCGCCACTTCCGATTCCCATGGCTATTTCGGTGACTGGCGGTTTTCCCTTGGGGTTGAAGTGCCGCTTGGTTACACCCGCGTGCGCACCATCGAACGCGTCGTGTATCAAACCCGTGAAGTGGAACGTATTGTCGAAAAACCCTTTGTCGACAGCGATAGCGATGGCATAAGCGATGAACGCGACCAATGCCCCGATACCCTCGCGGGGGCCCGTGTCGACGCCAATGGTTGCATGATCGTCAACCAGACCATCACCTTCAACAACATCAATTTTGAACTCAATGCAGCCCGCATCAGCGCAGGCTCTCGCCAACCGCTGGATACGTTGGTACAGGCCCTGCACTCGCAAACCAATTTCAACGTGGAAATTGCCGGCCATTCTGACAACACCGGTTCCGCCGCCTATAACCAGACCTTGTCCGATCAGCGAGCCCACGCCGTGCGGCAATACCTGATCCAGCAAGGCATCGACGGAGCCCGGTTGAGCGCCCACGGCTACGGGGAATCACAACCTGTGGCCGACAACAGTAGCGCCTCCGGCCGAGCCATGAATCGTCGCGTTGAATTTCGCGTTATTGAACAGGGGGAATAACCATGGTGACGACACTACGCGTCTTATTGCTGCCCTTGCTGGCCGTCATTGCGCTGGGCCTGAGTGGCTGCAAGGCCGATGAAGCCGATAGCCGCAACAGCAACCGCTTGCAAACGACCAACAGCAACGACCAGGACAACGACGGCATCAAGGATCCCGTCGACAACTGCCCTCTCGCCACCAACCCGGCGCAGCAAGACACCGATAACGATGGAATCGGCAACGCCTGCGACGATGATATCGACGGTGATGGTCAGGATAACGACACCGATAATTGCCCCGGCATCGCCAACCCTGCCCAACAGGATATTGACGGCGATGGGCTGGGTGATATCTGTGATACCGATGTGGATGGAGATGGCATTCCCGACCCCACGGACAACTGCCCGGCTATTGCCAACCCAAGCCAGATGGATAGCGATCTGGACGGCACCGGTGATGCCTGCGACGCCAACACCGATAGCGACGGTGATGGCATCGACGACGGCACCGACAACTGCCCAGCTGTCGCCAATGCCAGCCAACTGGACGCCGACAATGACGGTAACGGCAACGCCTGCGACAATGACAGCGACGGTGATGGCGTCGATAACAGCAGTGACAATTGCCCACTGACAGGCAACCCTGACCAACAGGACCTGGACAACGACGGGCTGGGCGATGTGTGTGACAGCGACACCGATGACGATGGCGTCAGTGATGATCAGGATAACTGCCCGCTAGTGGCGAATGCCGATCAGACCGACACCGATCTGGATAGTCAGGGCAATGTATGTGATGCCGACGACGACCAGGACAGTGTCCCGGATCTCGGCGATAACTGCCCTCTCATTGCCAATCCTTCCCAGTTGGACACTGACGGCGATGGCCTCGGCGACGCCTGTGACGCCAACACTGACAGTGACGGCGATGGCATAGATGATGACGCCGACAACTGCCCGATGGTCAGCAATGCCGACCAGGCAGACCTGGATGGCGACGGGATAGGCAACCAATGTGATACCGACGCTGATGGCGATGGTATCCCCGACAGCACAGACAATTGTGCGTTGCTGGCCAATGCTGACCAGGCCGATATCGATAGCGATGGTCAAGGCGATAGCTGTGATACCGACAGTGATGGCGACGGTGTCGATAACACCCTGGACAATTGCCCACTCGTCGCCAACACCGATCAGACTGACACCGATCACGACGGCAACGGTGACGCCTGTGACGACGACCGCGACGGCGACGGCTTCAACAACGACACCGACAATTGTCCGGCCATCGCGAATGCGAGCCAGGCCGATGCTGACAGCGACGGCCTCGGCGATACCTGCGATGACGATAGCGACGGCGATGGCGTCGATAATGGCGCGGACAACTGTCCGGCCCTGCCCAATGCCTCACAGACCGATACCGACAGTGATGGTCTCGGTGATGCCTGTGACGACGACAGCGACGGTGACGGCATTGCCGACGGAGACGACAACTGCCCCGCCATCAGCAATCCAACCCAGCTGGATACCGACGGTGATGGCAGTGGCGATGCCTGCGACACCCTGACCGACAGCGATAATGATGGCCTGGGTGACGACACCGATAACTGCCCCCAGGTGGCCAATGCGGATCAGGCGGACAACGACAACGATGGCAGCGGTGACGTTTGCGACACTGACAACGACAACGACGGTATCGACAACGATACGGATAACTGCCCGCTGACCAGTAACGCGGATCAGCTGGATACCGACAGTGACGGTTTGGGCAATGCCTGTGACGACGACAGTGACGCGGATGGCACCCCTGACGAAAGCGACAACTGCCCCCTGATTGCCAACGCAGACCAGCACGACACGGACAGCGACGGACTAGGCGACCTCTGTGACAACGATCAGGACGACGACGGCGTGGAAAACAGCGCCGACAACTGCCCCTGGATCGCCAACGCCAACCAGTCGGATGTGGACAGCGACGGTACCGGTGACAGCTGCGACACAGACAACGACAACGATGGCGTCGATGACGACAGCGACAATTGCCCGTTACAGTCCAATCCTGGTCAGGAAGATGGCGACACCGATGGCATCGGCGACGCCTGCGACAGCAGCACCGACAGTGATGGTGACGGCCACGATGATGGAGCCGACAACTGCCCACTGGTGCACAATACGGATCAGGCCGATGCCGACAATGATGGTGAAGGCGACAGCTGCGATAGCGACAGCGATGGCGACGGCGTCGATAACGGCAATGACAACTGCCCCGCTACGCCCAACGCCAGCCAGACAGATACCGACGAAGATGGCAACGGTGACGCCTGCGACACCCAGTTCACCTGCAGCGGCAGCTTCGGGAGCGGGTTGTCACCGCTAATGGCCCCTGCTGCCTCTGCGCAGGGCGGAGACTTCGGTCTGATCTGTATCGGCTGCGGCGTTTTCAACACTGGCAAAGCCATTGACGGCAATGAAGCCACTGCCGCCCAGATGCATGTGACGCTGGGCCTGCTCGGCGGCGCCCGACTGGATGTGGACAGCGGCCAGACCTTCCATGGCCAGAACCGTGCCGGCTTTGTCCTCAACCCCAGCGCAGGCGCCCTGCTCAGTGCCGGCCTGTTGAACCAGTTTACCGTCGCCCTGCTGAATGACGGCAAGCTCGTCGCCTCCAACAAGACCAGCAGCCTGATCAGCCTGCACCTGATCGGTTGGCCGGGCAGCCCACAGCAGTTCCTGTATGTGGACAGCGACGAAAGCTTCGATTCGGTTCGCCTGGACATGGCTTCGGCCGTGGGGCTGTTCACCGACATGAACGTCTACCAGGCCTGCGCCGGGCCCTCGCCCTGACCCGCGCACGGGCCGACAATACCCCAGACCGGTCAGCTACCTCAGCGGTGGCTGACCGGGTCACGGCTCAGTCCGGCAACACCTGCCACTCGGGGTCTTCGTATTCTCCGATCACCTTCACCTCAACCACCTCTGCATGCCTGGCGAGAATCGCCTTCACCTTGCCACTGCGGCTGTCATCCTTGGCATCGCGATGCGCCTTGCTTTGCCAGTGCGCCACCGCCAACACGGTATCCTCACAGCCCATCTTGCGATGCAGAAAGGTGCCCTTCGCCCCGGCAGACTGTTGAATGATTTCACTGGCTTCCACCCAGCCACGAGCGTATTCCTCAACGCTGAACCCCGGCTTCATGGTGACTTCAAATATGTACTTCATGGGCGCTCTCCCTGTCGGTAGAACTGTGCCAACAAACGATACAAGGCGGGCCAGTCCCGGTACAGGCTGTCCGGTGACTCAAAGAAGGCCTCGCTGCACACCGCAAAGAACTCTCCGGGCCCGGTAAGCGCATAGGCATCCACAGGCATGTGCCGATGCGACACATAGTCCCGGTGAAGGGCCTCGTAACAGCGCGTAAAGGTGTCATGCCATTGGCGTTGGTCCATCCCCGGATGCAGGGGCGGCGAGCCATTGGCGCCATTACGGCGCATGTCCAGTTTGTGGGACATTTCATGAATTACCACGTTGCTTGCACCCCCCGCCTCGCAAACGGCTTCCCACGACAGGATGACCGGCCCTTGATGCCAGGCCTCGCCGGACAACACCGGCCCACGGCCATGCACCACGCCATCGTCAGTGCGATGCGGACGATTGGGAATAAAAGCCCCTTCGTAAAGAATCACCGTATACCAACCGTCGTACCACTCAAGGCCCAGCTTGAGAATGGGCACACAGGCCATGGTCGCCACCTTCAGACACATGGCATCGGTCACAGCGAACCCACCACCACTGGCAACGCTCTTGCGCGCCAGGAACCGCAGGGAAAGGGTCATCAGGGCCTGTCGCTCAGCCCCCTGATAACGGGCCTGCAGCGGCCAGTCGGCAATCGCCGCCTCCCACTGCTCGGCAGTCAATCCCATGCGCCGCACCTTGCGGGCATCCCGCCACTCTCGCCAGCCACGCAACCAGCCCATCCGGCAACTCCATTCAATGCTTTCAATAATGACCCATTCGACCATAACCATGGCGCAGATTACGCCGTGGCCGAAGCTCGCCTATGCTAACATCGCCTCCCCTCTTGTCTCGTCGTGGAATCACGTAGGTGCCCCTGCAAAACGCACACAAAGCCGACCTGCTGTTGTTGATTGTGACCCTGCTCGCCGCCATCAGCTGGATGTTCTCCAAGGAAGCGGTGCTCAGCATGCCGCCGCTGTTGTTCATGGCGGTTCGGTTTCTGCTTGCCTCCCTGATTCTCGGCCTGGTGGCCTGGCCACAGCTGCGCCGATTGAACGTGACACAACTGCTGCGTTGCAGCCGTGTGGGGCTGGTCTTTGGTATTGCCATGAGTTGCTGGGTAATGGGATTGGCGATAGGCAGCCATGTTGGGGAAGGCGCCTTCCTCACCAGTCTCGGTGTGGTACTGGTGCCCGTGATAGGCCGGCTGCTATTTGCCGAACCGGTTCCTGCCAGCACCTGGGTCGCATTACCTGTGGCGGTGGCCGGGCTCGCCATGCTGTCGCTTCAACATGGTCTCAATCCGGAGCCCGGGCAACTGTTCTTTGTCGCCGCAGCCACCATTTTCGCGCTCTACTTCAACCTCAATACTCGTGCGGCCAACACCATTGCCGTCACCGACAGAGACGGCAAGACACAGGAACAGACCCGAATTCCTGCGCTGGCATTAACGACCATCGTGCTCGGTGTTGTTGGCCTGGTAACCGGCATCCTGTCTGCGGTGTTCGAGCCTTGGCGCAGCACCTGGGAGCACGCCACGCCCATGCTGTTGCTGTGGGTGGTACTCAGCGCCACTGTCGGTACGGCATTACGCTTTCTGGTGCAGACCTATGCGCAAAGCCTCTCGTTGCATAGCCACGGGGTCGTCATCATGGTGCTGGAACCGGTATGGACCGCCCTGATCGCCGCCGCCTGGTTCGGAGAAACCATGAATCCCGCGCAACTGGCCGGCTGCGCGCTGATCTTCATTTCGTTGCTGGTCAATCGCCACCGCTTCGTGCGAGGTCTGCTAAAGTCCCTGTTCAGCCCACGCTAAGGAATCAACCTTGCCCCACCATAATAACGGCTGATTGCTCGCCCCCTACTCGAGTGTGATCCCTATCCCGTCGCAACACAGACGAAGGTATCAAACCGACAGAATGCCCAACATTGTGCAGTGCCGTGTGATGCAGTTCCTGCTCCAACGAGGCGGATCGCGCACCATATTGCACACGGTTCAGGAGTCCGCCATACCTGCCAGCACTGACCGCCAGCCGGTGTGCGGAAGATCAAAAAATAACGCCAATAATGAAGATCTGCTGATGATGACTGACATGGACAAGCCCGCTCGTGGGCTGGTGACCGCCCTGCTTCTTGCCTTGGGAATTCAGACCCAGGCTGACACGTGCGCACAGGACATTCAGCACGGTGTTGCACTGGCTCAATCTGATCGTTCGGTGATGTCACTGCTCGACAGCCATGCCGATGCGTCACAGGCTTCACCCCTGATCCAGTACAGCCAGCAAAGCAGCAGCATCAACAAACCGATTCTTGGCAACTACGCCCGCCTTCGGCTGGCCGCCATGGCACTACGCGATGGCGATACCACCTTTGCCCGCGAACAGCTCAGCCAGATCGAGCAAAATAGCCCCGCCGCCGTGGATGCAGCACTGCTCCTTGCTGAAAGCTATCGCCGTGATGGCAATGAAGAGCAGGCCCGGGCCTGGTTGTTGCGTACCGCCGCACGCTTCCCGGGTAATCCCCGAGCCGTCTCAGGCCTGGTGCTGGCCGGCGATGACTGGCGTAATCAAGGTGCCTATGCCCAGGCTCTGCCGCTCTACAATCTGGCCCTGAACAAGGCAGCAGAAAACCTGAAGGCACTCAACGAGCTGGAAGCCAATCCCGATCGTCTGTACCGCACCATGACCAATACCGTGGCGGGCAACAGCACCACCGTGATGGACCAACTGGTGCTGGCCATGGTCCGTGACGAAGACAGCCAGGTTCTTCCCGCCACCCGCAAGCTGATGACCGCCAATGACCGCCTGCGCTGCCTGAGGGAAGAAGAAAAGTCGCTCAATAATGCCATCCAGCACGCCACTGCACGCGACCTCTCCAATGGTGCTTTCCGTACCGCCGCCAAGATGGAAAAGGCAGCAACTGAGCAGGAAATCGACGATCTGCAGCGCATTATTGCCAATGCACCCAATGCCACAGATCTCAAGGCACAACTGGTAGATGCCCAGGAGCGTCTGCAACGCCTGGACGCACGTCTGAACCAATTGGGGAGCACCGCCCTGCCGGCGCATCTGGCCGCTCGCAAAGACGCTATGGAATCCCGCAAAGCGGAGCTGGACAAAGACATGAGCACGGCGCGTCAGCAAGTGCGCGTCGCATTGGCAGAGGAACTGCCAGAAATGAAGCGTTACTACCGGAATCTTGCCGGTGAAGCACAGCTGGGCAAGGCCCAGCTGCTACAAGGTCAGAAAACCGCCTCAACCCTTGTGGGATTCAAGTAGGCTATCCACCTTAGCGATATATTTCTGTTTGGCATCGTCTGAAGACATGCCTTTCAGCTTTGCCCAGGCGTCATATTTGGCACGCCCGACCATGTCCAGCATTCCCGGGCGCTTGCCGCTGACATCGCCGGTGCAACCCTGCTTGTAATGAGCATAAAGAAACAGCAGGTCGTCATTGGCAGGTTTACGGTCCAGCGTCTGGACATCTTTCTGGGCTTGTTCGAAACGGGCAGTATCAGTCATGTTTTTTCCTGTTCGTTCGTTGACGATGTACCATAGGTAGACAATAACCGCTTATCCTGTCACAGGAAATACTGCAGGCGATCATTGCTACACTCTCTGGTCACAGGCTGCACAGAACAACAACAGGAACCTCATGGCGACAGACACCTCCGATGCGCTGACTGAGCAACAGGTCAACACCCTCCGCCAGGCGCTCAATACCACGATGGTCCGCTTCGACCCGGCCAGGGAAAAACACTATCTGGCCTATGCCTATCGCCGCGCTCGCCTGCTGATTCACCAGTCCGTTTACCTGCTTACCGGCATTTACCTGTTGGTGGTGGTCCCGGTCATGGTACTGATGCGCTCTGAAGAGATGGCGCTGTGGCGTAACTTTGGCGTTTACCCCATCGCCCTGGCCTTGCTGGCTCTATGGGCGTCTACCCGCATCAGCTGGCTCAAACTCCAGGCCGTTGCCGTCATGTATCTGGCCCTTGGCCTGTCAATTAGCGGGACCCTGCTGGGCGCCATCTATCTGGATGGCCATTTCGCCGGACAGATTGCCGCCTTTGAGACAATCTACCTGCTGATTATCGGCTTTTCCATCCTGCGGCTGCCACCACGGCAAACCCTGACCACCTGCCTGGTGGCGCTGGCAGTCTCCCTGATCGGCGCTCTGCTGCTGCAAGTTGCCCTGCCGCTTCTGGCCATGATGCTTTATTTTGTCATCCCGCTGATTATCTGCACCGTGAACGGCTATATCCTGGAAGTGGGTGCCCGCCGCAACTTTGCCAATCACCTGCTGCTGGACAACGAATCAAACCAGCTCCGCCTGTGGCGCGAGCAGGTAGAGAGAGATACCTTCCGACAACAGCAACTCAATCATTTCATGGAGAAGATTGCCGGCAACCTGACTCCTGCCGAGTTACTCCAGAAAGTGCTGGGTTACCTGGTGGATCAAATCGGTGCCAAAGCGGGCGCCGCCTATGTGCTGGAGGATGGCAACCTGATTCAGCATGCCCGCTGGGGCCTCAACGCCCAGGCAGCGAGCCGACAACAACTCAAAACAGACGAATCGCTGCTCGGCGCGGCGCTTCAGCAAAAAATTCCGCTGCAGCAACACGCGGTACCGGAAGGCTATCTGGATCTGGAAGTCGGCGAAGGAAAGCGCCAACCGGGCGCCGTGCTGTTATGGCCACTGCATCAGGGGGAGCAACCCCTCGGCATCGTCGAAGTGGCTGGCAGCCAGAGCTTCGAAGAAACGGATCTGGCATTACTGAACGAGCTCCACCGTCCACTGGCCTTCGCCCTGCAATCCGCCCAACGGCGGGAGGCATTTCTGCAGCGCATGCAGGAAAAACAGAGCAAGTCAGGCTAAAGGGGACCGCCCTTTGAATGGCTCGGACAGACGCTCGGGGTGGCGGGGCACGATATCGGACAGCATGGCCACCATGGTAGCCAGATCCTTCTCCACGTCACCGCTGGGGTGCACCATACCAACAATGCGCACCTGTTTACGCCGATAACAGAACCCCAGTACCACGATCGGCACATCCAAGGCCTCTGCAATCCGGTAGAAACCGGTTTTCCATCGTTCAGCGCCCTTGCGCGTACCCTCTGGTGCGATGCCCAACCAGCACGGCGCCTGACGCATCGCCGCCGCAGTTTGCTCCACCAGGTCCTTGGCACTGTCCCGGTTGACCGGAATACCGCCCAGCCAATACATGAGTTTGCCAAACCGGCTTTCAAACAGGGTGTGCTTGCCCATAAAGCGGACATAGACACGCAATGACTGGATCGCACTAAGTCCGATCAGTCCATCGATATTGGAGGTATGCGGTGCCACTGCGAGCACAGCCCGATCCACATTGGGTAGCTTGCCCACAATGCGCCAGCCCATCAGCCGCAGGATTAACTTGCCCAGTGCCACCAGCAGCCAGTGCCCCCGCCTGGGAATCTGTCCTCCCAGCACTCCCTGCGTCACCGCAGGCAATTCCTGTTTCATGCAAATACCGTAAATGTCTGGCGGCTCAGCGCCACCGGATTCCCATCCCCATCCCAGATTGTCGCGCGGCTTTGTCCATAACCGTCACTGCACTGGTCCGTCTTCACCTGATATTGCCACAGGGTATCCGCTGGGCGGGTTGCCGGATCGTCAAGCAGCTCCATCGTCCAGGTCAGTGAACTGGCCGGCGCAGGCCCCTTGAGCATCGGCAACACCGAGGGTGGCCAGGTATCGACCAGCGCGATCAGCGCTGCTGTAGTCATGGCAGACGGGGGCACCTTGAACCCCATATAACCGGCAAAGTCTGGCACCTGGCTGCCACTGAATGGCGGCATCCCCTGGGCATAACGGATATCAAAATGGTCAATAAAATCCGGTGTCAGCCCCTTGATAAACGGCAGCTGCATGCTCTGATCCGGCCCAGGCAGGGCCGGTGCTACCGGGCCCGCAATCACAACAGAAGAGTTCCGTGCTGCCCCCAGACTCACCAGCATGGTGGAGACCACCTGATCGCCCTGAGTCGCCGTCACCATGGCCTGCATGACCGACTTGCCTTCCCGGAGCACTTCACTGCGCAACGCCACCGGGCCGGGTGCGGCTGGCGCGACAAATGACAGCGAGAAACTGCGCAGGGGCCGATCACCGGCAACACTCTTGACCAGATGGTCGAACAGAACAGCACCAACCAGACCGCCAAACAGCGCCCGTCCCTGCCCCCAGCCTTCGGGTAGTGTGCCATTGCCATCGCCATCCACCGTGGCCAGAATTTCATCAAACGTCATTGCCCTACTCCTACATACAGGCTATCGCCAAGCCCAAAGCGCTACTTGATACCACCGGCGCACAGTCAGGAAAAGGCGAGATCAGGACAAACTCCGGGTGATACGCGACATTCAACGCAAGTTGATCAAATTAGGGAGCCTCTGAATAATTCCTTGCATGCTCAGTCTTTCAGGCTGATTCACCCCCTCGGCCAAGGTAAAGAGGGGCGCACTTTTGAAGGCATGCTGGTTGCCTGTCGAGAAAGTGCAACAACGAGTGTGGATCAGCCTGAAAGACCCGGAGGGCGAGG
>PAJO01000002.1 GCA_002706085.1 Alcanivoracaceae bacterium | reverse complement strand
TCCCGTCAAGCGGGACCGAGGTGTGACACCCGATGCACCGAAGGTGCCAGGGTGAGGCGCCGAAGGCGTCCCGAAGGGGTAGCGAGCTTGCTCGCTACCTAAGTAGGCCATGATCACGCCAGCCGCAACATGCCCGACGCTAAACCCCAAACACGCCCCCACGCCAACACAAAAAACGGTCGCCCGTCGGAGCCTGCCTCCAGCACCTCAATCGCCATGCAAGCATGGCTCCTACAAGCAAGTATGTGGCTCTGTCACCAAACCGAAAAACCGTCGTCATCAAGCATACCCATGCCGTCCCCATGCTGGTTGGTCAGACCAGAGATGACGGAAGATACCCGATGATCTTTTATATATGCATTTTGGTGGCAGCCCTCGCGTTCCTTGCCTATCGCTACCATAAACTGATGTACCACTTTCGATCTGTAAAAGCGGGAAAGCTCTACCGAAGTGGTACGCTTGGGCCGGTCGGCTTGTGGGTAATGCACCGGATTTTCCGGGTGAATACCATCGTTAATCTACGACTCGAAAATGAGTACGTGAAAGGCGGCTGGTACCACCGTCAGAAGCGTTATTGTGAGCGCCATGGCATTCGTCTGGTCAACATTCCAATGGCCCAGGATACGCCGCCTAGCGAAGCCCAGATTGGCCAGATGATGGATGAGCTTGATCGCGAGGGCAGCCGTTGCCTGGTGCATTGCGAAATGGGCGTCATCCGTACCGGTATGATGGTGGTGGCGGTTGCGACGCGCCGTTATGGGGTGCGGGATCAGGGGGTATGGCAGCATTTCCCCCTTTATGGTCATAAACTGGATAACCGTCGTCAGCGGGTGCGTGAGTTTATCCTGCGCTGTTCGAGAGCGACGGATGCCTCTGCCTCCATGGCATCATCCCAGTAACGGGCAATCTTCCGGGAGGTGCAGTGAGATGCGGTCGCGCACCACTGCTACCTCAAAACGGGTATCCTTGAGGGGCTCACCATCGAGATTGAAGTGCATGGCTGAGGGCGTCTCGACGGTCAGTGAGGCGACTCTTGCCCGAACAAACAGCCCTTCGTGATCCGGGTCCTGCCGTGCCTCGCTATCAAACAGCTCTCGGACTCCCGCCAGCAAGTCCATATCTGCAGGCAAGATCGCTACATCGAGCAGTCCATCATTGATCACGGCATCCGGGCAGAGTTGTTGACCGCCGCCTGCCTGGCGGCCGTTTCCGAGACCGGCAGCCAGAAACTCCCCTTCCCATTCGAAGTCACCATTACTGAAGCGACCTTTGGCTGCCGTGATTTCGGTGAATTTGCTTAGCCCTGTGAGGAAGTAGGCTGCACCGCCTAACAGGTTTTTCAGCTCTTCCGACGTTTGTGTGGTGACTTCAGTTCCAAACCCGCCGGTGGCCATGTTCAGAAAGTAATGATCATTAATTCTGACTGCATCGCAGGGAGAAGCCTGACGGCCAACAAGGGATAACGCCTCTTCCATGTCCTGGGGGATCCCGGCAGCAGTGGCGAAATCATTTGCCGTGCCAAGAGGCAAGATGGCAAGAGACAGGTCGTCACGACCACTGGCAAGCATGGCATGAGCAATATCGCGGATGGAGCCGTCGCCCCCGCCGGCGATTAATGTGCGGTAGTCAGCGTCCAGGGCTTCCTGGACGTAGCGTTCGGCATCGCCCCCTTCCCAGGTGACACGGACGGCAATATGGTGGCCTTGCTCCCGCCATTTCATGACGGCGTTACGAACTGCTTCGTTAGCCGCTTGCTTGCCATGGAGAATAAGAAAACTGTGCGTGGTCATCCCATTTCCTGCCAGAGTGAACAGAATGACAGAGTAGCCGGGTCGAAGAGCAAAGAGGAGAGCCGGGAGCGCAGCTTTACAAGGATTAACGTCGTTTATAGCTTTTTGCTATCAAAGTAATAATTCAATAGCGTTTAACTATTTTTATGTTGGGCATGATAATCAATCTCAGTTAACGAGGTGATTATCATGGTCAAGACAGTCAGCTTTGGTGTAATGCATATTTCGGTGGCCTTTCTCGTGGTCTGGGCAATGACCGGAGACTGGCGCATTGGTGGGGCGACAGCCCTGGTTGAGCCCTGCGTGAATACAGTGGCGTATCACTTCCACGAGAAGATCTGGAAACGCTGGAAGAACGGCCAAGCCCTGAGCAAAACGGTCATGGCGGAGGATAAACTCAGTGTTTACTCTGCGTGAAGCGTTGGTTAAGCTAGCGAAAAGTATACATTCTCAGGGGTATTTGTCAGGTGCAGAACAAGAGCAGCGACATTGATGCAATCCGTCAGGTGGTGAACCAGGTTCTTGAGGTTCATGCCCGGGAAGAAGGGGGACAGCGATCCCAGGCCCGTGCCGAGATCCTGATCCATTCCATGCAGGTGTTTGCCCAGCGTGGACTGCAACGTACGACTGTACAGCACCTGCTGGATGCCTCTGACGTGTCGCGTCGCACCTTCTATAAATACTTCCGCAACAAGATGGATGTGCTGGAAAGCATCTACCGCATCTTTGTGGACAATATGCTGCTGCACTTCCACAAGGAAGTGAAACAGGCGGGCTCAGCGAAGGATATTATCCGCAACACCACCAAGGTGTACTTCGCTTATCACGTTAGCATGGGGCCGATCATCAAGCTGATGATGGAAGAGGCGCGGTCTTCTGCTTCTGCGCTGGCCCCCCATCGGGAGCGGGCTCAGGCAATTTCGTCTGAAGTGCTGACAGCCCAGATCAGTCGCTTTACTGGTCGTGATTATGATCCGCTGGTGTTCCGTACCATGCTGTGGATGATGGAAAACTATTCCCTGTACATCTTTGAGGATGGCGGTTTCTCCCAGGAGCGGCTGGAGCAGTGTCAGCGCGTGGCAATCGGTATCGCGGAATCGCTGGTGCTGGGCGAGGCGACGCCGGGCATGCTGGAACGCCCAGGCGCCTGACCCTTGTTGCTCCCGATCAGGCCGGAGGTCACTCCTTCGGCTTGATAAACTTGAGTGTCATCCGGTCACTTTCACCAATCGCCAGGTAGGTGTCCCGGTCCTTGTCGCCGAGGCGCAAGCTGGGCGGCAGCGTCCAGACGCCGGCAGGGTGATTGGCTTCATCTTTCGGGTTGGCGTTGATCTCTGAACGTTCCACCAGCGTGAAACCGGCTTTTTCCGCCTGCTCGATCACATACCCCTCACTCATATAGCCCGTTTCAATCTGGCGCTCCAAAGGCCGAACTTCCGGGGCACGGTGTTCCACTACCCCCAAAATTCCTCCCGGCTTCAACGCATCGTAGAAACTGGCGAATACCGCTTCGGTTTTACCGGCTTTGGCCCAGTTATGAACATTGCGGAAGGTGAGGACGCGGTCCACTGTGCCTGCTGGCGCAATCACGGTATGAGTGGGTGGATTCAGGGCGGTGACGCGGACGTGATCATAAAGGCTTGGCGTTTTCGCCAGCCGTGCCTTGAAGAGGGTGACTGAACGGCGGTAAAAAGGCACGTCGCTGTCTTCAGGGAAATGGGCGGCGTAGAACGTGCCGTGCTGATGCAGCCAGGGCGCGAGGATAGAGGTATACCAGCCGCTGCCAGGCCAGACTTCCACCACGGTCATATCCGGTTGGACATCAAAGAATTTCAGGGTTTCTACCGGGTGGCGGTATTCGTTACGGGCTTTTTCTTCTGTGCTGCGGTGTGGTCCGTCGGCAAGTTCATGAAGTGAACCTGCATGGACCAGGCTTGCGGTCAGCAGGGCGGTGAAAATAATCATAAGGCGCATGATCTCGTCTCATCTTATCTGAGGCCGCGGATCAACACCTTCATGTAGTCAGCGGCTTGAGCTTCCAGGCTGCCCTCGCCGGTGAGGGCCCAAGTGTAGGTGGTGCCGATGACAAGGTTTACCATTAACAGGATGGTATCGCGAGTGGGCAGGGCAACGAAGTAGCCATCTTTGCGAAGTTCGTTGAAAAAGGCGTCGGCCACGGGAAGATTCTGTTCGATCAGCGCGAGATAGTTGCGCTGGATGTCGCCCATGAAATCCCCGGCTTCCTGAATCAGCACCCGTGAAAAGGCCTGGTTCTGTTCCAGATAACGGGCCACATTGCGACACAGGTTTTCCAGTCGCTCAAGGGGCGGTTCTACGCTCATCAATGCGGAAAGAATGATGTCGCGGATATCGTTGAGGTTCTCTTCCACGATGGTCAGCAGCAGGGCTTCCTTGGAAGAAAAGAACTTGTAGATCGTGGCCTTGCCCACGGCCGCCTGTTCCGCAATGGTTTTCACCTCTGCGGTACGGAAGCCTTCTCGGGCGAAGACTTCCTGAGCGGCTATCAGGATGCGGGCACGACGCGGGTCATCCATGACTCGGATTCCTGTGTTATAGGGTCAGAGATATTTGATCTTTTCGAGCTGCTCTTCGAGTTTGGCAAGCTGTGAGCGGTAATCGTCAAGCTTGGCCTTTTCCTTGTCGACGACGGCCTGGGGAGCCTTGTCGACAAAGTTCGGGTTTTTCAGCTTTCCTTCTCCACGCCCCACTTCCTTGCGCAGCTTGTCGATTTCCTTGCCCAGACGATCGATCTCCGCATCTTTGTCGATCAGGCCAGCCATGGGCACCAGGATTTCCATGTCACCGACCAGCGCGGTAGCTGATGCCGGGGCGGAGTCGTCCGGGGTTAGCCAGGTGATGGATTCGAGTTTGGCCAGTTTACTGAGGAAGTTGCGGTTGGCATCCAGCAGCGCCTTGTCGCTGTCCTTGCCGTTGTGCAGGTAGAGCGGCAGTGCCTTGCCCAGTGGAATACCCATCTCGCCACGGATGTTGCGCACCGCGGTGATGACCCCCTTGATCCAGGCGATACCGGTTTCCGCGTCGGCGTCGATACGGTTGGTATCGGCGGCGGGGTAGGCCTGCAGCATGATAGTGCTGCCTTCACTGGCACCTTTGCCTGCCAGCGGAGCCAGCTTTTGCCAGATCTCTTCGCTGATGAACGGCATGAACGGATGGGCCAGCCGCAGGATGGCTTCCAGTACCTGCACAAGGGTACGACGGGTGCCGCGCTTCTGGGCGTCGGAATAGTCGTCGCCATACAGGACCGGTTTGGACAGCTCCAGATACCAGTCGCAGTACTCGTTCCAGATAAACTCGTAGGCGGCGTGGCTGGCCACATCAAAGCGGAAGCTGTCCAGGGCGTCACAAACTTCCTGCTCGGCACGCTGCAGGGCAGAGATGATCCAGCGGTCGGCCAGTGACAGCTCGACTTCACCTTCAAGACCGCAATCCTGGCCTTCGGTGTTCATCATCACGTAGCGGGCGGCATTCCAGATCTTGTTGCAGAAGTTCCGGTAGCCTTCGATGCGGCCCATGTCCCATTTGATGTCGCGTCCGGTGGAGGCCAGCGACAGGAAAGTGAAGCGCAGTGCATCGGTGCCGTAGGCGTTGATACCGTCTGGGAAATCCTTGCGGGTGCGCTTGGCAATCTGCTTTTCTTTCTGCGGCTGCATCAAGCCCTTGGTGCGTTTGTCGACCAGTTCTTCGAGCTGGATGCCGTCGATCATGTCCAGAGGGTCAAGTACGTTGCCTTTGGACTTGGACATTTTCTGCCCGTCGTTGTCGCGGACCAGGCCGTGTACGTAAACCTTCTTGAAGGGCACCTCACCGGTGAACTTCAGGGTCATCATGATCATCCGCGCAACCCAGAAGAAGATGATGTCAAAGCCGGTGACCAGCACATCCGTGGGGTGGAAGGTGCGCAGGGTTTCTTCATCGTCCGGCCAGCCGAGGGTAGAGAAGGTCCACAGGGCAGAGCTGAACCAGGTGTCGAGGACGTCATCATCCTGGCTGAGGGGGGTGTCGCCCAGATTGTTATCGGCGCGCACTTCCTCTTCGCTGCGACCCACATAGACATTGCCGTCTGCGTCATACCAGGCCGGGATGCGGTGGCCCCACCAGAGTTGTCGGGAGATACACCAGTCCTGCAGGTCTCGCATCCAGGAGTAGTACATGTTTTCGTAGTTCTTCGGCACGAACTGGATATCACCGTTCTCTACCGCGGCGATGGCCGGCTTGGCCAGTTCTTCTACCGCCACAAACCACTGGTCGGTCAGATAGGGTTCGATGATCACACCGGAGCGGTCGCCACGGGGCACCTGCAGGGTGTGATCGGCCACCTTTTCCAGCAGGCCGAGGGCATCCAGGTCGTCGACCACTTTCTTGCGGGCGTCCACACGGTCCAGCCCGCGGTAGGCTTCCGGGACCTCGTCATTGAGGGCCGCATCGATGGTCAGGATATTGATCATCGGCAGGTCGTGGCGTTTGCCCACTTCATAATCGTTGAAGTCGTGGGCGGGGGTAATCTTCACGCAGCCGGAGCCGAAGTCCGGGTCGACATAATCATCGGCAATGATGGGGATGTCGCGATCGGCGAGGGGCAGGCGAATGGTCTTGCCGATCATGTCCTTGTAGCGGGGGTCTTCCGGGTGTACGGCAACGGCGGTATCCCCGAGCATGGTTTCCGGGCGGGTGGTGGCGACTACCAGATGCCCCGAGCCATCAGAAAGCGGGTAGCGGAAGTGCCACATATGGCCCTGCTCTTCCACGTTTTCCACTTCCAGATCAGAAATGGCGGTGTGCAGCTTGGGGTCCCAGTTCACCAGGCGCTTGCCGCGGTAGATCAGGCCTTCCTTGTGGAGGCGGACAAACACTTCACGCACGGCATTGGACAGGCCTTCGTCCATGGTGAAACGCTCACGGGTCCAGTCCACGCTGGCGCCCATGCGGCGCAGTTGGCGGGTAATGGTACCGCCGGATTCGCCTTTCCATTCCCAGACTTTCTCCAGGAATTTTTCGCGGCCCAGTTCATGGCGGTTGGTGCCCTCACCCGCCAGCTTGCGCTCTACCACCATCTGGGTGGCGATGCCGGCGTGGTCGGTGCCCACTTGCCAGAGGGTGTTGCGGCCCTGCATCCGGCGGTAACGAATCAGCGTATCCATGATGGTGTCCTGGAACGCGTGACCCATGTGCAGGCTGCCGGTCACATTGGGGGGCGGGATCATGATGCAGTAGGAATCACCCTGGCCGGAGGGCTTGAAATGACCGGCTTTTTCCCAGGTTTCGTACCAGGATTGCTCAATGCGATCGGGTTGGTAAGTCTTGTCCATGATCTGCGCCTGTTGCCTTTGGATGCTGCATCAAAAAAAGAGGGCGCATTATAGCGAAGCCGGGCGGTGCCGTCGTGGGTTCACTGGTGTTATTCAGAGGCTCCCTAGTTCTTGCGACGCAGGGCGTCGCGCAAACGCAGGCGCAGGGCTTTTTCCAGCTTGGGCAGGGCTTCGGCCACCAGTTCGTCGATAACCCTGTCGATATCGGTATTGCTCAGGGTCGGTCGGGGCGCAGAGGGGGCGGGGCCTGCCGGGGAGGCCGTCGCTGGCGCCGGGCGCGTGGTGGGCGGGCTTGCGGTGGGAAGGAACGGATTGCTGCGCTCGCTGGCCAGCTTGCGAATCTGATCGCTGTTCAGCCGGTGATTGACAGGTGCAGCCTGGGGGGCGTCGGCAGGTTCGAGCAGCGGGGCCTTGTCCATGTCATCCAGCAGGGACTGGACATCGCCCAGCTCCCGCAGCAAGTCCTGTTTGCGTGTGTCGCGCTCGTTGTTCATGTCTGTCCCCGCGCTGCTGTCAGCCCAGTTCATGGGTGGTGACCGGGAAACCCCGCTCACGGTAGAAGCGGAAACGGTCCCTGCCTGCCTGTCTTTCGGGTTCGGCGCCACTGATCATTTCCGCGACTCGCTGGAAGCGGGAGGCGAAATTCGGCACGTGATCCGTCAGGTTGATGAGTACGTCGTGGTGTTCGCCCGGATCGCCGTTGTGGCCCAGAATCACCGGTGCCTGCCCTTCGTGATGAATGGCATGGGGCAGGAAGCCAGTCTTCGGAGCTTGCCAGAACTGGCTGTCCAATTGCCGTGCATGCTCCTCATTCCGGCAATGAATATAGACCAGACGCCCTTGTTTCATGGCTTTGTCGGCAATTCGCCAGGCCAGCGCCTGGCGAACGCCATCCCCGGCCTTGCTGCTGAGATAAAAGGTGACTTCGGTCATGGTGGCCCTTCGGGCGTCAGACGTCCGAGGTCGGACGTCTGACGCAGGTTAACGCTGGTGTGTCGCCCGACCGTTATTTTGCCAGATCCATCAGGAAGCGGGTAAGCATGGGGACCGGGCGGCCTGTGGCGCCCTTGCTCATGCCGCCACTGATCCAGGCGGTGCCGGCGATATCCAGATGCGCCCACTTAACGTCTTTTGCGAAGCGGGACAGGAAGCAGGCAGCCGTAATGGAGCCGCCCTTGGGGCCACCGATGTTTTGCATATCGGCAAAGGGGCTATCGAGCTGGCTTTGATACTCATCCCACAGCGGCATGGGCCAGCCCCGGTCCCCAGTCGCCTGACCGGCGGCCAGTAGTGCCTGGCTCAGATCGTCGTCGTTGGCATAAACAGCCTGGGCATGGCTGCCAAGGGCGACCACACAGGCGCCGGTCAGCGTGGCGATGTCGATGACGGTGTGAGGTTTGTGCTTCTGTTGCACATAGGTCAGCGCATCACACAACACCAGACGGCCTTCAGCGTCGGTGTTGAGGATCTCCACGGTCTGGCCGGACAGGGTCTTGACGATGTCGCCGGGGCGAGATGCCCGGCCATCGGGCATGTTCTCTGCCGCTGCGACGACCGCGACCAGGTGAATCGGTAGATCCAGCTCACAGACTGTTTTCACGCTGCCGAAAACGCTGGCGGCGCCGCCCATGTCGTATTTCATCTCGTCCATGTTGGCGCCGGGTTTCAGGGAGATGCCGCCGGTATCAAAGGTGATGCCTTTGCCCACCAGTGCCACGGGGCCCTGCTTGGTGGGTTTGCTGCCTTTGTATTCCATGACGATGATTTGCCCCTGGCGCTCAGAGCCTTTCGCAACGGCGACGAAAGCCCCCATGCCCATCTTTTCAGCCTGGGCCTGACTGACCACTTTGACGGTCAGCTTTTCATACTGCTTGGCCAGCTCGCGGGCAACTCCGGAGAGGTATTCCGGATAGCAGTCATTGGGGGGGAGGTTGCCCAGATCGCGGGCCAGATTGACGCCTGCGGCGACGCCTTTGCCGGTCTTGTGAGCTTTGCCCAGGCTGGCATCTTTCTCTGCATGCCAGTAGGTCCACTTGGCCAGTTTGCTTGCCGCTGCCGGCTGGCTGCGGTACTGGTCAAATCGGTACAAGCCCTCTTCTACGATGCGCGAGCCTTCACGCACCTGCCACTCCAGTGTCTGCGCAAGGGTACTGTCGAGCAGGCAGACGGCATGCTTGATCGGGGCGTTTTGCAGCGCTTTCACGGTGCTGCGTAGTTGCGTCTGCCATTGTGAGTCGGAGGGGGTGTTGTCGCCCGTGCCGATCAGCAGGATGCGAGCGGCAGCCATATCCTCCGGGCCGTGCAGCCAGGCGTGTTGGCCCTTGCTGCCATTAAAGTCGCCAGCCTTGATAAAGGCAGAAATCTGCTTGCGAGTGGCGTCGGGGAGCGCCTCAGGCAGGTCGCTCTTCTTGCCCAGGCCGATAACGAGGGCATCAGCTTTGATTTTGTCCAGTGGACGGTTGCTTACGGCGAAATCCATGTTGTCTCCAAGTTGATCAGGGCTGCCAACAACCTGAAATAGTGGGGCCTTGGCAGGGGAAACGCAATGTGACAAACGCGAATGAGTTGGGAAACATTGCGGCTGTTTGCTGTCTTCTGGTGCAGGAATTACCGCCTTTCATGATCGGTCAGTTACACTAGGCAGCATTCTGCTGTGTGTGTCGGTGTGGTGCCGCAGGCTAACGCCTGCCTTTACGGGTATCGACTGCAAAGCCGGCACGCATCAGCGACGTTTCAACGACAAGGACGAGTGGGCCAGCCCTTGATTCTTCATCGCTACATTAATCGGCAAGTGTTCCTCAGTACCGTCATGGTCACCTTTATTCTGGTGATGGTGCTGGTCAGTGGCCGGTTTATCAAATATCTGGCGGAGGCGGCTGCCGGTGAAATTGCCGCTGATGCCTTGTTTCTGGTGATGGCGTTCCGGATGCCGGAATTCCTGCAAATGATTGTGCCGTTGAGCCTCTATATTGCCTTGCTGCTGGTGCTGGGCCGTATGCATATGGATAACGAGATGGTTGTCCTGCGTGCAGGGGGGCAGGGCCATGGNCGGATTGTNCGTTNGNTGGTNGTNCCNGTGTTNATGGCNACCACGTTGGTGGGGTTGTTTTCGCTNTANGTGACNCCCCGCGGCGACGCNGAGGTCAACCGNATTTTCGAGGAGCAGAAAGACCGNTCGGTGCTCGAANTGCTGACNCCTGGCCGNTTCCANGTAAAGGGATCCAGTAACAGTCANCGNGCNACCTANGCGGAGCANCTCAATCGTGAGAAAGGGGTGCTGGAAAATGTCTTNGTGGCNGANGCCCGTTTTGANGGGCAGGGNGAAGCCAACCGGTTNCTGACGGTGTGGGCNAGNAGCGGCAAGCTGGTTCAGGAAGANGGCATCAGTTATCTGNTGCTGACNGATGGNTTCCAGTANCAGGGNAAACCGGGCCAGCGCGATTACAAGGAAATTGGNTTCAAGGAAGCGCGNGTGCGNATCGGTGGTGAAAAATCNGACAGTCGCCCNCCCAAAGTGCGNGGCCGGTCGACCNGNGANTTGATCGCNGAGNGNGANAATAACCANGAAGCGNTNGCGGAGCTGCAGTGGCGACTNTCGCTGATTCTTACGGTGCCNATTATGGCNCTNGCGGCGATNCCGTTNGCCAGNGTGAACCCGCGNCAGGGGCGNTTTTACCGNCTGATNCCTGCNGTGCTGGGNTANATGNTGTATGTGGGTATGNTGNTGGTCACNCGNAGCGCCATNGANGATNANTCCGGNGTGNTGCCCTGGTATCTGNANATGGNCTGGATNCANNTGNTGGCNGCNACCATNGTNTTCCTGCTCTATTTCGGNANCCGGATTTTCCGGCGGAGGGCNGNNGCATGAGATTGCTNAANCGGTANTTCTGGCGGGCNGTNATGGTGCCNACNNTNGCNATCCTGGCGATCATTGTNGGCCTGGANTGNCTNTTCGGNTTTATCTACGANCTGGANTTCCTGNGGGGNAANTACCANNCCNTNCAGGCNNTNCANTTNATTCTGACCACNACNCCCNGGCGNGTGCATGANTATCTGCCCATGGCGATNCTNCTGGGNACGNTGATNGGNCTGGGGCTNCTNGCNAACAGTGGNGAGCTGTCGGTNATNCGGGCGGCNGGGGTGTCNACATTNCGNGTNAGCTGGCTGGTNTTGCGNCCGGTGTTCNTGTTGATCATCCTGTCGATCCCGNTGGGAGAGTACCTNACCCCGTACACCGAGCAGGTGGCCCAGAGTAACCGCTCNATGGCGGAAGGTGGCGGCGANGCCTTGCGCTCAAAATACGGTTACTGGCATCGGGANGGCGAGGAGTTCATTCATATCAATGCGGTGCAGCCNAANGGCGTGTTGCATGGACTGACCCGCTATCGTTTTGACGAGCAGCAGAANCTGACAGAAACCCAGTTTGTGGCGCGGGCAATTTACCAAGGGGATTTCTGGTCACTGGAAGGCATCACAGGTACCCGTCTGTTCGAAGATCACACCGAGACCTATGAAAAAGATAACGGCGAATGGCAAACNCGCCTGACCCCGCAGTTGCTCAGTATTGTTGTGCTCAAGCCCGATCACCTTGCCATGGCCAAGCTGCTGGAATACACCGCGTACCTCAAGCGGCAGGGNCTTGAGACGGCCGATTACATGCTCAGTTTCTGGCAGAAACTGTTTATGCCGCTGGCGACCATCGGCATGGTGCTGATCGCNATTTCCTTTGTCTTCGGCCCNCTCCGGGAAGTCACCATGGGNCTGCGTCTNACGGCAGGGATCGTGGCCGGGCTGATCTTTCATTACGGCCAGCAGTTTTTCGGTCANTTGTCGCTGGTTTTCCATACCGAGCCNTTGATGGCGGCGGCTGTGCCCCCCGCNTTGTGTCTGGTGNTGGGGATCTGGCTGCTGCAGAGGGTGCGATANCGGATGACAATCTGGCGGGGGCANGGACGCACCCACAAGGGCAGACGAGCNACCAATGAAGATGCCCTGGTGTGTCGAGACGGAGANGGCCTTTGGGCCGTGATTGATGGTATGGGTGGCCATGATGCAGGTGATCTGGCGGCCAGCATGATTCGGCAATGCCTGGAGGGGTTGTCTCTGGGNGGCGGCATGGCCCATCGACTNCTGGCGGTGGAAACCGCACTGCAAACCGTNAANCATGCGATACGGCACCATGCCGCCATGCACATGCGCAGCAAGCCCATGGGGGCNACTGTCGTGGTCGTGCTGATTCAGGGCGAAGAGGCGGCCGTGCTGTGGGCTGGTGATGCCCGTCTTTACCGTCAGGAGGGNGAGCGGNTCGANATNCTNACCCGCGATCACACCCCCGTGCAGNCCCTGTTGGACGCGGGTGAGCTGACAGAGNNCGAAGCCATGCAGCATCCNCGCGCCCACGTGATNTATCANGCNGTNGGCACNGGGGANAAACTGCNGNTGGAGCAGGCCNGATTTCCTGTCGCTCAGGCGCAGCGTTTTTTGCTGACTACCGATGGGATTCATTCTGTGCTGACCAAAGANGACCTGTTGTCGTTGATGCGTCACCGGGTGTCCGAGTCCGGNATTCTCAAGGCCGCCCTGGANAAGGGCAGNCGTGANAACGTGACNGCGGTGCTNGTGCAGGGNAATCCTGAATAATNGGCTGGCAAAGCAGCGACGGGCTGGTATACTCGCGCCCCACTGCCAGAGTGGTGGAATTGGTAGACACGACGGATTCAAAATCCGTTGCCTTCACGGGCGTGCCGGTTCAAGTCCGGCCTCTGGTACCAAACGATGAAAAAGCCCGCTTCGAGCGGGCTTTTTTATGTCGGGCGTCTGGCGCTGNANCGGACGTCTGCAGCGGAGAAGCGTTGGCTTCGGAGTGAATNATGACCGATTATGCCCCGCCTGCCGGTTTGCTGAAGCGCTTGATGGCGCTGGTCTANGACGGTTTTCTGGTNCTGGCCTTGTGGTTTGTGANCACNGGGATCTTTGTGCTGGTCTACCCCANGACCGGTTTGCCCATGGAGGACATCAATGGGGTAACCCGCGCAGCNCCGGGCTATCTCAAGGGGATCCTGCTGCCGTTGTTGCTGGTNGAAACNTGGCTCTTTTACGCCTGGTTCTGGATGCGCGGTGGTCAGACGCTGGGCATGCGTGCCTGGCGCCTGCAGGTTCGNCATTACCGAGGTGGGCCGGTCAAACTGTGGCAGACCGCCGCCCGCTTTCTTGGGGCGTGCCTGTCCTGGGGGCTGTTCGGGGCGGGGTATCTGGTTGTCCTGATCGCNCCGCACCAGACTTTGCATGATCGTTTGTCTGCCACCGCNACGGTGGAGTTGCCGAAGAAACCCAAGGGCAAGAAATAGCCTCNAGAGCACAANCGCNAACAGCGGTGNAAANCGGANTGTCTNNGTGNCCNNGTGCTCTNNGANGGGAAACAGCTTTTGATCCTGCTTTCGGTGCCGGGTATCCTTGCCCTCCCTTGAACTTCCGTGCCGGTACAGTACGTGAACGTCGACGATTTTGACTTTGAACTCCCGGACGGGCTGATCGCCCGCCATCCCCCCGNGCAGCGCCGTGATGCCCGTTTGTTGGCGCTGACNCGTGACGCCCTCCAACACCAGCAATTTCCTGACTTGCTGGGCCATGTNCGGCCCGGTGACCTGCTGATCTTCAATGACACCCGGGTGATCCCGGCTCGCCTGTTCGGCCACAAAGACAGTGGCGGCAAGGTGGAAGTGCTGATTGAGCGGGTCGTGGATGATCATGAANCGNTGGCCCATGTGCGTGCTTCCAAATCCCCCAAGCCGGGCAGCTGGCTGCAGTTTGATGAGGGCGTACGGGCCCAGGTCACCGGTCGCCGCGATGCCCTGTTTATTCTCCAGTTCCACGGCTGCGAGACCCTGCTTGGCGCGCTGGAAANGATTGGCCATGTGCCGTTGCCGCCCTATATCGATCGCCCGGATGAACAGGGGGACATGGAGCGCTATCAGACCGTGTATGCCCGCGAGCCCGGTGCCGTGGCGGCTCCCACCGCGGGGCTGCATTTTGATGAGGCGATGCTGGCGGCCCTGCAGCAGCACGGGGTTGATATCGGCTATNTCACCCTCCATGTAGGNGCAGGGACGTTTCAGCCNGTGCGTGTGGACAAGGTGGAAGACCATCACATGCACAGCGANCGCTACCAGATTCCCGAAACGCTGGTGGAGCAGGTGGCGCAGGCCCATGCCCGTGGCGGACGTATTGTGGCTGTGGGCACCACCGCGTTGCGGGCGCTGGAAGCCGCCAGCCAGTCCGGTAGCTTGAAGGCCGGTCAGGGGGAGACCGATATTTTCATCTATCCCGGTTATCAATTCCGGTTGGTGGAGTGTCTGCTGACCAATTTCCACCTGCCCAAGTCCACGCTGCTGATGCTGATCAGTGCTTTTGCCGGGCAAGANCGCGTCATGNGCGCGTATCAGGCGGCGATCGAGGCAGAGTACCGTTTCTTCAGCTACGGCGATGCCATGTTCATTGAAAGGGTGGATGTGTCCACCGCAGAGAGGGTCTGATGTCTCGCATGCAATTTTCCCTGAAGACCACGGACGGTGATGCCCGTCGTGGCGAGATNACCTTCCCCCGCGGCACNATCCAGACCCCGGCCTTCATGCCTGTGGGGACCTATGGCACGGTGAAGGGCATGCTGCCGAAAGACCTGGCCGATACCGGTGCCGAGATCTGTCTGGGTAATACCTTCCATTTGATGCTGCGCCCGGGCACCGAGGTGATCGAAGCCCATGGNTCCCTGCATGGTTTCATGCAATGGGACAAACCNATNCTTACCGATTCCGGTGGNTTTCAGGTCTTCAGCCTGGGNGAAATGCGCAAGATTTCCGANCACGGCGTGGTGTTCAAGAACCCCATCAATGGCGACAAGGTCGAGNTGACGCCCGAGCGNGCCATGCAGGTACAGCGCTCGCTGGGCAGTGATATCTGCATGATCTTCGATGAATGCACCCCGTTTCCTGCCACCGAGCAGCAGGCCCGAGATTCCATGGAACTGTCNCTGCGCTGGGCACAACGCTCCAAGGATGCGCACCAGGGCAACGATGCGGCCTGCTTCGGCATTGTGCAGGGCGGCATGTACGACAACCTGCGCCGGGAGTCGCTGGCCGGTCTGGTGGATATCGGCTTTGATGGTTATGCCGTGGGTGGCTTGAGTGTGGGTGAGCCCCAGGAAGAAATGCTGCGTACTCTNGGTAACCTGACGCCGCATATGCCTGCAGAGCGTCCCCGTTACCTGATGGGGGTCGGCAAGCCGGAAGATATCGTCGAGGCGGTTCGGCGCGGAGTCGACATGTTCGACTGTGTCATGCCCACCCGTAATGCCCGCAACGGCCACCTGTTCACCTCTCAAGGGGTGATCAAGATCCGTAACGCCAAACACCGTCACGACCTGGCGCCANTGGAAGCCGAGTGTGACTGCTATACCTGCCAGCATTTTTCCCGCAGCTATCTGCACCATCTGGATCGCTGCAATGAAATGCTTGGCTCCCAGCTCAATACCATCCATAACCTGCGCTACTATCAGCGCCTGATGGCTGGATTGCGGGGGGCCATTGAAGGGGGTACATTGTCCGCCTTTGTGGACGACTTCTATGCCGCTCGGGGTGAGCAGACTCCCGCGCTGTAGCTTATTGAAAACTGGAGTAATTAATGAAAATCGCAATGCGTTCCCTGCTGGCCCTTCTGGCCACTGCCCTGGTCTCTCCGGCGTATGCCCAGGCGGCCCCGGCCGGCCCCGGTGGTGTCGAGCTGATCATGCTGGTGGTGATGATGGTGGTGTTCTACTTCTTCCTGATTCGTCCGCAGCAAAAGCGNGCCAAAGAGCACAAGAATCTGGTGGAAAACCTGAACAAGGGTGATGAAGTGGTCACCAGCGGTGGCATTCTGGGCAAGATCGCCAAGGTCACCGACGAGTTCGTGGTGGTAGAAATCAGCAANAACCTGGAAATCAAACTGCAAAAGCAGAGCATNCAGGCCACCTTGCCCAAAGGCACNATCAAGTCCATTTAAGACTCTCAGCCCCGTTTCTGACGGGGCTTTTTATTACACCGGACACCACCGGAATAAACACCGGAAAGAGCTATGACCCGCTATCCACGCTGGAAATTTTTCCTGCTTCTGGCCGCCCTCGTTGTTTGCGGCCTGTATGCCCTGCCCAACCTGTACCCGGACGCTCCTGCCATTCAGATCAGCCATGCTGATGCTGGCGGTGAAGTCTCTGACGTGGCCCGTCAGAGAGTGCTTGGCGCTCTGGATGAGGCCGGACTCAGTCACGGCCCCGGCGAATCCGTCGGCTCCTCCCTGTTGGTGCGCCTGAACGATACCGAAGCCCAGCTGCGTGCCCGCGATCTGGCGGCCTCTGANCTGGGGGATAACTATGTGGTNGCCCTNAACCTGGCCGAAACGACGCCGGACTGGCTGCGATCCATCGGTGCCAGCCCCATGAATTTGGGTCTGGATCTGCGCGGCGGGGTGCATTTCCTGTTGCAGGTAGACATGAATGCGGTGGTCGACAGCCGCATGGAAGCCTGGGCAGGTAATGCCAAGCTGACNNTGCGTGATGCGGGNGTCCGTTATCGTGANGTTGCGGTGGATGGCACGACCCTCACGGTAACCTTTGCNGANCAGGTCGCNGCCGATGCGGCACGAGCNCCCCTGCGCCAGGCGCTGGACAAGTTCACCATGAAGCCGGCCGGAGATACCCCGGAAGCCGTTCTGGTGTTGAACGACAGTGCCCTGAAGGAAATGCAGGACTACGCCGTCGACCAGAACCGTACTGCCCTGAACAAGCGTGTNAANGAACTGGGTGTGGCGGAAGCGGTGGTNCAGCGNCAGGGNGCNGACCGTATCGTGGTGCAGCTGCCGGGCATTCAGGANGCTTCCCAGGCNCGCCGNATTCTNGGGCGTACCGCNACGCTGGAATTCCGCTTGGTAGATAACAGTGTGTCGTCGGCGCGGCTGCGCAGCGGCATGGCGCCTCCGGGCGTGGANTTCTATCCCTTCAAGGGGCAGGAAGGCCGAATCGTGGCNATGAGCAAGTCCAAAATCGCCACTGGTGATCAGGTGATTGATGCGCGCATGGGCTTCAGTCAGGACTCCGGTTCACCGGAAGTGAACGTNACCCTGGATTCCGATGGCGCCCGTCGTATGCAGCGCATTACGGGCAAGAACGTCGGTAACCCCATGGGCGTGCTGTTTATTGAAACCAAGACTGACGTGAAGAAGGTCGAGGGCGAAGACGGCAATCTGGTCGACAAGATGGTCAGTACCACCGANAAATACGTGATCAACGTTGCCACCATTCAGGACACCCTGGGCAGTCGATTCCGGATCACCGGGCTGGATAACCCCGCAGAGGCGTCCGAGCTGGCCCTGCTGCTGCGGGCGGGTTCTCTGGCGGCGCCGGTGAGCATTGTGGAAGAGCGCACCGTCGGCCCGAGCCTGGGTGCCGAGAACATCGAGGCGGGCCTCAAGTCCATGGCATTGGGTTTGTCGCTGGTGCTGATCTTCATGGTGGTCTGGTACAAGCTGTTTGGCCTGATTGCCAATGTGGCCCTGCTGGGCAACCTGGTCATCATTGTAGGCATCATGTCGCTGATTCCCGGTGCCACCATGACGNTGCCGGGCATTGCCGGCATCGTGTTGACCGTGGGTATGGCGGTGGATGCCAACGTATTGATCTTCGAACGTATTCGNGAGGATCTGCGTCGCGGNCTTAAACCCCGNCAGGCCATCGAAGAGGGTTATGNCCGTGCCTTNACCACCATNCTGGATGCCAATATCACNACNCTGATTGTCGCGGTGATCCTGTTNGCGGCCGGTACCGGTTCGGTGCAGGGCTTCGCGGTNACCCTGTTTATCGGCATTCTTACGTCCATGTTCACGGCGATCATTGGNACCCGTGCCATGGCGGAAATGGTTTACGGGCGCGGCGCCCGTGCACCGGCGAAACTGAGTATNTAAGGCGGTGATGCGATGAGTAAAGCAACCATGAACATTAACTTTATGGGTGTCCGCAANCCGCTGGGCATCCTGTCTGTCNTGCTGGTGATTGCCTCGGTGGTATTGCTGGTCACCCGGGGGTTGAATCTGGGGCTGGACTTCACTGGCGGGACCACCGTGGTAGTGAAAAGCCCGGTGGACGTGGAGTTGTCGCAGGTTCGTGCGGATCTGACTGCGGCGGGCTACGGCGATGCGGTGGCACAGCACTACGGTTCGCCAAAGGAAGTGAACATTCGCGTGGCGCCAAAAGAAGGCGCGGACGCGGATGAGGTGGGCCATAACGTCTACGCGGCGCTCAAGGCGCACAATGGTGAGCTGGAGTTGCTCAAAGTGGAGTTCGTGGGCCCACAGGTGGGTGACGAGCTGCGCGATGAATCCGGCACCGCCATGTTGCTGGCGCTGGGTTTGATGATGCTCTACGTCTGGTTCCGGTTCTCCAACAAGTTTGGTGTTGCCACTGTGGTGGCGTTGTTCCATGACGTGATCATCGTGCTGGGGATTTTCTCTCTGGTGCAGTGGCCGTTTGATCTGACGGTGCTGGCGGCAGTCCTGGCGCTGATTGGTTACTCCCTGAATGACTCCATTGTGGTGGCGGACCGGATTCGGGAAGATTTTCGCAACTCGCGCAAGAGCGACCCTGAACAGATCATCAATGATGCCGTGAATGCGACCTTCAGCCGAACCATCAATACCTCTCTGACAACGTTACTGGTATTGGTGGCACTGTTCTTCTTCGGTGGTGAGGTGATGCGTTCTTTCTCGGAAGCGCTGTTGGTGGGTATCGCTGTCGGTACTTACTCTTCCATTTATGTGGTGAGTAACATCCTGTTCATGATGAAAGTGAGCAAGGAGGATTTCATCATTCCGGAGCCGGAAGAAATTGATGAAATGCCATAAGAGCAGTTAACAGTTAATAATTAATAGTTAACAGCTAAAACAAAAAAGCCGCGATTCTTTCGCGGCTTTTTTTGTTTTTTTCTGGGGGATTCTGCCTACAGGTGATGGAGGGGCAAGCTGCAAGCTTCAAGCTACAACACGAATCAGTGGGTCAGGAGTTTCTGACGCCTTGCCCGCGCACAATTTCAGTAATCGATCGCGGGCACGGTCTTGCCGTTAATGATGACTATTGTCGCGTTGTGACTTGTAGCTTGAGGCTTGCCGCTTTACGAAAAATTCTGCTTCTTCATCCACGGAATAATTCGTTCGAAGGCCTCTTCGATCTGGTCCAGTGAGGTGGAATAGCTGATGCGCAGGGCGTTCTTTCCGGCTTCGCCGAAGGTGTCGCCGGGGATGGTGCAGACGCCGGTTTCACGCAGCAGTTTCAGGGCGACGTTGGCGCCGTCCACGCCTTCCGGTAACGATGGGAACAGATAGAAAGCACCGTCCGGGCGGTAGCCGGTGAGGTGCGGTGTTTGTGAGACCAGCTCGATCAGGCGGTCACGCCGCTGTTGGTATTCTTCTACCATGGAGTCAATAAACTGGTTGCTGCCCCGCAGTGCCGCAACGCCGGCCCATTGGCAGGGGGTGTTGGCCACGGTGGTGGTGAACATGTGATAGCGCCGCAATTTCTTGATGGCACCCTGGCTGCCAATCAACCAGCCCACGCGCATACCGGCCATGGAAAAGGTTTTGGAAAAGCTGCTCACCACCATGACGTGGTCAAGGTCCGGGCAGCAGGATAGCACGCTGGGGTAATCACGGCCGTCGTAGATCAGATGGTCATAGACTTCATCACTAATGATATGAATGCCACGGTATGCGGCTTCCTCGACGATGGCTTCAATGGTTTCCCGCGGGTAAATGGTGCCAGTGGGGTTGCTGGGGGAATTCAATACTACGGCAAACGTATTGGGCCCCATGGCGTCGATGACTTCCTGGGGATCAAGCTGGTGATCGTTCTCGGCGCGGGTGGCGATGTTCTTTACCGTGCCGCCGTTCATGCGGATCAGCGGGCCATAAAGCATGAACGAGGGGTCGGGAACGATAAACTCGCGGCCTGGAGCCGAGGTGGCGGTGAGTGCCAGATAGATTGCTTCGGTAGCGCCGGTGGTGATCATCAGGTTTTCCGGCACCAACGGACGTCCGTAGCGGGTACTGTAATAATCGGCCAGCGCTTCCAGTAACTCTGGAAGCCCCGCGTCCATGGTGTAACCGGTCTGCCCGGCATTCAGCGCATCAACGCCGGCCTGTACCACATGGCTCGGTGGTTTGAAGTCCGGCTGGCCAATGGAAAGGTGGATGACATCGTCCAGATCCGCCGCCAGATTGACCATGCGACGAATGCCCGGCACCGGGATGGTCAGCAGCGCCGGGTTCCAGATCGGGTCTTCGCTTTCGTAGAAATCCGTGTCCAGATTGATGTTACCCATCGTCGTCTCCTGTTGGCGATCAGTCCTGCCGCAGGAGCGTCGTTGGCGGCGCGATAACCATCACTGGAATCGCGCCGCCAGCGGCGCTCCTGCAGAGAGGGGGTTATTCCTGTAGCAAGGGCGGCAGGTGAGCGAACGGCTGTGCCTGCTCGAAGGCGTGGCCGGCAGCCAGCACCCGGGCGTCATCGAAACGGGCGCCGACGATTTGCAGGGCCATGGGCAGCCCGTTGCTGTTCAGGCCCATGGGCACCGACAACGCCGGTTGCCCGGTGAGGTTGAACGGGTAGGTAAAGGGCGTCCAGGTCGGCCAGCGGGTGCTCGGCCAGTCCACCGGCACTTCGCGGTCGGTATCAAAGGCTTCGATGGGCAGAGTCGGGGTGATGAGCAGATCGTACTTGGTATGGAATACCGCCATGCGTTCGCTCACGGCCATGCGCTCGTTCATGGCACCCAGATAATCCAGCATGGTGAGCTTTTCGGCCTTGCTGGCCACTTCGACCAGTGCCGGGTCCATCAGGCTGCGCTGGCGGTCGCCCAGGTCGCGCATGGCGTTGGCGGCGCCGCTGTAGAACAGGTGGCTGAAGGCGGCCAGCGGGTTGCTGAAACCGGGGTCCGCTTCGGTCACGGTGGCGCCCAGGTCCTCGAAGACCTTGGCGGCGTCCTTGAACGCCTTTTCAATTTCCGGGTCCACGTCCACATAGCCGAGAGTCGTACTCATGGCGATGTTGAGACCTTTCATGGGCTGGTTCAGGGCCGCCACATAATCAATATGGCGGCGCGGTGCGGCCAGACTGTCGCGGGCATCGGCTTCGCACAGCACGTTCATCATGAGTGCGGCGTCGGCTACGGTCCGTGTCATGGGGCCTGCGTGCGCCAGGGTGCCGAACGGGCTGGCCGGCCAGTGTGGGACTTCGCTGAAGGTGGGTTTATGGCCCACGATGCCGCAAAAACCTGCCGGGATGCGAATTGAGCCGCCGGCATCCGTGCCCAGCGCCAGGGGCGCCATGCCGGCAGAGACCGCCGCTGAGCTGCCGCCGCTGCTGCCGCCGGCAGTGCGTGCCGGGTTCCAGGGGTTGTTGGTCGGCCCGCACAGGGGACTGTCGGTGATGCCCTTCCAGCCGAACTCCGGGGTGGTGGTTTTGCCAAGGGGGACATAGCCATGCCGTTCCAGGGCGGCCACGGCGGGGGAGCGTTTGTTGAGGGTCGCGTCGGGGTCGATGGTTTTTGACCCTTTCACGGTTGGCCACATGGGCGTCAGGAACACATCCTTGACCGCCACCGGGATTCCATCGAGCAGGCCGTCTGCCTTGCCATCCTGATAACGTTGCTCCGAGTCACGGGCCCATTGCAGGGTGGTGTCGCGGTCGATCAGGCACCAGGCATTCAGCGCCTGGTCGTGCTTCTCGATATGGTCCAGCAGGCTGGAGCACACTTCCACGGGGGACAGCGCGCCGGTCTGGTAGGCGGCTTTGAGCGCCTGGGCGCTCATGGTCAGTAGTTCCTTGCTCATCGGCGTACCTCCTGGTGTGACGTATGCCTGGTCTGAATGGATCAGCACTCAGGCATTGCTGACATAGCCATGTTCCTTGCTGACGGGGTTGGCGAGCGCCTCGCCTTGTTGCCAGCGTTGAAAGTTGTCGACAAATTGCTGCCCCAGCGCGGCGCGCCAGCCGATGAAATCCCCTGCCATATGGGCGGACAGCATGGCGTTGGGTTGATCCCACAATGGGTGATCGGCGGGCAGGGGCTCCTGTTCAAATACGTCCAGTGCGGCCCCGGCTAGATGACCACTCTGCAAGGCGGCCAGCAGGGCGTCGGTGCGAACGATGGGGCCGCGGCCGACGTTCACCAGGACCGACCCGGCTTTCATGCGCTGGAACTGCGGCTCATCGAATAATCCTTCGGTGTCCGGGGTCAGTGGCGCGGTGATGATCACGTAGTCCGCCTCGCCAAGGAGCCTGGGCAAATCGTCTTGCGCATACACCTTTTCAAAGGCTGCATCGTCACGGGCATGGCGGGCGGTGCCCACCACGTTCACGCCCAGCGCGCCCAGCAGGCGGGCTACTTCCCGGCCGATCGAACCCGCCCCCACGATGACCGCGAGGCTGTCACGCAGCAGGCGGGTTTCACGGTGTTGCCAGCGATGCTCGCGCATCAGTGACAGGTTGGTGAGCGTGTCTTTGGCAAACATCAGCACCGCACCCAGCACATACTCGGCGATACCCCGGTCGAATATGCCGCGGGCGTTGGTGACGACGATGTCGCTGTTCCTGATCGGGTCGATCATCAGTGCATCCACGCCGGCGCTGGTGGCATGGACCCAGCGCACCGGGCAGTTGTCCGGCCACACTTGCGCCAGCACATCGGTACGAAAGTCGGTGACCACCAGTACCTCGGTGTCCGGCAGGGCGGCTTTCAGCTGCTCCGGTGTCCGTGCTTCCTGCACCCGGGCCTGGCCGGCAAGGGCTTCCAGGCCGGGCAGGGAGGGCTCGTCTTCGGCAAGCAGCACGGTCACAACGGTATCGGTCATACAAGATCCTTGATTCAGTATGGTGCTCAGGCGGTGGCCTTCAGTGCCTTGGCAAACAGGTCAACGGCCTGATCGATTTCTGCCTCGCTGACCGTCAGCGGGGGCAGCCAGCGTACCACCTGCCCCTGGCTGCCGCAGCGCAGCATCAACATGCCGTTCTGCTCGCAATGTTTGAGAATGCGGCCGGCGCGGTCGCCGTCGGGAACGTGCGGCGCGCTGACCATTTCAACGCCCAACATCAGACCGGCGCCGCGGATTTCATCGATGCCGCCGTCCTCTTTCTGCAAACCTTCAAGATGCTTTCGCAACCGGGCGCCGAGGCTGTCGGCCCGGGCGACCAGCTGTTCATCCTCGATGACATCCAGGGTGGCAAGGGCCGCTGCGCAGGCCACCGCGTTGGCGCCGTAAGTGCCGCCCTGGGAGCCCGGATAACCGTGGTTCATCAAGTCCTTGCTGGCGGCGATGGCAGACAGCGGGTAACCGCTGGCCAGTCCCTTGGCAGTAATAATCAGGTCGGGTTTCACATTGAAATGCTGGTGGCTCCAGAAACGCCCGGTGCGGCCATAGCCCGCCTGGATTTCGTCGGCAATGAGCAAGATGCCGTGCTTGTCGCACCGCTCGCGCAAGCCTTCCATGAACGCGGTTGTGGCGGGGTAATAACCGTATTCGCCCTGCACCGGCTCAATGATCATGGCGGCGGTGTCTGCCGGATTGCACTCGGTGGCGAAGATATGGTCCAGCTCGTGCAGGCAGGCCGCCACGCATTCGTCCATGTCCTGTTGATAGCGGTAGGCATGGGGGAAGGGGGCGATGCTGACCCCGGCCATGAGCGGTTGCCAGCCGGTGCGGACCTTGCTGGTGGAGGTGGTCAGGGAGGCCGCCGCCAAAGTGCGGCCATGGAAGCCACCGCGAAAGGCAATCAGATTGGTGCGTCCGGTGGCCTGACGGGCCAGCCGCACGGCGGCTTCGACGGATTCGCTGCCGGAATTGGAAAAGGCCACCGCATCGAGTCCTTTGGGCAAGTGCTCATAGAGCCTGTCCGTCAGTGCCAGCATGTTGGGGTGGGTGACAGTGGCGTATTGAGCATGCACCAGCTTGGCCACTTGTTCCTGGGCGGCCGCAACGACCCTTGGGTGGCAATGGCCTGTGGCGGTGACGCCAATCCCGGACGTGAAATCCAGCCAGCGGTTGCCGTCCTTGTCATAGAGCCAGCTTCCTTCGCCGCGCTCCGCACAAATGCCGCTGGACTGGACCAGCAGGGGGGACAAATGACTCATGGCGCCTCCGTTTACCAATGCTTGCGATGTGTTTGCTTTGCTGTCGCGGTTTTCCTCATCAATGGCGCTGCCCTCAGACGGCAGCGGCCATGCGTTGACTCAATCGTTGGCCGGTTTCCCGGGTGCCTGTAAAGGGCTGTCGTAAATCCTCTGCTATCAGGTCATGCAGATGTTGTGCCGCATTGCCGATGGCGGGATGGTTCGGCGCCAGGGTGTCCAGCAGCATGGCCAGGCTTAACAGGGTGGCACGGGGGTCCGCCAGATTCTTTCCGGCGATATCCGGGGCACTGCCGTGTACCGGCTCAAACAGGGCTGGCGTGTCGGCGTCAGCCGGATTCAGGTTGGCAGACGGTGCCAGGCCCGGCCCGCCACACAGCACTGCAGCCAGGTCGGTGAGAATGTCGCCGTGCAGGTTGCTGGCCACGATCACATCGAACTGCCAGGGACTTTGCACGAACTTCATGCAGGCGGCGTCCACCAGCTCGTGATGGGTGTCCACCTCCGGATAGAGAGCCGCGATGCGGGCGAAGGTTTCGGTGTACAGATCTCCCCAGAAGGGTTGCGCATTGCGTTTGGTGATCAGGCACACCTGGGCGGCTTTGCCGTCCTTGAACTGGCGTGGGGTGTCGCGCAGTCGGGCACGTTCTTCGGCACGTTCGAAGGCATGGCGAATCAGCCGTTCTGTGGCCGTGGCGGTGAAGACTTCGACCTGGGTGGCGATTTCGTCTGCCGTGCCGGCCCGCAGGCGGCCGCCCTGATTGCTGTATTCGCCTTCACTGTTTTCCCGAATCACCAGCATGTCGACGTCTTTGGCGCGTGGGTCGGCCAGGTATTGGGGGGCACCAGCCAGCCAGCGGGCAGGGCGCTCGCAGGCCCATAAATCCAGCTGTTTGCGCAGGGCCAGCAAAGGCCCCAGTGAGATACTGTCAGAGAGGACAAACCGCTCAGGATCATCCAGTGGGCCGGGATCACCCAGTGCCCCGAGAAGGATGCCGTCGAAGCGGCGCAATTGCGCCACGCCATCATCAGGCATCATCTGCCCGTGCTGCTGGTACCAGGCATGGGATGGCCAGGGAAACAGGGTCGCAGCGAGGGGGAGCTGATAGCGTTGAATCAACTGTTCCAGGAGCGCGTCCGCCACATCCATGACTTCCGGGCCAATGCCGTCACCGGGCAACAGGGCAATGTTGAGCGTTTCGGTCATCCATGCCTCCTTTTGAAGCGACAAGCCTCAAGCTACAAGCTGCAACACGGGACAGGCATGGGGGGCTGTTGATCCCTGAGCCCGCGATTCATGGGGAAAGCGCGGAGCCCATGCCTTTCAGTGTTTAACGGACCTTTCCTCGCGTTGTCGCTTGCAGCTTGTCGCTTGAAGCTTTAACTCCCCATGCAGAGATACTTTTCTTCCAGGTACTCGTCCATTCCCTGATGGGAGCCTTCCCGGCCCAGGCCGGATTCCTTGACGCCGCCGAAGGGGGCCGCAGCATTGGAAATCAGGCCTTCGTTGACGCCGACCATGCCGCTTTCCAGTGCTTCAGCCACACGCCAGCAGCGGTGGATGTTATTGCTGTAGAAATAGGCCGCCAGGCCGTACGGGGTGTCGTTGGCAATCCGGATGGCGTCTTCTTCGCTCTTGAACGGGATGACGGCGGCCAGTGGGCCGAAGGTTTCTTCCTGGCAGAGCTGGGCGTCCTGGCTGACACCGGTGATCAGGGTAGGCTGTACAAAACTGCCGCCGCGTTCATGTCGCTGCCCGCCGGTGATGACAGTGGCGCCCTTGCCCAGGGCATCCTCGATATGCTCCATGACCTTGTCGGCGGCACCGCGATTGATCAGGGCGGCCTGGGTCACGCCATCGTCCATGCCATTGCCTACGTTCATGGCTTCGATGGCGATCTTGAGCTTGTCCACGAAGGCATCATGCACGCTGTCCTGTACCAGGAAGCGGTTAACACACACGCAGGTCTGGCCGGTGTTGCGGAATTTGCTGGCCATGGCGCCCTCCACCGCCTTGTCCAGATCGGCATCATCAAACACGATGAAGGGCGCATTGCCGCCGAGTTCCAGTGAGACCTTCTGGATATGTTTGGCGCATTGGGCCATCAGTTTGCTGCCCACTTCGGTGGAACCGGTAAAACTCAGCTTGCGAACAATGGGGGAGTCGGTCAGGGCGGTGGAAATTGCCCCGGCACTACCGGTAATGACGCTGAAAACGCCGGCCGGAATGCCGGCCCGCTGGGCCAGCTCTGCCAGTGCCAATGCCGAATAGGGGGTGGCGCTGGCCGGTTTGACGACCATGGTACAGCCGGCTGCCAGAGCCGCCCCCGCCTTGCGGGTAATCATGGAGGAGGGGAAATTCCAGGGGGTGATTGCGGCGGTGACACCGATGGGTTGTTTGATCACCACGATGCGCTGGCCGGGTTTTGGTGCCGGGATGGTGTCGCCGTAGGCGCGACGGGCTTCTTCAGCAAACCATTTCAGAAACGAGGCGGCGTAGGCAATTTCGCCTTTGGCTTCGGCCAGGGGTTTGCCTTGCTCCAGTGTCATCAGCTGACCGAGGTCGTCCTGATGTTCCATCATCAGGTCATGCCAGGTTTCCAGCAGGCCGGCCCGTTCTGCGGCAGTTTTGTCTCGCCACGCAGGGAAGGCGGCATGGGCGGCATCAATGGCGCGGCGGGTTTCGGCCTCGCCCATGCGTGGCGCAGTACCCAGCGCCTCTTCGGTGGCCGGGTTGTCCACCGTGAAAGTGCCACCGTCGTCCGCATCACACCATTGACCGTCGATGTAGCACTGCTCACGGAAAAGTGACGGATCCGATAGCGTTACTGAGCCCATTCCATGTCTCCTTGCCAACGTGTCTGTCTTTCACGCTAGCAAAGCACACACAGATGTCCATGCCGAATTGCAAAAATCGGTTTGGGGTCTAAGGAAATCAGCTGCGAGCTATTAGCTGTGAGCTGCGAGAAATGAGAAAAGATAAAAGCAATAACCGGAGCAACTTGTGGGATTGGGCTGCTTATGAAGGGGGGCGCGGCTCAAGAGGTGCTGTTGGCACCTGCCTTGGGCCGCGTCATAGCTCATAGCTGATGGCTCGTAGCTGGCTTTACCTGCGCAGACCGTCGGTAAGATGGGGTTTGATTTTTTGCAGCAGGCCTTTGAACACCTTGGGGCTGCCAGCGACCACGCCGCCGCTTTCCAGGTACTTGTGACCACCGCTCAGGTCGCCAACCAGCCCGCCGGCTTCGGTGATCAGCAAGGCGCCAGCAGCCATGTCCCACTCGGCCAGACCGAATTCAAAGAAACCATCCAGGCGGCCTGCGGCCAGCCAGGCCAGGTCCAGGGCGGCAGAGCCCGGGCGGCGCAAGCCTGCGGTGCTGGCGGCGATGTCGGCAAACATGCCCAGGTAAGCGTCCATGAAGGGAGCCTGATCCTTGCGGAACGGGAAACCGGTGCCGATCAGGCAGCCGTCCAGGCCGGGACGGTTGGTGCAGCGAATGCGGCGGCCATTGAGGGCCGCGCCCCGACCACGGCTGGCGGTGAATTCCTCATCGCGGTTGGGATCGTAAATCACCGCATGTTCCACTTTGCCTTTGTGCTTGAGGGCAATGGAAACACAGTACTGGGGGAAGCCATGGATAAAGTTGGTGGTGCCATCCAGCGGGTCGATGATCCACTGATAATCGGCCCCTTCGCCCTTGCCTTCGATGATGCCGGATTCCTCGGCGAGAATGCCGTGGTCCGGATAGGCTTTCAGGAGGGTTTCGATAATGCGCTTTTCAGCCGCACGATCCACTTCGGTAACGAAGTCGTTCATGCCCTTCTTGGTGACAGACACCGGGTCACTGCTTTCGGCAGCGCGTCGAATCAGGTTACCCGCGGAGCGGGCGGCTCGCAGGGCGATATTCACTTGCGGCGCATGCATGCATCTGTCCTCAAAAATTGACTGTAAAAGAGCTCCGGCAGCAGGGCAGGCCTGACCGGGGCGCGGATTGTAGCAGAGCCAGGGGCCTGTTCACACTAATTCGGTGGCCCCTGTTGCGGCCCAAAATGCGCCAATCTAGGCGCGAGGAGAGAGGTTTGGTGTCTCCAAATGAACGACGAGCAACAACGAGTGTCGCATT
>PAJO01000001.1 GCA_002706085.1 Alcanivoracaceae bacterium | reverse complement strand
TGGGCCTGCGTTAAGACGGATACCCCGTTCGATTCATCACTGCTTTTTAGTGATTGCCATGCGAAAAATGCTTGTGCTTGAACAGGGTATCTACGGGATAGTCTTTGGTGTGAGCCATTCCCCGCTCTTACAAGGCATTTCGCGTGCAAGCCGCCCCCACAGGCACCCCATAAATGTTGCTTGCCAGAGAAACCGCACAGAAAGCGTTCAGGGCACGAGGAAAACACGGCGAGGCCAAAAATCACAAGCCCGTTTTTTTAAAAAAAAAATCGGCTAACCCCCCAAAAATGTCACAAAAATGGAACTACCTTTCACCTGTTACCCACAGTAACGAACGCGCCCCGAAAATATACATATATCGATAAATAGTATATTTCTCTGTCGCAATCGGATCGAAACCTGGTTCAAACGTCCTATTTTTTCTCCATAACAGGGTGACATGACCCCCTTCAAAGTCACCGTATTGGTCTCTCGTCGTATTGACCACATACCAGCCAGTATGTATGAATTGACCTCGACAGATCATTTTTTCGGAATTGTGATCCATAAAAATGAAACTGCCAGTTTCATCACCCGCAGGGACCCTCCCGCAATGCCCAGGCATTACCGGGAGGTCGGGTGAAGCAAGACGTGCGCTACAACACTTTTAAAACAAAAACGGACAGTCTGCCCAGGATCATCACCGGGCAGTGGGAGAGCAAAATAATGCGAAGCAAAGCAATCGCTGTTGGCTACAGCAGTGCCCTTGCGCTGGGCCTGCTGACAGCCTCAGCGCCGGCCTTGGCCGGCGGTGAAATCAAATTCAGCGACGATTTCAGTGCCAAATGGAACCTCAAGGCTTCGGTCGGTGCCACCGCAAGAATGGAGTCTGCCAGCAAGGACAACCTGTTTGCCGGCGACACTCCTGGCGGCACCGCAGGATCCGCAGTGTCTGACGACGGCAATCTGAATTATCAGGCTGGAGACATCGTCTCCTCAGTGGCCAAGGCCGTGGGCGATGTGAATCTGCAATTCCGCAATTTCGGCCTGTTTGCCCGTGCCAAGACCTGGTACGACTACACCCAGAAGGAAAAAGACGTACCGCATGGTAACTATCCAAACGGCTTTATTCCTGACGAACCGCTGAGTGATGACGGTTTCCACCGTAACTCGCAATTCCAGGGTGCAACCTTCCAGGAAGTTTATGCCCACGGCAAATTCGAGCTGAATGGTCAGCCGCTGCGAATCGCCGCAGGGCGCCAACTGCTGCTGTGGGGCCGTAGCCTCTACTCCCGCGGCTCTCTGGGCTCACTTAACGCCATCGACCTGGCCGCGCTGCATCGCCCTGGCGCGGAATACACGGAGTTCCTGACCCCCTCTGGCATGCTGACACTGGACTACAAGTTCACCGACAACCTGAGCATGAAGTCTTTCTACCAGTATGAATGGCGCCCGGCGAATCTGGATGGCTGTGGTACCTTCTTCTCGACGCTGGACAACACCGCTCTGGGTTGTGATGCCACCTTTTCCAGCTCGGTGATCCTGCCCAATCAGGACGCCTACAACGCCGGGGTGTATATCCCCCGTGTTGACGAGAACGAACCGGAAGACGGCGGCCAGTTCGGCTTCAAGTTTGACTATGCCTTCCCCGATGCCAAGGCCAAGGTGGGCACGTACTTCCTGAATTACCACAGCCGCCTGCCCTATTACTCTGTGACCAAGGAAACCAGCGCGTTGCCGCAGGGCATCACCCCGGGTAACGACGTGGCCTACTTCTACGAGTATCCCGAAGACATCCAGGTGTTTGGCCTGACCGCCGACAAGACCTTCGAAGGCGTGGGCAACCTCGCATTGAACCTGAGCTACCTGCCGGACATGCCGATCCTGATCAACACACCGGATCTGACAACCTCCCGTGTACTGGAGGCCAATGGCCTGCCAGCGGCAGCCGTACAAGGGGCCGGCTACTCCATCCCGCAAGGCACCATTGATTATGTCTACGACTCCGGCAGCCAGGTCCATGGGTATCAGGAGTTCGACATTCAGCGTGCCGAGCTGGCCTTCACCACCGTGATCCCGCAAGTCCTGGGCGCGCAAAAGACCATCGTCTCCATGCAAGTCGGTTCCGAGTACATTCCGGACCTGCCGGACCAGGAAGAGATGCGCTTCCGTCGTCATACCAACTATGGTGTGGGTGATCTGGGCGAGGATGGCTATGTCACGGACTTCAGCTGGGGCTACCAGCTGACCCTCAAGTCCACCTACGCCAATGCCATTGGTGCCATGACCCTGACACCGGCCATCACCTTGCAACATGGCGTAGAAGGCTTTTCCAGCGACGATGCCATGCAGGAAGACTCACGCAGCGTCGGCATCAGCCTGGGCATGGCCTACAAGAAGCTGACGGCTGACCTGTCGTACACCACCTACAACGACGCCAGCTACAGTGTTGTTGAAGACCGTGACTACCTGTCCTTCAGCACTGCCTACAACTTCTGAAACGGATAGCGACCTGTCGGCAGGCGCCGGCAGGCCAACGAGGATGCGACTATGAAACAACTGAAAATTGCTCTTACTGCCCTGCTCGCTGTCGTACTGTCAGCCTGCGTCAGCGGCTACCACGACACCAAGGTAATCAATTCCGACACGGGCACCCAGGCCGCCCCGAAAGGGCCATACCAATCCCTTGTGGTGGGTGTGCTTGTGGATCATGAACTACGCGGTCACCTGGAAGACGCCATCGTTGCCCGCTTCGCCGAAATGGGTGTCAAAGCCACAGCGGCCTACACCGTCTTTGGGGACAAGGGCGTTGAAGGCAAAAGCCTGGATTACCTGGCAAAACGCATGAAGGAAAACGGCTTCGACAGTGCTCTGGCCATTCACCTTGAAGACCAGACCACCAAGACCACTGAAGTCAAAGGTGACCCTGGCGTCAGCGTACCGGCCAGTGCCGGCATGACCATGACACCCCAGGTTTACAGCCCTGACTTCTACGTGAACGAAGACATCTACACCGCACGGCTGGAACTGTGGGACGTAGACCAGAAGGCCATTGTCTGGACCGGACGCACCGTGAGCTTCAACACGGGCGGTTTCAAAGGACTGGAGAAAGGTGCCTCACACTACGCCAAGACCATCACCGATGCCATTTCGGAGGCAGGCATTTACCAGTAAAACAGCAACTCCATTGTCTCCACCTTCCAGGCCCACTTCGGTGGGCTTTTTTTTGGTTCATCGCGAATTCCCGGGAAAACCCGAATTTAATCCCCTCCCTTTCCGTAGGAGCGTCGCTCGCGGCGCGATAACCCACGTCATTAAAGACTGATTTACCACAGAGGACACAGGGTTCACTGAGAAAGACGGTTTTCCTCTGTGAACCCTGTATCCTCTGTGGTGGAAATGCTTTTGATCCTGGTCTGGGATCGCGCCGCGAGCGACGCTCCTACGGAGGGAGACGATTCCCGGCAATCCGCGATGAACCTTTTTTATTCCCGCCAGTCGCCGTCCCGCAATCGCTGTAGGAGCCATGCTCGCATGGCGATCCGAGCCCCAGCGAGGCAAACCCGCCACAACAAATAAAAAGAAATAGAAGAGAGATAACACCGGGCACACAATCACTGCCGGACCACCCGAAACGTAACAACTAGCGACCGCAGCCCTTCATCTGCTGCTCATAACGGTTGGCCATCTGCGCGGTGCGCTGGGCTGCACCTTTCATCCATTTATTATTCTTCCAGGTACCACGGGCATAGCCTCCGTGGCCGGCATAATAATTGAGATACAGACTATAGGTGTCGTTGCGGGGCACGCCATTCTTCTTGTAGCTCTGGTAGTGATACCAGCCCACAAACTGGATAGCGTCCTTGAAATCATCGCGGTCGGCGCCACGACGCCCCGTTTCCTGTTTGTACCAGTCCCACGTGCTGTCCAGCGCCTGGGGATAACCATAGGCCGTCGACGGACGTTTCCAGGGGATGAAACCCAGCAGCTTGGTTCGCGGCGGTTTGGCCTTGGCGTTGAAACCGGATTCCTTGTAGATGGTCGCCATCAGCACCGGCACCGGTACGCCGTATTCCTTCTCAGTGTTCTTTGCGTACTTGTACCAGTTGTTAAACCAGCCCCCCCGTTGATCGAACACCGCACACACATTGTCTGTGTTAGTGGGCGTGCCGGCACAGCCACTCAAGATCAATGCCATCAGCAACAGGGTCAGCCAGTGTTTCATAATGCTCCCGGGTCGATACCGTGGTCGTTGAACAAGGACAGTAGCGCGGCCTCGTCACACACCTCAACCCCCAGCGCCTCGGCCTTGGCCAGTTTGGAGCCCGCCGAGGCACCTGCGGCGACCATAGACGTGTTCTTCGACACCGAGCCGGCCACTTTTGCCCCCAGCTGCTGCAGCCCTTTCTTGGCCTGATCCCGGGTAAAGGCTTCCAGCGTGCCGGTCAACACCCAGGTCTGGCCATCCAGTGGGCGGCTCTCCGCCTGGGCCGGTGCCCGTGCCTGCAGTTCGCTGGCCATGGCTTCGGCATCTTCCAGCCGTGCCTGCCACTGGTTCTCCGCCAGCGCCTTGCGCAGTTGCAGCATGACACCAGAGCGCACGCCCTTGGGTTCTGCTCCCGCGCCTTCCGCCGCCCCTGCCACCAGCCCGGCCACGGTGGTGTAATGGCTGGCCAGGGTTTCCAGAGACTTGTCACCAATGCCTTCCAGATCCATGCCCAGGCGCTTGGCAGATTTCAGCAGGTGTGCCAGCGTCAGGGAGGCAGTAAAGGCTGCCGAGGGTTGGCCATCGGATTGGGGCGACACCCCTGCCGACAGCAGTCCATCGATCACCGCTTCGTTGTCAGCTTCGGCAAAGAAAGCGCCAATGGCCTTGGCCACTTCCATGCCCACATCGGGCACCGCCAGCAGCAACAACGGCGGTGCCCGGCGAATGGTTTGCAGATCACCGAAGCAATCGGCCAGGTTCTTGGCCGTTTCCTCGCCAATCTGCAGGATGCCCAGGGAAAACAGGAAGCGCCCCAGACTCACTGTCTTCGAGACCTCGAGGGCAGCAATCAGGTTCTCGGCGGACTTGTCGCCCATCCTTTCCAGCCCGGCCACTTGCTCGGGCTTGAGACGGTACAGGTCGGCCACCGTGGCAATCAGTTCCTGATCCACCAGGGCGTCCACCAGCTTGTCGCCCAACCCATCAATATCCATGGCTCGTCGCGACGCGAAATGCTTGATCGCCTCGCGTTGCTGGGCACCACAGATCAGACCGCCGGTACAGCGAGCCACCACTTCGCCATCGCCGCGGAGAATATCGCTGCCACAAACCGGACAATGGCTGGGCAAGGTGATGATTTGAGCCTCCGCCGGGCGCCGCTCAGGGATCGGGCGAACCACTTTGGGAATCACGTCCCCGGCCCGGTACACGACCACGGTATCGCCGATNCGAATATCCANCCGCTGGATCTCATCCATATTGTGCAGGGTNGCATTACTGACCGTGACGCCCCCCACCGANACCGGCTCCAACCGCGCCACCGGNGTCAACGCGCCGGTACGACCGACCTGCCAGTCGACGCCGTTGAGCGTGGTCAGCTCTTCCTGAGCCGGGAATTTGTGGGCGGTGGCCCAGCGCGGCGCGCGGCTGACAAAGCCCAGATCCCGCTGCCAATCAAAGCGGTCCACCTTGTACACCACACCATCGATGTCGTAATCGAGCCGATCACGCTTGTCGAGAATCCCATGATANAAGGTCAGCANCTGNTCCACGCCCTGGCAGANCCGCACTTCCGGGTTCACCCGCAGGCCCCAGTCACGCAGCATGTCGAGCATGCCGGAGTGGGTGGCCGGCTCATCCACGCCTTCCAGCTGCGCCATGGAATAGGCATAGAATTCCAGCGGACGCTCGGCAGTGATGCGAGAATCCAGCTGACGCAGACTCCCTGCCGCCGCATTACGCGGGTTGGCGAAGACCTTCTGCCCGGCGGCTTCCTGGCGCTCATTTAATTTGGCAAAGCCGGCATGGGGCATCACCACCTCGCCGCGCACTTCCAGCCGCTCAGGCAGTTTCTCTCCACGCAACGTCAGTGGCACNGAACGAATAGTGCGCGCATTGGTAGTAATGTTCTCGCCGGTCTGACCGTCACCACGGGTGGCGGCTCGCACCAGNTCACCGTTTTCATAGAGCAGGGAAATGGCCAGACCATCCAGCTTGGGTTCGGCGACATAAGCCACCTCGCCATCAACATCCAGGCGCTCACGNACCCGCTGATCAAACGCCCGCAGNTCGTCGTCGTCAAACACATTGTCGAGGCTGAGCATGGGCACTTCATGCTGAACCTGATCAAANGCATCCAGCGGCACATCACCCACCCGCTGGGTCGGCGAATCCACCGTTATCAGTTCCGGATGTGCGTCTTCCAACGCCTTCANNTCNCGNTANAGGCGGTCNTANTCCGCATCNGGCACCGCNGGATCNTCNAGNACGTANTANCGNTANGACCAGTCGTTGAGCTGGTCGCGAAGGGATTGGGCTTGTTGGGAAAGGTCGTTGTTATTGGGCACGTTAAAGGCAGTGAACAGTTAATAGTGAATAGTTAACAGCGATTCGCCCGTAGGGCAGAAATCGGCGACGGCCNATCTTCGCCAAAAAAACGGCGGAGATTGCCNNNAGCAATTTCCGCCCTANGGTTTTGATTTTACTCATAGCTGACAGCTCGTAGCTCACAGCNGCTGTTACGCGCTCGGCACCCGCTGGCGACGCTCGAATTCCTGCACCTTCTGACGCAGGTGTTCCATCATCTGCGGGGTCAGCACGCTGTGTTGTTCGTCCTTCAGTTCGCCGTCCAGTTCNGTGGCCANGCGTTGGCAGATGGACAACATGCGATCCAGCGAACCGATGGCATCGGTCGGGCCNGGCAGCTTCATGAAAAAGGTAACCCCGGCAAAGGTTTTTTCTTCCATGGTATCCAGGTCGAAGGTACCCNGCTCCACCGCATTGGCCATGGANAACTGCAATTGATCACGGCCATCCACACTGACATGGCGATGGAAGATATTCATCTGNCCATAGCGCAGACCGGACTCCAGCAACATCCGCAGCAACTCTCCGCCNTCAAANGGCGCGCCACGACGGGCAATCAGGTGCACCACGATCACTTCCAGCACNGGNTGGGGTTCACGGGGGGCCTCGGNCTTGCGTNCTGCCGGCTTCTGGGCCTTCGGNGCCGGAGCCGGTTCAGGNTCCGGGGTGGGCTCTGGCNCGGGCTCAGGNTCAGGGGCGGCCTCGTAGGCCGGCTCCTGCACAACCTCGGGCTCTGCCGGTTCATCGCCGGCGAACAGGCTTTGCTGCTCGGCGGCACGGGCCTCGCTAACCGCTTCATCCGGTTCCATGACCGTGGGCGGGGTTNCTTCCTGCTCGGCCGTGTCCTGCGGAAAAATACTGTCCTGCTTGATNGCCTCACGCACAACCCGGGCAGTACCTATCACCTCCGGGTTATAACCGTCCTGCTCTTCCTCCTGCGCATCCCGGTAACGGGGGTCGATACGCATGCGCAACCGGCCATGCCGCTCACGAATCATGCGCCGCACGCCGTCGGCGAGAATCAGCAGAATCAGAATTACCAGAATGCCAATCAGTGTTTCCAGGTTCAGGCCCATTGCCTCGTCTTCCTTGCTTACGCTGATTATGCCGCCCGAAGGCGACACGTATTCCTCACATGGCTGCCATTTCNGCAGCTTCTTCCACATCCACCGATACCAGACGGGAGACCCCAGGCTCGTGCATGGTCACCCCCATCAGGGTAGCAGCCATCTCCATCGCAATCTTGTTGTGTGTGATGTAGATGAATTGGACTTTTGCAGACATTTCCGACACCAGGTTACAGAAACGGCCCACGTTGGCGTCATCCAGCGGGGCGTCCACCTCATCCAGCAGACAGAACGGTGCCGGGTTGAGCTGGAAGATACTGAACACCAGTGACAATGCGGTCAGCGCCTTCTCACCACCGGACAACAGGTGAATCGTGCTGTTCCGCTTGCCGGGCGGCCGCGCCATGATCGCCACACCGGTATCCAGCAGGTCTTCGCCGGTCAGTTCCAGGTAGGCATGGCCACCGCCAAATACCTTCGGGAACAGCTCCTGCAAGCCGCGGTTGATCCGGTCGAAGTACTCCTTGAAGCGCGCCCGGGTTTCGCGGTCGATCTTGCGAATGGCGTTTTCCAGGGTCTTGAGGGCGTCTTCCAGATCGTCATTCTGGCTGTCCAGGTAGTTCTTGCGCTCAGACTGCTGCTGGTACTCATCAATGGCCGCCAGGTTGATCTGGCCCAAACGGGAGATGCGCTGCCCGATCAGGTCCATCTCCTGCGCCCACTCCTGTTCGTTGGCTTCCTCGGGCAGGTTGTCGAGAATCGTCTTCAGGTCGAAGTTCTGCTCGGACAGCTGCTCCGCCACCGTCTGGCGACGGGTGCTCAGGTCCTGCCACTGCATGCGCTTCTGGTCCATGGTGCTGCGGATTTCCTGGGCCTGGCGCTCGTACTGCCCACGCTGGCCTTCCAGATTGCGCATCTCGTGGTCCACGGTTTCCAGCTCACGGCGGGCTTCGGTGAGCTTGTGTTCTGCCTCCAGGCGCACTGCCAGCTTTTCTTCCAGCTGTTGCTGCAGCTCGGCGCCCGGGTCGTCGCCTTCCCGGGTCTGTTCTTCCAGCAGGGCCTTGCGCTCGGCCATGGCCTGCACCTGCGCTTCCAGGCGAGACAGGTTCTGGCGCAGGGAATCGGCCTGGGTCTTGGCCCCCTGCACTTCCATAGCGACCTGGTGGGATTGATCCCTGTCATGACGGGCTTTCTGGCGGGCCTCGTCGAGCTTCAGACGCAGCTCGTCACGGCGTGACAACAGCGCTTCGCGCTGGCCACTGTCCGCCTCCATGGCGTCCAGCGCTTCCGCCAGCACCGCCCGGCCCTCTTTCATCTGTTCCTGTTCCTGCTCGAGCTGCTCGTTGGCTTCGTCCATTTCCTTGCCAAGGCGCTCGCGGCGCATGGTGATCTGCTCCAAACGCACCTGACGGGCACTGACCTGGGCATTGATCTCGCCCAGATCGCGGTTCAGGCGCGCCGCCTGGCGCTGAACGTCCTCACGCTCTTCCTCCAGCTCACCGATTTGCTCACGAGTGCTTTCCAGCTGCTCCTTGAGCTCATCCACGGTGACCTGCAGGGTTTCAATCTCGTCTTCCAGGCTTTCCAGTTCGCGGCGCCGCTCCAGAATGCCTGCTTCCTGGTCTTCCTCTTTGGCCACTTTCAGCCAGTCCGGCCCGAGCCAGATACCGTCACGGGTCACCACCGACTCGTGCGCCGCCAGCTGCCCGCGCAGGGTCAGGGCTGCATCCAGGTTATCGGCCACATACACCCCAGCCAGCAGCCCTTCCGGGACCTGACCGTCAACCTTGTCACGGAGCAAGTCGCCCGCACTGCCCTCGCCTTTGACACCGGCTAGGCTCACCAACGCAAGACGACCATGATCCAGATCGCCCAGCCAATCGCTGACCTGATCCAGCCCGCTGACCGCCACGGCCTGCAGGGCGTCGCCCAGCACCGCTTCGAGGGCCTTCTCCCAACCTTCCGCCACCTGGACCTGATCTGCCAACCGCGGCTCGGCGTCGAGCTCGTGGCGATTGAGCCAGTCACTGACCGCACCGTCATCGCCCATGGCCGCTTTCTGCAAGGCTTCCAGCGAGGTGCGACGGCCTTTCAGCGCCTGCAGCTTCTCGCGGGCGTCTTCCAGCTGGCGGCCCCGGTCGCCGTTTTCGCGGCGCATCTGGTTAATCTCTTCCTGCAGGCTCTCACTGCGCAGCTCGCTTTCCTCGGTCTGGGCACGGAACTGCTCCACCTGCTCTTCCAGCTGACGCATTTCCTGCGCCAGCGGGCCGGCGTCCAGAGACTCCTGCTCTTTCTTGAGCCGCTCAATGCGGTCCTGCAGGCGCTCCTGGGATTTCTCCAGGTGCTGGATGCGGGACTGTTCTACCTCGGCCTGCCGGCGCGATTCGCCAGATTTGCCGTTGAATTCTTCCCATTCCTGCTGCCAGTTCTGCATGGCCTCTTCGGCCAGCGCCAGCGCCTCGCTGGAGACCTCCTGCTGCTCGCTGATCATTTCCAGCTCGGGCTCACGCTCGGCCAGAATGGCATCCAGCTCGGCCACTTTTTCCGTGTCCATCGTCAGGTGCTCGTCGGACTCCCGGAAGCTGGCATTGATCTGATCCAGCTCTTCATAAAGCTGCTGCTTGCGCTCGCGCTGGTTCTGGATGTTCTGCTCCAGCCGTGCCACCTCGGCACCCAGGGCGTAGAAGTGCTGCTGCACTTCGTTAAACCGCTCCTGCACCTCGTGGTGCTGCTCTCGGAGCCGCTCCACCTCGGCATCCACATGGCGCTGCTCCGCCACCTTGGCTTCGATGGAGACGTCCAGCTCGCCAATCACATGGTCGAGTTGCTGCACCTGGGTATCCAGGCCTTTCCAGCGCAATGCCTTGAGCTGAGCGCCCTTGAGACGCTCTTCTTCCTTGTATTGCTTGTACTTTTCCGCCGCACTGGCCTGACGGCTCAAGCGCTCCAGCTGGCGCTCCAGTTCTTCGCGGATGTCGGTCAGGCGTTCCAGGTTCTCGCGGGTACGGCGGATGCGGTTTTCCGTCTCACGACGACGCGCCTTGTACTTGGAGATCCCGGCGGCTTCTTCGATGTAAACCCGCAGCTCTTCCGGTTTCGCCTCGATCAGGCGGGAAATCATGCCCTGCTCGATAATCGCGTAACTGCGCGGCCCCAGGCCCGTACCCAGGAAGATATCGGCAATGTCCTTGCGACGGCATTTGGTGCCATTCAGGAAATAATTGGACTGGCCATCCCGGGTCACCTGGCGCTTGACGGAAATCTCGTTGAACTTGCCGTATTCACCGGTGACGGTGGCATCGGAGTTATCGAAGATCAGCTCGATAGAGGCCTGGGCCACCGGTTTGCGGGCGTTGGAGCCGTTGAAAATCACGTCGGCCATGGACTCGCCGCGCAAGTGCTTGGCGGAGGATTCCCCCATCACCCAGCGAACCGCATCAATGATATTGGACTTCCCACACCCGTTGGGCCCCACCACAGCGGTGAGATTTTCCGGGAAATTGGTGGTGGTAGGGTCCACAAAGGACTTGAACCCGGCCAGTTTTATGGATTTCAGTCGCATAGTGTCTGCTTAACTCGGGCCAGCAGGCCAAATAATGGGCGAAAATCTGTGTTTCGCCGCCCCCTTAAGCCGTAACGGCGCACCGTGGGCATTAAAAGGACTAAGTCTAGCGACAACCGGCAGTGAATTCATCAGGCGAGATACCGATAAAGGCCGCTACACGCCTTACTCAGCACACTGCATGCCCAAGGTGGGTCAGCTTTTACCGAATTTGATGATTGAGCAGCGGCAATTCCACCGAAAGCCTGCCCCCCCAATCGCGGTCGAACGACCGCTCCCACAGAAAAGGACGGAGCCTTTCCTTGTAGCTTGAGGCTTGCAGCCGCTCTCCCCCACCCTGTGCAGCAGGGGGCGCGACAGGTACCATTTCCACAACCTGTCTTTTCCTCGCAGCTGACAGCTCATCGCTCGCAGCTGCTCTTACCCAAGGATTGCCTGTGTCCCAGATTGCCGACGCTATCAGCTACCTCAAACGCAGCCTGCAGCTGGCCCGCACCCGGGAACTGCGGCCGTATGTCATTGTGCCGCTGATTTTCAACATCCTGGTGTTCGGTGGCCTGTATTGGGCCAGCGGCAGCTGGATTGCCGGCTGGATCACCGCCAGCACCGCCGACTGGGCCCTCACCGGCACCTGGAGCTTCCTGAACGGTGCCATCGACTTCATCCTCGATGCCGCCATCATCCTGGTGTGGATCCTGTTATTGGCGCTGTTCGCCAGCATCTTCTCTATCGGCGTGCAGCTGATCGCGGCACCGTTCATGGGGTTCCTGGCAGAAAAAGTGGATTTCCAGGTGACCGGGCACCCCATGCCGGAAGAATCCATCCCCGCCATGATCGTGCGGACCTTCAAGCGCGAACTGCGCAAAACCTGGTACTGGCTGTGGCGTGCCCTGCTGGTTCTGCTGGTGGTCGGGGTCATTTACTTCATCCCGGTCATCAATGTGTTCGCCTCCGCCATCTGGTTCCTGTGGTCCGGCTGGCTGCTGGGCATGCAGTACATCGATTTCGGCGCCGATAACCGCCAGGTCCCCTTCGAGGTAATGCTCGAGCGACTGAAAACCCGACGCTGGCTGGTACTCACCTTCGGCGCCGTAGTCATGGCGCTTACCATGATCCCGCTGGTTAACCTGTTCATCATGCCGGTGGCGGTAATTGCGGGGACGCTGATTTGGGTGGAGCAGCTGAGTGGCGAGTTGACAGTTGATAGTGGACAGTTGACAGCGACGCGATAACCTCACATCTAATTTCAAGCAAACGAGGCCGCGCCCAAAGGTTGGGCGCGGCCTCATTCGTTTAGATCACTTCATATCGCACCGCTTGAGATACACATCGGTCAGGGCGGGAAAAAAGATTATCCCGAGGCCTTTAGCTGTCAACTGTCCACTATCAACTGTCAACTGCCGCTTACCGCATAAAACCCAACTCACGCAGCTGGTGAATCTGGTCCCTTGTTGCCGCCGCATCTTCGAATTCCAGGTTCTTGGCGTGCGCCATCATCTTCGCTTCCAGCTTTTCGATTTCCTTGGCCAGCTGAGCGGGTGACATGGACTCGTAGGGTGAGGTTGGCTCGGCCACTTTCTTCTGCGGGCCCTTGCCCGCCTTGCGGTCAAACTGGCTGCCGCCACTGTCGTCCATGATGTCACGGACTTTCTTGTTGAGCGCCTGCGGGGTGATGCCATGCGCCTTGTTGAAGGCTTCCTGCTTCTCCCGGCGACGGTTGGTTTCGTCGATGGCCCGCTCCATGGAGCCGGTCATCTTGTCGGCATAAAGAATGGCGCGCCCCTTCACATTCCGCGCGGCACGGCCAATCGTCTGGATCAGCGAGCGCTCCGCCCGCAGGAAGCCTTCCTTGTCGGCATCCAGAATCGCCACCAGTGCAACTTCCGGCATATCCAGGCCTTCTCGCAACAGGTTGATCCCCACCAACACGTCGAACTTGCCCAGCCGCAGGTCACGGATGATTTCTACCCGCTCCACGGTATCAATGTCGGAGTGCAGATAACGCACACTGATCCCATGCTCGCTCAGGTACTCGGTCAGGTCCTCTGCCATGCGCTTGGTGAGCGTGGTCACCAGCACCCGCTCGCCCTTCTCGATGGCCTCTTTGGCCTCCCCCAGCAAGTCGTCCACCTGAGTGGTAGCCGGGCGAATCTCGATTTGTGGGTCCACCAGGCCGGTGGGGCGCACCACCTGTTCCACCACCTGGCCCGCGTACTTCTCCTCATAGGGGCCGGGGGTCGCCGACACAAACACCATCTGGGGGGCCAGCTGCTCCCACTCCTCGAATTTCAACGGACGGTTATCCATGGCGGAAGGCAGCCGGAAGCCGAAGTTGACCAGCGTTTCCTTTCGGGAGCGGTCACCTTTATACATGGATCCCAACTGCGGGATGGTCACATGGGACTCGTCCGCAATCAGCAGCGCATTCTCGGGCAGATAATCGAACAGGGTCGGCGGCGCTTCGCCAGGGGCGCGACCGGAAAACAAGCGGGAATAGTTTTCCACCCCGTTGCAGTAACCCAGCTCCTGCAGCATTTCGATATCGAACCGGGTGCGCTGCTCCAGTCGCTGGGCTTCCACCAGCTTGTTTTGCTCTTTCAATTCCTTGAGCCGCTCATCCAGCTCTTCCTTGATCATGTCCACCGCTTTCAACACCACCTCCCGTGGGGTGACGTAGTGGCTCTTGGGGTACACCGTGATGCGACTGACCCGCTTGATCACCTCGCCGGTGAGCGGATCGAAAATGCTGATGGACTCCACCTCATCGTCGAACAACTCAATGCGCACCGCTTCCTTTTCTTCTTCCGCCGGAAAGATATCGATCACATCGCCGCGCACTCGATACGTGGCCCGGCGAAAATCCATTTCGTTACGGGTGTACTGCAGCTCCGCCAGACGACGCAGCAGATCACGCTGATCGATGCTGTCGCCACGCACCAGGTGCAATACCATCGCGTGGTAACTGGCCGGATCACCCAGACCATAAATGGCCGATACGGTGGCCACGATGATAGTGTCCTGTCGCTCCAGAATCGCCTTGGTGGCCGACAGTCGCATTTGCTCAATCTGCTCGTTCACCGACGCATCTTTCTCGATAAAGGTATCGGAGCTCGGCACATAGGCTTCCGGCTGGTAGTAGTCGTAGTACGAGACGAAATACTCCACCGCGTTTTCCGGGAAGAACTCCTTGAACTCCCCGTACAACTGCGCCGCCAGCGTCTTGTTGGGTGCCATGATGATCGTCGGCCGCCCGGTCTGCTGGATCACATTGGCCATGGTGAACGTCTTGCCCGACCCGGTTACCCCCAGCAGGGTCTGATGCCCCAAACCATCGTTGATCCCCTCGATCAGCTGGGCAATCGCAGTGGGCTGATCGCCCGCAGGCTGGTAATCGGAATGGAGCTTGAACAGGCTTTCAGACATGAGGGCTTCCTGATGGCCGCCACCCAAAGGGCAGCAAAATCACAGTGGCAAAATCGGCACCTATTGTAGCAGAGCTGGCATGGCAAAGGCGTGATGACAGCAACCCCTCTGCGGGGGCAGCGGCACCTCGATGATTCTGATGAGCCAGTCAATCGCGGTCGAACGACCGCTCCCACGTCGGGGCTCGAGGTGTTTTCTGTGGGAGCGGTCGTTCGACCGCGATAGCCGATGTCTCACCTGGACAATCAGCGATGGCTGATACCCACCAGCCTTTTAACCCCCCACCCTCCAAACAATGAAACCCGCTAACGCCCCCGCATCCGCCAGACTGAGAAAAGGCCGAACCTCAATCCCCGGCCAGATCTATCTGGTCACCACCACAACCCGCGAAAGACGCAGGGTATTTGATGATTTTGAGGCAGGTTGCACTCTCTGCAAGACCCTGCATCGCCTGGCTGAGCTGCATTTGGTCAGCAATCTCTGTTTTGTTGTCATGCCCGATCACCTCCATTGGCTATTCACGCTTGGCGACACGCGTGACCTCTCTGCTGTTGTTCGCATGGCAAAGAACAACAGCGCGAGAACCCTGGGAGGCGCAATCTGGCAACCAGGATTTCATGACAGGGCGATCCGTCGCGAAGCCGATGTGCTCCCGGCAGCCCGCTACATTGTTGCTAACCCCCTCAGGGCGGGACTGGTCAACAACGTGGGGGATTACCCCTTCTGGTATGCTACCTGGCTCTAGCCCCTGGAAGATCGCGGTGGAACCACCGCTCCCACAAATACTCCAACCCCTCCCACATCCCACCGTGGGAGCGGTCGTTCGACCGCGAAGCCTCCCCGCCCCCACAGGAAATACGGGACATTAGCTACCAAGTCCGGTAAAATGCACGCCCCTTTCTACGTCCGACGCTGCGTCAAAAGCGCCGCCGAGCGACTACTCAGACGAACGAGGAGTGCATGTCCGATATCAGCCTTTCCGACCGCGTACAACGCATCAAGCCCTCTCCCACCCTGGCCATCACCGCAAAAGCCGGTGAGCTGCGCGCTCAGGGCAAAGACATTATTGGGCTGGGTGCCGGTGAGCCGGATTTCGATACCCCGGAACATATCAAGCAAGCCGCTATTGAAGCGATTAACGCCGGCAAGACCAAATACACCCCGGTCGACGGCACTCCCGGTCTGAAAAAAGCCATTATCGACAAGTACAAGCGCGATAACGGCCTGGACTATGAAGCCAACCAGATTCTGGTCTCCAGCGGTGGCAAGCAGTCCTTCTTCAACATGGCTCTGGCCCTGCTGAACGACGGCGACGAAGCCATCATCCCCGCCCCTTACTGGGTCAGCTACCCGGACATGGTGCTGGTCGCTGGCGGCGTACCGAAGATCATCGAAACCGACGTAAACAGTCGCTTCAAGATCACCCCGGAGCAACTGGAAGCTGCGATCCCCCCGAAAACCCGCCTGTTCGTGATCAACAGCCCGTCCAACCCCTCCGGCATGGCCTATTCCATCGAAGAGCTGGCCGCCTTGGGTGAAGTGCTGAAGAAACACCCGGACATCATCGTCGCCACCGACGACATGTACGAGCACATCCTGTGGACTGGCAAGCCGTTCGTGAACATCGTCAACGCCACCCCGGAGCTGTACGACCGCACCGTAGTCATGAATGGGGTCTCCAAGGCCTACTCCATGACCGGCTGGCGCATCGGCTATGCCGCTGGCCCGCAGAAACTGATTGCGGCCATGAAGAAAGTGCAGTCCCAGTCCACCTCCAACCCGGCCTCCATCAGCCAGGCCGCCGCAGAAGCCGCGCTGGCTGGCGACCAAGGCTGTGTCGACGAGATGGTCAAGGCATTCAAGGAGCGCCATGACTACCTGACCGCAGCGCTGGATGCCCTGCCCGGCGTGAAATGCGCCCAAGGCGACGGCACCTTCTATGCGTTCCCGGACTTCTCTGAGGCAATCGCCAACATGGACGGCATCGAAACCGATACCGATCTGGCCGCCCTGCTGCTGGAGACCGCAGAAGTGGCACTGGTACCCGGTTCCGCCTTCGGCGCACCCGGCTGCATGCGCCTGTCTTTTGCCGTTGGCATGGACACCCTGAAGGAAGCCATCAGCCGAATTGAGAAGGCACTGGCTAAATAAGCAACAAACGCACCCCCGGGGTGTTGACGACCCCGGGGCGCGTCACTAATATACGCGCCTCAAGACATTCCGCCTTAGCTCAGTTGGTAGAGCAAATGACTGTTAATCATTGGGTCGCTGGTTCGAGCCCAGCAGGCGGAGCCAAACAGAAAGGGCCTACCCATCGGGTAGGCCCTTTTTCTTTGCCTGGTTCGAGCCCAGTAGGCGGAGCCAAATGGAAAGGGCCTACCACCAGGCAAGCCCTTTCCATTATTCCCACACCTAACAAATACTGTAGGAGCCATGCTTGCATGGCGATCCCGAACCTTGGCGAGGGCCCCTTCCCTCTCTCATAATCCGACCGACCCGCTACCCATAATCGATCGCCATGCAAGCATGGCTCCTACAGGACGGGAGAATTTTTGACGCAGCAGCTGTCTCTATGCTGATTGGCACAAAACCGTCCGTTAACTACCTGCCCCCAACACTAATCCCTTACCAGCTCGGCCAAGGCGTCTTCCACACTCACCTTTGGCTCCCAATTAAGCTGAGATCGCGTAAAGGAAATATCCACTTGCAGATTACCCAAAATCCGCTGGGCCTGATCCTGGCGACCAAGCAAGCGAGCAGCGGCAGCCAACCACCCCGGAGGAACCGGCAGCAATAACGGCCGTTTATTCATCGCAATAGCCAGCCGTTTCAACAAGGCTGTTGTCGACAGATCTTCACCGTCACTGACAAGGAAGGCCTTCCCTACAGCATTGGGGTGATCCAACGTCACCCTGATCAGATCCACAAGATTATTAAGTGCGACCATACTGCGCCGGTTATCGATGCTACCCAGCGGCAACGGCAGGCCCTTCTGGACAAGCCGTATCAGCATGGCAAAGTTACCCTTTACCCCTGGGCCGTAGACCAAGACCGGGCGAATGATGACAAGCTCCATCCCAGTGTCCTCGCAAAGCTCACGCAGCGCCACCTCTGCCTCGGCCTTGGAAACGCCATAAGGATCTTCTGGCGCCAGGGCCTGGCCTGCGTGAAATGGCGCCCCTGAAGGAGTAGCCTCCCCCAGCGCCTTGATCGAACTGATAAAGACAAATCGCTTTACCCCAGACGCAGCAGCCTGACGCGCAAGAGTGAGCGTCCCTGCCACATTAGTACTGCGGAAGGCAGCCAGCGGATCCTCTGCCTCATCACGCATCACATGGACACGGGCAGCACAATGAACCACGACAGAAATCCCCTCAAGCGCAGCCCCCCAATCCGTATCAATGGAAAGCGGAAACCCAGCATGGCAGTGATACCCCTGAGGCTCGCTCGGGGTCGATTGGGACGTGGTCACGGCAACATCCACGGCTGACGCCAGCAGTTCGCGGGCCAACGCGCGCCCCACAAACCCTGTTCCTCCAGTTACCAGGACCTTCACCAATTACTCCTTATGCCATACCGTACGGTTAATGTAATCCGTGTAGCTGGATACAATCCGCGCAACCTGCAAAGAAACAGGCCCACCTTCGTAATCAGGCACGACCGGTATCACCCGGCTTTTCCCCTGTTGCTGCGACGTCACAATTCTGACCGCCTCAAGTACACGTTCGGTTTTCAAACCGCTCATGATCAGGGTTCCCTGATCCATTCCTTCTGGCCGTTCGTGAGCATTCCTCAGCGTCACTGCAGGGAGATTCAGCAGTGATGATTCCTCAGTAATGGTCCCGCTGTCTGACAAGACACAAAACGCCGACATCTGTAGCTTGATGTAATCAAGTAACCCGAAAGGCTTGGTAAAACGGATGAGCGGGTGATCCAGAGACTCGCCCAGCGCCTCAAGGCGTTTGCGGGTACGTGGATGCGTCGAGACCACAAGCGGGTACTGATACTCATCAGCCAGGGCTTTCAGTGTCGCAATGAAATCCCGTAAGTTAGCCGGCGTATCCACGTTTTCTTCACGATGCACGCTGACAATAAAATACTTTCCTTCTTCCAGAGACTCACGCGACAGCACATCCGAGGACTCGATACGAGGCCGATAATAATCCAGCACCTCATGCATATGAGAGCCCGTCTTGATCACGGTTTCAGGGCGGATACCTTCAGCCACCAAATATCTGCGGGCATGTTCCGTAAGGACCATATTGATATCACTAAGATGATCCAATACCTTGCGATTAAGCTCTTCGGGCACACGCTGATCAAAACAGCGATTACCCGCTTCCATATGGAAAACGGGAATCTTTCGGCGCTTGGCAGGAATAACGGCAAGGCAAGTATTGGTATCGCCATACAACATCAAGGCATCGGGCTTTACCTCATCGAAAAGCGCATCCGCACGGGCAATGATTTCCGAAATAGCCTTGCCTGGCGTATCCCCCGCCGCGCCCAGAAAATGATCCGGCTTACGGATATCCAGATCATCAAAAAAGACCTGATTCAATTCATAGTCGTAATTTTGCCCGGAATGAACAAGAACATGATCAAACTGTTTGTCCAACTCGGCGATAACACGGCTCATCTTGATCAACTCAGGTCGGGTACCCACTAGCGTCATGACCTTAAGCATTGATCACCTCCTGAATAAAATCGAGTTTAAGCAGCGTCTCCTTGATCTCGTCCACATTCAGTCGCTGCGTATTGTGAGAGGTGTAATCATCCAGCTCGGCAATTTCCTCTTCACCCTCGACAAAATACTTTCCGTAGTTGAGGTCACGGTTGTCCGCGGGAATACGGTAATAGCGGCCCATATCCTCAGCCTTCGCCATTTCCTCACGGGACACCAACGACTCGTAAAGCTTTTCGCCATGACGCGTGCCAATAACCTTCAACTCACAATCAGACTGGAAAAGCTGACGCATTGCTTCCGCAAGATCTCCAACCGTTGATGCCGGAGCCTTCTGAACAAACAAGTCACCCTGCTCACCATGCACAAAAGCGTGTAAGACAAGATCGACAGAATCTTCAAGAGACATCAGAAAGCGCGTCATTTGCGGATCAGTAACGGTCAGAGGAACACCCGACTGTATTTGCTGCACAAACAATGGAATCACAGAACCACGCGAGGCCATCACATTGCCATAGCGGGTGGCACACACTACAGGGCCACCATCAGGAATAACCCGGGATTTCGCCACCACCAGTTTTTCAGCAAGCGCCTTGGATATCCCCATAGCGTTAATGGGGTAAACCGCCTTATCCGTACTTAACACCACCACACGGGAGACACCATTTCGAATCGCGGCATTGAGTACATTCTCCGTCCCGACCACATTGGTCTTGACGGCCTCCATGGGATAGAACTCACAGGACGGAACCTGTTTCAGTGCCGCCGCATGGAATACGTAGTCCACGCCCATCATTGCATCGGTGAGCCCTGCATCATCACGCACATCGCCAATGATGAACTTCAGCTTGTCATTCGACATCGCAATGCGCATATCTTCCTGTTTCTTTTCATCACGGCTGAAAATACGAATTTCGCGAACATCCGTATCCAGGAAGCGTTTGAGCACCGTATGACCGAAAGAACCCGTTCCGCCGGTGATCATTAACACCTTGTTATCAAACATAAAATACCCTTACTGTCCCGACTGGTGGTGATGCTCAAGCCAGTCGCTGTGCATCGTTTCGATCAATTCCTTCCAGGATGGAGAGACGAAACCCGTTTCATGCGAGAATTTTGTACCGTTAAGTGATCGATCAATGACGACTGCATCATCAGGGATAATCTCAACATCTCTACCATAGACCTCATTAACAATCCCAAGCAGCTCAAATTTGCTAATGGGGTTCGAGGCCACATGATACAGTCCGTTCAGATTCGGGTTCGGTAACACATATCGCTTGATAATGTCTGCCAGCACCACCGTGGGAAACCCGCTATAAATAGCTTTCTGAAAGCCTTTAACACGCCCCCGTTGAGAGAGAAACCAGTCAACCAGGGCAAAATGGGTAGAAATCTCATGGCCGATGATCGAAGAACGCAACGTCACAACATGCGGCTGGTCATGCACCTCGCCGATATACTTGGACTTACCGTATAAATCATCGGCGTCGGACATATCGGACTCCACATACGCCCCTTTTCGACCAGAAAACACGCAATCAGTACTAACCAGTACCAGCCGCGCTCCCGAAAGCTCGCAAAGCCGGGCAAGCCGGTGGGGCAACATGGAATTGATTGGTAGAGTCGACAATGGATCCTTGGCAACCGCCAGTTGCTTTATCAGGCCAATACAATTGATTACGACATCCGGGTTTACCTTGCAAATCACGGCATTGAGCGCATCCGGATCAAGGACATCAACACCTGACACAAGCCTCTCGGCCAGCTCTTTACTGAAAAACTGACGAGCAGATCCCTGCCGTAACGTGCCCCAGACGTCCAACGCGGGATCCGAAGACAAAACCGTCATCATGGCATTGCCCAGCATCCCTGAGGCGCCCAAAACCAGAACCTTCATCACTGACCCCTTGCAGAATCTATCTTCGCGGAAATACCGCCACCATCTTCCTTTTCAGGGAGCATTTTCACGATCAGAAGCCCCCACAGATAAAAGGTTAAAATGCCAGAGTAAGGCTGGCGAAGCCCCACTTTAAGCATGTTATCGACCAAAACAAGACAGGCAAGCACCCCGACAAGAGCGAGCAACTCCTGACTTGCCCACACCTGGCGCCAACGCCCAAGCACCCAGTAAGCCGTCAAGAAAATCAAACACAGCACAGGCAACAGACCAACCAAACCAAAGGCGTAGGAATAATCAAGAAAATAGTTATGCGCACTGGGGTAAGGCGAATCCTCCATAACACCAAAAAGCACCGTCTTCCAAGTAGCTGTTACCTCATCCAGATAGTAACCCCACATCTCGACCCTTGAGGCAAGATTGCTAAATTCTGCCTTTTCACTGACAACGCCACTCCAGGCTTCGTGCCTCTGTAGGCCCGCCAAGCTAACTCTGTCCCAGAAAGACAGCATTTCGCCCGATTCAGTCGCTGTAGGAAGTATCAAAGCGACATAACTCAAGAAGCCAGTAGACCAAGCTGCCAGCAGCAAAGGAGTCACAGCACAAAACAGTGCAATTGCACGCCAATCCCCTGGGGCTCTGAATAGCCGCAAAAATACAAAGACCAAAGAGGCCGTCACAAACGTGAACAAGGCTGCCGTAGACAAGGACATCACTACATACAGCAAAACAAACGGCGAAAGAGTAATGAACAAATATCGCCAAAATCTTGACGCCCAAAGCGAATAAAGTCCTATCAGATAGAAGCTAACCATCATGAGAGGGACATATTGGTACCCCTGGTATATAGTCATCCTGCCGATATTGTTGATAATAATACCGCCGTGATTTTGCCAAGTGATGATCACTTGGCATGGAATCAGTATAGCCAGAAGAATTCCTGCGCCTTTGGCCACATCCTTGATTACCTCTGTGCCATTACACACTTGCATCCCCAGACACAAACCCAAAATCGGCGACAAATACTGCACCATGGACAGCATCTCGGACTGCTGAATACCCGATTCACCCGTTGAGCGAACCAGTATTGACAGAAACAAGGCGATAAAAGAAAGAAACATGAAATTCAGGGCCAGCTTCGCACTCTGATATTTGGCAAACAGCACAATCAAAGCACCGATAGCCAAAATCGAAATTGGGAACGGTAGCTCAGAAAGCTTGCCAGAGCTGACATAATAAGGACTGGCGGAATAAAATAATGACCCATCAACGAGGAAGAAAACCGGTGAGAGCAGTACAAAGGTGGCGATTCGGCGAAGATAGGGCTTTAACCAAGACGGGAGTCGATCAACGGGTGTCCGATCCTGCGTGAGGTAGAAAACCAAAGACAAAATCGCACTAAAAAGAATCAAACAGACCAGCGCCTGTTCAGCGGCAATCGCGTAAAGAAAGGGAACGCTGAGAATCAAGGCCACATTAGCCAATAGATCAGCAGAAAAAACGTCTCGCCCGCCCTTACCCTGAAGTATCCTGAAGCGAATAAGAAGAGCATAACTCATCACCGCCCCACCGATTAACGAAAACCCTGCGGCATACCAGAAAATGGGGGGCTGATTTAAAACACCAAGCCACCCACTCCCTGCCCACTGAAGAACAACCAGCGCGATTCCGGCAAGACACGCGGTAAAATTAAGAAGATGGTAAAGCTGGCCAAGACGCATCGTATAGATAGGCCGGCCGCCACTGGCGTGCACAAGCGCAGGACCGAAGGCTTGGGGAAGCACCCCGCCCACAATCCCGCCGATCGCGAAAGCAGTAAACAGAACTCCGGAAACACTACTACCAACGATAACGATGATAAATGCGCGAAAAAGATAAACACTGACACCGATAATGGCAGAGGAGCCAAGATGGGGAAGGATTCTTACCCCCAGGCTCCATAACGACTGACGTTCGAAGCCTCCGCTCGACAATGCGCCTTTCACTCCACTGAAAAGTAGTGGCGAAAAAGCCCATGGCAACAAATAGACCCAGAACATCTCAGGGAAGAGAATCAATCCCCCAACGATGAGAGGCACCAACGCAAATTGAAGCCCACCATACTTAAGGGCAAAATCGGTACGCTGATCACTCTCAAGTCCCGATAACAAAATCTCAGCAAGCCATTCGCAACCCCGACGCAAGATCAGCAAAACAGTAAACAGAACGCCTGAAGTGATAAGAACATTGCTGATCACAAAAGCCACCAGCAAAAGAGGCAAAATCAACAGCAAACGGAGCCGAAGTAAGTCACTAACCGATACACCCTGATCACTGGAAAGGACAAGACTTCTTGCATTGCCACTAAGCGCATACAGCGTAGCAGCGGTAGCTGCATGAACCACAGCCAGATCTGAAGCCATCTCCGGACGGCCCAAAAGGCCAACACCTATCATCACCAGAACCAGCGCATAGGTATTCGTGACAAATGCCAGAGGAAACGCCAGACCCAGCATTATTTATCTCCACTCATTCCAATCTCCGATAGCTGCTCCACCAACAAGGCAGACACCGCTTCGACCGTGAAGTTCTGAAGATAATAAGCTCGCGCATTCTCAGCCATGGAATTGCGCTCTTCCGGAGCCAGTTGCTTCATTTTTATAATAGTGTCGGCGAGCGCTTCGCCATTATCAGCTGGAGAGGCAATCCCGGCACCGGCTTCCGAAACAAGTCTCGCGCCTTCACCAGGCAGACAGGCAATAATCGGGCGCCCAGCAGCCATATAAGCTTGTAATTTTCCAGGAATCGTCAGTGCAAAGGCCGGCTCATCCTTCAAGGTGACCAACAACGTAGACGAACGTTGGTAAATCCCTGGCATTTCCTCGAGTGGGTACCTCCCAGCCAGAATGACATTTCCGAGTTTTCGCCGTGCTATTTCTGCTTTGATCTCGGATTCCCTACTGCCACTGCCAAACAGAAAAATCTTAATATCACCTTCATTAGAAAGGCGAGTAGCGGCATCAATTATCGTATCCAAGGATTGTGCGGAACCAAGATTACCTGCAAAAACGACGGAGAACCCCTCAGCCAGTGCTTCTGCAAGCTTCCCATCAGGTTTACGCCCCCCGCCTCGCATATCGAAAGTCGGGTTTGGTAAATAACGAATTTTATCATTCATGCCAAACCCCTGTAGGCCGGCATAAAACCCTTTTGATTGAACTAAGAGACGATCACAACAAGAATACATCCATTTCACAGCTGATCGAATTACAGATAGCGCTATTTTATTCTTTACATAACCTGTAGAAACCAGACTTTCTGGCCATAAATCCTGGACCCAAAGAGACAAGGATGCGCGCTTTATCCACTTAATCAGAATACCAGGAATAATTTGTGTAACCGGAGATGGCGCAAAGACAAAAACATGATCAAACGACTTTCCCCTCAGCATCCACGGGAAAAATATACAGCCGGAGACCACAAAGGAAAGATAGTTAAGAATGAGATTCTTCCCGCCACCAGCCCCTCTTGGCCAAAGGGGAACACGAACGACATCCACTTTATCTGAATACTGTTCTCTCATCAGACCGGCAGCTTTATACCCAGGAAACACCTTTCCATCAGGATAATTGGGCTTACCCGTGGCAACGGTTACTTCATGCCCCTGCTTAACCAGCTCTTCAACAACATAATGAATAACAAATGTTTCTGGCCAAAAGTACTGGGACAACACCAAAATTCGCATACGAAACTTTATCCAACGCCAAATCATCCGGAACAGGAGGCTATCCTTGTCTCCCCTTTATTGCCTACGGCCAGGAAGCTACCACAATGAGGCCCCGCAGACGTCCATGTAATCGAAAGCAACGCTTTTCAACCTATATAACTTGCTCTGGCGGGCTTATGTGGCCTTCGTCATCAAGAATGAACGTGCGATAAACCGTAATATCCACCGTGGCAGAGCCCACTTCCGCTCACTGCGACAACAGCCCCCTGTTGCCACATGACAAAAGACAGCCAGTGGAAAACTGGCACCATGACAATAAAGCTTTCTGTACAGCGGACGCAGAAAACTCCTTACCTTGTTATTCAGGTTTTTTTATAATTCTCAACAACTCCCTGCCAAGGTGCATGCCAACCGGAAGCAATGGAAGATGGCATCGGAAGGCACCGCTAAAAGGAGGGCCATCGCTTTCCACCACATTGCCAGGCTTATACAGTAGGCTCTCTACTGCGTCAGCTGACTCGACTCAAGTAAACTTTCGTTCTTTGTTTCCACGTTTATCATTATGATTACGTTTAACCCACAGCGCACTATGTGGCTTCTGCACTGAAATCTGCCCCTCAGGGCGTGGTGCCACCGTGTAGTAATAAAGGATCACAGATTTTCTTTGCTGACCCGCGGGAAAGTTCAGCGGATCAGGCAACCCGTGGTAGCTATAATCATGGGAATCAAACACCACCAGCCGGTTATAAACAGGAGCGATTTTTTTAATCAGCTTCGAGCCATCTTCGTTATAAAGGCCAAATTCACCGCCCCATCCCTCCTCCCATTCAGGATTCAGATACAGAAGTGCATTCATGCGACGGTTCAACCCGGTAGCATCGTGGTAGTTGCCGTCGACATGTACATCAAGCAACCCTCCACGCTGGGTCACATTTAGCCCGCCACCGGTGAAATAACTATCGGCAACCAACTTGGGTATCTCAAACTTCTCAGACAACGCTTTCAGAAAGGGCGCAGAGTTCATAATTCTGACAACGTCGACTATGTGCTCTGGTATATCGAACTCGGATTTCCATGTAGTGCGGGATTTCACCTCGATATCCGTATCGCTTTCATGCTCCCACACTGGGTTTTCAAGCCCCGGGAAAGCATCCATGCAGCGTTTCGCCAGATCATCAGGCACAAAATTGTCTACCACAATGTGCTTGTACGGATCCTGTTCACATTCAACCGCCATTACTCTACTGACACAGCGTTCGGCGAGATCTTTGAGATCAACCTGGTTCATATACACCTCGCATGCAAATAATAAGACCTAGCATAGAGCCGCCAATCCTTTTAAAAGGCCGAATGGTACGCAGGCCCAACTAAGTTGTGAAGCCCGCACCAAAACGGGTCGCCCGACCGGTTGGGGGTCAGATCGGATTTCGCAGCCGAACGGAAAATATGGCTAGCTGGCCCATTCGGCTCAAAATGCCTTCGATTAAACACTTCCAACTCATGCGGCACTGCTTGTAGCCATCATCACTAAAATGAAGCGGAATATCGAGTCTGTGCGAATTAACACAGCTTCATCTCGCCCGCTCCCTGATTCGATGAAGTCCTCTTTCAAGAAGGTAGATCATAAAAACATTCAGGAGCATGGTCCCAAGCAGAAGATAACTCTGCGCCGGAACATAACCAAAGCTGACAAATCGAAACGCAACAACCTGGGATAACAGACCGGTCAGGAACGGATTGGCCGCCCCCAAGTACCAAATGACAGCTTCCAGGATCGCGCCCGTCACTCCTGCCAAAAAACACACAAGCAGCGCAAACCAGGCAACCCCGGGGTACCAGGCGAAAGCCACGATGCCTGGCAGGGACACAAAATGGTTTCTGTCGCTATTGGCCCCATCGTCCTTGTAAGGAGAGTCAATCAAGCGACTGTCGTACAGCGTCAAGGAGCCTGCCTCAAAGCGTTCGGCCCAGGCATCCTCCCATAGCAGCCACCCTTGCTGATCCGATGAAGTCACCGCAAGAACACCTTCCACCCCAACCCAGCGATCCAGAAACAGGCTCACCATCAATTCACGGCGCACGCTGCGTCGCCACTCCTCTGCCCCCTCCCCACTACCGACGTAAGCCGGCCAGTCATCTTTTTCCTCCACCTCAGGGCTTTTCACTACCTTGGCACTTGCAGGGGGGGAATCCTCAGAGCGAAGAGTGGCCGGTTCGATAGGGTCTTTCTGGGCAGCCATCGTCTCGATTCCTTCTACATAAGAACCGATCCGAAGCTCATTGACCCCATAAACCGAAACGGCAAATAACCCTATAAAAACCCCGCCGCCGAGAAAAACAGGAACCACCCAGGGCACCTTTCTGACTGCTATTACACGAATACCCGCTGCCAAAAAACCAGAGACATTCAGGATCATGCCTCGACTGAAAAGCGACAGATTGCTGGAAAAAGACTCAAAAAGCGGGAAAAACAGCGCCGCCCAGGTAAAGCGTTCCTTTTCACGAAGCTCGAAATGAATGAAAAATGCAGCAATCGAGGCAAGGCCAAACTGTAAAAGCCAGGCGAAGATCCCATTTAGGCCCCACGGCAAAACGGTTCTGGCAACTTGCCCGCGTTGATAAAACCCAAAATAGACATTGCTAATACACACCCCTAGAGTGAGCAATCCAAACGCCAGCCATAATGGGTGTTTGAAACGCAAATAGAAGGCATAAAGCGCAGGATTACCCGAGGATTCCAATTCACGGGAAGGAGTCCAGATCTGTCGCCGAAGTAAAGAGGCCAACAAAAAGCCCAAGCCGCCAATTGATGCCGCCATTAGCCCGGCATCATGCATGGCACCAGAGCCATCAAAGGCACCGGTGGACACATAGTACTTTCCGTCCATAAACGCGACTCGAAAAGCGGTCTTCAACCAAAACCCGAGCCACAAAAAAACACCAATAAAGGTGTCAAAATACAGAGCCCCCCGTGACAAGCCATTAAATAACAGCCCAATAAATACGGCCGAATAGAGCAGAAAGACCCAGCTGCTGCCCGAGTACTCCAGCAGAGATACCAGCGTCAGCAGGAGAAGCAAAGAAAAAAAAGCCAGACGAATAACTGTCAACATCTTGTAACCTTGGATAATGGAGGGCCGGCTTCGGCGTTATTTTGAAACCAGACTACGGGTTGACTGAGCCACCCTATTAACATTACCCGAGCTTCCTGGTTGGTAACCCCCGACGTATCTCTTCAAAAGATCGCGCAGCGCCTCACGATCTGCACGCTTCAATGCCGTTCTGAACCCTTCCAGGGCGAACACAAGCTCCTCCCACTCCAGTCGCTCTTCGTTGGCTTGCATAATCATTGGGTGCTCAGTCCCAACGCTGCACTCCCCAACCAAAAGCTCTTCATACAATTTTTCACCAGGCCGTAGCCCGGAAAAAACAATGCCGATATCCCCGGCAGGGTTTTTTTCATCCCGAACCGTCAGCCCCATCAAGTGAATCATGGTTGTCGCCAGATCGACAATCCGCACGGGCTCCCCCATATCCAGCACAAACACCTCACCACCCCTCGCCATGCCTCCGGCCTGAATCACCAATTGGGATGCTTCAGGAATCGTCATGAAGTATCGGATAACATCAGGGTGTGTCACCGTTACCGGACCGCCACCTTCAATCTGCTCGCGGAAAAGCGGGACTACCGAGCCAGAAGACCCCAGCACATTCCCAAATCGCACCATCGAAAAGGTGGTCGCAGATCCTCGATTCGACATGGCCTGCAGAATCAACTCGGCAAAGCGCTTTGTCGCTCCCATCACATTCGTAGGACGAACCGCTTTGTCTGTCGAAACGAGAATAAAATGATTTACCCCGGCAGCTTCAGCTCCCAGAGCAGCACTGAGCGTACCGAGGATATTATTCTTGACCCCTGCTTCAGGGCATTCTTCAACCATCGGAACATGTTTGTAGGCAGCGGCATGATAGACCGTATCAATCTTATGCCTACGGCAAACTCGCTCGACCCCACCTTCATCAACTACCGAACCAAGTGAAGCATGGAGCTCGACTGTACCGCCATCCTCCATCGCCGCAAGCGTCTTTCTCAGCTCGCCCTCAATGCAATACAACCCAAATTCATTCTGCTCAAGCAACACAAGGGTTCGCGGCTTCAGAGACAAAATCTGGCGACACAACTCACTACCAATAGAACCGCCAGCCCCGGTCACCAATACCCCTTTACCTGTAATACAACGACCCAGCAGATCTGTGCGTGGCGATACAGAGTCCCTGCCCAGCAAATCCTCGATAGCGACATTCTTGACTTGCTCAAGGCGAGCCTTGCCACTGGCGATATCAGCTAGCCCAGGGACCGTTTGAACATGAACCTGCAAGCTTTCCAGCCAGTTCACTACCTCCATGCGAACCGCCCGTTTCATAGAGGGCATGGCCAACAACACCGTATCCACTTCCTGCCGTGATACCGCTCTGACAAGACGCTCCCGGCCCACTACCGGAATACCTGCAATGAGGGTTCCCTGCTTGCTGGTATCATCATCAACTACCAGAACAGGCTTGTACTCGGCACCGGTCAACAGCCCGGAAATAAGCTCCGCACCGGCATAACCGGCACCAAATACCGCGACAGGCTTGCTGTTAAACGCCTTTCCCAGCACATTATAAAGCGTGCGACGAACCAGGAAGCGACTGCCTCCCAGATATAAAAGAGCCAGAGCCCCCCAAATAAAAAAGACCGAACGCGGAATTTGCGCACCGCTCACCATATACGAGCTAGCAGCAAGAATGACGGAAGAGGCAACCACCGCAAGAATGATCGACCAAGCCACTTCTGCACCCAGGTAGCGGATAATTGCCTTGTAGAATCCGGAAATATACAGCGCTGTCAGCAAGGTCACCGGAGCCGCAACAAACAGCCACTTATCATGGATATACGGGAAAAATTCGCTGAGCCGTAACGAGTAGGAAAGCCCGACCAGCAATGATAACGCCAGTGCATCTGTGACAAGCATCAGCAACTGCTTGTTACGCCGATTCATGGCTATCAATTTTTCAGCCAATTTTTGCATCAACATACTTTCCATCAGGCCAGTAACTCCTTTACAAGACCTTCTTTGTCCTTCGGTGGCGCCCAAATTGGTCCTGATCGGGCTGGCTACCTACTATCTCAGTCAAGCAACTCGGTCGCCGCTTCCTTTACCGGCAACCGTCAGCAGGATCAACTGAAAATAATATTTGAGATTGATTTCACGGATCATTGCTGCATCCGTTTCCGCCAACAACTCGGGGGTCGACATATCAATATTACTCACCTGGGCCAGCCCCGTAATGCCAGGGCGGACAGCATACACACCATGTGCAGCACGCGCCTTGGTCAGCGCCTCCTGATTAAAAAGTCCAGGCCTCGGGCCAACCAGACTCATATCTCCTTTCAGCACATTCCATAGCTGCGGGAGCTCATCCAGTTTCGTGCGCCTCAGAAAACGCCCCAAGGGGGTAATCGCAGAAGCATCGGCCAAGTGCGATGCAACGGATGCTGTATCCACTTTCATGGTGCGAAATTTGACCAAGACAAAAGGCTTCTGCCTGCGACCCACCCGTTGTTGGCAGAAAATAGGCGAACCGGTATCCCAGTAGCCCATTACCATCAAGCAGAGCAACAGCGGAAAACCCAAAACCAGCCCGGCCAGAGCAAACACCACATCAAAAAACCGGATCACATAATTCTCCCCTTCGGTCTCCACATCAATGTGAGCCGAAGCTTATTCCTGTAAGGCATAGTCACTGACGATAACAGAACTCAAGCCACTAACGAGTGGCCTATTACTCACTATTTCAATCAAGCCGGGACAGCACACCCGTCGACAGCAATCTCCCGGCCTTTCTACCCAGTATTCGCAACTCACAGCCCATCAGGTCACAGACCTTGTCTATACATGCCAGCAAATACCGTCCATCGCCTCCACGAAAGCCAAGACACTCAGGCTTGTGCGGGTATTTTATACCTTGTGTCTTAAGTGAGCTTCTGATCTTTTCAAAAAGACTGTTAAGTGTTGTACGGTCATTGGATGCCGCATTAACAACCTCAATGGTGTTAAATCAGGCGCTTGCGGTCATCGACCGGCATTGATACCGTCACGATATACACGTTGCACGACATCAATTCAGCAGGGTCGGGCACCTCCCTGTAGGAGCCATGCACGCATAGCGAACACATCGCCTGTGAGCAAGACGCCTACAGAAAGGTTGAAGCCAGACTAGCTGCGGTAGCCGCCCGGATTGTTCTCCTGCCAGCGCCAATGGTCCAGACACATTTCTTCAATGCCGCGTCTGGCTTTCCAGTCTAGCACCGCTTGCGCATGGGCAGGGTCAGCGAAACACTGGGCTACATCACCAGGGCGACGCTCGACAATAGCGTAGGGCACATCACGGCCACAGGCCGACGCAAACGCTGTCACCATTTCCAGCACGCTATACCCTCGACCGGTTCCCAGATTTACCGTCAGAAGCCCGCCCTTATCCTTCAGCGCCCGCAGGGCCGCCAGGTGGCCCTCGGCCAGATCCATGACATGGATGTAATCCCTCACCCCGGTTCCATCGGGGGTGGAATAATCACCGCCAAACACACTCAATTTTTCACGCTTTCCGACAGCCACCTGGGCAATGTAAGGCATCAGGTTATTGGGGATCCCAGACGGATCTTCCCCAATCTGGCCGCTTTCATGGGCGCCCACCGGGTTGAAATAACGCAACAACGCGATATCCCAGCTGTCATCAGACACGTAGAGGTCCCGCAGCATATCTTCAATGTGCAGCTTGGACGCCCCATAGGGGTTGGTCGTGCTCAAGGGAAAGTCTTCATTAATCGGAACACTGGCCGGGTCGCCATACACCGTGGCCGACGAGCTGAACACCAGCCGCTTTACCCCTGCTCGGGCCATCGCCTCCAGCAACCGGATCGTGCCCACTACATTACAATCGTAATATCGCAGCGGCTCAGCCACAGACTCGCCGACGGCCTTCAGCCCGGCAAAATGCACCACCCCGGAAACCGAAAACTCGGCAAATAGTGCATCCAGACAGGCAGCATCACGGATATCCCCTTCACGAAAGGCCACTGCCTTGCCTGTCAACTGCTCCACCCGGCGCAAACTCTCCGGGCTGCTGTTGGACAGGTTATCCAGCACCACCACCTTATGGCCGGCCTCCAGCAACAACAACACGGTGTGGGAACCGATATAGCCGGCCCCTCCAGTCACCAGAATGGTTTCCATGCTTACTCTCCTTGTTTACAGTCCATCATCCAGACTCAGCTTTCAGGCCTGTACCGATTCAATGGCCTTCTGAACATTAGCCTCGAACAAAGACCGGATGCGGCTCAACGCCTCTTCGTTTTGCGCTTCGTACCGTAGCACCAGTTTTGGCGAGGTGTTTGATGCGCGGCACAGCCCCCAGCCATCGGCATAATCCATACGAATGCCATCGATAGCGCAGCGGGTCCCCTCACCGAAATCCGATTGGGTTTGCAGGAACTCGACAATACTGAACTTGTTATCGTCAGTAACCTCAATGTTGATTTCCGGGGTCGTGCACAGCGCCGGGTAACGCCCAAACAACACATCCGCATCCGTTTCGGCACGGCTGATAATGCCCAGAATCCGGGCCGCCGCCACCAACGCATCATCGAAGCCGTACCAATCTTCCGCGAAGAAGATATGGCCGCTCATTTCCCCCGCCAGCAACGCACCCGTCTCTTTCATCCGCGCCTTGATCAGTGAGTGCCCGGTCTGCCACATCTCGGGCTCCCCGCCAGCCTCACGAATCACATCGAACAAGGCACCGGTGCACTTCACATCAAAGATGACTTTCGCCCCAGGCTGTCGTTTCACCATGTCTTCCGCCAGGGCCATCAGCAGAATATCCGGGAAGATCACCGCGCCAGACGGCGTCACCACGCCAACCCGGTCACCATCGCCATCGAAAGCCAGCCCCAGGTCCGCCTTCTCCTGCTTCACACAGGCAATCAGGTCTTGGAGGTTTTTCAGGTCACCCGGATCCGGGTGGTGATTCGGAAAGGTACCATCGACATCGGCAAACAACGGCACCACCTCGCAACCCAGCGCGGCCAGCACCTGCGGGGCCTGAACACCGGCAATGCCATTACCGCAATCCACCACCACTTTTAGAGGGCGCGATAGGGTATGCGTCCCCAGGAAAGCGTCCTGATACGCCGCCAGCACCTCTCGCTCTTCATAGTCGCCAGCACCCTCTGCCAGATCCCCTTCCACAATTCGCTGGTAGAGAGCCTGAATACGCTCCCCGGACAAAGTGACGCCGTTGATGACAATCTTGAACCCATTGTAATTCCCTGGGTTATGGCTACCGGTCAGCATCACACCGGAATTCAGGTCATCGAAATGGTAAGTGGCAAAATACAGCGCAGGGGTCGGCACCATGCCCACATAAACCACATCACAGCCTGCCGCTCGAATACCATCCCCCAGAGACTGGGTAAGCGCCGGGCCAGACAGTCGACCGTCGCGGGCAATAGCGATGCGCCGCTGGCCACTGGCCAGCACCTCAGAACCAATACTACGCCCAATCAGATAGGCCCATTCATCAGTCAGGGTTTCCTGGTAAATACCGCGGATATCATAGGCTCGGAAAATTGAAGCAGGAATCGGGTGACTCATAACAAATCCATTTCAGACAGGTCACAGAAGGAAGATCGTCGCGGGCGCCATGATACGCGAAAAGCACGCGCACCTCTTCCCCCAGCGGCAGGAATACTCTCTTTAACACCCCCGGCGACCCTATCGGACATTCGCACCACGAATGGATCGCCTTGCAAGCAAAGCTCCTACCAAACCTCCCCCCTCCCCACACCCCGCTGTAGGAGCTATGCTCGCATAGCGATAACGAGCCTTGGCGAGGTACCCACAACCTCCGACCATCGCATCACGAACGATTCTCCTCGCGGGCAAGGATCCCACAGCCCCCCACCCTGTAGGAACGGAGGTTCCGCCGCGAAAACCACCTCGGACGAACCCACCGTCACCGCAGTGCATACCAACGCACAATCACATCCCCGGTTTTACCCCGGGGATCTCTGTGTACACGGTGGGGAGTAGGTTTTACCCTCGCTGAGGCTCGTTATCGCTATGCGAGCATAGCTCCTACAGCGGTGGCGTGGTTCGGCGGGAGCGTTTGTAGGAGCCTTGCTTGCAAGGCGATCCGAGCCTCAGCGAGGCAACCATAACCCCAAGCCAATCACTTCACGAAGGGTACAGAAAGGTGAGCGCGGGACAGAACGATACGGCTAACCCTCCGGGCAGATCACCCGGCCACGATGCCCGCGCTCCGCACAGGCGGTTTCCAGGCGGGCCTTAAACGCCCGTTTGGCGCGATCATCACCATGCACCACCCGAATCTCCGCCGGGAGCCGCTGCATGCCCATGACGAATCGCAACAAATCCTGCTGGTCCGCATGGGCAGAGTACCCGGAAATACTGTCGATTCCCGCTGCAATCGGGTAGGTCTGACGGTCCAGCACCACCTCTCCGCCCTGCCCCCGGGACTGAATCACCCGGCCGGGGGTACCGCGAGCCTGATACCCCACAAAAAGCACATTATGTCTGGCATCCCCCAACATGGCCTTCAGGTAGCGGGTGATCCGCCCTCCCGCACACATCCCGCTGGCAGCAATGACCACTGCCGGCCGACAACTGCTCGCCAGGTGGTGCACCATGCGGCAATGGGCGTCGTGATCATCCACCGTCAACAGCTGCTCAAAGCCCAGAGGCTGACGACCGACCGCCAGGCGCTCCCTCGCCTCCTGCTCCCAAAACGGCGTGAGCGTTCGATACACCTGGGTAAATCGGCTCGCCAACGGCGAATCCAGAATCACCGGCAACGCATCCCACGCCAGCGTGTCATTCACCGGATCGCTGCGGCGGGTGTGAATAATCTCCTCCAGCTCGTAGAGCAGCTCCTGGGTGCGACCAATACTGAACGCCGGAATCAACACCGTACCCTGGTCCGACAGAGCCTTCTCGAGCACCGCTTCCAATCGACGGGTACGGCTTTCACGCCCCTGATGCTGGCGATCCCCATAGGTGCTCTCGATCACCAGCACATCAGCGCTCTCGGGAGAAACCGGGGCCGGTAAAATCGGCGCGTCCCTGGCCCCCAGATCACCCGAAAACACCGTATCGTGCGGGGCTCCTTCGCGCCCATCAGGCCAACAGCGACACGTCACATATGCCGAGCCCAGAATATGGCCCGCCCGTCGCAGGCTCAGCTCAACAGGTAACGCCCCTAACGCTATCCGGTGCCATGTGTCATACGTCAGCGGCACCAACCGGCGACGCACCGTCTCCAAAAAGGCCTCCACCCTGTCGGGCTGCCAGCTGATCCCCAGACGAAACGCATCCTCCAGCACAATCGGCAGCAACCTGGCAGACGGCTCGCTGCAATAGATCGGCCCGCTGAACCCCGCCGCCAGCAGCCAGGGCAGCCGACCGATGTGATCAATATGAACATGCGTGACCACCAGCGCCCGCACGCAGGAAATATCAAAATCCATGCGCAAATCGTCCGCACTGGCACCCCCGGGCCCAGCATCACGCCCCTGAAAGAGCCCACAGTCGATCAGCACACTCACCCCGGGCCCCGGCTGCCATTCGTGCGCCGACCCGGTCACCCCCTTCACCGCGCCATGGTGTCGTATCGCCGGGAAGACCCCCCCTTCCCGCTGGTCATCCCTGTCCATACCTGCTCCACTGGCAAACCCGGCATGTTATCCTCCGCACCAAAGCGAAACTGTCAGCAAAACACCACAATCCCTGTCGGATAACAAAGACAACCCACAACAAGCCTTCGCACTACGAATGAATCGCCTTGCGAGCAAAGCCCCTACAAAGCTATCCCTCTGTAGGAGCTATGCTCGCATAGCGATAACGAGCCTCAACGAGACAACCACGACCCCAGGCTATCCCCATCACAAATGGATCCCCACGTGAGCAAGAATCCCAAAGGGAATAGTGAAGGCATCTCTCAAAGGGCAGGTTCCCCCACCCGGTAATCGAACCCCTGCAGGAGTGGAGGTTCCGCCGCAAAACCCCACCCAGGACAAACCCACCGCCACCGCAATACATGCCGCGGCACAGAGACATCCCCCCGGTTTTACCCCGGTGATCTTGGTGCTCCCCGTGGAGAGAAGACTTTGACCTCGCCAAGGCTCGGATCGCCTTGCAAGCAAAGCTCCTACAAAGCCCTCCCTCCCTCACTGTAGGAGCTATGCTCGCATAGCGATCCGAGCCTTAGCGAGGCAGCCACACCTAGGCCCATTCGCCTCAGAAATGGATCGCCACGCGCGCAAGAATCCTACAAAAAGAAGGGAGAAAGAGAGAGAGGGAGAAGGAGGCCCCGAAGGGCCCCATTCTATAGAGAAGAACCCACGATATGACGGGCAAGGGCCATGGACGAGGCATCCAGGCCAGATGCAGAATCCGGGTCGGCCAACACATCAAGCATGTCGGTGGCAATCAGCTTGCCCATCTCCACGCCCCACTGGTCGAACGGATTAATACCCCAGATCACGGCCTGCACGAAAACCTTGTGCTCATACATGGCCAGCAATGCCCCCAGGGTACGCGGAGACAGCTCGTCCAGCACCAGAGTCGTGCTGGGCTGATTCCCGCGATAACGCTTGTACGGCGGCAATGCCACCTTCGGATCCAGTGCCCGCTCCCCCAGCGCCAGCAAACGAGACTGCGCAAGGCAGTTGGCATTGGACAACCGGTGCTGGCCTTCCAGCTCCTTCGCCGACGCAGAGTGCATCTGTTCGGTATAACGGCGCGCGGTCATCAGGAACTCACACGCCACCGGCAATGTGCCCTGGTGCAACAGCTGGAAGAAAGCATGCTGCGCATTGGGGCCGACCTCACCCCAGATCACCGGGCAAGTATTGTATTCCAGCGGCTTGCCCGCACGGCTCACCGACTTGCCGTTGGATTCCATCTCCAACTGCTCAAGATACGCTGGCAAATGCTTAAGGCGGCCATCGTAAGGCAACACTGCACGGGCCGTAATATTAAGGAAATTGATATTCCAGACATCCACCAGGCCCAGCAGCACAGGGATATTTTCCGCCCAGCGACGGGAACGGAAATGCTCATCCATGGCGTGCGCACCCGCCAGCATGTCACGGAAGCCATCCATACCCACCGTCAACGCAATGGGCATCCCAATGGCTGACCACAGCGAATACCGGCCACCGGTCCATTCCCAGAACATCAGCTGGTTCTGCGGCTGTATGCCCCAGTCAGTCATCCGTGCCGCATTAGACGAAATACCAATAAAGTGACAGCGCATCATCGCTTCACTTTCACCGCCAAACGCCCGCGCCAACCAGGCCCGGGCCGTATTGGCATTGTGCAACGTATCAATGGTGGTAAACGACTTGGAAGACACCAGAACCAGAGTCGTCCTGGGGTCGAGATCATGCAGAATCTGGGAAATCTGGCTACCGTCCATTGACGAAGCGAAATGCAAACGCGGGCGCTTACCGGTAGCCGGCATACTGGAATGCAGCGCGGCAGCGGCCATCAACGGGCCCAACTCAGAGCCCCCCACACCCACATTCACCACATCGGTGATCACATCACCCTGGCTACCACGCCACTGGCCAGTGAGAATGCGGTCGACCATGGCACCCATGGCATCCAATTGATCATGCACTTCCGGGCTGGCCCCCGTCGTCGACGGCTCACGTAGCCGCCAATGCATCGCAGATCGCTGCTCAGTGCAATTCACACGCTGGCCACTGAACAGGCACTCAATCCAGTGCCCCAAGTGGCGCTCATCAGCCAGCTGCACCAACAAAGAAAGAATATCCGTATTCAGCCGCTGCTTGCTGTAATCCACCAGCAAACCACAATCACTCTGGCTGAAGTGTTGAAAACGCTCCTTGTCCGCCTCGAACATATCAGCCAGGTGCTCATGCCTGTGCTGCTGTGCATATTGTTCAAGTCGCGCCCATATGGAACTCACCGTTAACACATCCTGTTCCGGCACCATAATCAGATCCTTCCTACCCCTTTGTACTGGAAACCCTGAGAACGCACGAAAACGGGGTCATAAATATTACGACCATCCAGAATCAAGGGTTCTCTCAGCTCCCCACGCAGCCTGGCCCACTCCGGGCTCCAGTACTGCTTCCATTCTGTGAACAACATCAAGGCATCAGCATCGGCAGCTGCCATATACTGATCCTTGTATAGTTCCAGATCCCCTCTACCGTCTGCCCAACGAGACAACTCCGGCAACGCCAAGGGATCGTGTACCGCCACCTGCACACCCTGTGCCCACAGTGCTTCGATCACCTTCAGCGCCGGGCTATTCTCCACACGGTGCGTGCCGGGCTTGAAAGCAGCCCCCCAAATTACGACACGCTTGCCGACGACATTACCCCCATAGTACTGCCAAAACTTGCGGAACAGTACCTCCTTTTGTCGCTCATTAATCGCCAGCACCTGCTCCAAAAGGCCAGCATGAGCGTCATATCCCTGCAAAGTGTCTACCAGGCTCATCACATCACCCGACAAACCAGGGCCGCCAAAGCCGCAACCGGGGTACAGATAGGCACTACCTATTCGTGAGTCCGCAGCCAAAGCTTCTCTAATTACACTGATATCCACATCCACCCGCTCAGCCAACTGCGCCATCTCATTCATAAAGCTGATTCGGGTAGCCAAAATCCCGCTGCTTGCCAGGCGCGCAAACTCGGCCTCACGCAACGACATGTGACGGAAAGTATCGCGAGTCCGCACATAGGGGCGCATGATCTCGCACAGCAGCACTCTGGCCTCTTCATTCTCATGGCCAATCAGAATGCAATCCGGGCGGGTAAACGCATCGTAGGCTCTGCCTGCCTGCGTCATATCCGGCATCACCGCCAGCTCCGCCCGGCTGCCACTATCCACCAGCCCATCCCGCAGGCGCTCAGAGGTGCCCACCGCACAAACTGTCTGGGTCACGGCAAGCTCAAACGCAGGCATAGCGGCATGGTGAGCAACAATCGACTCCAGCAGCGACACCTTGCCAGGCTGCACCGCCAGAAAAACAACACGGCTGTCGTTCAGGCGCTTGCTCTCGCTATACAGCCGGTAGCGCAAGCGCCCCGAACGACGCTGCTCTTCCAGCAAAAAACGCAGCCCTGGCTCCTTGTAAATGGCTGCCCCCTGCTCAAGGGCATTCCAGGCCCCCATGTCAGTGACATACCAATACACATCGTGGCCGGTCTGGGCCAGCGCAGTTGCTGTCACCTGTGCACACAGGGTGTCGCCGTAGACTGATATCTGCATAAAACCTCAGCTTCGAGCTATGAGCTATGAGCTGTCAGAAAACATCCAGGCTTTAGGCCTGGGGCAATAAAGTCACTTGAGCTTACGCATGATGGCGAAGAGCATTCTTGAAAGCTGATCAACTTCCTCGCCCCACCTGCTGCTCATATCCTCGGGGATATACCCAATTCTGTGGCCAATGATCAGCTGGGTCTTGAGCTCACCTGCTGATCCCTTCGCATAGTTCAGAAAAAGGACTTTCTCCTTCTCTGAAGCCCGGCCAAAACCTTCTGCGATATTGGAAGGCAACGACAGCGATGATCGGGTTATCTGATCCCTGAATCCAAAATCATGATGCCCCGAAAAGTGTCGATAAATCTCGACACTCAAATCAACGGACCGCCTCCAAATATCCAAATTCTCCAACCGCATCCCTGCTCCTGCATTAAAAGTCACCATCCATGGGAACTATTTCGAATCTTCCTATCCAATCGCTCACAGCTCACAGCTCACAGCTCACAGCTCACAGCTCACAGCTCACAGCTCACAGCTCACAGCTCACAGCTCACAGCTCACAGC